>CAVVNU010000012.1:0-113488 GCA_963749725.1 Waddliaceae bacterium
TATGTGCTCGTCCTGGTAGTAGGTGATGGCCTCGGCGATCTTGCCCTCCAGCCCGTGCACCGCGAGGTTCATCTTGGCGATGCGGATGGTGTCGCGGTTCTTCTCCTGGCCGTAGAACACGACCTTCTTCGCCGTGTCGCCGCCCTCGTGCTCGATGAAGTGGCTCGACTGCACGAACATGCCGCCCGAGCCGCAGGCCGGGTCGAACACCGTGCCGTGGTCGGGCTCGATGACGTTGACGATGGTCTGCACGATCGAGGACGGGCGTGAAGAACTCGCCGTTGTCGTGCGCCTTCTGGATCGAGAACTCGGCGAGGAAGTACTCGTAGATGCGGCCGAAGACGTCGCCCGTGGCCTGCTTGATCTGCTCGCTGTTGAACAGGCGCATCAGGTCTTCGAGCACCTTGGTCTCGAAGATGCCGTAGTCCTTGGGCAGGACGCCGAGGAGCGGCTCGAACTCGGCCTCGATGGCGGTCATCGCCTCGGTGACGAGCCTGGGCAGGTCGGCTCCGCTCACGGCGGCCTGCTGCATGATCCAGTCGTAGCGGGCCTTCTCGGGCAGGTAGAGCGCGCGGCGGCGATGTAGTCGGCGGGCAGCACCTTGCGCTTGGGCATCTTGCCGCTGGCCTGGTCGGCCTCGATCTGCTTGGTGGCGCCGTCGAACCGGTTGGCGGCGTGCCGCAGGAAGATCACGCCCAGCACCGGCATGAAGTAGTCGCTGGAGGTGAGCTTGGAGTTGGCGCGGAGGTTGTCCGCGGCCTCCCAGAGGTCGGCTTCAAATTTAGCGAGGTCGTCCATGGGAGAGGGTGCGGCGGGATGTGTCGTCAGGATTCGACTCCAAATCGGCGTTGGGGGCATCGGATTCCGATTCCGGATCGGCGTGCATGACAGGGGCGACAGGTGACGCCGGGATGGGCATGCCATCCCAAAGCTGGCCGCGGTCGAGAGCGGCGAGCATTTCGTCGTTGTATTTATGAATTCCTGGACGGATACGTTGGTGTAGGTTTTGACCGTAAAAATGTCCTCCGCCAGACCAAGGAGTTCAGCGGCTTTCAGGGCCTTTTTCAGGGCGTCCTGAGCACGGTCAATGTCGCCCGTCAAGGCAAAGGGAATGTGCATGGCTTGCCATTGATTCGCTTGAACATTCAACGAACCGGCGCTGGCTTCACCCGCGCGTTCGAAGTACGTAATCACAAGTACCCAATCGGCAACCAGGGGTTCCCGGAATTGCCTCCGACGGGCTTCGGCATTGTTAAAAGCATGCGTCAGGAGTGTGCCTGGATCGGGATCGCCCTCCTTATTCTTTTCTGATTCGTAGTCCAAACAATATCGATATGACTTGGCTGCCGTTGGATAGTCGCCTGCGGCCATAGCGAATTCGGCTTGTGAAAAATGCAACTCACGGCGGCGGTCGGGCGAGAGTTGTTCGCCCATCGCCAGCGCGGACTGGCAGAGGCTGAGAGCGGATTGGAAGTCGTCCTCGACTGTAATTGGTTGACAGCCATTCAAAGGCCTCGCCGTACCGACAGATGCCGAACATCCGCTTGCCCGACGGCTCACACAAGAGCTTCCCCGGCCCGGTCACCGTGGCCGAAGGTCGCGCGCTCGATCGGCGCCGGGCTGGCGCGCGCGGCGCTGGCGGGCAAGGTCGATGGCAAGCTGGTCGACGCCAGCTTTTCGATCGATCACGACGCCGAGCTCGCGATCGTCACCGAGCGCGATGCCGAGAGGGCCTCGAAATCCTGCGCCATTCGACCGCGCACCTGCTCGCGCACGCGGTCAAGGAGCTGTTCCCCGAGGCGCAGGTCACGATCGGCAGGATGATGGAAAACGGCTTCTACTACGACTTCGCCTACAAGCGCCCGTTCACGCCCGAGGAACTGGCGGCGATCGAAAAGCGCATGGCGGAAATCGCCAAGCGCGACCTCCCGCTGGCGCGCAAGGAGATGCCGCGCGACGCCGCGGTGAAGTTTTTCCGCGACCAGGGCGAGCTGTACAAGGCCGAGATCATCGCCTCGATTCCCTCGGGCGAGCCGATATCGCTCTACCAGCAGGGCGACTTCACCGATCTGTCCCGCGGGCCGCACGTGCCCTCGACCGGCAAGCTCAAGGTATTCAAGCTGATGCGGCTGGCCGGCGCGTACTGGCGCGGCGACTCGAAAAACGAGATGCTGCAGCGGATCTACGGCACCGCGTGGGCGAAGAAGGAGGACCAGGACGCCTACCTGTTCACCTAACTACGTTTAAATGTTGAGCAGCAACGCTTGCTGCATTGAAAACCAACATCATATAGCAATCGAAGATATATTTCAACCCCCGATAAAACACCATTGGCTGCAAGTTTTCTTTATTTCAGATATAAAAGATCAAGAGAGCCGTCTACGGAATATTCGTTTTTCTCATATTGATCAATAGCTAAAGAGCAAAAGTGGAGAACATCCGTACTTAATTCCTGCCACTTCCAACGGTGATCAGGATAAAGAGAAGCAAACCGATCCTGCAAATTGGCGCAAAAGGGAGAAACGATAACATCCCGATCTTCTAACCGGACGCCTGCCTCTTCAAGCGGCCATACTCCGGGTTCCGACTGATAAAATACCCGGTTTCCCCTCCTTTCCCCTTTTATCAAATAACATCCCGCCATTTTCGCGTCAATCACTGCGGCAAAATCCAATGTGCCTGAAGGAATATACCCTTTTAACGAACAAACGCCCGTTAAAGGAACTCCGCTTGCAAAAGAAAGAGATTTTGCAACAGCTGCTCCAACGCGCATCCCTGTATACGACCCCGGCCCTGTTCCAACTGCAATTAAATCTAAATCTTTTGAACTTTTACCGACCCTTTTAAAAGCTTCAGCCACTTTAGGCACAAGGAAACGGGAATTATGCAATCCCGACGGCAAGTCGGAAACATAGACGATTTGATGATCTTGCACTAGAGCGACAACTCCGCGCTCCGTACAGACATCGATTGCCAAGACTAACATGGCATCCACTCAATTTGAGTAGGAAGAAAGACTTTTTCGATCGCATGAATAAAATAGCTGTCTGTCATCCCGGAAATATAGTCGCAAACTTTTTGCACAGAGGAGGTTTCAGAGAGATACCTCTCAGGTTTATTGCTTAGAAAATGGCTCCAAAGATAGCTGCCTTCTTGCTGATTTTCAAAGTCGTTAAGCAAAAACTCAAATAAAATGCGGTAAGCTCTTTTCACCTTAAATGATTCCTTTTTAAGCCTTTGATCATGATAAATATAATCAAAATTAAATTTTCTCAATACTTGCAACGATTCAAAAACCTCTTCTGAAACGGCAATATAATCCCTGCCGAAACTATTGGCAATCACATCGCACGCAAGCGCCTTTAATATCTGCCTGTTCGCATTCCCTAAAAGAGTCTCGGGAACATCCTCTCTTCTAATAATTCCGAGACTGATGGCATCTTCAATATCTTTTCCAAGATAGCTCATGGTGTCGCAAAGCTTGACTAAACACCCTTCTAATGTAGAAGGAATAATGTTCTCGCCCGGATTTTCCAACTTAGTTTCAAGATCTTGCAGATGCTGCTTATACGTTTTGCCGAATAAAGGCCTTAAAATCGTTGACCGCATTCCCCCGTCATGGCACAAAAATCCATCGTATACCGCAAGTCCGAGATTTAACGGCTCTATTTGAGAAAAAATACGGCAAGATTGATAAGGATGGGCAAATGCAAACCCTCCAAATTCCTCGGTTAGAGCAGATAAATATTGTTCCCCCTCATGCCCGAAAGGCGGGTGTCCAACATCGTGGCCAAGCGCAATCGCTTCAACCAGATCCAAATTCAATCGCAGAATCTCGGCAATGCCTCGAGAAAAATTACTAACCAGCTGAACATGCAGCCCTCGGTGAGTAATATGATCATTTTCAATGAGATAGGCAACTTGAGTTTTATCGATATAGCGCGCATAAGCTTTCGAGTGCACAATCCGATCGACATCTCTTTTATAGGGAAGACGATGATCAACCTCTTGTCCATGTATTCTCAAATGGTTCTCGGATAATGCAGCCCTCGGATGAAAATGCTCTTTTTCATTTTTTTGAGCCTGAATCCGATACTGCTCTAAAAGCGAAGGAATTTCATTGCCCGACTTTTGAGGATAAAAAATGGGGAACTCTTTCATGTTCCCCATTATAACGAATACCCTCGATTATTGACTATGATTATGCAATCATTTGCGGGATAAATTGCATATCTCCGAAGAGAGCATTGTGCAAGCTCTTCAACCTTTCAACGTTTTCCAAACTCACGTCCATGCCTTCAGCGAAACGATGCACTCTTTCTGAACGCGGAGAACGCTTTCTTACAAATAAAGCGCGCACCATCATAATCACCAATACTTCCCATTGCTGTTCCTCGGTTAACTCACTCTCATCAGAGTGAATCAGACAGCAATTTGCATAAAGTTGAGCATTTGATCCGGCTCCCCTGTCAATTTGATCTTTACAGCTGATGTTGACGGAGTCAAAACCTCCTTCTAAAATCATCATCTTTTCAAGGTTGTCATAAAACTGCTCAATGAAATACCTTCTTTCATTAACGTCAAGCACTTTTTTTCCATCAAACAGTCTTTGATGAATTTTCTCGAAGATATTTTCTGCCTTTTTATCAAAGTCCGGAATAAGGTCGCGGATAGCGTCCGAGATATAGCAGCCGGTTATATGAGCTGGCCCTTGGCAAACTTGATAAAAGAGACTGTTTTTAAATTCTTGTGCATTATCCGCTTTTTCCCAAACCCCTTTTTGCCAATAAAACTCAGAGTTTTTGGAAAGAGTAACCGCATAGTAGGCGCCTTTTACCCTTTCATCATTTTGAAACTCCATAAGAGCATTGCAGCGGTTGGTCTCATCTCCATTGATGAGTGGCGCCAGCCAGCCATTTTCAGGTATCATATTCTGATTATTAATCGTTAGATGGCGTTTGCCTTCTCTTTTGTAGCCCATCATAAGTGCGATAAACTCTTTATTGATTGAAACCTTGGACCACCAATCTTCATTTGTCGGAGTGCCCATTCCAAGCATTTTAACAACTTTATCCCCAACCATTAAATTCCAAAAATGATGCACGGGATTTCCCTGCGTATAAGGATCAAAATTACGGTTCAATTGACCGCGGGCGCTGTTTGCGTTCTGATTTAAAAGCGGAGCCTTTGCGCTGTAAGGAGAGGCTCCCAACCTTTCGTAGATGATGTGAATCATCTTGACAAATGGATGCTTGCCTTTCGAATGCTGGTCATAGACAACCTCCTCCTGGCCAAGAGCCGCTGCCCCCAGCTTATCGAATTGTTCTAGAGTATCAAAACTCTCATTTTTCAACGACACTTCTGTAAAAAGAATGGAGGCAATCTCTTGCAGATCAACATTGTTCTCATCCTTTTCGAAAGCCTCTCGAAAACCGGGAATAAAACGCTTGTTAATCACACCTCTAACACGAGCCAAGTGATCCTGGTTGTATCGATCGTTATTTTCAGTATCGATCTCAACCTCGCATAGAATCGCATATAACCGTTTAACAGCAAGAGTACCGTGGGTGCGCTCCCATCCTTTATCAGTTATCATACTCGCTGTTAAATCTTCCATAGAATTGACAATGTTCGGGAATTTTTCTTCAAAATGCGCTTTTAAGCAAGCAATTTGCGCTTCGTACTTATGCACCTTCCATTTCAGCTCGTCAACTTCATTAGATTGTCGAAAAATTCCTTGAAACCGTCCGAAATAAGTTTTAACTTCTGCGGCGTCACAAGGCAGCTGGGCGGCAAGGGTATCGATTGTCTCGACATTCGATCGCAATGCCCTCTGCCAGTCATCATCGTTTACTCGTTCAACAAAAGAGTTTATTAACTTTTTTGCTTCAGTTAACTGAACTCTGACTTGTTTAAGGAGTTTAATCTCCTCCTTATAATCATCATTTTCGCTCCGATTTTGTAAAATCGCCACTGTACGCAGCAATTCATAGCTACTGTCAATAATAGGCGTCAGCATCGGTCCTATTTGAGAAACCACTGCCGACTCTTCGTCTATAGGAATAGACTTGTTGGCAAAGTAATTAAACAGATTCCACCAAGCCCTCGGGCTTTCCTCTTTAGAATACTGCTCGTTAAACTCTTTTAATTTCTCAACCCCTTCTTTTAGCTCGCGTACCAATCGTTCCTTTTTGTATTGAGGCTGATCCGACAGTAGGTCACGGTTAATACGAGAAACAACATGATCTAAAAGAGATTCAGGAACATTCCAACTGAAGCTCGGAATTTTGGGAAGATTAGTTATTCTCTTCGTTTGATTCGAATTTATTCCTGAAAACGATTCTTCACAGTCGTAATATAGAACATCTGAGTTATTCGAGTAGCCATTGTTTAAATTTTGCACTGTAACAGGCATCACGCTCTGCAACTCGCCTAATCCATATTGAGGATTGATTACGAATACAGGCGCTGAAATGCAACTCTGCATTTCCGCATGGTTTTCATAAGTACTCAACTCACGATCAATTCTCATTTCCATTTGCTTCTGCATCCCCGGGCTCATAAGGAACAACAATTCCAACATACGAATACGGTAAACAGATTCGACATCATCAAAAGAGCACTCTTGCAATTTTGCCCACTCTTTAACAATGTTTTCATCCAACCGGCAATTTTCTATCCATCCAGAAAGCATTTGAACCTCTTGGTCATTAACATCTGGATTAGACATCTGAAAAAACCTTTTTAAAAGCTCCTCTGAAAAAAGCTTTGTATCTTCCTCACAAGGAACACAATCTTTTATCATTTTAATGATAGATCCTTCCTCTTTTGATTTATCAATTATTTTTTTAATTAAGTATTGATCATTGTTTATTTTTTCTATGAAAGGATCTTTCAATCTTTGACTGAATTCTTCTTTAGATACATCTATTAAACGATTATCAGGCGATTGCACCTGAATGCGCTCATGGCTTGGTCTGCAAAGCCACTCTTGGATTGATCTCATTTGATCAAGAAGATTTTGTTCTGCGTCTTCTTCCTGAATACCGATAATTTCTATATCTTGCCCTTTTAATGTTTCCCGCTTCTTATCAAGGTCATTTATATAGAAAGGCGTGTCACTGTCATTCGCCAAATTATCCCATATATCTATCTCAAGCATAATAACCTGTAAAAGACAATTGACTGCTCGCGATGTTTTACTACTAAATGACAAAGAAACCAGCCCGGGAAAGTGTTTTTTCAATAAGTCTTGCGCTACTTTAAACGTTGTTAACGATGAGTAAACCTTTCCATCTGTTATGCAGGCATCTTTTGAATCGGGATCAAGCTCTTTAAGCTCCTTGTTCAATTTTAACGCTTCTGTATAACACGCGCTGCATTGCCCCTCAAAATACTTTTCCAATCGAGCGATTTTCTTCGGATTGTTGGATCTTACAATTTTCCAAAACCGCTCCACATCTTCTTGTTCGTATTTTACTATTTGTTTTTCAAGGATTGGTTGCACATTGATATACTCTTCTTCGATCAATATTCCCATTACATCCTCAAAACCTTCAATATTTTCATTATCATCGACAACATCGCCCGGATTTTCATCGCCTAGATTTACCACTGGGGCTATTTTGCTATTAACTTCCTTTGCAACTGTTTCGACACGCTCATCAGGTCCAACATTTTCATTAGATCCAACATTTTCATTAGGTCCAACATTTTCATTAGGTCCAACATTTTCATTAGGTCCAACATTTTCATTAGATCCAACATTTTCATTAGGTCCAACATTTTCATTAGGTCCAACATTTTCATTAGGTCCAACATTTTCATTAGGTCCAACATTTTCATTAGGTCCAACATTTTCATTAGGTCCAACATTTTCATTAGATCCAACATTTTCATTAGATCCAACATCCGAGCGATCACCGCTTGAGTCTTCAAGGTTTATTGGCTTAAAACGCTCAACCATCAATCGAAATACTGCAACACCCACAAAAATTAACGGCAGAGATGCAAGCGTTGCGAATACAGTCGCAGCAATCGTTAGAATTTTTTTATAAAGACTAAAATCAGACCGCTTAAAATCCTCTATAGAATGAAATTTACCTGACCACGGATTAAAATAATCTATTATATTCATAAATACACCTTGAGTTTATTAAATTTAAAATGCAGATTTTACATAAAATTAATTAAGAAAATATTAAGACAACATTTTAAACGCTGAAAAAAATAAATTTATTAAAATAATTTCGAAAAAAACCGATATATACCTCTTCAAATTGAAGAATCGGTAACAAGAGAGAAAAATTCAAATAATCCTGTAAAAAATAAGCTGTTTCCTCCCAAATAACAGGCTGCTTGGCTGTGTACCTAAAAGACCCAGTAGGCTACAATGTCTCCTTTCAATTTATGCTTGCTACGATGGATTTTTTTACCACAGAGCTCACCGAGCCCACAGAGAGAAGAGAGAATGACACTTTAACTGGTGAAATTATAGGTGCAGCCATAGAAGTTCATCGAAGTTTAGGGCCTGGACTTCTTGAGTCTGCATATGTTGCATGTCTAGCCTATGAGCTCCGTTTAAGAAAATTAAAAGTGGAACAAGAAGTACCATTACCAATTTTCTATAAGGACGTTATGCTCGATTGTGGATACCGGTTAGATTTAGTCGTGGATGATCAAGTAATTATAGAGGTTAAGTCTGTTAAGGCATTGACGCCCTTATATGAGGCCCAATTGCTTTCCTATATCAAAATGTCTGATTACCATAAGGGCTTGCTAATCAACTTCAATGTGAAAATGCTGAAGGATGGTATTCGAAGAATGAGAAATTGAATTCTCTCTGTGATCTCGGTGAGCTCTGTGGTAAAAATCAAAAAAGCTGCCTAAGTTGGAGCGCCGATGGCTCTGAATCTATCACGTATTCTGCCAGCAAACTCTTGCCCAAAAACAGACGTTAGATCCAGCCCCGATATATTTTCCAAAAAGCTCATTATAGCCTGTTTAAATTCGTGAAAATCTTCGTAATACGTGTTGTACAGCACTCGTTCTTTCATCCATTTCCAAACCCGCTCAATCGGGTTTAAATTTGGACTGTAAGGAGGAAGAAAATGTAAGTTGATTTTAGAATTTTGGAGATGTGAAGTTACACTCTTATTTCGGTAATAGCGAGCATTATCACAAAACACATGTATTTTATCCTTAGTTGGATAGGCGTCCTCAATCTTCTTAAGGAAAGAGATAGTAGATTCGGCATTCAGCGTCTTATCTTCCTGAACATGCAATTTCGATGAAAGTAAATCAACAGCACCAGAAAGATTTAGTCGAGATCTTCCGCTATTTGCAGCAATTTCCTTGCGTAATCCTGTCTTGATCCAGCCATAGGTCACTTGAGTATTGTGAGTAGGATGCACTCCATCCATAAAACAAATCGTTTCTCCATCTGTCAAAGACCTTTTTAGTTGTTCGTATTCCTCAATCCATTTCTCTTGACGCTCCTTATCTGCTTTACCTGGAACGAGGGCTGGTTTTTTATAGGAAAATCCATGTCGATGCATCCAATTGCACAGTCCTGGCACGGTATAATCAATTTTGAACACTGTTTTTACATACAACAAAATATCTTTAATATAGAGATAGGTATGCTCTTGTAAATGCTTTTCAAGCTGTTCTGATTGATCTAAAGAGAGCTTTTCTACAGAGCCACCATTTTCCGGTTTCAACTTTTTTGACTCTTTATAATCTCGAATGTGTTGGCGAATAGCGTCATCAGAAAGTAAAAGGGCTTCTGCGATTTGCATAAGAGTCCACCCCTTGTCGTAAAGCAGAACAGCTTTGATGCGATCACAAATTCGTTTATCCCTCTCTTTTTTATGTTGGGCCACCAAATCGCTTCGTTCGTAAACAGTAAGGAAATTTCTCATGAAAAGAATTATTACGTATGAATGAATTTTGGAAAAGGATTTTCAGAAAAACATCTCTATCCTGCCAGTGGAAATCCCGGCTCTTGAATCAAGAGAGGTATATACCGGTCGCGTTTCAAAATTTGGTTTTTGCCAAAATCCTGAATTTTGGAACACGAACGGTATAAGACTCAGACTCTTTCGTATTTTGTTGAATTTACGAGTTGGGTTACTGATCAATTTTTATGAAGAAAAATTGATTGATGGTGTTCATAGAATTATAAATGGTTATCGAGGTAAATGACTGACAGAAAAACAGACTTTACAGGTAGGAGTATGTCTCTCCCTGCGCCCTTCATTCCTCTGCGCTTCGCCTCCTCTCCTACCCCGTAAACGGATACACACAACCAGTATAAAAAAAACAGCAAACCCGCATTTTCGGAGGGCAGGAAAACTTACTTAATTGAGTGTTTGAAAAATGCAGATATTTATCATATATTCATATTTATGCCGATATACCGCTCGCGCCTTCAAAATTCAATATTTTGAACCGCAAACGGCATATGGTTATTGAAACTAATGAATTATCTCGGTAGAATCTCCTTAAACGAAATAGAAAACACACAGAGCAATAAAAAAATCCCGAAAAATTAGTGAAGCGGTGCCCATGTTGGATAAAGATTTTGAAGAAACATCCATAGAAGTTGAAATCGAAAACGCTCTTTTTGACTCGATGAGCAAAGGAGGCAAAGATGCAGCTAATGAGATCATTTACCCGGAAGCAATTGATATATTTCCCATCGTGCGCCGTCCGTTTTTCCCGGGTATGGCAGCGCCATTAATGATTGAACCGGGTCCTTTCTACGAGACTCTGAAAAAAATTGCAAAATCAGAACATAAGTGCGTAGGTCTTGTCCTTTCAAAAAAAGAAGAGGCAGATATCTACAAAGTTAAAATGCGCGACCTGCACAAGGTAGGAGTTTTAGCTCGCATATTACGCATCATCCCAATGGAAAAGGGCGGGGCCCAAGTCATCCTTAACATGGAAAAAAGGATCAAAATCGTTAAAAACATTCCCGGACAAAAGCATTTTAAGGCAAAGGTTTCCTACCACGACGATCTAGTAAGCCACAGTCCTAAACTAAAAGCTTATACGATCAGCATTATTTCCACGATCAAGGAACTGCTTAAACTTAACCCGCTTTTTAAAGAAGAGCTGCAAGTTTTTTTAAGCCACTCCGATTTTACGGAACCTGGAAAAATTGCAGACTTTGCCGTTGCTTTGACTACTGCAACAAGAGATGAGCTTCAAGAGGTCCTGGAAACGTTTAATGTCCCTAAAAGAATTGAAAAATCGCTGATCCTCCTAAAAAAAGAACTGGATCTAAGCCGCCTTCAACAAAACATCAACCAAAAGATTGAAACAACGATCTCGAAAGGTCAAAAAGACTTTTTCTTAAGAGAACAGTTAAAAACAATAAAAAAAGAACTCGGAATAGAGAAAGATGATAAAACTCTGGATCGAGAGAAATTTGAGACACGTTTAAAAGACCGCAAGGTTCCCAAAGACGTTTTGTCCGTAATCAATGATGAGTTGGAAAAACTGTCGGTTCTTGAACCTTTGTCGTCGGAATATGCGGTTGCAAGAAGCTATTTGGACTGGCTCACCATTATTCCATGGGGAGTTTACAGCGAAGAATGCCATGACCTCGAGCTGGCAGAAAAAGTGCTTCAGCAAGATCATTATGGATTGCAGGATATTAAACAGCGGATATTAGAATTTATCAGCGTCGGCAAGCTTGCAGGAAGCGTGCGGGGAAGCATCATCTGTATCGTAGGGCCTCCGGGTGTCGGCAAAACAAGCGTGGGCAAGAGCATCGCAAGAGCCCTCAACCGTAAATTTTACCGTTTTTCTGTCGGCGGAATGAGAGACGAAGCCGAAATTAAAGGCCACAGGCGGACATACATTGGAGCAATGCCCGGTAAAATGATTCAAGCGTTGAAATTTTGTAAAACCATGAATCCTGTGATCATGCTTGATGAAGTTGACAAGATAGGCAACAGCTTTCAAGGCGACCCGGCATCTGCTCTTCTAGAAGTATTGGATCCCGAGCAAAACAAAGATTTTCTTGATCATTATTTAGATGTCCGATGCAATCTATCGGATATTTTATTTATCGTCACGGCAAACGTTCTTGATACAATCCCCGAGCCTCTCAAAGACCGCATGGACATCATGAGGCTTTCCGGGTATATCATGGAAGAAAAAATTGAAATTGCAAAAAAATACTTAATCCCGAGAAACAGAAAACTCATCGGATTAAAAGCCAAAGAGATCACCTTCAATAAAGCGGCAATTCGACAAATTATTGAAGGATATGCGCGGGAAGCAGGTGTACGAGGTCTGGAAAATCAAATTAAGAAAATTATGCGTAAAGTAGCTCTTGAAGCCGTAAGAGAGCAGGCTGCATGGGAAAAGAAAAAACGGAAAAAAGCTGATCAGCTTCCATTATTCCAAAGGCCGATCACTCCAAAAACAATAGAAAAGTACCTGGGAAAACCGTTTTTTATTTCTGAAATGTTTTATAAGAAAACACCCGTTGGAGTGTGCACAGGCCTGGCATGGACGGCTCTGGGAGGGGCTACTTTATACATTGAGTCGATTAAAGTACCGGGAGAAAAAACAACAATGAAGCTGACAGGCCAGGCAGGTTCCGTCATGAAAGAATCTTCCGAGATTGCCTGGAGTTTCCTGCACAGCACAATTCATCGTTATGCGCCGGGCTTCACTTTTTTTGAAAAATCTGAAGTCCATATGCACATTCCTGAAGGAGCTACTCCAAAAGACGGTCCATCCGCCGGAATCACAATGGTGACATCGCTTCTTTCTCTGCTCACTAATACCCCTGTGATTGATAAGTTGGGAATGACAGGCGAGCTCACGCTGACGGGAAAAGTCTTGCCCATTGGCGGGGTCAAAGAAAAACTTGTTGCCTCAAGGCGTTCCGGACTCAAAACAATTATTTTTCCAAAAGACAACATTGGAGATTACGAAAAGCTTCCCGACTATTTGAAAGAAGGCATGACTGTTCATTTTGTTGAAAATTACGATCAGGTGTTCAATATTGCATTTCCGGAGCCCGCTGATACAGTTGGGGAAGATTAAAATGCGGCAATGGGCAGAAGAGTACAAGAAGAAACTGATTGAACCTGCGCACCTATCGGAAATCGTACAATCTCTGAAATCAAATGGATGCTCTATTGCCACTCTCAATGGATCTTTCGATCTTCTTCATGCCGGCCACTTGCACTTGATTTATTCTGCTTCTCAACTCGCCGATTTATTAATTGTTGCCTTAAACAGCGATCTATCCATTCAATCTTACAAAAGCAAAAAGCGTCCTATTATTCCTCTGGAATATCGGCTTCAATTGATTGCAGCACTGCAATTTGTGGATTATGCGACTTATTTTGACGAAATAACACCCAACGATTTGCTTGCAAAAATTCAGCCGGACATTCATGTGAATGGAGCTGAGTATGGAGAAAACTGCATTGAAGCGGAAACAGTAAAAAAATATGGAGGAAAAATCCAACTTATAAAACGAATAAATGGTTTGTCCACTACCGACATCATAACGAAAATCTCCGAGATAACAATCGATGCGTCTGATACATACATTCAAAAATGATCGCGAAGCCAGACTGTTTTCCGGGTTTTTGCATCGGGAAAACATTGAAAACAAGCTTGAAATCTCATCTGTTACAGACTGGGGAAGCGAAGATTATGGAACATTGAGCTGCCAACTTTGGATAATTGATGAAGATGACCTGGACGCCGCTCTAAAATGGCTGGCCTTTTTTCTTGAAAACCCTCATGATCCCCGCTTTGCAGTTATTGAAGCGCCTCTTCCCCCTGCTTTGCCTCCAAAACCTAAAACAAAGCAATCGCCGAAAATCCAATTGCAGCGAGCGAAAAATCTCTTTAAGCAACCGCCCTTTAATAAACAAAAGTCTATCGGAACGCTTACAGTTTACCTGATTCTTTTTTGCACGATTCTTTTATTTGCTACCCGGGCGACCAGACCGCCTCTTCAAATACCTCCGCCCAACATCCCTTTAACTCCACTTTTTTCTTCGCCGATTAAAAAGGAGCTCCTCTATGACTATCCCGCCGCTTATCAGATTGTTGACAAACTTGTAAACGCTTATGGATTAGGCGAATTATACCACCCGCAGAAGCTCCCTCCTGAAGGAAGATTTCTTCTTGCAAAAATGCATAAAACTCCTTATTGGCAGGGTTTTTATCAAAAATTTGTGGACTATTTAAAGCCGCCCGGGAAACCGATTGCCATTCAAGCCGCTTTATTTGAAAAAATTCGACATGGGGAGGTGTGGCGGCTGATCACGCCTATTTTTCTCCATGCCGATTTATTCCATCTTTTTTTTAACATGATTTGGCTGCTTGTGTTAGGAATGCAAATGGAGCGTCGCTTAGGCGTGCAAAGAATGGTTGTTTTTATTTTGGCATCCGCTGCTTTTTCTAATACTGCCCAGTATTTAATGAGCGGTCCTGACTTTATTGGATTTTCGGGAGTCCTTTGCGGAATGATCGTATTTATCTGGTTAAGGCAAAAGCATGCGCCATGGGAAGGCTACCAGCTCCAACCGTCAACGATGGCATTTATTACCATTTTTGTTGGAGCAATGGCGTTGATTCAATGTGCTAATTTTGTATTAGAAGCAGCGGGCTATTCTTCATTTGCTCCCCCGATTGCCAATACCGCTCATTTAAGCGGAGCGCTTGCAGGATTTGTAATGGCTAAAATCCCCTATTTTAAGTGGAAACTCAAAAAGTAACTCGATTAGAACCTGTTTAAAATCTCTGAAAATATTCTTTCATTTTTCTTTTGCCTCGAATCCTGCAATAATATCAAACAACTCCTCATCAATGATTTTTTGCCTTTCCTGAAAATAGGACTTTTTCAAAGAATCGAGCAATTTATGAATATTTTGCTCCGCTTCTTCCATCATTGCTAAACGGCTTGCATTCTCGCTAGCCATCGACTCTGCGCAAATCTTGTAAAAAGTGACAAAAATGTATTCTTGCAACAAATGAACAAATGTATTGAATACCCCTCCAATAACATCCGGAACCCTGCGGGTTGACCATGATTTTTTATTTCTATGGTTAAGCCATTCAAAATTCAACGGAAGGACCTGCTCTGAAATCGGCTCGTATCCGGATTCTGAGACTAATTTGTTATAAACCACATATAGATTTTCAATCGGTCTTTTTTCCCTCTCTTTTTCAAAACCGGTTACCAGCCTATCAACAAAATCAGTTATTCCCTCTACGCTGTGCGGAAGGGAAATGGAAGAAATAAGGTCAGGGTAAGCTGCGATAAGATTTTCATTTACCTTCTCTCCAATTGCCCAAATCACCTTTTCCCCGGGGTATTTTTTTATTTCATTACAGGCGTATTCTGAAATTATTTCATTGAATTGCCCAACCATTCCCCTGTCCGAGCCAAAAATAATCACCCCTGTATTTGCAGGTTGAAAACTCGCGTTCGCTAATCGTGCATAGACCTCATCCGAATACCTAATACATGCTTCAAAACCAAGCCTAACCTCTTGATCATAGTCATCCATTGATTCCACAGCTTTCTGAGCGGGAATAATTTTCGCAGAGGAAAGATTCTTCATCATCTTGACGACATCCGAGAGAATTTCAATTTTAGATATCTTCTTTTTCAGAGATTGGACGATCCGGCTCAAAACCTTCTCCTTTTAAAGCTTCCTTTGCTACGGCGGTCAATACATTTCGCTCTTCTTGAGCGATATGTCGATTCGCAATGATTCTATCTAGCGCATCTTGTGATTTTTTCGAAGCTGTCCTTACACTTTCTAAGGCTTTCTTCATTGATTCAAGTGGGATATTGTCAAAGAGTCCTTCGTTTAAAGCAAATAGGATTAAAATTTGTGTCGGAATATCGACAGGATCGCTTTGTTGTTGTTCTAAACACGCTTTGATCCTGCGGCCATGTTTCAAAATCTGATACGTTTCGTCTTCAATGCGTACTCCAAAACGGGAAAAAGATTCTAATTCCATATACTGAGAGTACCTAAGCCTTAATCTTCCGGCAATGTCATGGTAGGCTTTTAACTGAGCAAGCCCGCCGACTCGCGATACCGAATTGCCAATATCAATTGCCGGAAATACACCGTTTTCAAAAAGCTCCGGAGATAAAGATATCTGTCCATCTGTAATGGAAATCAAATTTGTAGGGATATAGGCCGAAATATTTTGCTCCTGTGTCTCTACAATAGGCAGCGCTGTCAACGACCCTCCCCCATCTTCGGGGCATAAATGCGTACTTCTTTCCAATAATCGAGAATGAATGTAAAAAATGTCTCCGGGAAAAGCCTCTCTTCCCGGGGGACGGCGAAGGAGAAGAGAAAGCTCGCGATAAGAACGAGCGTGTTCAATAAGATCGTCATAAATGATTAGCGCCTTGCCCCCTTTTTCCATAAAATATTCTGCAATACTCGTTGCGGCATATGGAGTAATAAAACGCAATCCCGGTAAATAATCGCCCTCAGCCATCACAACCGCTGTGTACTCCATCGCACCGTACTGATTAAGCTTGGCAATCATTTTTTCTACGGCTGATCTGCGCTGTCCAACAGCACAATAAATACAAATAACACCTTTATTTTTCTGATTGATAATGGTATCTATTGCAATAGCTGACTTTCCCGTTTGCCTATCGCCAATGATTAGCTGTCTTTGACCGTGGCCAATGGGAATAAGGGCGTCGATCACCTTTATTCCTGTTTCCAATGGAGTATTCACCGGCACTCTTTGAATAATTTCCGGAGCCCTTCTTTCAATCGGCAATGTTTGGCTACAGTTAAGACCGCCTTTTCCATCCAAAGGCTTTCCCCTGCCGTCAACCACCCTTCCTAATACTTCTTCTCCAACAGGAACATTGACCTGTCTTCCGGAACCGGTCACTTCCGAGCCGGCCTTTAACCCGAAAGATTGATCAAATAGAATGGCATAGACTTCATTTTCGCTAATATCTATAGCCATCCCTTCAACTCCGCCCGAAAAATAAAGCAACTCTCCATAACTCACATTCGACAGGTTTTGTATTTTGGCAATACCCGAAATCGCAGAGACAAGAATGCCGATTTTTTTCCAACCTTTTTTCAGCTGAAAATTTTCCAATCCTTTCTCTAAATGAATTTGCAATTGATCGACTAGATCGAGCATGGGAGAGCGGCTCATGCCTGCCTCAAAAATTCTGCGCGGGATATCGATTCGGAAATTTTTTTTTCAATCGATAAAAGAGCCTCTGATGCATTCCAGGAGATTTCATATGTATCGATAAGAAGATTTACTCCGATAAGATTTTCTTTCCGAGTGATAAATCGACACTCTGCATTTTTCAATACTTGCCCTAAAGCT
This sequence comes from Waddliaceae bacterium, assembly GCA_963749725.1. Classification (GTDB taxonomy): domain Bacteria; phylum Chlamydiota; class Chlamydiia; order Chlamydiales; family Waddliaceae; genus Waddlia. Next base: position 17,380 of record CAVVNU010000012.1, read on the forward strand.
TCTCTAAAATCCGATTTTTGTTTAGAAGACAACTCGAAAGCAGTTGAGAGCCTAATACTTTGTTCCTTGCTTATCAGGGTTTTAATCTTAGGCAATTCCCCAGAAAGATATTCCAAAAATTTATCAAACATAAGAGCTTCCAGCTTTTGAGAAGAAAGCTCTTCAATCACACGATGGCTCAACTCAAAAATTACCTTAGTGAATTTCTCAGCGGCATATTTTTCAAAATTTTTCTGATCTTTATTGATTTTCTCTGTCTTTTTCTTCTTCAGCTCATCAATTTCTTTATCCAGTTGGGCATTTTTCTGCTTGAAATATTCTGCTGCCTTGACATGCGCATCTTCTAAAATCTTTTTCTCGCTTCCCTCTAGAAGGTTTTTCTTTTTTTCATACTCTTCTAAAACTCTTTGCGCTTCATTTTCCTTCTCTTTAGCGGATTCGATACTGCTCTCTATCTCTTCTTTTCTTTTATTAATTGCTTCAAAAATCGGACGATAAAGGAAAATTTTTAAAAGAAAAACTAAAACCAAAAAATTGATGATTTGCGCAAAAACTGTAAACCAATCGATGATCATAATTTAAAAACTACTTTCCGCTGATTATATCGCTAGTGATTCAAAATTTGGTTTTTGGCAAAGAAAAAGCTCTCGTGATTGAACGATCGCAAGCCGCTTAATATTAATCAATATTGAGTGGCTTGCGATCGTTCAATCACGAGGCTTTGTCAAAGCCAAAATCCTAAATTTTGAATCACGAGCGGTATAGATTCCAAAATGGATTTGTAAAAATCAAAATCATTGAAATGACAAAACAGTAAATAACGCATGATTCAATCATCGCAAGCCCCACAAAAAGCGTACGGGTAATCGTATTGGATTCATCGGGCTGCTGCGCAATCGCCTTCATACCGAAGGCAACAGCAATTCCTTCTCCTAAGGGCAGCCCCCAAAGCGCCAATAGCAATTGTGATTCCTGAGGTAATAATCGAGGCAATTGCAATCCAGTGAACAGGTTCCATACGATTTTTTCTCCTATAAGATTATTCAATTTTTTCTCTAACCTTTATTGCAGCGGCAATATATACAACAGACAAAATCGTGAAAATATAAGCTTGTACAAGGCCTGTAATCAACCCCAGCAGTTGCAAAAAAACGGGAAAAAGCAGGGGTGCAATACTCAAAAGAATGGCAACCACCATCGTACCGCTCATCATATTTCCAAACAACCTGACGGCAAGAGCAATAGTCCTTGAAAAGTCACCTGCCAAATTGATAGGAAACATAAAGACTGTCGGTTTGAAGTATGTTTTTAAATAACCGAATACGCCTTGATCCTTAATCCCAAAAAAAGGAACGGCAATAAAAACGCATATTGAAAACGCAATTGTCGTCGAAAGCGAAGAAGTCGGAGGCATGTAGTCCGGTATAATGGTTAAGATCGCCGAGAGTGTCAAAAAAATAAATAGAGTGCCTATAAAAGGAAAATATGCAGCAGGATTCGCTATGCCGATATCGTTTAGCTGTTTTGTAATAAAAGTAAGAATAATCTCAACGGTAACATAAAAACGGGAATAAATGCCGGTTTCCTTAAATTTTTTAGTCAGCAGTAAAGAAAATATAGTGATTATAAACATCAAAAACCAGGTCATTGCAATCGTAAGATTGATTTTTACAAATCCATATTGCCAAAACACTTTTGCATCGGGAGTAATTTCCACCTACGCTTCCTCTGCTCTTCTTGAAATTTCTCAAGGAAATTATTTTTGATAAAACAAACGCAAACATAAATATTAAATATTTTATAAAATCATTTTTAGCAACAAAAAACAAAAATGAAACCAAAAGAAACAAACGAAAAACCGTCTTTAAAATAAAAAAAGAAACACCCCCATTTTTGTTGTATTTCTTTATAGACCTCCACATAAATAGAAAATAAATTCCTCCGCTTACTAAACCGCATAGAAAGACCGCTGTCAGATTTAATGCATCACGATTTTCCATCGTCCTCTTCTTCCTTATCTTTTTTTATTGTTTTTCTCTCTTTTTGTATCCAATACCACGCCTGCAAGCAGCCGACGCTTACACCTGCGATAAGAAGCATTAGCGACCAGGAATATTTTCCGGAATGCTGCTTATCTATCCATATTCCAATTCCCAGTCCTATCAGTGTAGGAATCACAACCGACCAGCCCACCAAGCCAAAGAGGCCAAAACCGAGAAAAGAATTTTTCTTCCCCTGTTTCAACATCCTGATTTTTCTTTTTTCCTTTAACTGAACTAAACGCTTGTAATTTTCCTTCTGATTTTTTTTCATTTTCAAACACTTAAAATATGAGAGGCAATGTCTTTTTCAAGATCGGCAATCACCTTTCGAATATGCATCTCCGATTGTTCAGACCGCTTTAATTCCTGCAGCAGGCTTCCCTTAATTTTGCCTAATTCATCCTCCTTAATCGCATTATGCGTGCAAATTGTCACATTATTTCCCCTCTTAACAGCAACCCCTATATCGTGGGCAATATAGCAGGCTCCTTCAGCTTTTTTTTTATAAATAAGAATACCCGGCTCCATAATCGCTACGAAATCCAGACGATTCGGAAGAATTCCATATACCCCTTCGTTTGTATCAATCATAACACTTTGAATTTCATTTTCTTCAAAAAAAACTTTTGAAGGAATGAGAATTTTTAAATGAATATCTGCATATTTTCCCATCGTTATTTTTCAACCTCGTCAATCGACCCAATCATATAAAGACTTTTTTCAGGATAATCCTTAAATTCATCAGCTAATATCCTTTCGCACCCCTCAAGGGTTTTCTTCAAAGGAACTGTTTTACCCGGTCTTCCGGTAAACCTTTCAGCAGTATAAAATGGCTGTGTAAGGAATTTTTCCAATTGCCTGGCGCGTATGACAACTTCTTTATCTTTCTTAGAAAGCTGTTCAAATCCAAGCATCGCGATGACTTCTTTGATTTCCTTATAATCTGCAAGAGTTTTCTTTACCGCCATAGATACGCTGTAGTGCCTCCTTCCTGCAACATCTGAAGAGATCATTTTCGAAGTTGAGAGCAAGGGATCAACAGCCGGATACAATCCGGCGCTTGCCCGCTGTCTGGAAAGAACAATGTATGAAGTTAAATGTTTAAAAGTATGGACAGCTGAAGGGTCTGTCAGATCGTCAGCAGGCACATAGACAGCTTGAATCGAGGTAATCGAGCCAATTTCGCTTGAAGCAATCCGCTCTTCCAGCTGTGCCATATCCGTAGATAAACTTGGCTGATATCCAAGCCTGGAAGAAATATTTCCCATCAAAGCGGAAACTTCCGCCCCCGCTTGAATATACCGGAAGATATTATCGATTAGAAGGAGAACGTCTTTTTGTTCATCATCGCGGAAATACTCTGCCATGGTTAATGCAGTATTGCCCACGCGAAACCGGCATCCGGGAGATTCATTCATCTGACCAAAAACCATTAACATGTTCGGCAAAAGTCCTGCTTCTTTTACGTAGCTATAGAGCTCTTCGCCTTCCCTGCACCTTTCTCCGATACCGCAAAAAACGCTGATTCCTTCGTACTTTTTTACCATGTTGTGAATAACTTCAGTTAACAAAACAGTTTTTCCAATGCCTGCCCCGCCAAATAGACCTGCTTTTTCGCCTCTTTCAAAAGGTGAAAGCAGATCAATAATTTTAATCCCTGTTTCGAAAATTTCCCCCTTAGATTTTTGCAGGTTCACACAGGGAGGAGTCCGGTAAATTGTGCGCTTCGTTTTTGCATGAATTTTTTCGCCTCCATCAATTGTTTCTCCAAAAACATTAAAAACTCGAGAAAGCGTTTCCCTGCCGACGGGAACTTCCAATCCATGCCCTAAATCTTCAATAAGCTCGCCTACTTTCACCCCTTCTGCGGGCATCAGCGCAATTCCTTTTACTTTCCTTAAGTCTATATATTCAAAAACCTCGATAAAGACAGATTGATTGTTTACAGCTTTCATCAAGTTTCTGAGGCCGGGGAGCGCATTTTCAAATTCAACCTCTATAACGCTTCCTTTAATTGATACAATCCGTCCGATATTTTTTTGCTTCTCTTCACTCACAGTTCAGGTCCATTTTCGCGCGGCAGGATCACTCAAATGAAAAAATACGCTTCCAATCATTTTTCATGCTGATGACAACCCACCCCTTTTTCTTAGCTTCATCATAGAGCGCTTGAGTGAAAGTGCCCACCTTTGAATCCGGCAGCCCTTTAGCCGGGCCATATGCATATTCACGTTCAGCATCATCATGCAAAACAAGCATAGCAAGCCGCTTTCCTTTCCCGGAATATGTATACTCCAACATTTCTCGATCGCCAATGGAGTTTCCGAATGCGGCATAAGGATGGCGCCCAATCATTAATTGAATCCCCTTCGGCTTGCCGTTATAGTTATCGTAGAATAAAAATCTGGGCTCTACCCTTAAAAACGGCTCCCCATTTTTATCATAGCGATAACTTTTTTCAGTTGCAGTTCCAATAACTTGTTCCGGAGGGATGCCATAAGCAAGCTTTGCATATACACGAACAAAATCTTGAGATCCCCCGGTTGCGATATAGGTTTTATAACCATTAGAGCGCAAATAATGCAAAACTTCCAGCATCGGCAGGTACGCCAGCTGTGTATAGAGTCGATTCCAACGGTTATTTTTAGCAGTAGTTATCCAATTGCGGACCTCATCTTGAAAAACCTCAACAGGCATTCCCGTCAAACAGGCAATGATTATTTTGACTTGGACCGGCAAAGACAAGTTCAAAACAGCCTCTTGACTCCCCTTTAGAACCGTCTTAAACGGTTCGGTATTTTTTAAGCCGGGATTATCCCTGGCAAGTACAGAAATGCGATCAAGGCAATATCTTGTTTGCGTATAAATCGGTTTTTCAACCCAAAGAGTTCCATCTTGATCAAAAACTGCAATTCTTTCATCCAACGGCACAAAATCTGAACTTCCTTTGCCGGTGGTCGATTTCACAAAATCAATAATGGCCTGCTTTGCCGGCCCGTCATTCCAGGAAGAAAGAGGATCAACTTGCCTGAAAGCTGATGAAAAAGAGCAAAGGACAAGAAGAAAAATCGCCGAAATACACAGTTTGATAGTTTTCATAGAAAGATCAATCTAAATTTTGTTTTTTCGCTCATCTATCATACCCAAAGCCAAAATCCCAAATTTTGAAACACGAAAGGTACATATATATGGGATACACTGCAAAGTTTAAAATTTGCAAATATTTTTTTAATTTTAAATATACCTCTCTTGATTCAAGAGCCGGGATTTCCACTGGCAGGATAGAGATGTTTTTCTGAAAATCCTTTTCCAAAATTCATTCATACGTAATAACTCTTTTCATGAGAAATTTCCTTACTGTTTACGAACGAAGCGATTTGGTGGCCCAACATAAAAAAGAGAGGGATAAACGAATTTGTGATCGCATCAAAGCTGTTCTGCTTTACGACAAGGGGTGGACTCTTATGCAAATCGCAGAAGCCCTTTTACTTTCTGATGACGCTATTCGCCAACACATTCGAGATTATAAAGAGTCAAAAAAGTTGAAACCGGAAAATGGTGGCTCTGTAGAAAAGCTCTCTTTAGATCAATCAGAACAGCTTGAAAAGCATTTACAAGAGCATACCTATCTCTATATTAAAGATATTTTGTTGTATGTAAAAACAGTGTTCAAAATTGATTATACCGTGCCAGGACTGTGCAATTGGATGCATCGACATGGATTTTCCTATAAAAAACCAGCCCTCGTTCCAGGTAAAGCAGATAAGGAGCGTCAAGAGAAATGGATTGAGGAATACGAACAACTAAAAAGGTCTTTGACAGATGGAGAAACGATTTGTTTTATGGATGGAGTGCATCCTACTCACAATACTCAAGTGACCTATGGCTGGATCAAGACAGGATTACGCAAGGAAATTGCTGCAAATAGCGGAAGATCTCGACTAAATCTTTCTGGTGCTGTTGATTTACTTTCATCGAAATTGCATGTTCAGGAAGATAAGACGCTGAATGCCGAATCTACTATCTCTTTCCTTAAGAAGATTGAGGACGCCTATCCAACTAAGGATAAAATACATGTGTTTTGTGATAATGCTCGCTATTACCGAAATAAGAGTGTAACTTCACATCTCCAAAATTCTAAAATCAACTTACATTTTCTTCCTCCTTACAGTCCAAATTTAAACCCGATTGAGCGGGTTTGGAAATGGATGAAAGAACGAGTGCTGTACAACACGTATTACGAAGATTTTCACGAATTTAAACAGACTATAATGAGCTTTTTGGAAAATATATCGGGGCTGGATCCAACGTCTGTTTTTGGGCAAGAGTTTGCTGGCAGAATACGTGATAGATTCAGAGCCATCGGCGCTCCAACTTAGGCAGCTTTTTTGATTTTTACCACAGAGCTCACCGAGATCACAGAGAGAATTCAATTTCTCATTCTTCGAATACCATCCTTCAGCATTTTCACATTGAAGTTGATTAGCAAGCCCTTATGGTAATCAGACATTTTGATATAGGAAAGCAATTGGGCCTCATATAAGGGCGTCAATGCCTTAACAGACTTAACCTCTATAATTACTTGATCATCCACGACTAAATCTAACCGGTATCCACAATCGAGCATAACGTCCTTATAGAAAATTGGTAATGGTACTTCTTGTTCCACTTTTAATTTTCTTAAACGGAGCTCATAGGCTAGACATGCAACATATGCAGACTCAAGAAGTCCAGGCCCTAAACTTCGATGAACTTCTATGGCTGCACCTATAATTTCACCAGTTAAAGTGTCATTCTCTCTTCTCTCTGTGGGCTCGGTGAGCTCTGTGGTAAAAAAATCCATCGTAGCAAGCATAAATTGAAAGGAGACATTGTAGCCTACTGGGTCTTTTAGGTACACAGCCAAGCAGCCTGTTATTTGGGAGGAAACAGCTTATTTTTTACAGGATTATTTGAATTTTTCTCTCTTGTTACCGATTCTTCAATTTGAAGAGGTATATATACCTGGCGCGCCCTCAAAATTTGGTTTTTGGCAAAGTCCGTCATTGCCCTCTCTTGAAACAGTGGCTTTTCTTAGGATTTGCCGGAGATTTTGAACAGGTTCTTATCGGAGTACAGCCTTTCCCAAATTTTGAGGGCGCGACCGGTATATATCTGTACGTCTACAGACAGCCCTTGCTATTTCGCATAATTTTCTAAGCGATGAAGGCTTGTTTTCGAGTTCAAAAATAAAAACCCTTTTTGTAGCCGCAGTCTCTGTATCTTCAAGCAGCCCCTCTTCTCTTAAAAAATCATCAAAATCGGAACCGATGAAATTTGCATGTCTCTTCATTTTTCCTCCTTACTTGCTTAGTGTGTAGAGGAATACATGATCTTCGCCAACGTTTTTATAGTAGGGTTTCGATGCTTCAATGCTGAATACATTGTGGATTTAGGGAGTTTTGTTTTGCGTCTCATTTTAGCTTTATTCATCGCCTCAAGATAAATTTCGATCATCTCCATAGCTCCTTCGGGATCATTGTTAAGCAGGCATTCGAACACAGCCATAGAAATTTGCCTATCGTCTGTAAGATCTTTTAAAGGCTCGGCTTTGTGAAGTCCGGAGACCCTATCAAGATCAACCTTTGACAAGTTTTTTAAGTATGTTTGATGCTTGCTTGATGTCTTTGCTTTGCCCATTTTTATTTCCTCCTAATAAGAGAATTACCTTGGATTCAGGGACTACTACGTAATAAATCCGCCTGCCATCGTTGAATCTCAGCTCCCATAGATCCGCAGACTCCAGGTACTTGTGATTTCCGAAGTACCCCTCATCTTCAATCTTTAACATTCTGGACTGAACCTGCTTTTTAGATTTCAGCGTTTGTGTCTCTAGCCATTTCAGGTACTCGTCGGTCTCATAAAGCGTATATCGATTCATTCTGTCCCTGTTCTTTAATTCTATAGTACGATATATCGTACTTTTTTACAAGGAAAACATATTAAGAATATTTATTCTTAATAACTTATTTGCTAAAATGTACGTCCTTTAAGATCAATTAAAAAGAAGGTGTGTATACCGCTCGTGTTTCAAAATTTGGTTTTAGACATTTAAAAAATGGAATAACCCGTGCAATAAACGGGTAGATTCTCTGTGTCTTTGAGCCTCTGTGTTTCAATTATTTTTGTGGAACCAGTACGTTTGAAGGATATGCAAAATTTTGCAAAGTCGAGTTTATAAAAACGTACTGTTTTATATCTATTTACCAATAAAAATTCTCTATTTTTATATCTATTTATCAACAAAAACGTGTTGTTTGTTTAACTTATCAAAATATTAATTTAATTTTAATCAAAACTTAAAGATTTTATTTTAAAATAAATACATAAACAAGCAAACAAGGATAAATAATCATGAATATAAATAATGTTTTACATACAAGAAAATTTAATACAAATACATTAAATAGAAAACCACAAATAAATAGATGTAATTTTAGAGGAAATAGAAAACTACTAAAAATTGATAGCAGAAATCATAAAAGACTAAATTCAACATCAAAAAAATTGTCAGATTTAGGTATGAATAAACATAAAACTGATGGATTTAATTCAAAAATAAAAAACAAATTAAAAAAAATACCTTTATTTAGAGACTCAACTTTATTGATGGAAAAATACGATATAACTTACTTAATGGAAAAATATAAAGGACAAAACATTACTATTAGAGGTGTATTAGAAAAAGAGAAACCTGAATTATTGGAAAAATATAACAATAAAGAAATCGAATTCACATACGACCTTAAAAATCAATTTGGAGTAGTCCACAGAGGAGAGAGAAGAGTCAACAACAATAACCCTGAAGAATTGCCTAAGGAACATTTTCATAGAGGAACGAAAGGAGAAAGCAAGGAAATTACAGTATCCAACCTGGAGAAGCAACTTGTAGATAATACCGGGCCATGGCTGCCCACAGCTGCATCACGCATTGATGCATTGCGGTTTATTCTCGGTCCGGGTACCGCTTATGTATTTGTAAGTCAACATGAGAAAGTCGACTTTGAAGACCATGCTCGTTCTCCCATGGGAAAACACCTATCTTCAACAGCCTTTAATTATGCCATTAATGAAGGTGAACTCGGGCATGGAAATGCAGAAAATGACCAAGTAATTTCATATCGTTTACATTTTAGTTTAGGGCAAGCATTAGGCGGAGCAGCAGTGCCTCTCAATGGTGAAAGGATGAATTTAGGTTTCAACCTTAAAAATCTATCTCAAGTAAACTTTCAAAAGCCTGCAGCAAATCCCAACAAAGGAAAAATAGATAACGATCAAATGTTCAGCATTGGATGGGAATAAATCTTTTATTTTAACCGCCAATCAAGGGGCTGCCGAGATGATACCCAATTAACTTTTGAAGTTAATTGGGTATCTTTTTTTAATGATACACCGCCCGCGTCCTCAAAATTTAATCTTTGCCAAAAACCAAATTTTGAATCACGAGCGGTATATATACCGCTCGTGTTTCAAAATTTGGGATTTTGGCTTTGAAAAAGCCTCGTGATTGAACGATCGCAAGCCGCTCAATATTGATTAATATTAAGCGGCTTGCGATCGTTCAATCACGAGAGCTTTTTCTTTGCCAAAAACCAAATTTTGAATCACGAGCGGTATACCTCGACTTTGTACATTTTCCCTAAATTGCAGCGCAAATCATTTACTTTATTTCTTAAAATCCTCTTTATTATATTCATCATTACTTTTACATCCCGAGGTGAATTTTGAGACAAATCGCTTATTTTTCCATGGAAATTGCTCTGGACCCGGAAATGAAAACATATAGCGGAGGGCTGGGAATTTTAGCCGGAGACCTGCTTTATGCAGGAGCGGATCTAGAGATACCGATTGCCGGCATCTCTTTGCTCAATAGAAAGGGATATCTCCATCAAATTCTTGATCCCTATGGAAGACAAATTGAAGAGGCAGAGCCTTGGGATATTGAAAAATATCTTTCCAAACAACATCCAAAAATAGAACTCGCTCTCTTTGGCCATTCAGTCTCCTGCATTGCCTGGAAATACGAAATCACAGGCGTTAGCGGATATCGAGTTCCTGTCTATTTTCTTGATACAGATATCGATGAAAACAATGAATGGGATCGCAAGCTCACAGATCGTCTTTATGGCGATGGGAATGAATACCGAATCGGTCAAGAAATGATTCTTGGTATTGGAGGAGTAAAAATGCTTCGAGCTCTTGGATACGATAATCTGCAGCGTTATCATATGAACGAGGGGCATTCGGCATTCTTAGGATTGGAACTCTTAGATGAAATCATTAACCAAACGGACTCTCCTCTAAATCAGGATATCATCCAAAAAATAAGAAAAAAATGTGTCTTTACAACGCATACGCCTGTAACTGCCGGTCAAGACCAATTTCCTTTAGACTTGGTTTCGCAAGCCTTAGGCAATAAAGAAATCTTGGAAATGGAATATCTCTATACCTTCGAAGGCCAGCTTAATATGACATTTTTAGCCCTGAACTTTTGTAAATTCATTAATGGGGTATCCAAGTTAAATACGGAAATTGACGAACTCATTTTTGCTCCATATAAAATAGAAGCGATTACCAATGGAGTTCATGCGATCAGGTGGACATCTCCTCCCTTTCTAAAACTTTATGACAAGCATATTCCCGGATGGCGTGAAGACAACTTTTGTTTACGCTATGCGCTTGGCATTCCCAAAGACGAATTATGGAACGCTCATATGGAAGCAAAAACTGCATTAATCAACTATGTGATGGAAAAGACCGGCATTCAATTGGATAAAGACATATTCACAATCGGATTTGCAAGAAGAGCTACCGCATACAAAAGAGCAGATCTTCTTTTCCGGGATATTGAAAAATTAAAAAGTATTGCAGCAAATATTGGTCCTCTGCAAATCATTCTTGGCGGCAAAGCCCACCCAATGGATTTCGAAGGAAAACGGATCATCGAAAAACTATTTTCTTATATGCAAGCGTTAGAAAATCAAATAAAAATTGTCTATTTACCTAACTACGAAATCACGGATGCTCAATTAATCACCTCCGGAACAGACCTATGGCTTAATACTCCGGAGCCGCCTTTAGAGGCTTCAGGCACAAGCGGAATGAAAGCAGCCCTCAACGGAGTTCCTTCTTTAAGCGTCTTAGATGGCTGGTGGAATGAAGGTCATATTGAAGGAGTTACGGGATGGTCGATAGGAAAAAAAATTATACCGGGAAAACCTGTTGATATTTCCCAAGATTCACATGATTTATATCAAAAATTGGAAACACTGATTATTCCAAAATATTATAAGGACAGGGAAAGCTATATAAATATTATGTTTCATTGTATTGCAATTAATGGTTCTTTTTTCCATGCGCAAAGAATGATGCTCCAATACGACACAATAGCTTACTAACTTGCCTTATACCGGCCGCGCCCTCAAAATTCGGGATTTTGGCTTTGAAAAAGCCTCGTGATTGAACGATCGCAAGCCGCTCAATATTGATTAATATTAAGCGGCTTGCGATCGCTCAATCACGAGAGCTTTTTCTTTGCCAAAAACCAAATTTTGAGGGTGCGATCGGTATAGAACCTGTTCATTTAGCAGAATTTTCTCTATCTTCATTAGGAAAAATGGAACCCAAACCACAAGAACAACAGCATCAAACACTGGGAATATCGAGCTTTATTGCTTTATTAGCAATCATCGGAATCGCCTGCCACCTTTTGTTCCGCTTCTTTATGCCATTGCTTGCTTATTTTCCTCTGTATCTCGTTTTGGCTGTCGGAGGATCGCTTTTAGTATTGGATCTCTTACGCAAGGTTATTTCTTTGGAATTCGGTTCGGATCTTCTTGCCGGCATGTCGATTATTACATCTGTTTTGCTAGAACAATATTTAGCAGGCTCCCTTGTCGTACTGATGCTATCCGGAGGAGAGGCATTGGAGAATTTCGCCCTAAGGAGGGCTTCCAAAGTACTAGAAGCATTAGCTAAACGAGCTCCAACATTTGCCCACAAAAAAAATCAAGATAAAATGACAGACATCCCTGTAGAAGAGATTGCCATCGGGGATATTATTCATATTTTCCCACATGAAATATGTCCTGTAGACGGCGAGGTCATAGAGGGGCATGGAGTCATGGATGAATCCTTTTTGACAGGGGAGCCGTTTCAAATTGATAAAGCTCCCGGATCGTCTGTTCTGTCGGGCTCTATCAATGGAGACTCCTCTCTTATTATCAAAGCCGGAAAGCTGGTATCGGACTCCCGTTATGCAAAAATCATGCAAGTGATGCTTGAAACCGAACAAAAACGGCCGCGCATGCGCAGACTAGCCGATCAGCTCGGCGCCTGGTACACGCCTTTGGCTGTGCTAATCGCTCTTTTAGCATGGATGCATAGCGGAGAATCCATACGATTCCTTGCGGTATTGGTCATTGCAACCCCTTGTCCTTTATTGATCGCAATTCCTGTTGCAATCATCGGATCCATTTCCCTTTGCGCCAGTCGAGGAATTTTGGTTAAAAATCCGATCGTTTTAGAACAGCTTGATCAATGCCAAACGATGATTTTCGATAAAACAGGAACGCTCACGTATGGGAAGCCTGTATTAGTGGAGCAAAAAACCTTCTCTTCTTCCGACTCCAAAGAGGTTTTAAGATTGGCAGCCAGTCTGGAGCAGTATTCCAAACATCCTCTTGCAACAGCCATCCTGGACAAAGCCGAGAAAGAAAGTCTTGCACTTGTTGAAGCTAAAGAAATCAAAGAAACAAGAGGGAAAAGCTTGCAGGGTTTGATTGGAAAGCATGAAGTGCTCATTACCAGTCGAAAACAACTTGATCAAATTGGTTTAGGAAGTCAAAAGGAGCTCCTCCCTGAAGGGCATGGACTTGAATGCATCATTGTAATCGATGGAAAGCTTGATTCCTATTACCGATTCCATGATGCCCCCAGATATGATAGCGTCAAATTTGTCAGTCATTTGCTTCCTAAACATAAAATTAAGAAAGTCATGATTGTATCAGGGGATCGCGAAGAAGAAGTAAGATATCTGGCCAACACCATTGGAGTTTCCGGATTTATGCAGAAAAAAGCCCGGAGGAGAAAGTCGATATTGTCGTCAAAGAAACTGCTCAGAATAAAACGGTCTACTTAGGAGACGGCATCAATGATGCTCCTGCATTGATCGCGGCAACCGTAGGAATTGCGCTTGGGCAAAATAGCGATATTACCGCGGAGGCTGCGGGGGCTGTTGTGCTCGAGAATTCGCTTGAAAAAGTAGACGAGTTCCTTCACATCAGCACGCGCTTAAGAAGAATTGCTCTGCAAAGCGCCTTAGGAGGGATGCTGCTTTCGATATTGGGAATGGCCATTGCCTCTTTGGGCTATCTTCCCCCCGTTGCAGGAGCAATAAGTCAGGAAGTAATCGATGTCATTGTTATTTTGAATGCTCTAAGAACCATCAAAAAACCCAAAACGTTAACCGATATGCCGTCTTGACATCCTCCTCTCCCTAAAGGAAGAGGATTCCTGTACTTATATTGCACAGGGTAGTATTTCCTTGTGGTTTCCTACCGGTTCCTGCTGCCGACTCCTAACAGAGTTCGCTTGACAGGCTATCACGGCAAGCCCTGCCGCTAATATATTTAATGCACCAACATTGTCAGCATGATTTTCGTAATAGCACTTTCTACATTGAAATTGTGATTGGCTTGGTCTGTTTTGAGAGTCGATATTCGAACAACTTGGACATTTTTGACTCGTATACTGGGGATTAACGTAATGTAGTTCCCCTCCTAGCCACGACAATTTGTAATTTAGTAGATTGCAAAAGATCCCCCAACCTTGATCTATGATGGATTTATTTAATCCAGATTTCGCCTTAACATTTCTGCCTGGCGATTCGATTGATCCCTTTGCAGATTTAGACATATTTTTGATTTGCAGATCCTCTAAGAAAACAATAGCGTGGTTTTTGCTAATTTCTCTTGTGATTTGATGCAAATGGTCTAATCGGCAATTTCGGATCTTTCGATGTTGTCTTGATATTTTTCTTTTTTGTTTCCTCCAATTATTGGAAAATTTGACTTGTCTTGAGAGTTTCTTTTCTTTCCGACAAAAAAATTAAGGAAATAAATCTAAAAAATACGTCTGTTGACCCCGTTGCAAATGTGAAGATGGCAGATATAGCAATAAAGAAGGAACTTATCAATAAATTTATTACTTTAGCTAAAAAACCTGGAAACACAGGTAAAAAATTCGAAAAAGCAGAAGACGGAAAAGGATTTAAGAAACAAAAGCTAACTGGAGAAGTTGATAGGGCATACGTGACGTATGAGTTGACATTGTATGGTGATGATAAGGAACCGTTAACTGTTTCAATCGAAAAATATACAGCTCCGGGAGAATTGGGTATATCAACAGAATCAAACAAGGATCCCGATCGGTTAAAAATCAACGGTACATTGATATACCAGTGCTCTACTCATTGGATTAGGAAGGACCTTAAGAGACAGAACCCTAACATTGATGATGCTATAATGGATGGTCTCTATGCTCATTTGAAAACTTTTGCTGATAATAGCGAAGACCCAGCTGATAATAGCGAAGACCCAGATGTAAAACGGCTTTTTCACATTGAATGAGTCATATACGCTTTGCCGCCAACAAATGGCCGCGCTGTCGCTAACTCCGCTAACTTTATTTACAATCAACACAACGACGCTTCCGTGCAAAAAAAAGCAGCCGGCAGACTTGTCATCATCCTGCCGGCCTTGGTCTTAATTGTTTTTCACAGGAATGGTTTTGCCTTTGCCTTGAGCAAGCTTTTGAAAGGTAATCTTCATTACGCCATCTTTGTACACGGCATTGGGATTATTTTCATCGGTTTGCGTGGGCAAGGAAACACGATAAGAATAAGAATAAGACGCTTTTCTGTGGTACTTTCTTTCCTTGTTCTCTTCTTCTTCTTTTCTTTCACCTTGAATAGAGAGAATGCCGTTATTTAATGTCACCTCGATATCATTTGAGCTCAAACCCGGCATCTTAGCTTCAATATTGACTTCGTTGTTATCCTCCCAGACGGTTAATCCGGATGGTTCCTCAATTAATTCGCCTCCAAGCTCTTCCCAAAGCGATGGAAAACTTGAAATAGGAAAGCGAAAAAGATTTCTCGGAAAAAAAGATTTAGGGACTAATTGCGCCATCATCAACCTCCTTAATATTGAATGTTTTTGTATGTATAAAAAAAATTGAGCGATTGATCAATTTTTACAAAATCAAAATTACGAAAACAGCTCTTTCCATTTTCATCCTACATACCATATATACCGATAAAAATAAAATAAAGAAACAACTTATACCGATCGCGCCCCTCAAAATTTAGGATTTCAGCTTTGAGAAAACTCGCTTGTAAACGATCGCAAACCGCTTAATATTAATCAATATTGAGCGGCTTGCGATTGTCCACAAGCACGTTTTCTCAAAGCTGAAATCCCAAATTTTGAGAGCGCGATCGGTATATTAGAGAGAAATTGCAAAATCTCTGAAAAAGTGTTTTTACACAGGTTGCATCCTAAAAAATTTTCAGGATGCAACCGATGCAACTAATTATTTTTAACGATGCACTCATTTAAAGCTAATTTGATCTTTTCATGATTGTGATAGACTTCAAGATCCTTCCCCTCAATCAACGTATACGCTGTTTTGTGCTGCGAAAGCTTGATATTAAGTTTTTTGCCTTTAACCCTGAGAGTGAAATTGAAGTGAAGAGGCTTTGGAAGAAAAGGGGAAAACCTGAGCTCCCCATGATTATCCCGCAAGCCGGCAAATCCATAAACAATAAAGATCCAGCCGCCTGCCATTGAAGCAATATGCACGCCATCGCGCAGGTTGTGATTGATATTTTCAAGATCCATTTCCATAGTCTCGAAAAAGTAATCCAAAGACTTTTTCTTTTCTCCTATGGAGGCTGCAATAATTCCTTGAACACAGTCTGCAAGGGAAGAATCGCTTGTTGTTAACGGATCGTAGTATTCAAAATTGCGCTTAATCTCATCTTTTTCAAAATATTGAGGCAGCAAGAACATCGCCAAGAGAAGATCGGATTGCTTTAACACTTGACGGCGATAGATTACAAGCGGATGGTAGTGCAGCAAAAGAGGGTAGTTTTCGTCCGGTGTGTTTTTAAAATCCCATCTCTGTTTTTTTAAAAAGCTGTCATCTTGCGGCAAGATCCCCTCTTGATTTTTTTTAGGAAGATACATCTTCTCAGCAGCTTTTTTCCACTCCTTGATCTCCGAAGGATGAAGATTTGTTTTTTGAGAAACTGTTTTAAAAACTTTCTTTTCTAAGGAAGAAAGCACTTCAACGGCATAAAGAAGATTTTCCTTTGCCATATAATTTGTATAGGAGTTGTTATTGACAAGAGCTGTGTATTCATCCGGCCCCGTCACTTCATTAATAACAAAGGCTCCGTCAATATAGCTTCCCAAGTCTTGATAAAACCTGGCAGTTTCCACAAGGATTTCCGCCCCGAATTCATCCAGCGCTTCTTTATCGCCTGTAACCTCGACATATTTTCTCAATGCGTAGACAATATCCGCGTTGATATGCACCTGCGCAGTGCTCGCAGGAAAATAGGCGGAAGCCTCTTGGCCATTGATTGTTCTCCAGGCAAAAAGCGCCCCTTTTTGATTCAGCGTTTTAGCTCTTTGCCTTGCAAATTCCAGCATTGAGTACCGAAATTTCAAGAGGTTGCGCGCAATACCGGGAAAGTTGTAGATAAAAAAAGGAAGAACATAAATTTCCGAATCCCAAAAGTAGTGCCCTTCATACCCTTGACCGGTAAGCCCCTTTGCAGAAATTCCCCTGCCGCCCGACTTTCCTGCCGACTGATAAATATGATAAAGATTAAAACGCAGCGCTTGCTGAACCTGACCAGAACCTTTTACTTGGATATCTGCCTGCTGCCAAAAATCAAACATGTACTTTTTGTGTTCCTGAAGCAAAACATCTATTCCGGCTTTTTTAGCTTCATCGATCGTTTTTTCTGCATCTTTTCGCAAGCCGCCGTTTCCGTCTTTGCTTGCGTGGTAGGCCATGTACTTGACAAGCTTAACCGGCTTATTTGCAACAGCTGAAATTCGATACTCAACTTTTCCTAAACAGTCTGTGGATTCAGAGCGGGTTGTAAAAGCGCACGCTGTTTCTATTTCGTGGTCCATCATGCAGCCAAGCGTCATTTTACTGTTTTTGGCCGTATGTTCCAAATAAACTCTCTGATCTTTGCAGTCATTTTTTTGAGGAACCAATACCTGCCCGTAAAGAGGCGCGGCCTCTCTTGGGTCCCACTCATTTAATTGGCTGCTTTCATTGCTGATCATCTCAGATGAGATCGTCACTTTAGCTTCGTCTTCTAAAAGGGCGGCCTCATACACAATTACAGCAAGCTCTTTTCTATGAAAAGAAACAAAGCGCTGCGATTTGACGAGCACTTTTTTACCTTTGTCTGTTTCATAAAGAACTTCTCTTAAAAGAATACCTTCTTTTAAATCAAGCACCCGTAAATAGCTAAGGATGCCGACTTGACTGACATCAAAGTTTTGACCGTCGACACAAAGCTTGATAATTTTACAGTCTGTAAGATTTAACATTGTCTGGCTATGCTTCGCATAGCCAAAAGCTTCTTCGCCATAGATCAAAGGACGAAATTCATAAAAGCCGTTAATGTATGTGCCGTTTTGAAAAACAGGGCCGCCCTCTTCAAAATTACCGCGCAGGCCAAGATAGCCGTTGCCCACTGTAAACACCGATTCGCTTTGCGCAAATAGCCGGGGTTCCACCCTTTCTTCCCGAATTGACCAAGCATCAACAGGATAAATCGGTTGAAGCTTCATCGCTAATCCGTCTGTCCGACTTTCCAGCCTCCTGATCCTGATCCGGCTCCTGCTTTTTCGAGCTGTTGAGCATGGCTCCATCTCCAGTCTCTGATTTCCGGAAGATCTTGCAAATGATCTCTTATATAGTTCCGATGTTCCAAGAGTTTGCCTTCGAACATTTCGATCAAATCCCCTGCGTCGGAACTAAACCGTTTTGCTCTTTTAAGCGCTTCAATGACAAGATGGAATCGACTCATTTCGTTTAAAACGAGCATGTCAAAAGGTGTTGTTGTCGTTCCCTCTTCAATATATCCCCGCACATGGAAACGCTTGTCGTTTGTTCTGCAATAAACAAGTTCATGAATAATTCTAGGGTACCCATGGAAGGCAAAAATGACCGGAGACTCTCTTGTAAAAAGATCGTCGAATGTCAGCTCATCCATTCCATGCGGATGACGTTCGTGCGAAGCCAGCGTCATAATATCGACAACATTGACCACACGAACACGCATCTCCGGAAGATGTTTTTGAAGCAGCCAGGAAGTTGCCACAATTTCTATTGTCGGCACATCTCCGGCAGCAGCTAATACGATATCGGGTTCCCGACCATGATCATTGCTTGCAAAATTCCATACTGAAGCCCCTTTAGAACAGTGTTCGCGGGCTTGTTCAATATTCAGCCACTGAAGTTGAGGCTGCTTGCCCGCAACGATCAGATTTACGTAATTTTCACTCCTAAAGCAATGGTCTGCGACACTTAATAAGCAATTGGCATCCGGAGGGAAATAAACGCGTGTTACAGCTCCTTTTTTACTCATGACATTATCGATAAAGCCAGGACCCTGATGACTGTATCCGTTATGGTCATTTCTCCAGGCATGCGATGTTAATAGAATGTTTAATGAAGAGATGGGGTGGCGCCAAGGAATCTCTTTGCACATTTTCAACCATTTTGCATGTTGATTGAGCATCGAATCAACAACCGAAGCAAAAGCCTCGTATGAGGCAAATATTCCATGTCTTCCCGTTAAAAGATACCCTTCCAACCAGCCTTCGCAGCAATGCTCGCTTAGAACCTCCATCACTCGTCCATCCGGAGCTACATGATCGTCAATTTCTATAATAGCGGCTGCACTGCAGCGATCTGTAAAGTCAAAAACAGCGCCCAAACGGTTTGAATTCGTTTCATCAGGACAAAAAAGGCGAAAATTTTTCTCGTCTTCATTTTTGATAAACACACTTTTTATATATTTGCCAAGAACTCTGGTCGCCTCGCCCAAAACAGCTCCCGGCTCAGGCACTTCAACAGCTAAATCTTCATAATCGGGAAGATCAAGCGAAACAAGCAAACGGCCCCCGTTGGCATAAGGACTTGCGCTCATCCGAAAATCGCCGGCAGGCGCTAAATTTTTTAACTCTTCGATCAACCTTCCATTTTCATCAAAATGTTTGTCCGGATGATAGCTTTGCATCCAATTTTCAAGCATTTTCAAGTGTTTTGGATTTTCCTTTACATTTGCAAGAGGCACTTGGTGGGATCGGAACGTTCCTTCAACCGGCAGGCCGTCCACCTCTTTCGGCCCTGTCCATCCTTTAGGAGTTCGCAGAATAATCATGGGCCAAATAGGACGTTTCTTAAAGCCATTTTCACGCGCTTGCGTCTGAATTGTGCGGATTTTATGGTAAGAGTCCTCAAGAGTTTTTGCTAATAATTGATGCACTTTCATCGGATCATCTCCTTCAACGAGCAAAGGTTCATACCCATGCCCCCTAAAGAAAGACCAGCAATTCCTCATCGCTAATTCTTGCAAGAACGGTAGGCCCGGATATTTTGTACCCGTTTAAATGCAAAATCGGCAGCACTGCTCCATCCCGTTCAGGATTTAAAAATTTGTTGCCTTTCCACCCCCCCTCAAGAGGTCCTGTTTCCGCTTCGCCGTCGCCAACCACGCAGCAAACAACTAGATCAGGGTTGTCAAAAGCTGCGCCAAAAGCATGCACAAGAGAGTATCCAAGCTCTCCTCCTTCATGAATCGATCCGGGGCAATGAGGGCTCACATGGCTCGGCACTCCCCCGGGAGTTGAAAACTGGCGAAACAGTTTTAAGATCCCGTTTGCATCTTCTGAAATTTCCGGATAAATTTCAGAATAGGTGCCCTCCATGTAGACATTGGAAAGCAGCGCAGGCCCTCCATGCCCGGGTCCGCAGACATAGATGAAATTGGCATTGTATTCTTTGATCAACCGATTCAAATGAACATAGATCAAATTCAATCCGGGAGAGGTTCCAAAATGTCCCAAGAGGCGCGGCTTAATATCTTCGGCTTTAAGAGGTTCTTTTAAAAGAGGATTCGACTTTAAATAAATTTGCCCCACCGATAAATAGTTTGCAGCCTCCCAATACCGGTGGATTTTATCGAGCATTTCATTTGATAAAATTTCTTCCATGACTCTCTCCTTAAGTTTTAACTTCCTGATTCAAAACCTCTTGTGTATGCTTTGCGATCATTTTCTCTTCGTTCGCATTGATCACTTTGACGTCTATACTTGTTTTAATACCGATAAACTCGAGATTTTGACAAATTTTATCTCGAATAATTTTCGAGTTTTCTCCAATACCTCCTGTAAAAACAAGCATATCCAACCCGCCGAGCACAGCAGAATACGCCCCAATTGTTTTTTTGATTTGATAACAGAAAATATCGACAGCGAGTTTCGCTCTTTTATCCTTTGCCTCCAAAAGCTCTTTCATTTCAGATGATTTTCCGGAGATCCCTTTCAATCCCGACTCAAAATTGATCATGTGGTTGAGCTTTTTTGCATCGATTTTCTTTTCTAAAAGAAGATAAGCAAGAAGACCCGGATCAAGATCGCCGCTGCGCGTTCCCATTACAAGGCCGCCTGCCGGAGTAAACCCCATTGTTGTATCGATGCTTTTTCCATCTTTTACAGCTGCCATGCTGCAGCCGCTCCCCAGATGAGCGATAATAAGTTTCTCAGGAAGTTTTCCCTCTTTTCTCAAAACATCCATAACAGACTCAAAAGAAAGACCATGGAAACCATATCGAAAGATCTCTTCTATTGCATATCGATAAGGTATTGCAAAAATACGGGAAATCTCGGGAAGAGTTGCATGAAAGGCAGTGTCAAAACAAGCAACTTGCAAAGTATTTGGAAATAAAGTCCCCATCAACTTAACACCTTCCAACTCAGGAGGAATATGCAAAGGATCAAAAGGGATGAGCTTTTCAAGATCGTTAAAAACAGCGGAAGTGATCAAAACAGGTTCCCGGTATTTTGCTCCCCCATGGACAAGTCTATGCCCTATGGATCGGACATCTTTTTCTAAATCATTTTCATTTAACCACTGAATAAGAAGATGAAACGCATCTTCATACGTCTTAAACACTTTATTTTTTTTTTCTTCCAAATTCTTAATAAGGCTTTTTATAGAAAACATTCCATCATCCGAGCCGATTCCGGAAAGTAAAATTTGATAAGCGGCAACGCTTTTGTCTTCCTCGAATAAAGAAGCCTTTATGCTCGATGAACCCGTGTTTATTGTTAGAACGTATGCCATATCCAGAGAAATACCACGTTTGCATGAATGGATGCAACGTTTTCTCAAGAGTAAACTCGACTTTGCAAAATTTTTGAATTCACCTGCGCCGGAGTTTGTCTCTTTGCGCAACTTCGTCCAAAAATTTTGCAAAGCCGAGGTAAAATTTAAAAAATAAATTTTACTCTTACAAAAAAAACAAATAATTATTATGAAATAAATTCATATAGCAGGAGGATAAAATGGAAGCTGTCGCGACAGGTAGAAGCGCAAGAAATGAGTAACAAACAGTTATTCAAGCAGTTAAACACATCGAATCAAGGCCTTCGAACAACCGAGGCTCAAAAAAGAATTCAGGAATTCGGCTACAATGAGATAGAAGTTAAAAAAAAGAGCGTCTTGCTTTCTTTTTTATCCCACTTTTGGGGGCCTATTCCTTTTATGATCGAAATTGCCGCCATTCTCTCTTTTATTCGTCAGGATTGGATGGAGTTTTCGATCATCATGTTTTTACTTATTTTTAATTCAATGGTCGGTTTCATCCAAGAATATCAGGCAGGGAATGCGATTGAAGAGCTCAAGAAAAAGCTCGCAAGAAAATGCCGGGTCTTGCGCGACGGAACCTGGCAGATTATCGAAGCTAAAGAACTTGTTCCGGGCGATATTGTGCGCCTTCGCTTAGGAGATATCGTTCCGGCAGACATCAAGCTGATCGAAGACGGTTGGTTAAGCATCGATCAATCCGCGCTTACCGGAGAGTCTTTACCGGTTACAAAAAAAGATGGAGAAATTGCATTTTCAGGCTCTATTGTCAAACAAGGCGAGATGCTCGGCCTTGTGACAGCCACCGGAAAAACGACCTATTTCGGCAAAACGACAATGCTTGTGGCCAAAGCAAAAAAAGTTTCCCATTTCCAAAAAGCTGTCCTTCACATAGGAACCTACCTTATTTACATCAGTTTTGCACTGGTCGCGATTTTAATCGTCGTTCAGCTTGAAAGAAAAGATTCTTTTATGAAACTCGCACAATTTGTTTTGATACTGGTTGTCGCCTCGATTCCGGTAGCTATGCCGGCTGTTTTGTCTGTGACGATGGCAAAAGGCGCTCTCATGCTTGCAAGGCTTAAAGCGATTGTCACCCGTTTAGAAACAATCGAAGAAATGGCAGGCATTACAGTGCTCTGTTCCGATAAAACAGGAACGCTGACGCAAAACATGCTTACCTTAATGCAGCCTGCCGTTTTTGGCAATACAGCCGAAGATCGACTCATCTTGTTTGCCGGCCTGGCATCCAAGCAAGAGAGCCATGACAGCATTGACGACGCTATCTTAAACGGGATCAAGGACACATCTCTTTTAGCCAATTACAAACAGCTTGAATTTACGCCGTTCGATCCTGTTCACAAAAGAACAGAAGCAAAAATTCAAGATACAGAAGGAAATATTTTTTACACGACCAAAGGAGCTCCTCAGGTCATCATGAAAATGTGCGGTGAAGACGGCTTGGAACAAGCAAAAACCGACATAGAAAAGTTTGCAAAAAAAGGATACCGCACATTAGGCGTAGCAGTAAGCAAGGACAAAGCGAACTGGGAGTTTCTCGGCCTTCTTCCACTTGCAGACCCCTTGCGCGAAGATTCCATATCAACTGTGCAAAAGGCGATCGACCATGGAGTCGATGTAAAAATGATTACAGGCGACAACTATGCAATTGCAAGAGAGATCGCAGACGAACTGAATTTAAAAAAAGAGATCATTCCGGCAAAAAAAGCATTTCCAGACGATGCAAAAGCGGTTTTTTCACCCCCTGACTGGGACAAGATCAGCGGTTTTTGCGAAGTTTATCCTGAACATAAATTCGACATTGTCAAAGCATTTCAAAAAGAAGACCACATTGTGGGAATGACAGGAGACGGGGTAAATGATGCGCCCGCTTTAAAACAAGCCGATGTAGGAATTGCTGTCAGCGGGGCGACAGATGCAGCAAGAAGCGCGGCCTCTCTTGTGTTAACCGCGCCCGGACTTTCGGTCATTATCAATGCAATCGACGAAGCAAGGTGTATCTTTGAACGGATGAACAGCTATGCGATCTATCGCATCACAGAAACGATCCGCATCATGTTTTTTATCGTTGCGACAATCTTGATTTATAATTTCTATCCATTGAATGCAATCATGGTCACGCTGCTTGCTGTTTTAAATGATATCCCTATATTGACCATTGCCTACGATAATACCATTACGGCAAAAGGACCGGTCAGATGGCAAATGCGGCGGGTGCTAACCCTTGCCTCATCTCTTGGCTTTGTAGGAATCATCGAAACTCTCGGGCTATTGATCATCGCCAAATCATACTTTCATGTGGCTTTAGAGGAATTACAGACCATCATTTTTTTAAAACTTATTGTTGCCGGCCATCTGACACTTTTTGTCGCCCGCGCAAGATCTTGGTTTTTCACCCCTCCCTACCCTTCGATTATCCTTTTTTCAGCTATCCTTGGAACACAGGCAATAGCTGCTCTTATTGCAGTCTTTGGAGTTTTTATCACACCAATTTCTTGGAGCATAGTCGGTTTTATCTGGCTATATTGCCTGGTCTGGATCTTTATCGAAGACGCCATGAAAATCATGGTCTACAGACATCTGGACCACGGCCATAAAAGACATAGACATTTTTTACAAACTGTAAAACAACGGATCGGTTGATTCGTTATTTTCCTCTCCAGGAGAAAAAAATGAAGAAAAACTCAATTACCCATCTATTTTTGGATATCGGAGATGTCCTTCTCACTAATGGGTGGGACAGGCTCTCCCGCAAACTTGCCGCTGAACATTTTCATCTGGAATTTGAAGAGCTTGAATCTCGTCATCATCTAAATTTTGGAATTATGGAAGAGGGAAAACTGAGCCTGGAAGAGTATTTGAACAGAGTTGTTTTCTATAAAGCCCGCCCGTTTGCATCCGCCGATTTTTGCAATTTCATCTTCTCTCAATCAAAACCCTACCCTCAAATGATCAATTTTCTTCTCGATCTCAAAAAGAAATACAATTTGAAAGTCGCTGCTGTCAGCAATGAATCAAGGGAGGTTAATGCCTATCGAATTCAAACATTCAGGCTGGATTCGCTAATCGACTTTTTTATCTCCTCTTGCTACGTCAAACTCAGAAAGCCTGATGTGGAAATGTATCGGCTTGCCTTAGATATTTCCCAAGCGAAAGCCGAGCAGGTGGTTT
The DNA here is from genome assembly GCA_963749725.1 of Waddliaceae bacterium. Lineage (GTDB taxonomy): Bacteria > Chlamydiota > Chlamydiia > Chlamydiales > Waddliaceae > Waddlia. The sequence continues at coordinate 42,117 of CAVVNU010000012.1, forward strand.
ATATAGAAAACACAGCCATGTTTGTCAATGTTGCAAAAAAATTGAAAATCCCCTGCATTCTTCATGAAAACTATGAAACCACCAGTTTGAAGATGGCAGAATTTGGACTAAAGCTTGGGCAGCCTCTTTCAAAATCTGTTTAAAAAACAAAAAGATATTCATAACCAAAAGGAGGAAAAATGGTTATTGCAAGAAATAAAATATTTTATTCAACTTTTATCGCGTGCTTATTCGTCTTTGGGATAGCTCTTGCTCAGCCTCAAAGACCGGGAAGGTTGTATAACCCCAACTCTGTAATCACTGTTGCCGGAGAAGTCACCCGAGTGGAGCAGCTGCCCCGCCCGGAAAGAATGGGACCCGGCACGCACATCATACTTAAAACAGGCGGGAAAGAGATCTCTGTACATCTTGGACCAAGCCGATATCTTTATCAGCAAGGTCTTCATATTGCCCAAAAGGACAAATTAAGAGTAACAGGTTCAAAGGTAACACTCAATAATGAAACGTTTATCATCGCATCCAAAATTCAAAAAAATGGACAAGTTGTCGTACTAAGAGATCATAACGGGTTTCCTATGTGGAGGGGAAGCAACTGGTAAATCACGTTTTTGGAACGTTTTTGAAAGAAAGGGAAAACTTTGCGGTAAAAGCTTGCAATTGCCTAATTACGAAGTTTTTCCTTTTTTTTTGTAAAAAGCAAATTTTGAGAGTGCGGGCAGTATACTCGATTTTGCAAATTTTTCCGGCGCCATATTCTTAATAAGCGTCGGCGGGCTTCATTAATTTATCGGGAAGAGGTGTTTAAGCCTTTCTTGATAAATTTAAACAAATGAAACACAAAGACTCAAAGACGCAGAGTATATTTTCCTCCTTTGCGCCTTTGTTTTTAAAATTACTTTTTAATAATCAAGTTAACCACGCATATCAATAAATTTTACAAAGTCGAATTATACCGCTCGTGTTTCAAAATTTGGGATTTTGGCTTTGAAAAAGCCTCGTGGTTGAACGATCGCAAGCCACTTAATATTAATCAATATTGAGCGGCTTGCGATCGTTCAACCACGAGAGCTTTTTCTTTGCCAAAAACCAAATTTTGAAACGCGAGCGGTATATACAAAATAAAAAAACAATTGATTAATATATACCTCTTCAAATTGAAGAATCGGTAACAAGAGAGAAAAATTCAAATAATCCTGTAAAAAATAAGCTGTTTCCTCCCAAATAACAGGCTGCTTGGCTGTGTACCTAAAAGACCCAGTAGGCTACAATGTCTCCTTTCAATTTATGCTTGCTACGATGGATTTTTTTACCACAGAGCTCACCGAGCCCACAGAGAGAAGAGAGAATGACACTTTAACTGGTGAAATTATAGGTGCAGCCATAGAAGTTCATCGAAGTTTAGGGCCTGGACTTCTTGAGTCTGCATATGTTGCATGTCTAGCCTATGAGCTCCGTTTAAGAAAATTAAAAGTGGAACAAGAAGTACCATTACCAATTTTCTATAAGGACGTTATGCTCGATTGTGGATACCGGTTAGATTTAGTCGTGGATGATCAAGTAATTATAGAGGTTAAGTCTGTTAAGGCATTGACGCCCTTATATGAGGCCCAATTGCTTTCCTATATCAAAATGTCTGATTACCATAAGGGCTTGCTAATCAACTTCAATGTGAAAATGCTGAAGGATGGTATTCGAAGAATGAGAAATTGAATTCTCTCTGTGATCTCGGTGAGCTCTGTGGTAAAAATCAAAAAAGCTGCCTAAGTTGGAGCGCCGATGGCTCTGAATCTATCACGTATTCTGCCAGCAAACTCTTGCCCAAAAACAGACGTTGGATCCAGCCCCGATATATTTTCCAAAAAGCTCATTATAGCCTGTTTAAATTCGTGAAAATCTTCGTAATACGTGTTGTACAGCACTCGTTCTTTCATCCATTTCCAAACCCGCTCAATCGGGTTTAAATTTGGACTGTAAGGAGGAAGAAAATGTAAGTTGATTTTAGAATTTTGGAGATGTGAAGTTACACTCTTATTTCGGTAATAGCGAGCATTATCACAAAACACATGTATTTTATCCTTAGTTGGATAGGCGTCCTCAATCTTCTTAAGGAAAGAGATAGTAGATTCGGCATTCAGCGTCTTATCTTCCTGAACATGCAATTTCGATGAAAGTAAATCAACAGCACCAGAAAGATTTAGTCGAGATCTTCCGCTATTTGCAGCAATTTCCTTGCGTAATCCTGTCTTGATCCAGCCATAGGTCACTTGAGTATTGTGAGTAGGATGCACTCCATCCATAAAACAAATCGTTTCTCCATCTGTCAAAGACCTTTTTAGTTGTTCGTATTCCTCAATCCATTTCTCTTGACGCTCCTTATCTGCTTTACCTGGAACGAGGGCTGGTTTTTTATAGGAAAATCCATGTCGATGCATCCAATTGCACAGTCCTGGCACGGTATAATCAATTTTGAACACTGTTTTTACATACAACAAAATATCTTTAATATAGAGATAGGTATGCTCTTGTAAATGCTTTTCAAGCTGTTCTGATTGATCTAAAGAGAGCTTTTCTACAGAGCCACCATTTTCCGGTTTCAACTTTTTTGACTCTTTATAATCTCGAATGTGTTGGCGAATAGCGTCATCAGAAAGTAAAAGGGCTTCTGCGATTTGCATAAGAGTCCACCCCTTGTCGTAAAGCAGAACAGCTTTGATGCGATCACAAATTCGTTTATCCCTCTCTTTTTTATGTTGGGCCACCAAATCGCTTCGTTCGTAAACAGTAAGGAAATTTCTCATGAAAAGAATTATTACGTATGAATGAATTTTGGAAAAGGATTTTCAGAAAAACATCTCTATCCTGCCAGTGGAAATCCCGGCTCTTGAATCAAGAGAGGTATAGATAAATATGTTATAAGTAACATTACTTTTAAAATTAATTAGAGGTTGTTATGAATAGAATATTTTTAATAGCTATTAGTTTTTGTTTTATTATTAGTGGAATATTTGCAAAAAATGCCAACGGAATTGCTTACTGGGACAAAGCTTATGAAAGAGTTCTTTTACAGAAAGTAGGGGAAACTCTTCCGGAACTCGTCACTTTTCCCTCTTTTCAATACCCTAACGATGGACATCAAGAAATCGTGAATCATTTCCCTTCGGGAAAAGTACTTTTATTTGGTTACGGAAGCTTAATGAATAGAGCCTCTGCTGCTCGATCAATGAAGGCCGAGGCAGTAGAATCGATGGAACCCGCTATTGCATTCGGCGTAAAACGTCTTTTTAATTATAAAGCGGCCGATCCTTCTCATTGGGGTGCAGAGCAAAATCGTAAAGAAAGAGCAATGCTAAATATTGCCCAAACTTTAAATATTGGATCCATGGCCAATGGAGTTATTTTGGAAGTAGATGCTGAAGATTTAACTAAACTTGTTTCGCGTGAAACCGGCTATGATCTTGTTCCTGTTCTTGTAGCTTCATGGAATGATGCAATAACACAAAATCCTGAAATAAAAATCAGCGTTGCTTACACATTTGTTGCAGTTAACGAACTGCGCAATAACACTGCATATACAAGTACTGAATACTACCCTGTGCTTGGCTATTTACACGCAGTTCAGGAGGCATCCCAAGTATATGGTTCGGAATTTGCAGCATTCTGGAATGCAACAACTTACCTAGCCAATGGAACGACTCAAATTGAAGACTGGGATGAAGTTACTTTTATAGGTGTTCTTTGCACACAAAAACCATAAAAGTCGTGAAATATTAAAAACGGTATATTTTAAATAAATTAATTTATAATTTATTTTAAAAATTCAATAAAAATTAAATTTAATATTAAACTAGTTTAATTAAAATAAAAAATTACAAATATTGGTCATAAAATGACTACTAAAAAAATATTTAAAATCTTCATCTTCTTTATCTTAGTGTGCAGTCAGTTTCCTGCAGAGGCTATGTACACAGCAGACGGAACAACCACTGATATTCTCTCAAATGAAAAATCATTACCTCCTGTTGGAATTATTGCAGCTCATCCAGGACGAGTCGAACGCATTGCTAAAGAATTTTTAAACGATGTTGATTTGCATACGGATTACAGAGGTTATAAGGTCTATACAGGCACTTATAATGGTCAGCCTGTGTTTGCGGCCTACACCGGAATAGGAGGACCTTCAGCAGGTCTAATGCTTGAAAACTTGATTGTTGCAGGCGCTAAAAAAATCGTTCGAGTCGGTACAAATGATAATGACGCTGAAGATCAAGATTTAACAACCTTAACAGTAGTCCAAGAAACAATGGGTCTTAACGGAATGATGCTAGAATATGGATTTTCTATTGAAGAAGCAGGAAAACCTCAATTAGCGTCGCCTTCTCTAACTGGTGCTATTTTATCCGCTGCAAAGCGGTCTGGAACCGCTCATGTTAAACTTGATAAAGCTTATAATCTTGATGCCTACCATGTCTACTCGAACCCCAAGAGATTTGCAAAAAATAGCAAAATTATCGAAGAGAAAATTCAAAGTTACAAAAATCAAGGCGCTACTGTTCGCGATATGGAGTCGGGCACATTATTCATGTTAGGCCAACTCAGACATATTGATACTGCTGCAGTTTTAATTTCTGTTATGAAACATAACCAAGAAACAGAGCAGCAAAAAGATCTTATGCAAAAACGGGAAGGCGATGCTATTCGAATTGTATTGAATGCTCTAACAAGCTCTGAAACTATAAAAACGAACCCCGAATCAACAAAACTTTCCCAATCTATTAAACAGGCTGTGGATTATATTCAAGCCCATTCAAAAATAAAGCCGGAAGTTGCTATAGTGCTCGGTACAGGGCTTGGGGGCTTAGCAAAAGAAATCGAAATTGATGTCGAAATTCCTTATGATAAAATTCCTGGATTTCCTAAAGCTACAGTAAAATCTCATGCAGGGAAACTCATTCTTGGGAAGTTGGAAGGAAAAATTATTGTTGCAATGCAAGGAAGAATCCATCTTTACGAAGGATATACAAGTCAACAAGTAACATTTCCAGTCAGGGTTATGAAGGCTTTAGGAGCTAATATTTTGATCTTGACAAATGCTGCAGGCGGGGTCAATCCAAGTTACCATCCTGGAGATATTATGATTATAGAAGATCAAATCAACTTGCTTTCGGATAGCCCCCTCATTGGCCCTAATGATGAGAAAGTCGGCCCTCGTTGGCCGGATATGTATGAACCTTACGACCTTAAACTTATTTCCCAGATGGAAGAAGTTGCTCGTAAGGAGAATATTCCTTTGAAGAAAGGGGTCTATGCCGCGCTAAAAGGACCGGCGTTTGAAACAAAAGCTGAGTACCGCATGTTACATACATTGGGAGCCGATACAGTAGGAATGTCCACTGTCCCAGAAAATCTTGTAGCCAAGCACATGAATATGAAAGTATTTGGCTTATCCTTAGTTACCGATAGCGGAAATCCAGATACTCTGCAGCCTGTCGATCACGAGGAAATTACACGAATTGCCAATGAGACCGAGCCCAAAATTTCAAAGCTCGTAAAAAAGTTAATAGAACAAATATAACTCGATACTTTTTATGAAACACATTCTTTTTTATTTTTTCACTTTGTTGGGCGCCTGTTTGCCTTGCCTTGAAGGGGCATCTCCTAATCAAGGTTTAGAGGCAGGCTCTTATACAAAAAATTCCGGCAAGCAAACAGAATGGGCCTTAGATTTTTTTAAAACCGGTTATATAATTACAGGGAATGAAAAAAAAGTACTTGATCTTGGTAGCGGAGATGGTTCAATCACCATCAAAATTTCAGAAATGTTTGCTACCGAGTTCCAGAAATCTACTGTAGAATTTATCGGCATGGATATTTCTAAAAGTATGATCGACCAAGCTAAAATAGCTTATCCAAAAGAAATATATAAAAATGTCACTTTCACTGAAGGCAGCGCTGAGAATATATCTTATAGAAATTATTTCGATCTTATTCTCTCTTTTTCTACGCTTCATTTTGCATTGGAGCAGAAAAAGGCTATCCAGTCAATGTATGACAGCTTGGCTCCCGGTGGGACAGTTTTAATTTTGGTGCCATCAAAAAATGCTAAAAACATGAATCCATTAGCTGGTTCTTTGATGACGAGCAGCAAATGGAAGACCTATTTTCCTAAAGGCTATATTCCATCACGTGTTTATTTTACCATTGAGGAATATGAAAAAATGTTGAGAACTGCGGGCTTTATTTCAGTCAATATCGAACTAATTGCAAAAGAAGACACCTATCCGTCAAAAGATGCTTTCATCAATTCGCTAGCAGCTGTTTTAAATTATGTTCCTGCGGAGATAAGGCGGGAATTTGCTACAGATCTAGCAAACTTGCTTAACATTTCTCAAGACTCTCTTGGAGTTATTCATTATCGCCATAACTCTTTGCAAATAGTTGCCAAGAAAAAACAAAAGATAAAATCATAAAAATTCAGTTATCGGTAAGCGTCTAATTTAGCCATCTATTTTCATTTTCAATCCTCTGGTAATTTTTTTAGAAAAAGGAGAACACGTATGTCTCAACCATTTTCTGAAGAACAAAAGCAACAGTGGAGAAAAAAAATTATTTCCCAGAAAAATAGCGGGATTTCAATTGCGGCATGGCGCCGTCAAAATGAAATCGCAGATCATCTTTTTTATTATTGGAAAAGAAAACTTTTTCCGGAACCGGCCGAGTCACAATAGTCAAAAACTCCATGAACTGTTGCCGGATAACTGGATAACAGCTCGTCAAAATTAATCCTACCAAAAAATATCCTTCAAGGTGGCTAGATTAGTCTGAAAATTACACTAAGTTGACGGCATTGAGTGTTCGGCTAGAAGCTTGAATCCACCCGCTACGAGAATCCGGCTGTTGCTTAATCGAATCTTAACAAAAAACCGCTATAATAATAATAATAATAATAAACAAAGAACTTAGATAGCAATACCTGACAGTGGAGACTGTGTTAAGAAATGTGCTAAATGTCAGCTCAAGTCGTGACTATACCGCTCGTGTTTCAAAATTTGGTTTTTGGCAAAGAAAAAGCTTTCGTGGTTGAACGATCGCAAGCCGCTCAATATTGATTAATATTAAGCGGCTTGCGATCGTTCAACCACGAAAGCTTTTTCTTTGCCAAAAACCAAATTTTGAAACACGAGCGGTATAGAATAAATAAAGACCCATTCTATGAATATACATCCATACAATAGTAATTCAAATATATACAATATTTTATTTCACCCTCTTCATAAGAAAGAAAATAAAATTTTAGCTATTGTCACTAACATTGCACTTACGATAATAACCGGTTTCCTATGGCAAATTCCTTTTTGGATCGTCAACAGAATAGACCATCGAAAAGTCGAGCAATGGAAAACAAATAGAAGTTCAGAATATACTGAAAAGACAGATCTAACGGATCGCACATTTATTAAAAATAATAATGATCCGAGAGAAGTTAATAAAACAAAAGACCGCAATCTTTCAGCTCTAAGGTTTAGTGCTAAAGAATTTAAGAAACTATTAACAGGACAAGAGTTCGAAAAAGGTCGAAAAATAATTGTTGTAGGGAATCTGCATCTTAATGACCGCACATCGCTAAAGTCTCTGCCTGATAACCTCTCTGTTGAAGGGAGTCTGTTTCTTAATGGCTGCACAGCCATAGAGTCTCTGCCTGACAACCTCTCTGTTGGAGGGAGTCTGAGTCTTGATGGCTGCACAGCCCTAGAGTCTCTGCCTGATAACCTCTCTATTGAAGGGAGTCTGGATCTTAATGGCTGCACAGCCCTAGAGTCTCTGCCTTATAACCTCTCTATTAGAGGGTGTCTGGGGCTTAATGGCTGCACAGCCATAGAGTCTCTGCCTGACAACCTCTCTGTTGGAGGGAGTCTGGAGCTTAATGGCTGCACAGCCCTAGAGTCTCTGCCTTATAACCTCTCTGTTAGAGATAATCTGTTTCTTATTGGCTGCACAGCCCTAGAGTCTCTGCCTTATAACCTCTCTGTTGGAGGGAATCTGTATCTTAATGGCTGCACAGCCCTAGAGTCTCTGCCTTATAACCTCTCTGTTGGAGGGAATCTGTATCTTAATGGCTGCACAGCCCTAGAGTCTCTGCCTTATAACCTCTCTGTTGAAGGGAGTCTGTATCTTGATGACTGCACAGCCATAGAGTCTCTGCCTGACAACCTCTCTGTTGGGAGGAGTCTGTATCTTAGAGGCTGCACATCCCTAAAGTCTCTGCCTTATAACCTCTCTGTTAAAAGGAATCTGGATCTTAGAGGCTGCACAGCCCTAGAGTCTCTACCTAATAACCTCTCTGTTGGAAGGAGTCTGTATCTTAGTGGCTGCACAGCCATAGAGTCTCTGCCTGACAACCTCTCTGTTGGAGGGAGTCTGGAGCTTAATGGCTGCACAGCCATAGAGTCTCTGCCTAATAACCTCTCTGTTGTTAAAGGGAATCTGGATCTTAATGGCTGCACAGCCATAGAGTCTCTGCCTAACAACCTCTCTGTTGGAAGGAGTCTGCTTCTTAATGACTGCACATCGCTAAAGTTGCTGCCTGACAACCTCCATATTGGAGCGGATCTGGATCTTAGAGGCTGCACAGCCCTAGAGTCTCTGCCTGATAACCTCTCTGTTGGAAGGAGTCTGTATCTTAGAGACTGCACAGCCCTAGAGTCTCTGCCTGATAACCTCTCTGTTGGAAGGAGTCTGGATCCTAGAATTGGCCTGACATATTCTTTTATATAAAAGCTCTCTGGTACATGAGCCTGTTTTCGACTGACCTCCTCGCCAATTTTTACTAAGGGATTTCCTGTTTCAGAAATATTCAAGCTCGCTTCTCTCGACCGGCAAGTCTTCGGGGATGGAAATTTTATCTTTTCCGGCGTACTTGCAACCGCTTCGGAATAATCCCTTCCAACAACATTAAAAATAAACGGCGATCCAAAGTAGAAGCTTCACCCCATTTCCAGGAAAATGTTCCTTTTTCCAATCTCTTAAATCAAATAACTAATCCATCCTTATTCCAAAAAAGAACTTTCATGTGGTCTTTATACCGCTCGTGTTTCAAAATTTAGTTTTTGGCAAAGAAAAAGCTCTCGTGGTTGAACGATCGCAAGCCACTCAATATTAATCAATATTGAGCGGCTTGCGATCGTTCAACCACGAGGCTTTTTCAAAGCCAAAATCCCAAATTTTGAAACACGAGCGGTATACGTCGGTTGAGAATAATAAAGAAGGAACCTCAGTAAATGATGAGAGGGTAATGGCTGATTTCGAAAAAAGTTTTCCTTTCCAATAATAAAAAAGATGATCTGCGATTTCATTTTGACGACACCATGCCGCAATTGAAATCCCGCTATTTTTTCGGAAAAAAATTTTTTTCTCCACTGTTGTTTTTGTTCTTCAGAAAATGGTTAAGACATAGCTGTTCTCCTTTTTCTAAAAAAATTACCAGAGGATTGAAAATGAAAATAGATGGCTAAATTAGACGATTACGTTATCGGGTTGATCGGACTTGGAGCCAATATACATAAGCATAACACATCTTCCTCAAAAAATTACTTTTTCCTTGCAAAAAAACAACATGGAAGTCACGATATAACCTCTGAGAAAAATCCAATTACTTTTCCTTCGAATAGATAGGGCTGTAGGTATCTAACCTATTAAACCAACCCGGCAGCCATTTTTCCTCTTTTTGAGAGTCCTGAGAATTAGAAACCCTTTCCAGCAACACCTTTCTTGCACAAGTTGCAAAATTTTTTTCGGGAAAGAATTGCAGCTCTTCATCTTCATTAGCCATTAATTGCAAGACTTGCATCAACCCCCACCCCTTTCCTCTATAACGTTCTTTGGGATCGGTCCCTTCGTGCTTAAAATTAAGATAATCAATAAGAATATAGGGACCCTGCAACCTTCTTCCGACCCTAAAAAATTGATTAATCACTCCTTTCCTATCGTTAACAGGGACTGAAAGAACAATTTCACGAAAAGCGTCATTAAGCCTTTTAACCATGTACTGAGCTTGATAAGGAATTGTATCCTCCAAAAAAAATCGCAACTCTTTCATCCTTTCTGAATCGAACTCCTGATAAAACTTTTCTCTTGTGGACCAAGGAGAAAATTTCTCCTTAACCAGCCAATCTGGAACTTTAATATTAACCCCTTGAAAAAACTCAATCACTGAATGAAAACGACCTCTAGAGAAAACCCCTTTGTAATGCTTAGGAGGCCATACAAAATGGCCTATACCTATTGAAGGAAATGGTTCGTTTTCATTCCAAAATGTCAGTTGATCCACACGATTGCGGCATTCATTAAACCAAATTTGTTTTCCAATATCTTGAGCTTGTTCAAATGAAATCGAAAGAGGCTGTGTTTTTCCTTTTAAATACTCTGCTGCCGCCTGTAAAGAACACGATGAAGGGCTGTAAGCAGCTATCTTTACTTCTAAATGAGCACAACAATCTAAATCATATGGATCTCTTACTGCTATGCATACCGAAGGCACTATAGTAGAAATTTTTTTCAATAATTGCTGCTGCCTGAGCATTTTCCACGCTTGATACGAGCAAAAAATCACATAGTGCGAACTTTCTATATTTTCCAAGATATGTTGAGATTCCTCAGGAGAAGGTTCAAGACCTTCAAATGTATACAGCCTAGTTGAACTCCCAACGCACATAAGATCAGTACTTCTTATTTTCCCCTCCAAGATTTTAGGAGAGACAATTGCCACATTCTTTTCTGAAAGGTCATGTTTGAGATTCCACTCATGAATTTGAACAGAGCGATAAGCAATTTCACGCGCTAGCTGCAAATGCTCTTTTCTTTGAAGAGTTTCATTGAGATTTTGGTCCGTAGAGAATTGCCGGCCAAAAAGACCCGCCTCTTTTTTTAACTTTAAAATTCTTGAAACTGAAGCATTAAGCCTGTCTTCGCTGATTTTTCCATCTCTTATAGCATCTAGCAAGCAATGATATAAACGAATTATCTCGTCAATATTGCTTTTTCCATCAACTTGATTGTGCAAATCCCTCCCTCCAATAAGTAAAATGTCATTGCCTGCCTCAAAAGCCTTAATCACAACCCTTTCCATATTGGCATATCCCTTAACAACTCCCTGCATTGCAAGAGAATCCGTAATCAAAACTCCTTTAAAATTTAATTTTTTTCTTAAAAAATCTTGCAAGATTAGCGATGATAATGTTGCACAATTTTTCGGATCAAGTTGAGTAAACAAAATATGAGCCGTCATCATAGCCGGGGCATCCGCCAACAACTTTCTGAAGGGAAAGAGTTCTATCTCATTAATCTCCTCAAAGCTTTTATCAACTATGGGAAGCGATCTGTGTGAATCGACCGCAACATCTCCATGTCCAGGAAAATGTTTGAGACAGGAAATTACTCCAGAATCCTTAAAACCTTTCATGCTATTTTTACCAAAAGCTGTCACAGCTTTCTTGTCCTCAGAAAAGGATCTGATCCCGATAATAGGATTTTCCCGATTGTTATTGACATCAACAACAGGAGCTAAATTCAAGTTCACGCCTACAGCTCTTAGCTCTTGACCCATGAAATATGATGCTTCATAGGCCAGCTCTAACTGATCAGTCCTTCCAAGGGCGGCATTACCAGGAAACTCAGTAAATCCTTTTTGTAATCTTGAAACAAGCCCCCCTTCCTGATCAATAGCGATAAATAAAGGGATTCCAATATATTGATTTGCTAACTCTTGCAAGTCATTACTCATTTTTCGAACATTATCGGGCTCATCAAGCCCATTAGCCCAATTGTAATAAATGATCCCGCCTATTTTCGTTTCACGAATCAAACGTGTTGCATGTTCATTTACACACTCGCCATCAAAATATGTCAGAAATAATTGACCAACTTTCTCTTCGAGAGTCATCCGATCAATTTCACAGCATGTAGAAGGAAGGGTGAATGACAACAAAAATACAACCAGTATTTTGAAGTAAAATTTGTCCGGCATAGGAAATAATCTCGACTTTGAAAGTCATAGCTCACACAATTTGTGTTAAAGTCGGTATTGACAAAGGTAATGAACTACTGTAATTCGCACATCACGTTAACTAACAATTTAAAATTTTATCGGGAATTGCTGACGTTTTTTTATTAACCGGAAACTTTTTCTTCGATCAGTTTCATCAAGCGATCATACGGATCAATGAACTTTTGGATTCCTTCATTCAATAATTGCTCTGTAATAAAATCCAAATCTATTCCAAGAGAATCAAGCCGGGAAAGGGTCTGTTTTGCTTCTTTGATCTCTTCTAAGATGGTATTATATGCGACTTTTCCATGATCAAGAAAAGCTGAAACTGTTTGATCCGGCATTGTATTAACCGTATCTTTTCCAATTAAAGGATCGACATACATAACATCATTATAATCCGGATTTTTTGTACTTGTACTGGCCCAAAGAGGTCTTTGGACCTTTGCTCCCTTTGAAACAAGTTCCGCCCATTCTCCCTCTGAAAAAATTTCTAAAAATGATTGATAAGCCATTTTAGCATTTGCTATCGCGACTTTTCCAAAAAGGCTTCTGACTTCAACGTTCCTTTCTTCATCAGATTCAACAATATACTGATGTAAAAGCTGATCGACTAAAACATCAATACGGCTGAGAAAAAAACTGGCAACCGATCCTATTTTATCAATCGGTTTATTCTCATCCATTCTTCTTCTTAGAGCTCGAATATAAGCGTGAGCGACCTCTTCATAAACTTTTACAGAAAATAAGAGAGTGATATTAATGTTAATTCCCTCGTAAAGCATTTGTTCAATAGCCGGAATGCCTTCTATTGTTCCCGGAATTTTAATCAGGCAGTTCGGACGATTTACAAGGTGGAACAGCCTCCTTGTTTCATTTTCGGTTTCTTTAGTATTTCTTGCAAGATGAGGAGAAACCTCAAGGCTGACATAACCATCAATGCCGTCTGTTTCATCATACACTTTTCTTAAGATATCGCAGGCATTTTGAATATCCTGAATAACGACCCCTTCATAAATTTCTTCTTTATCGGAAGAAATTTTTGCTAATTCGGAAATCTGCTTGTCATAATCGCTGCTATTGGCAATCGCATTATGAAAAATAGCCGGATTGGATGTTACTCCTGCCAGCCCCTCCTCCTCAATGCGTCTTTGAAGCTCCCCGGATTTCATCTTTCCCCGGGTTAGATTGTCTAACCAATAGCTTTGACCGCACTCCTTCAATTTCAGCAAACTATTCATAGCATTCTCCTCTAGCCAAATTCCCAACTTTTAAATTTTCTTCTATAAAATGAAGAGTATTTTCTTTTCTTGAAGAAGTCAACTAGATTTCATAATATTGGCATCCTCCCCTCTCTGAAGCAAGAGGTTTTTCGGCGCATTTTGATAAAAGAGGGAAGAGGATAAGCCGGATTCTGTCGTGGACAATCATTCATCTAGGGGTTCTGTCGCCAGAACCCTCAAGCGACCTGTTGAAAGCTTGGCGGAACACCTTTGCGCTTTACCTTGGTCTTGCTTCGGATAGGGTTTATCCCTTCTTGAGTCTCCTCAAGTAGTTCCCATTCTCAAAACGGGAAATTTTCATCCTGTCAGCTTTCGCTGCGGTTTGTTTTCTGTGACACTTTCCGTAGCCTTTCGGCCCCCAGTATTTCACTGGTATCCAATCCTTTGAAGTCCAGACTTTCCTCCCCTGCGCAAAAATTACGCAGCGGCGATTGCCTCTCTTCCCATTAATTCATGATTACTGAGCTGCAGCACGGCGGCGGCGGCGGGGTTTTGGAGCTACTGGAGAGCCCTCAAGACTTTCACTTTCTTGCCAGTAGTGAATTCTTGAGCAATGCTCGCAAAATACCAGCCTTTCACCTTTTCTTACAAGGTTCTCATGCTGTGCTGTTAACGTAATATGGCAGCCGCTGCAACAACGGTTTTCAATAGGCACAACAACCCGGTCTTTTTTATTCTTTAACAACATTTCGTAAATTCGAAACACTTCGGGATCTGTTTTTGCAACCAACGCATCGCGTTGATCTTTAATCGATTTTCCTTCTTCATTGATATGATCGATACTTTCTTTAATCTCATTTTCAAGAACCTGGCTATTCTCAACGGTTTGCTCAAGATTTTCATTGAGACTCTTAAGCACATCTTCTTCAGCAGCTAAACTATCATAAAGATCGGATAAACGCTGTTCTTTAGCGACCCTTTCACGTTCCGCATGTGAAATCTCCTGGCTCAAAGCATTGAATTCATCAACTTTTCTTACCAAACTTTGCTGACTTTCCAGTTTCTTTATCTTTTCAGCCACTTCCTTAACTTCACCTTCCAGTAGACGGATATTCTTGCGAAATTCAATAATCTCCCCTTCTTTGATCATAGACTTTTGGCGCAAATCATTTTTAATACCATTGATATGGTTGAGCTCTTTCATCCGCTCTTTTTTTAATTTGATCAACTGGATCATTTGCATATCAAATTCTTGAATGGGTAAAATTTCTTTTAGAGCTTCGTGCATGACATTCCTGAAGTTACTATTCAACAATCCCAAGAGGATAAGATATTATCTGTTAATACTCAAGATCTATTTTTGTTTATGTAAGGCCAAAGTAGAAAAATATACTCTGCGTCTTTGAGTCTTTGTGTTTCATTTTTTTGAATTTATCAAAAAAGGCTTATACCGATCGCAGCTTCAAAATAATCAATATTAAACAGCTTGCGATCGTCCACTCAAGAGGGATTTCTCTTTGCCGAAAACCAAATTTCGAAACACGAACGGTATACCTTTCTTCTCTTCTTTTATCCACTCGATTTATTTGATAGTTGACACGTAACTTTAAATAATGCCAAATTAGACGCAAATATACCGCTCCTGTTTCAAAATTCGGGATTTTGAAACAAGAACGGTATATTCCGTTCAAAAATATTCCGTTTTTTGGAGGTGCTATTTTTTATGACTCATTTAACCCGCTACTTTGAAACAACTCCCGAAGGACAGCGCAATAGTGCAGCAATTGCCTTTTTAGCCTCGCTTGATTACCTGGCAGACAACCATCCTAACATTGCCGCTTCAATCCAAAAAGAGCTTATCGATCAACGCACACACATCAAACTCATTGCTTCTGAAAATTACTCTTCATTGGCAGTACAGCAGTCAATGGGCAACCTTCTTACAGATAAATATGCTGAAGGATATGCTCATCATCGATTTTATGCGGGTTGTGAAAATATTGATGATATTGAAGAACTCGCTCAAGAGAGGCTTAAAAAAATTTTTAACGCAGATTGCGCTTATGTACAGCCCCACTCCGGAGCCGATGCAAATTTGGTCGCCTTCTGGTCGATTCTCGTTCAAAAAATACAAAACAAAGAAATAGAAAAATTGGGGAAAAAATCCATAGATGCATTGACTCCTGAAGAATACGAACGGATTCGTCAACTCATGATGTCTCAAAAAGTGCTCGGCATGTCATTAAATGCCGGCGGCCATCTAACGCACGGTTATCGCCATAACGTATCCTCTAAAATGATGCACGCATACTCCTACGATGTCGATCCAAAAACAGAATTAATTGACTATAAACAGCTTTCAGATCTAGCTAAAAAAGTTAAGCCGACAATACTTTTGGCAGGTTATTCCGCTTATCCCCGCAAACTTAATTTCGCAAAGTTCAAAGAAATTGCTAATAGCGTAGGAGCTGTATTGATGGTTGATATGGCGCATTTTGCCGGACTTGTTGCCGGAAAACAATTCACCGGCGAATACAACCCTGTTCCCTTTGCAGATATCATCACTTCCACTACGCATAAAACCCTGCGGGGCCCCAGAGGCGGAATGATCCTCTGCACAAAAGAGTATGAAGATACCATACACAAGGGCTGTCCATTAGTTTTAGGAGGCCCGCTTCCCCATGTCATGGCGGCAAAAGCTGTCGCCTTTAACGAAGCGGGTAAACCTGAATTTGAAAACTACTCCGCGCAAATTATCAAAAATGCAGATGCGATGGCCAACCAATTAATAAAACGGGGCGCGCGCCTTGTTACAGGCGGCACGGAAAATCATCTTGTCATTGTCGATTTAACATCTTTCGGATTAACCGGGCGCCATGCTGAAAAAGCGTTGAGGCAAGCAGGAATTACCGTTAACCGCAACACCATTCCTTTCGACCAAAACGGCCCTTGGTATACTACCGGCATTCGGCTGGGCGTGCCTGCTGCCGCAACGCTTGGCATGAAAGAAGATGAAATGCGAGAGATTTCCAACTTAATCGTAGATGTATTGGAAAATACGCAACCTATTGCCGACTTGCAAACAGGAAAAGTCAGTAAAGCCCATAGCGAAACTAGAGAAGCAACGCTAAATGATGTCCGTCATCGAGTAAGCACCCTTCTCTCAGAATATCCTCTTTATCCGGAAATCGTATTGGAACCTGTTCAAAATCTCCGGAAATCGTGAACAGGTTCTAAGGGCCCGTAAAGAAATAAAGGCCGACCCCTCTTTTCTCCTTGAAAAAAGGAGGATAAATATTGATAATGAATCCAAAAGGAGAATTTTATGGGTAAATCTGAATCAAACGATGACTGCTTTGTAAAAATTGAAGATCGGATTGACGCGCAAATTTTAGAAGCGCGGCGCATTTTTTTATCCGACCAAGTTGACAACAATACAGCCAACGAAATTATTCGAAAGCTTTGGTACCTTGAACTGCAAAGCCCCGGAAAGCCTATTCTGTTTGTGATTAACAGCCCCGGAGGATCTGTAGACAGCGGATTTGCCATTTGGGATCAAATCGAAATGATCTCGTCTCCCGTTACAACTCTTATTACAGGTCTTGCAGCCTCAATGGGTTCTGTTCTCAGCCTATGCGCTGCTAAAGGAAAAAGATTTGCCACGCCTCAGGCTAGAATTATGATCCACCAACCCATGATCAGCGGCGTGATTCAAGGCCAAGCTACAGATCTCGATATTCAGGCGAAAGAAATGCTAAAAACAAGAAGTAAACTTGTTCACATCTACATGAGTGCGACCGGAAAAGATTATGATACAATAGATTTGGCAATTGACCGCGATACTTGGATGACGGCAGCAGAAGCAAAAGAGTTTGGTCTGGTTGATGAAATCATCGATTCCTATAAAAAATTATAATACGGATTGCACTATCCCTTTTTCTAAATACACGGGGTGTGGCAACGATTTTATTCTTATCGATAACCGCCTAGGCATCTACCCTGAAAAAGACATGGATTTGGCTGCAAGGTTGTGCGACCGCCAGTTCGGAGTGGGTGCAGATGGAGTAGTTCTTCTTGAAAACTCCAATTCTGCGGATTACCTGATGCGCATTTTCAATCCTGACGGTTCTGAAGCTGAAATGTGCGGAAACGGGATTCGCTGTCTTGGAAAATTTATTCATGATCTTAGAATTAACGGTTCATGTTTCAATATAGAAGTAATGGAAAAAACATACCCTTTAACTCTACATAGCGATGGTACAGTATCTGTTGTCATGCCTCTGCCTAAAGAAATTCTATGGAATGTAGAGCTTTCAATTGATGGAGGCAAATTTCATTTAGATGCTCTAGACACCGGTGTGCCGCATGCGCTTTTAAGAGTTGAAGACCTTATGTCTATTGACCTGGAATCTTTCGGACCCAAGGTGCGGTACCACTCATTTTTTGAACCTCAGGGAACAAATTTTAACCTTTATCATATTTCAAGCAGTTCTCCTTCTCTAATTCACATTCGCACCTATGAAAGAGGGGTTGAAAGAGAAACTATGGCATGCGGAACAGGAGCTACCGCTTGTGCATTAGTTGCCTGGAAAAAAGAAAATTTAACAAACCCCATTAATGTGCATTTTGCATCGGGTGAATTTCTAGAATTCAACATTACTAATACCGGCGGTAAAGAGGATCATATCCTGATGAAAGGCCCTGCGGAATTTATCTTTAGGGGAGACTTTTCGTTTTAAATTTTCAAAAAACTCTACGATCCACTTGGTTTCTTCTTGAATCCCGGAATGAATTCTATTAAAATGATGCCGAGATGTTTATCAATTAATATGATTCAGGAATGTAACATGGCTGCAAAACAAAAAACAGAAACACCGGAAGCTCAAAACCCCCTTATTCTTCGCGCACATCGGCTTATGGAAGCATTTGCCAAATCAGACGATGAACGCGATTTTTATCTCGACAGAATTGAAGGTTTTATTATTTACGTTAATTTGGATAAAACCCAGGAAGAACTTGACAAGCTATTTATTGAACTTAAAAATCAATCCGAGCGTTACTGTCCTATCCCCAAACTTTCTTTCTTCGAATCAAAAAAAATCATGGAAAATTTTGTAAATGAAAAAGTTTATGATATCGATACTAAAGAAAAACTTTTAGATATTATCCAATCAAAAGAGGCCCGGGATCATTTCCTCGAGTTTATTTACGACCATCATATGGAGCTTGAAAAATGGCAGCAATTTTACCAAGAACGTTCACGTATTCGCATTATCGAGTGGCTGCGCAATTACAATTTTCACTTTGTATTTGAAGAGGACCTTGACCTGGCTACGAAAATCATTGAAAGACTCAAAGAACACTTATTTGATAAAAAAGCGCCCAAAGACGTTGAGGTTGCCAGAAAAGCGCTAACGGCAAAGGCTAAATCTTACTACTCAAACGAAGCGCTTAATCCGCGCCCTAAACGCGGCCGTCCCCCAAAGCAGCAAGAGAAAGTTGAAATAGAACCTCAAGTAACAATCGATATTTATACCACTGTTCCCTCAACAGTTAGACCATTTCTGTTCACTCCGGATATCACAAGCATTGCAGACGTCACGTTTTCATCACGTTTTGAGACGGGTCAAGAGCTCATTGATCATTTAAAACAGGGTTCCTCCCCATTCGAAACCGAAGAAAATATGAATAATATTCATACAAAGCTGGCTCAACTTCGAGAACTCTCAACCACATGGATCAAAGGCGAAGAAAAAGGTACTGAAATGCAAGTTTCGGAGCAGGATCAAACAAAAGACTCATACACTGATTTAGGAGATGAAGATCGAGAATTATTCAAGAAGCTGGAAGAAAAGAAAACTAAAATAGAATCGCGTCAAACAAAAACAAACAAGTCTTCATCAAAAAAACCGGCAGCAAAAAAAGCGCCCGCTAAAAAAACAATTAAGAGAATTATACCTAAAGAAACGGCAAAGAAAAAAGCAGCCTCTCATGCAGCGAAAACCGGAAAGCGTCCTGTTCGCAAGCTTACTCGAACAAAACCCGAATCAACAAAAGCTAAGAAAAAAAAATAGCCTTGCATGCACATCCGTCCGGAGAAACTAAATGAACTCATAAAGCGAATGCAGCAACTAGGCATCAAAGACGAGGACATTGTCGAAAAATTTATACTCGGATCGGGCAAGGGAGGACAAAAGGTAAATAAAACCGCTTCCTGCGTTTATTTAAAGCACCTGCCTACCGGGATTGAAGTAAAATGTCAGTTACAACGGTCCAGAGAGCTCAATCGTTTTTTTGCCAGGCGGCTTCTTTGTGAAAAACTCGAAGAAAAATATCAAAATATCAAAACAGAGAAACAACAAGAAATCGAAAAAATTCGACGTCAAAAAAAGAGGCGTTCCCGAAAGCAAAAGCAAAAAATACTAGAGGAAAAAAAACGGCATTCTGAAAAAAAGCAGCTTCGACATCCCCCTCAAATTGAGACAACTGAACCTTAGACCCTGTACAAAATCTCCGGAAATTGCGATTTTAGCGATTAGAAGTTCAATAACAACTCACGCAATGACTGCCTATACCTCTTCCTTTTTGTTCAAACTCAGTATGTGAAAGATAGATGACGTACCCTACGTATCCAATAAAAGGCAGCGCGCACACTGCATTCCAGGCGAGCTTTTCTAGAGATTTAAAGGCAGCTTTTGTCATGATCTGTATTATTGAAGCTTTTGATATCCAATAAGCTCCGGCACCTAAACATGAGGGTATTGCAAAACGGTAACAGCAATATCTTTCCACAGAAGCTCTATACAATAAGGATCCCCCTACTCCTAAAATGCATGTTGCAGGTAAAGAGAACGGCGACACCATCATAAAACCATACATTCCGCATGCCCTAAAAAAATGGCAGGCAATTAATACAACTTTATAGATAGCAGGATTTTTATCTAAAAACTTTGTAACCGTTCGAAGTGAGTTTTTTGCAAAATTTTCAACTGATTGAATCATTGATTGCATAGGCTGCATCTTTATTACTCCTATATTTTTTTATACCGCAACTGATAGAAATTCGGCAGAAGCGAACCTCGTGTCTCCTTATTCGCTATCAAATAAATTTTGATTTAAATTTGTTAAAAAATAAGATACATGGCAGCGATTATTTTTCAAAATTAATTTTTCTGCAAGAAGCCGACGCCTTAGTTTGACAAAATCGGAATTTTTGAAATACGCGCGGTGTATACCGCTCGTGATTCAAAATTTGGTTTTTGGCAAAGAAAAAGCTCTCGTGATTGAACGATCGCAAGCCGCTCAGTATTGATTAATATTGAGCGGCTTGCGATCGTTCAATCAAGAGAGATTCCTCTTTGCCAAAAACCAAATTTTGAAGATCCGGCCGGTTCTGCAAGAGAATTTTATTCTGCAGAAGAGTATTGTTAAAAATGCGATAATCAATTTATTTCGCTGCAGGGTTGATACCGCGGGAGGTATACTGCAATCAACAAAGCAAAAGCCAGAAGAATAAGGAGTGCCAAAAGATGAAAAAATTGATTGAAGAATTTAAACTATTTGCCGTGCGTGGGAATGCAATAGACATGGCCATAGGGATCATCATCGGAGCGGCATTCAGCCAAATGGTTAATTCTCTCGTCAACGACATCTTAATGCCGCCGATTGGATGGATAGTCGGGGGCATGGACTTTAGCAGCCTGTCAATTACTATTAAAGCCGCAACACCTCACACGCAAGCGGTTAAAATCCACTACGGAACATTTTTCAATACTCTGATCAACTTTGCTATTATTGCAATCGCTACGTTTATTCTAATTAAAGGAATCAATAAAATAGTAAAGAAACAACCAAAGCCCCCGATGACAAAAACCTGTCCGGCCTGTGCCATGGAAATTCCCATTCAAGCTTTCCGCTGTGGACATTGTACAACAAGTCTTGAACAATGAAAGCAAAAAGCACTTTTTCAGAGATTTTGAACAAGTTCTGAGATCGCGAGCGGTATTTCATTGAAGAAAACAGAAAAAATATTTATACCTAACTCAAACATTATACCGGCCGCACCCTCAAAATCAGGTTTTTGGCAAAGAAAAAGCTCTCGTGATTGAACGATCGCAAGCCGCTTAATATTAATCAATATTGAGCGGCTTGCGATCGTCCACAAGCACGTTTTCTCAAAGCCAAAATCCCGAATTTTGAGGGTGCGGCCGGCATAAACTCGACTTTGCAAAATTGTCACAATAATTCAAGGCAAATAACCTATTAAATTAGAGGTATTCATGAAAGAGATCAAAACATCCTTTATTAATGAACAGAAACTTCCTCTTGTCATCGAGCCGATTTTCCAAAATCCAAGTTTAGATGATCTTCTGGAAATCATTAAGGAAAAAAATGATTTCTTCAAAGAAAATATGTTAAAATTCGGAGGGTTGCTGTTTCGCGGTTTTCCTGTCAAAAAAGCGCAAGACTTTGCCAACGTCATCCATTCTCTAGATACAGGAAAATTTGTCGACTATATTGGCGGCGGCGCCCCTCGCTATAAGGTCGAGGACAGCGTCTACACATCAACAGAAGCTCCTCCCGCAATAAAAATTCATCTTCATAACGAAATGAGCTTTGCCGACAATTATCCTGCCCACATTTTTTTCTTTTGTGAAACACCTCCGAAACAGGGAGGAGAAACATTTATCGGCAATGCCAGGGAAATTTTAAAATCCGTACGCAAAGAAACTAGAGAACGCTTTGAAAAAAAAGGATTAAAGTATGTATCGCGCTACTATTGCAAAAGCAAGCTTATGGATTTGGTGAACCGCTTCCAGCGCGGACATAAAACCTGGATCGATGTCTTTGAAACAGATCAAAAATCAGAAGTCGAAAAAAAATGTAAAGAAAACAATATTGGATGCAAGTGGAATATAAACGATTGGCTGGAAATTAGCCGGTTGCGTCCAGCCCTGCTTAAACATCCGAAAACACATGAAATGGCGTGGTTTAATCAAGTACATCTATTCGACTACAACCCCCGCTTTATCGGTTGGTGGCGCTATCTTGCGATGCGCGCATTTTATTGCCGTCCTCATATGCTGGTCGATGAGATTTTCTTTGCCGATAATCAAAAAATTCCAAGAGACGACATCTACCACATTCATGATGTTTTAGACAAACAAGCGATTTACTTTCCCTGGAAACAGGGCGATGTAATGGCATTAGATAATATTTTAACCATGCATGGGCGGGCTCCTTTTAAAGGAAAAAGAAAAATCTTAACAGCGATGACGAGTTAACACGTTTTTCTTTTAAAACCTAGCCAAAATCTCTGGAAATTGTGATTTTCAAAGATTTTGATCAGATTCTTGAAAAGTTTTGATAACGTTAAGATCTATATAATGATTGCCGAGCTCGTTTTTTTGGGGTAGACTATAGTTTCCGAGCACCTGCAGAATGGTTTGTTTCGGATCAACTCTATCGCATGCAAATAATCCGTAATTGGGATCCCAGAGATACACTCCATCCTCTTCTTTGGCAAGCATGATTGCATGCGCCCTTCCTTTTAAACGGATATTCATTGAATAGCGCCCTTTTGGCAAGAGGCTAAGAACTGCATCAAGGTATTCTTCGTCTTTTTTATCTCCTCTGCAAGGAGCACTTATACCTATATCCCCTAACGATTGATACTTCAGCCCCCTTTTCTCTGCGATTTTATTCATCTTTCCCTCATTAACTAGGCTAGATTTCTGCGATAGGACAAGATTTTTCACACGGCTTCTCTCCAGTTTTTCTTTTTTTTCAGCCTTTGCTTGCTTTTTTTGGAAAACATTTTTCGCAACAGCTTTGATTCTACCAGCCATGCCGGAAAAAGCCTTGGAAAGGGGTCCTGCGCGCCCCTTTAGGTTAGGTATTTTTGGTGAAAAAGCCATAACAAAGCGATTCGTGTCTTCAAGAAAATCCTTAGCAAACTGTTCCCTACAATCTTTGGGAAAAGCGTTAAAAAGTTGCTCTGTTGCATTGTCCAACGCCTGGACTAATTTTTTTTCCGTTATTGCCTCTCCTTCTTTGAACTCTGCGTTTAAAAGAGAAAGCAACTTTCCTGTTATTGTATTATTATTTTCTAAACCTTTAACCACTGTTTCTTTATAATCTGCACATATTTTTTCAATAACTTCTTTTTTCAAATCAATCGAGGGTAAATTTTCATATCCTTCTGGCAAAGAATTTTTAAACTCATCCGGTAAACAAGAATGGAGTTTTTCTAATGACAATTCAGAGTTCTCAAAAAATGATTTCTCTAATCCATCAGGTGCATTATCCATTAAAAATTTCTTCATACGACCTTCTGGTATCAGCTCATTATTTTTAATATACTCAATTAAAGGATCTCTGATTCCATCTGAATCTTTATACCTCTCGACAAAACTATCAAAGTTTTTTGCAAAGCCATCCAATTCTTCTCTATCTGCAATTAAAAATATACTTACAGCACGAGAAAAAGCATCTATAATTTTTTTTTGCTGCTCACTTTTTATTATCCCACCATCTAGAAGACGCTGAAGAATTTCTGTCTTTACTTCTGCATATTTTTTTGGATAACTCACCTTCTTATAAGCAATCTGATTAGCGACTGCCGCCGGCCCCGCCCCATTCTGATATTCTTTAGCGATCTTGACAAATTTTTCCCGATCTACAGGCTTATCTCCAAGCCTTCCTGCCATATCGAGAACAGCTCCCGCACAGACACCTCCGCTTACCCCCCAATCCATCGGGGAAGAGGCAAGGTGTTGCATTTCCCGCTTCTGCTCGTCTCCATCAACATCGGGAAAAACAGATTCTGCGAAATTATTAATTTCTCTTATGAAATTTCCATAATGCTCATCTTTGCTGCTACCTGATCTATCACGAAGCCGAGGCATATTTTGCGAACGAGCAAGGTAATTATCGCGAAATTCTTTCCTCATTTTTCGCTTTGTGTTTCGAGTATCCAAATCACGTATGCGCAACTGCGTTTCATGCCTGTTCTTCGACGACCCCCCCGCCAATTGCAAGAAATAGCTTCATGATTTCTAAAGGCAATGATTTGGCAGCTTCTCCAATACTCTTTATCTCATTTTTAACACTAATTTTTAAACTTCTGTTGTTTATCTTCATTTCCCCGGTCTGCTTAGGCGTTTTCTCGGAAGGCCTCCGCCCGGACGTTCCTTTGCTATGTCCGCCAGTAATTATTGTATCAGAAGGATTACCAACACCCCCACCAAAAGGCGTGACACCATTATTAAAAAAAGGCATAATATAACCAAAGTTAAATAATTAAAAAATTAATAATTCAATGTTTTTTAAAAAACACCCTACCTTATTATACAAAAAAATGATTTATTTTTAAAATACTTTATATTATATTTTTTAATTAAAAACTAAAAATGTATCAATAAAACTTTTAATTTAAATTTTTATTAATACAACTATAAAAGATAGATTTATTGCGATTTCTAACAGTTATTACACAGTTATTAAAAACTTGAATAATAATTATCAAAAATGGGACAAGAAAATGGAGAAAAATATAACAACTCAATTATACCGCTCGTGTTTCAAAATTCGGTTTTTGCCAAAGACAAATCCCTCTTGATTGCACAATTGCAAAAGCTTTCTCTTGGCCAAAACCCCGAATTTTGAAACACGACCGGTATAAAAAAATTTCAATATTAAATTGAACGTTTTTTGACTTCTAATTATCAATAACATAAAATTTGGACATCTTTTATCAATCGACAAACTTTTAATGAAAAAAAATAATCAATTTCTACTCTGGCTCGCCCCTCTTTTCCTACTGATCGCGGTAACTCCTTTTACTCCATGGGTTGATCTGTCGCTAAGTTCGCTTGCTTACTCTCAAGAAGCAAAAAATTTTTATTCTAATGAATTTCTACACTTTATCTACAAGTGGGGAGTATTTCCGGGTTTGTTTTTATGCATGGGGTCTTTGTCATGCCTTCTCCTCTCCTTTACTTTTGATAGATTCCGCAGTTGGCGCAAACCCTCGCTGCTGCTCGTTTTTACTCTTTCAATCGGAGCCGGAATCATCGTGCATGCAATATTAAAAGACCATTGGGGGCGTCCCCGCCCCAGACAAGCAATTGAGTTTAACGGGCAGCAAGAATTCCGCCCCTTCTGGAAGCCAAATTTTTTCTCTCAACCGGAGCCTTCTAAATCATTTCCTTGCGGACACTGCACCATGGGTTTTGCATTTTTTGCCTTCTATTTTCTGGGAAAGCGGCTTAATAAACCTTGGGTATCAATCATAGGCCTGTCTCTTGCTTTTTTTCTTGGAACGACCTTAGGAGCCGTCCGCATTCTGCAAGGCGGCCACTTCTTTTCAGATGTCTTGATCTCTGCATTGATTTTATGGTTTACTGCTTACTTTAGCGATCAATTTCTTTATCATAAACATGAGCGCACATGAAAGGATTGACACAAAGGCAAAGACAAATATTGGATTTCATCCAAACATACATCCAAAAGCACAATTTTTCCCCCAGCTATCGGGAAATCATGAAGCACTTTGGTTTTTCTTCTACAGCAACGGTTGCCAAGCACATAGACGTATTAAAAAGAAAAAAAGCTGTTTCAGCAGAAAAAAAAGGCCGCCGTTCGCTTTTTCCGTTAAGCTCCGAGCCTCCTCATCAAGAATCTTCGTTTATCGCTATTCCCTTTATTGGCCAAATTGAATCCGAATCGCCAATTAATATTTTTCAAGAGACGCAAACAATTAATATTCCTCGTTTTTTAGTCAATAATCCCAATCAAACTTATGTGCTTCGCGCCTACGGCCAAACTTTAAAAGAAGAAGTGATTGCAGATGGCGATTTAATGATTATTGAAGCAAAAGACGAAGCTCTTGCCGGAGAAACAATACTCGGAATCATTAATTGCAAAACTTTGGTAAAACAATACTACCCTGTAGGCAATTCCGTAAAACTCTTATCTCAATCAAAAAAAGAAATCCTATGCAAGCACGAAGACTTGACAATTTTAGGAGTTTTAATAGGATTATGGAGACTTTATCAATAATATTAATCCGTCCAAAAGCTCTAGAGAAGATAAACAGATGATTTTGCAATTTTTTTATAAGCTGCTGCAAGCTTGCTTGATTGCTCTGAGTTTCTTTTTGCCTCTACCGGCCATTGCAAACGAAGGCGGGAATGAAAAAAACAAACCTCTTCCGATAGGAAATTTTTCTATCCCGACTGTAACGCAAGTGGCTCCCTTGGTCAGTTTCGGCCAGCTTCTCATCGGCAAAAATGCGCTTCTTCCTCAACTTTGCGGATCGTATTTTCGAAGCCGCAGCGGCTATAGCAGCATCATTACGCCGAATGTTATCTATGGAATTCGGGACGATCTTTCCATTTTCTTTAATGTCCCTTTCACCCCGAGGAGCCGATGCGGCTCATCATATTCTTCCGGGGTCGAAGATATCTTTCTTCAATTGGAATATGGATACTATTCCAAAAGCCGAAAGGATTGCACGCTCCAAGGGACAATAGTTGCCAATGTGCAATTTCCCACCGGATCGAGTTCTAAAAATCCAAGGACAGGCAACAATTCATTTTCCTATTTTTTAGGGACAACGTTTGCTTACTTATCGTACGATTGGTATGCATTTGTCTCCCCAGGAGTTAATTTAACGACAATGCAGCACCATAAAAAATATGGCAATTCCTATCTTTATCAATGCGGTTTTGCTCGATATATTCAACAACTCAGTCCGCCGGGATGGGTTTTTGATTTAATGTTTGAATTCGACGGGATTTATGTTGAAAAAGATAAAATCCATGGAACTGACGATCCCGACACCGGAGGGAATTCAATCTTTGTTACGCCCAGCATCTACTTTGCATCCAAACGCTGGATTGTACAATGGGGCGCCGGCTTTCCCCTTGTCCAAGATCTAAATGGAAAGCAAGATAAAATCCAATACCTCCTTGCTTCAACGCTTGCAATTTCTTTCCAATTTTAGAACCTGTCTCTAAACTCAATCTCATCATCAGCGGGCTCAAAATCTTCAAGGGCTTTCGTCCGCTTTCCGGCAATCACTCGTACAATCGATAAAGAAATTGCAATCACGATATATATCCAGGAAAACAAGAAAAAAATAAGCGGAAAGTGATACATCACCCCATAAAAAATCGCAACAGCGCTTAAAACCGTTAAAAAGATTTGCTGAAAAGAAACAACTTTAATGCGAAGTGTCTTCAAACTGGGAAATTTCCAACGGCTCACCATTAAATATCCAAGAAATATCATAGCAAAAACTAACAAAGACGCGCGCATTTCTTCAGTTAAGACAATTATTTTTCTGAATATATCGGAAACAACAAAAAGATTGCATGAAACTGCTGCTGCCGCCGCTGCCGGAATAGGCAAACCTGTAAAATTTTTTTTATGAGCAAGCGACAACTGTTCATCTTCTTTTGCGGAAAGCGAACTCACGTTGAATCGAACCAGCCTTAAAACCCCGCAAACAGAAAACACCATAGCCGCGGTTGTGAGAAAAAACGACCAGCTCCGTTCCGGGTTCCATAGAAAAACTTTTTAAAACAATCACAGATGGAGCCACTCCAAAGGTGATCGCATCTGCAAGAGAATCGAAAAAACCTCCGAAATCGCTTTCGGCTTTCATTGCCCTGGCAATTCCTCCATCAAGCAAATCTGCAAAAACGGCTAATAATAATATGCCGGCAGTCTGCGTCAGAACTTCTGTAGTTGCGCCTCCCAAAGGGGTCATATTCAATTTAAAAATGACAAACAATCCGCAAGAAAGCCCAAACGCAGTGATCACATTGGGCAATAAATACACTTTTTTCATAATAAATTCGTTACCTTAACTTTAAAGTGGAATTATAAACCTTTGGCATTAAAGGAACAATAGAGTATCTTCAGTTATATATACCGCTCGTGTTTCAAAATTTGGGATTTTGGCTTTGAAAAAGCCTCGTGATTGAACGATCGCAAGCCACTCAATATTGATTAATATTAAGCGGCTTGCGATCGTTCAATCACGAGAGCTTTTTCTTTGCCAAAAACCAAATTTTGAGGGCGCGAGCAGTATACATGAATTTTACGAATAAAAACGACACATATCTCGATTTTACACTTCAAAGAGCGGTTGGTTTACCGGAAATCAACTGCACGCTTAAAGAAATAGAGCACACTCCAAGCGGCGCTTCAATCATTCACATTCAAAATGATGATCCGGAAAATGTGTTTTGCCTCTCTTTTAAAACACTGCCTCAATCTTCTAATGGCGTTGCGCATATCCTTGAACACACCGTTTTGTGCGGATCGGAAAAATACCCTGTAAAAGATCCGTTCTTTGCAATGACAAGGCGCAGTCTCAATACTTTTATGAATGCGTTTACAGGCGCTGATTTTACTTGTTATCCGGCAGCGTCTCAAGTTCCTCAAGATTTTTATAATTTATTAGATGTTTACCTCGACGCTGTTTTTCATCCAAAATTGGAAGAGTTAAGTTTTTTACAAGAGGGTCATCATTTAGAATTTTCCGACCCTAACGACCCTAATACGCCGCTTGAATATAAAGGAATTGTTTATAATGAAATGAAGGGCGCCATGAGCTCTCCTGACCGAAGAGTGCATGATGCCTTTGATAAAGCTCTTTTTCCCGATCTTACGTATGGCATCAACTCAGGGGGCGATCCTTCCGCAATCCCTGAACTTTCCTATCAAGAGCTTAAAGTTTTCCATCAAACCTACTACCACCCCGGGCGCTGCCTCTTTTATTTTTACGGAAGCCTCCCGACTGAACGGCATCTGGAATTTATTCAAAGCCGCGTCTTTCCCAACATAAAAAAGCTCCCCCCTATCCCTTGTCTGCCTAAACAGAAACGATTCAATCAAGAAAAAAACATCACAATCGGCTATCCTTGCTCTCCTGAAGAAAATCTGGATGATCGATCAATAATCACGCTGGGGTGGTTGACTTGCAGCCTGTTGGATCAAGACACCCTGCTTGCGCTTGGCATTGTAATTGACGTATTGCTGGGAACCGATGCCGCACCGCTTAAAATGGCATTGTTAAAATCGGGCATGTGCAAGCAAGTACATGCAAATATTGGAGATGAATACAGCGAAGTGCCCATCACGATTACGCTTAAGGGATGCCATCATAAAAACTTGCAGCCGTTGAAAGATTTAATTATCGGAAAGCTGCGTGAAATTGTAAAAGAAGGCCTTCCCAAACAACTTGTAGAAAACGCTATTCATCAAGAAGAATTTCACCGCAGTGAAATCACAGGCGACCACTACCCTTACGGGCTTTCTTTATTTTTCCGCTCCTGTTTATTAATGCAGCACGGCGGATTGCCTGAAAGCGGCCTGCTTGTTCATTCTCTTTGCAGTCAATTAAGGCAAAATAACGAAACAAACCCCGAATATTTCACTCATCTAATTGAAAAATATCTCATTAATAACACGCATTTTGTCACTGTAGCCGCCAAACCCGATCCAAAAATCATCGAACATGAAAATCGGATTGAACAAGAAAAACTGAAAAAAAAGAAAGAGTCTCTTTCAGAAGCCGAAAAAACATTTCTGATTAAGCAAGCCTCGCAACTGCTTGCCTTTCAAGAAAAGCAAGAAACTGCCGACCTCAATATTTTACCTATCATCTCTTTGAAGGATGTTCCCGAAACTCCCAAAAACTATCTGCTTTCTAAAGAATCTTTTGACCATCTCTCGATCTTTCACCACGACTGTTTTACAAACGATATTATCTACGCCGATCTCATATTTCCACTGCCTCGAATCGAAGAGAAGGAATTGCCGCTTCTTCGCATTTTAGCTCTTCTTCTTCCGCAACTTGGCTGCGGAGGCCGCTCATATGCTGAAAATTTAGAATTTATTCAAGCGCACACCGGAGGAATCGAAGCATCGCAATCGCTTAACATCCAGGCAGACGATGAGAATCAACTCGATCCTTACTTTGTGATAGAGGGCAAAGCATTAAAACACAAATCCCGCCGCCTTTTTCAACTCTTGCGAGACATTCCAACCTCTTTGGATTTCACAGACATCCCCCGTATTCAAGAAGTGCTCATCAAGCATCTCAGCGCCTTGCAGTCAACGTTTAATCAAAGCGCTCTGCGATATGCGATAGGGATTTCTTCCACGCCTTTTGGCATAGGACCGCGCATTCATCAAGCAATGGGAGGCATTGAATACTTTAACTTTGTTAAAACGCTGGTAGAAAATTTTGAAAAGCATTCAGCCGCATTCCTGGAGTCGCTTTCCGCTCTTAAGAATCGTTTGTTCAGCAATTTTGCCCCTCATCTTGTCTTATCCTGCAGCAGCGCTTTATATGAACAAATAAGAAATCAAAATTTCTTTGATTTAAATCAACTAAGCTCACGCCAACACTCTTCATGGGAGATTGATTGCGCAATACCCGATATTTCATCACACTGCCGAATAATTTCTTCTCCTGTGGCGTTTGCTGCACAAACATTCAAAAGCCTGCCTTATGCACATTCCGATACACCGGCAATCGAGGCGGCGGCCAAACTGTTTGACAATTTGATACTCCATTCTTACATACGGGAGAAAGGGGGCGCATATGGCTGCGGAGCATCGAATCATGCGGCACAAGGCACATTTACTTTTTACACCTACCGCGATCCAAACATCATCTCTTCATTAAATGCGTTCGAGTCGGCTATAAAAGCCGTAGAAACCCTCGATTTTACCATTGAAAATCTTGACGAAGCAAAAAGAGAAATCATCCAGGATCTTGATTCTCCTATCAGTCCCGGAAGCCGTGCCTATAGAGCGTATGCATGGTACCGAAGCGGCAAATCTTTGGAAGTACGGCAAAAATTTAGAGATCGCCTGCTATCGCTCACGCCGCAAGAAGTAGCTGAAGCCGCTTGCAACCATCTCAAACCTCAATGGAAACGCAAAGTCACTGTAATTTTTGCAGGAAAAGACTTAATAGAAGCTGAAAATCAACCATTTCCTATCCGGCCTCTTTATTCTTAGAACCGTTTATACCGCTCGCGCCCTCAAAATTTGGGATTTTGGCTTTGAAAAAGCCTCGTGATTGAACGATCGCAAGCCACTCAATATTGATTAATATTAAGCGGCTTGCGATCGTTCAATCACGAGAGCTTTTTCTTTGCCAAAAACCAAATTTTGAGGGCGCGAGCGGTATATACCCAATTAACTCAAAGCCAAAATTCCGAATTTCCGGGCTAAAAAATACTGCGTACGATAACAGCTGTCACTGTTTTATCATTTCCTCCCATGCTGATCATCATGCCATAAGGTGAATTGACTGGTGCCGGATTATCTGCTTTACCTGTTAACTGAAAGAGCAAATCCACTAACTGCCTAACACCTGTTGCTCCTGTCGGATGGCCGAATCCTCCCAGCCCTCCTGAAAGATTTGTCGGGATCTTGCCGGAAGGAGAAGCATGCCCTTCAAAAATGAACCGACCCCCCTCTCCCGGCTTTGCATACCCTAGCGCTTCCAATGCAAGGATTGCTGTAATCGTAAAGCAATCATGAAGCTCAAGAAGGCCGATATCCTCTTTCTTCAGTGAAGCGTTTTCTCTTGCACGATTTGCCGCAATTGCCGTTGTCGATAATACAGCCCAGTCATCCGGCTCTTTAGTGATATCGTCTTCAGCTCCTGCAACTGCAATAATTTCAACAGCATCTTTTGGGTCTATTCCGCTTCTAGCCAGCCCCTCTTCGGAAAAAATCCCTATTGAAGAGGCACCGTCAGTGACTTTGGAACAGTCTGCTGAGTTCAAATAGGGAACAAAAGACTTCGGATTCGGCGGGGCCGCGCCAACTGAATACAGATCTTCTACCCGGTTATAATACTCTTGAGCTTTTGGATTTCGACGCGCATTTAAAATGTTTTGCTCATACCATTTAGCCATTCCTTTTCTGGTCTCTTCATATCCATACCTATCGTAGTAAACTCCCGCCCTCTTTGCAAAAATTCCCGGAAAGAAATGAGCGTATCCCCCCTTTCTCTCTTTGCTGTAATAAGAGGCTCCTGCCAAAACATCAGCTCCATACACTGCTTTCATGGTATTTTGCATTTCAAACCCTGCAACAAATACAGCGTCCGCCGTCTCTGCTAAAACTGCATTAACAGCTGCCGCAATTGCTCTGCCCCCTGAACCGCAAGCTCCTTCAACTGCTGTGCAAGGCTTTCCCAAGAGCGTTGAAACCATAAAAGGAAGAAATCCGGGGAGATTCGCTTGTTTGAGAAACCGCCCCGACATAAAACTTGCAATGATCCCTTCATCAAAGACAGATTCTTTAAGCTGGGCTGTCGTACCATCGGCAGTCTCTTTTAAATACTCTTCAAAAGGACGCAGTTTCTTCGGATTAAATTCAGGACGTCCCGATCCCATATATAAAGTATGATACCCGGCAGCGGCAAAAACCTTTTTTCTCACCTGAGAATCTCCTTTGGAAACAGCCGGGAATCCGGCCCGTACAGATGATAAAACCCATTGATCATCACAGTGTTGACATCTTCGAGAGTCTGTGCCACGCCATCGGCAACCAGCCCTCTGGCAATTTTTTGACAAGCATGCAAATGATTGACTGCCAATTGCGCTTTCGGCGCATCCATCTTAAAGAGATTTTCAAAATACGCGCTCAACAGCTCGTCTCGGTTTTTTTGCTTATTCAATGCTTTCCACGGTAAATGTCCTTTAGGAAGAGGTCCCAGTAAGTCTTTAGGCAAATCCACATATCGGTTTTGATCTAATGAAAAAACTTTCACCATCTTGCCTTGATTGTATTGAAAAAAACCGTCTTTTTGCGAGCCGTCGGAATATTGCCCTCCTAATTTGCCTGATTGCATCATTTGTTCGATTAACTCCCCATGAAATTGAATGCTCAAATAACGCGTCATAATTTTCATCACGCGATGCAAAACATCAATGCCGACATAATCGAAAAGCTGAAAAATTCCCATAGGACGAATCAACAATTCCCTTGTCATCTGATCAACAATGCAAATCGCTTCCACTTGAGAATAAGCTAATTGAAGCTCTTTCACCTCTTTTAACGACTCATTAATTTCTCGCAGGAAATGCCCGTTTCCAATAAATCCGGCAACATCTTTAGAGATCACTGCGATCTTCCCAAGCCTTTCAGCCAACTCTTTTGCAAGCCGGATAAAAGCATCCGCATTACCCTCTGCCGGTATGATCTCTAATAACCTTTGAACTGCGGGCGGATTGTAGAAATGATAGCCGATCAGCCTGCCTTCAAGGCCGCAGGCTTTGGCCAAAACCCCGATCGGCAATGAAGAAGTATTTGTAAAAAAGAGGGAATGGGGAGATGTCAGCGGGCGAAGCTCAGAAAAAACAGATGTTTTGACATCTAAATCTTCAACAATCGCTTCAAATATTAACCGCGCATCCTTTGCTTGCGAAAGTTCTCCTTCAAACCGAACACAGTCGAGGGCTCCTTGCACAAAGGCATCGATGATCTCTTCATTGCTCGCCAAGGAGGGATTGTGCTGATAATACTCTCTAAGAGCATTAATTTGCTTTTCTGCAAAGCGCCTCATTTGCATGCGCAGATATGTTCGAAGTCCAGGCAAAGCCTCTGCACTAGAATCGATTAAAGTCAACGCATAACGTCCTGATCCAACTTTTCCTGTTGTTGAAGCCTCAAGTTTTGCTATCTCTTGAAGCAATAAAAGAGAAATTCCGCTCCCCATTTTTCCGGCAGCGCCAACAACTGCTGTCGATTGAAGGGCATCATCTAACATTTTCTTTACTCCTTAGAACCTGTTCAAAATCTCTGAAAAAGTGCTTTTTGCGCCTTTCCCTTTGTTTTTGCAACCTTTAAAACTTCTCTACTTTTGCAAGTATGCGCAAGTTTTAAGGGTTGCAAAAACAAGGCAAAATTCGTTAAAAATCACAATTTCCGGAGATTTTAAACACGTTTTAAAATCTTTTTCTTGAATTCTTCAATATCATAAGTAGAATATGACTTGCAAGAAAACACTTGATCATCGGGGTCTCTTGAGTATGGAAGTAAGCGCGGGTCAAAAATTTTGGAAAGCTTTAGAAAACGAACAGCCCCTTCAAATTATCGGCGTCATTAATGCTTACGCTGCAATCATGGCAAAAAGGTCGGGGTTTCGCGTCCTTTATCTTTCGGGCGCAGGCGTTGCCAACTCATCTTATGGAGTTCCTGATATCGGGATCACCACCTTAGAAAATGTAGCCGAAGATGCATCCCGAATTACCAAAGCTGTTGATCTCCCTTTGTTAGTTGATATTGACACAGGATGGAATCGCATTGAGGAAGCTATCTCTCTTTTGGAAAATATTGGCGTTGCCGGCATTCATATTGAAGACCAGGCAAAGGATAAAAAATGCGGGCATCTAGAGGGAAAAAAGATTATTTCCTGCCATGAAATGTGCGAGAGAATTCGCTGCTGCATACAAGCGCGCAAAAATCCCGGCTTTGTGATTATAGCCCGATCCGATGCCTTTGCAAGCGAAGGAATTAACGAAGCATTAAAGCGTTTTCATGCTTACAAGCAGGCGGGAGCCGATATGATTTTCCCGGAAGCGCTGCCTCATTTATCCGATTATCGAACGATCAAAGAAACAATCCGCCTTCCAACTCTTGCGAACTTAACGGAGTTTGGCAAAACTCCTTTATTTACTCTTGAAGAAATTCAAACAGCGGGGTTAGATATGGCTTTGTATCCTTTGTCTGCAAATCGCGCAATGAACCTGGCCGCCTTGGAAGTATTTCAAGAGATTAGAAAAAAAGGAACGCAAAAGCATCTTTTGGAAAAGATGCAGACAAGAGAGGAGCTCTATCATTTCTTAAATTATAAGGGAATATCATGACCGATACAAAATCAAGGCAAAAATCAGGGGGACTAGCAGGGGTGATTGCGGGAGATTCCGGTATTTGCCTTTGCGGCGCAGAAGACGAAAGCCTCCTTTACAGAGGATATTCCATTGAAGACCTGGCAATAAAAGCCTTATTCGAAGAAGTTTCC
Source organism: Waddliaceae bacterium (assembly GCA_963749725.1). Taxonomy (GTDB): domain Bacteria; phylum Chlamydiota; class Chlamydiia; order Chlamydiales; family Waddliaceae; genus Waddlia. The sequence continues at coordinate 77,446 of CAVVNU010000012.1, forward strand.
TGGCTTCTTTTAAGAGGAGAACTCCCTAATGAAAGGGAGCTGCAAGGATACAGGCAAAAACTTTTGCAGCTTCGCGATCTGCCTAAGGAACTCAAGGCGATTTTAGAGCTCATCCCGAAAAACGCAAATATGATGGACGTTTTGCGTACCGGCTGTTCTGTTTTGGGAAACCTGGAACCTGAAGCGCAATTTAGCGATCCTTTTCACATCGCCGACAAGCTGATTGCAAGCTTTGGCTCTATGCTTATGTACTGGCATCACTTCCACAAATCCGGCAAGCGCATCGATCTAAATACAAAAGAAGAGACCATCGCCGGCCATCTCCTGGCGCTTCTTTTGCAAAAAGCTCCTTCGGACCTTCACAAAAACTGTTTAAACAGCTCATTAATTCTTTATGCCGAACATGAGTTCAACGCGTCCACCTTTACTGTGCGCACAATAGCGAGCACGCTTTCCGATTTTTATTCTGCAATTTGCGGGGGAATCGGCGCTTTGAGAGGACCGCTTCACGGCGGTGCGAATGAGCTTGCATTAGAGTTGATTCAACGCTTTGATTCCCCGGCAGATGCTGAAGCCGGCATTTTAAATGCGTTAAAAAACAAAGAACTGATTATGGGATTCGGACACCGTGTCTATACAACATGCGATCCCCGATCTTCCATCATCAAAGAATGGGCTCAAAAATTAAGCAAAGATACGGAGTCTGCAAAGTGGTTTTCCATAGCCGAAACCATTGAGCGCGTCATGTGGAATGAAAAAAAGCTATTTCCAAACCTTGATTTTTATAGCGCTCTTGCCTATCGCTTTATGGAGATTCCAACTCCCATGTTCACCCCTTTATTTGTCATGTCCCGCATCTCCGGGTGGTCGGCGCATCTTCTCGAGCAAAGAAAAAATAATAAACTCATCCGCCCTTTAAGCCATTATACAGGGGAGTTGCTGCGATCATGGAAACCCTTGCAAGACCGCTAGCCGATAGCGTCATCGTTAAAATTGCAGATTACACGGCAAACTATGCGCCGAGCAGTCAAAAAGCTTTTCAAACAGCCTCTCTTTGTCTGGCCGATTCCATCGGATGCGCCATACTTGCCCTGCAATTTCCGGCCTGCACAAAACTTTTAGGGCCCGTTCTTCCCGGAACGATCATCCCTAAAGGCGTTCCTATTCCCGGAACGGGTTTCGTGCTGGATCCCATTCAGGCAGCTTTTAACATCGGAACGATGATTCGCTGGCTGGATTATAACGATACCTGGCTTGCGCTTGAATGGGGCCACCCCTCCGATAATTTAGGAGGCATTTTAGCTGTTGCCGATTATTTGGACCGAAACGGAAAACGGTTTGCGGTTAAAGACCTCCGTCTGCAATGATACAGGCGCATGAAATACAAGGCTGTTTGGCAATTGAAAACAGTTTCAACCAATGGGGCTTAGACCACGTATTGCTTGTCAAAGCGGCAACAGCCGCAGTTGCAGCAAAGCTATTGGGAGGCGATAAAAAACAGATCCAGGACTCTCTTTCACAAGCATGGATAGACTCTTCTCCCTTAAGAACGTATCGCCATGCGCCCAATACAGGATCGAGAAAATCGTGGGCCGCAGGAGACTCTACAAGGCGCGGCGTACAGCTTGCCTGGATGACCATGCAGGGTGAAACAGGATATGCAACGCCGCTCACTGCAAAGCATTGGGGATTTCAAGATGTTTTAATGGATGGCGCAGCTGTTCAATTATCCCGCCCGTTAGGCAGCTATGTCATGGAAAATATCCTTTTCAAAGTCTCTTTTCCTGCAGAATTTCACGCCCAAACTGCCGTAGAGGCCGCTTTTCAACTCCATCCCCGCGTTAAGGGCAAGTGGGATCGGATCAAAAAGATTCAAGTCCAAACGCACAAATCCGCCATTCGCATTATCGATAAAACAGGCCCCCCTTAAAAACCCTGCCGACCGCGATCATTGTCTGCAGTATATGATAGCCGTCGGATTGCTTTTTGGGGAACTCAAAGCAGATCATTATGAAGACGAAATTGCAAAAGACGCGCGTATTGATAAGCTTAGAGAAAAGATGGAAGTGGTCGAAAATCCCCGTTACAGCAAAGAATACTTAGATCCCGATATACGCTCGATTGCCAACTCTCTCACGATTAGCTTCGATGATGGCGCCGTTTTAGGGCCTGTTGAGGTGGAATTTCCATTAGGGCATAAAAAAAGACGCAGCGAGGCGATCCCTTTCCTATATAAAAAATGCGAGGACAACCTCAAAACGCACTACACTCAAGATAAAGTTCAAAACTTAATGCAGCTTTTTCGCGACCATAAAACCCTGCAGAAAACCGGAGTCAGCAAACTTATGAATTTTCTAATCTAAGCTTCTCCGTTTTCTCTTTAATCCTTCTTTTTTCTCCAATTAAAACCTCCTCTATTTGACTGCCGATCAACCTTGCCCTCGCTAAAGGCCCTTTTATCCCTGATTGTTTTCCTATCACTTTTGATGCTTGACGCGGGTCGATTTTCATCGCTTTTGTTCCTGTACAATCTCGAACAACATTCACTGCAGGCGATCCGGGACGCAGCTGCTTTAATCTTATCTCATTTCTCATTTTTTCCGGATATTTGTATTCAGAGTCTTCCATCGCCCGGTCTCCAACGAGAAGAGAAACGCCGCCTGTGCGGTCTTTGCCGCTTTGACAACCCGTTGAGACCTTATACCCGTTTTTCTCCATTACATGCAGAACATCGGCAGCAGATGAATAACTTGAGCGTTTTTTTCCTAAAATCTCCTCAAGTTCTTTTGCTAATTTCGGATCTTCACCCTTCAACATATCTAACGCGTTCTTATTAAGTTCTCGTTGCACACCGTCATTTTTCGTATGCCCTTGCACCGATTGATTGATAAAAAAGAGAGCGCAGCTCAATTTCTCCTTTGTCTTTAAGCTGTTTCTGAGAGAGATGAATCCGTCCCTCTTTATCAATAAAAGGGCCATTTTCATCATAAATCATGGTCTTGCCGTTAAATTGACTCATGATATAGGCCATATCCTGCATTTCCTGCTCTTCATTGTGGTACCATCCCGTTGAATCAACTTCACGGGAGTGATGGTTTAAAAGCCCCACGTGAACCATTTTCAACGGGCCGTCTCCCAGCTCTTCACCTGAGGTTCGATCAACTTGTTCCATCACAATCTGCAAAAATTGACTTGCAAGCAAATCTTCTCTTTTCTTAACCGTTTGATTAACAGATTTTTTGATTTCATCTATATTCTCTTCCGTAACAGGCGGGATATCAAACTTTTTTACTTTTGCGCCGCTATGGACAATGTCCCCTATCTTCACAGCCTCCTTCATGCTAAAACCTAACTGAAGCAGTGCATATCCGGCAGTAGCATCAATATTTTGATTTCCCCTTTTATGTTCCTTTTGCCAAACGTTAACAATATTCTTTGCCATCTCTTTTCTAAGGCTATTTACTTCTACCAACTCTTCCTTTTGCAAAGCTTTATCCAGCTCCGCATCCAGATTCGCCATCGACTTTTGGTTGACAAATCCATTATCCAAACAACTAATTACCCCTGTGCGCACCCACCCTTTGGTTGTAGGCGTTTCTTCCTTGCTAAAATCTTGCAATTCTATTTCATCATTGTTCGTAATTTTTTCAGGAGGTCGGGTTGTACAGGAATGATAGCGCATATTAACAGGAAGAGGACTTGTATAATATTTCTCATCCATAAGTTTTTCATAGTTTTCGACCGCTGCCCGAATTCCACCTTCTCCTCTTGAGTTAATTGAATCACTGTTTTTCCTCAACATATCCCGGAAAAAGTCAGAATTTGCCCAACTTATCTCCCGCCCTTCCTGTCTCTTCTCCAATAATTCAATGCGTTTTTCGATTTCAACTTTTTCCTTATCTCCCAATTTCTCATCCTTAAGCCTTGCTTCTAAATATGTTTTTTCAGCTTTGGCAATATCGTTCATGCGCTCGACAGTATCCACACGGTCAATTTTTTCAGTTGCAGTATACCTTTGACCGCCGCTTTCGTCCGTCCAATATTTCTCAATATTTTTAAACTTATCTTCCGATTCTGTTTTGCTTTCAGCACTCTCTTTAGCGAAAAGCTGAGGAAGCTCAGCTTCCTTTCCAATTTTAACAACGTCATCTTCGGTATTTCTGAGACTTTCATCCTTTTGTATATTTTCATCAAAAATTTCTTCCACTTTGACTCCTAATTCTCTATTCGGAGGTTTTGTAGAATAGCGGTGATTACCGTTTTGCAAAGGATCTGTTTTACGATTAAGCAGCTTTTTTACCTCGCTTTTTTGAAAAGCATTAACAACGCGATCAATTGAGTTGGCTAATTCGTCATCGACACGTTCACCACCGTCTTCGCCATCTTGTTCACCACTCTGTTTAATATCTTCTAATTTGGAAACCGTTTCCTCTTTTAACGACTTAACTGTTGTTTCTCCGGAATTCTCTAAATTCATTGAAATTTGATATCCGGAAAGTTTAATAATATCTTCTGCTTTCATATTATTGACGATTTTATCGATAACACTAACGACATTATTCCCTTCCTCATACAATCCTTCAAAATGCTCTTTCAGACGCTCTTCCGAAAATCCCACCGTCACCTTAAATGAACGAAAACCTATTTCAACATCATAGGTGCGAAACGTTTTGCCTTCCACCTCTGTCTGCTCTCCTATAGGTTTAACAGTCATGTTATATTCAGGACTTAAATAATTAGTATTTAAATTCTTCATAATAATTAACCAAATTGTTTATTCTACATTTTCATTATACTAAAATAATTGTTTTAATTAAAATTAATTATTTAATCTAAATTTATAGATTATTAACAAATCAGTAAAAACAAAAAAATTATACCAATCTTAGTTGAAAATTTTAGATTTTAACTTTGCAGAGATTTTGAGGGCGCGAGCGGTATAAGAAAAACTTGACGATAAAGCGGTTGCATGGGACTCGGCTTGCAACATTTTTGGATAAAAACGGCGCAAGACCGAGATTGGAAATAAAAAATACCAAACCCGAAAATTTCAGGCTTGGCAAAAAAACAATAAATTAATAATTTTTGTAACTTCTTCCATTCATTTGATCCAAAGATCTTTGAGTTCCTGATTTGGGATTTTTAACCATTATATACAGGTTTACATTCTTCACACCCGGCGTGCTTTTGACCCTATTTTCCACATCCTGCCTATCGCCTTGCGTGTCTACATAACCTGTTACAGTAACCGTATGGTTTGATACCTGAATATCCAAATTGCCGTAAGATTTAGAATACTTGGCATTTGTCAGCTTATCCTTGATTTTTTGCCTCAAAGACTCATCGGAAACCTGCCCTCTCCTTTGCATCTGCTGACGAGTTCCAAACTTGTTTCCACTATAAGTATTTGCCTCGTTTGGGGAATATTGTTCTTGATTTGAATTGGAATTATATTGCTGCTGCCGGTTTTCATTCATAGATACTTGATTATGCATTGCCGGAGCATAATATGATTGTTTTGACGAACTTTGATTTTTATTCTCTTTCGGCATGGATTTGTGCATTTGCCGATCGTGCCCGAAATTTCCGGGCATCATTTGCCCGCCCTTGAATTCAATGTTTTTCACTCCGTCTATATGGCCAAGTTTTTCTGCAATCCGATTCCTTTCTTGTTCATTTTCAATCAGTCCGAAAAGAAGAACATCGCCATGATCAATAGAAACCGAAATACGGCCGCCATTTGGCGTTAAACTTCGATCATTTAACTCTTTTCTTATTGTCATCAAAAGTTTTTTATCTTTGCTTGTCACAAACCAATCATTGTTGCGATGATAGTATCCTTGTCATCCCCGGGATAATATCCCCGTCGATGACCGCGATCTTCATATTCATACCCGTCATTCGGACCATACCCATAATATCCCTCCTCATAACGATCGGGGCAAAAGGGACAAGGGCAAAAAGCGCTTAGCGAAACCGCCTGCACCAATAATGATAACGTCAAAATTTTTTTCATAAACTCCTCCGAAGCATTTAATGTTTGCAAAATCCGTGTTTAAACCAAACTCCGAGAACAAAAAAATTTGAATCTGGATTGGTATATCACAAATTCTCAGTTATCATGATAACAGTCAATAAAAATATTTTAATTTCTTTCTCTTTATGATTTGCAACGATTTTAAATCTCGACCTTGCAAAAAATTAGACCGCTAGCGCCAAGGTTTCCAGCAACCAGTCCCTCCAAACCCCGTGTTCCTCCGGTTTAATTTCTCCGGAAGGTGTCGAATCCCCCTTCCTGAAAAATAAATTATCTCTCCACAGTCGAGTTCGAATCGCTTTGATTAAATCAGAGAACGAGATAGCCTCCTTGTCATACCATACTGTCTTTTCTGCTGTTATACCGCTCGTGATTCAAAATTTGGTTTTTGGCAAAGAAAAAGCTCTCGTGGTTGAACAATCGCAAGCCGCTTAATATTAATCAATATTGAGCGGCTTGCGATCGTTCAATCACGAGGCTTTTTCAAAGCCAAAATCCCAAATTTTGAAACACGAGCGGTATATTTTTGTGGAACCAGTACGTTTGAAGGATATGCAAAATTTTGCAAAGTCGAGTTAAATAGGTTCTAAAGCAATAATGCCGGGTTTTCAATAAGCTTTGCAAAATGATGAGATATAGTAGAGGCAAGACTGCCGTCAATGACTCGATGATCAAAACTCCAGGAAAGATCGAGAAGAGGGGAAATTTCTATGTGATTTTGCTTGACGACCGGCTGTTGTTGAATCCGATTAACAGCTAAAATTGCCGCTTCGGGCGGATTAATTATAGGCGTTGCCCAAACTCCTCCCCTTCCAAAAACTCCAAAATTGCTGATCGTCACAGTTCCTTCACGCATATCCTCCGGTGTCAATTCTTGTTTATGCGCTTTTGTCTTCAGGTCTTCGTAAGAACGGACAATCTGTTCAAAAGACATCTCCTGCACATTTTTTAATACCGGGACAATCAATCCCTGATCCGTACTCATTGCCACGCCGATATTGCAGCTTTGATGCAAAAGAAGCGTTTTTTGATCAAGCGAGCTATTTAATTCCGGAAACTCATTGATCGTTAATGACATCGCACGCAAGAAATAGGGCATGAAAGTGATGTGAATACCCTCTTGCTCTCCCTCATTTTTCACCTTGGAATGCAGCTGCAGCAAGCGGGTTGCATCCACTTTTTCAAAATAAGAAAAATGAGGAATGCTTTGCTTCGATTCTGCCATTTTCTGCGCCATCATCCCGCGAATCCCGACAAGAGGAATCTCTTGATCACCTTTTAACCGTTTAATCGCAGCAGTCGGTTGAGAGGCCTGCTTTAAGTCTTGCAGAAGAATCCTTCCATCTCTTCCCGATCCTTGTATCGACTGCAAGTCGATTTCCATTTCCCGCGCAACTCGACGCACTGCGGGTGCGGCCAAAACTTTTGCGCTGAAAACTTTCGCAGGTTTTTTTTTCTTTTTTTCGAATTTAGGATTAGATTTAGGTGCAATATGCTCTTTGATCTTCTCATCTTCTTCAACCTCCAAGTCGTAAAGAGGCAGATCCTTGACAGCTGTTTCTCCTGCTGAATAATACTGTTTTTTCAAAACACCCGGGTAGGGAGCAGGAAGTTCCACAGAAGCTTTGTCTGTCATCACAATCACAACCGGCTCATCCCGATCCACGCGGTCCCCGACTTTTTTAAGCCATTCAACGACCTCCCCCTCAACCACTCCTTCGCCGATATCCGGCAATGCCACCGTTGCAATTTGAGCCATTAGTATTCCATTGTGTCGATAATCGCCCGCCGCACTTTATACGCATCGGGCAGATATTGATCTTCTAAAGTATGCGGAAAAGGGGTATCCAGTCCACAGCACCTTTCTACAGGAGCTTCCAAATAAAGAAAGCATTTTTCCATAATCGTTGCAGCGATCTCCGCAGAAAATCCCATGGTTTTGGGAGCCTCGTCGGCAACTACGCATCTGCCTGTTTTTTGCACCGAAGCAATAATTGCTGTTTCATCCAGAGGATTCAATGTTCTTAAATTGAGAACCTCTACATCTATCCCCTCCTCAATCATTTCCAAAGCGGCCTGCATATTTTGATGATGCTGCGCGCCCCATCCGATTAAAGTGATATCTTTTCCCATGCGGGCCAATTCTGCTTTTCCTATTGGGATCGTATATCTTTCTAAAGGAACTTCTTCCTTAACAGAGCGGTAAATTCTTTTCGGCTCAAAAAATAACACGGGATCATTTGCCTCAATAGCGGCTGTAAGAAGACCTTTTGCATCATAGGGACCTGAAACGCAAAGCACAACTAAACCCGGAGTATGCAAAAATTGCGCCCAAGGGGACTGGGAATGATAGTGGCCGCCATGAATTCCTCCTCCCGCAGGCGTGCGAATAATCACTTGAGCTGTATACTGATTAGCTGTGCGGTAGCGCATCTTAGCCAGCTCATTAACAATCTGATCATAAGCCGGAAAAATATAGTCGGCAAATTGAATTTCACAAACAGGCTTTAAACCGTTTTGAGCCATGCCGATCGCAAATCCTACAATTCCCTGCTCTGCCAATGGGGTGTCAAACACCCTTTCCCCTCCGAATTTTTTTTGAAGCCCTTCAGTGACTCGAAAAACGCCGCCAAACGCTCCCACATCCTCGCCAAAGGCGACAAGCCGCTCGTCTCTTGAAAATTCTTCGAAAAGAGTGTGGTTGAGAGCTTGGATCATATTCATATTCGGCATTATTCAGACTCCGGAAAAAAACGTCTTAATTCTTGCATTTGCTCTTTTAAACGGGCAGTAGGTTCAAAATACACATCAGCAATTATAGAAGAAAGCGGGGGCGGCCGGGTTTCTTTGCATACAGCAATCGCAGCATCCACTTGTTGTTTGATTTGCAATTGAAGCTTCTTTTCAAGAGAGTCATTCCACAATTTTTTTCTTTCCAGATATCGACGCAGACGGAGGATAGGGCATTTTTTTTCCCACAGCGAAAGCTCTTTGCCATCCCGATAGCGGGAAGGATCATCTGAAGTTGAATGAGCCCCTAAACGATAGGTCATCGCTTCAATAAAAAAAGGCCCTTTCCCTTTGATGCAATGCAGGCGCGCCTTTGCAACAGCATCGTATACGGCAAAAAAATCATTCCCGTCAATGCGCACGGTTTCAATTCCATGGCCCGGCCCTTCCGGGGCAACGCCATCTGTTGCAAACTGCAGGCGTATTGGAGTAGAAATCGCATAGCCATTATTACGACAAAAAGAAAACAACAGGAGCTTTTCTAACGGCTGCAAATGAAAGTCCGACATGAAAATCGCCTTCAGAAGAGGCTCCTTCTCCAAAGTAGCAAATGGCAATATTCTTTTCTTTTTTTACTTTCATCGCATAGGCGCATCCGGCGGCATGCGGAATCTTTGTTCCGATTGGCGATGAAACAGTGACAATATTCAATTTTCGCGATCCAAAATGATTCGGCATCTGCCTTCCTAATATCACATCTTTGCCATCGCAAAACATGTGATGAATATATTGCTCGGAAGTCATGCCGCGCCAAAACACTACCCCCGATTCGCGATACTGCGGATACATCCAATCTTCTTGCTTCAGCGCCGCAGCGCTTGCAACAGCGCAGCATTCTTCCCCTTTTGAACTCATAGCAAACGTAATTGCGCCCTGCCGCTGCAAAGTGATCATTCTCTCATCTATATGGCGGGTTAGGCACATCGTTTTGTACCCTTTAAGAAGAACTTTTTGTGGAATTTTTACCGGGCAATGCCGTGAAAGCTCTCCTTTTTCCGATAAGTACGAAATCCTTGGAATCTTCATTTTTTTTCCTCGATTTCCACTATAGCAAATAAAAATAATTTTTTTGAAAAAATCAAATCTTATACCGATCGCGCCCTCAAAATTTGGTTTTTGGCAAAGAGAATGCTCGCTTGCGATCGTCTACAAGCGAGCATTCTCTTTGCCAGAAACCAAATTTTGAGGGCGCGATCGGTAGGTAAATTTACCAATCCAACAAATGATTGTTGAATGTTTTTGATACCGCAACCACTTCATCAACCGGTCTGCCATTTATTTGCTTAATACCGCTTTTGTGCAATTCTTTTAATAGAACATATTTATGCTCTTCTTTACAGACAACCAATTTTCTAATGTATTTAGCTGCTAATGAAACATCAAACATAGTTTCTGTTTGTAGATTTTCATCTTCATTAAATTCTTCAACAAAGTTTGGAAAAGGAGTGCGATTTTCAATAATTTTTTGTCCGTTAACAAAAAATTCCAAAGATTGATTCTCAGGCATCCATGCCATTGCATTAAAATTACGGTTTCTGACTCCGCTGTAATCTTTGCTATTTGTATAAGGCATTCTTTCAAAAGCTTTGACATCAAAAAGAACCGTAACGCGCCCAAAAATCGATAATTTCTTTATTTCGACTTCATTATCGAATATTTTTTTCGTCATGAGGCGGGTAAACGCCTGGTCTGCGGAACCTGCCCAATAATTGATTGTAGGATTGCAGCCCCAGCGAACAATTCCTCTTTGAAATCTTTCCTGAGAAGAAAGCAAACCCGACTTCAGAATAAGAGAAATAATATACGACGTGTTTTTAATATCGCCGGCGTTAACAAATGTCATCAGGGCAACACCCCCATGATCTTTTACTTCTTTTCCAAGCGCAGGATTGACGAGTTCGTAGCGATCGCAATCAACGCATGAAATTTTCATATTTTTCACATCTGTATCTATAAGCTTTTTCTCATCTGAATCAAGCAAGTTGTAAATCGTTCTAATATCTTGTACATCTTTATGTTGCCCATAGTACAAGTTTGGAAATCGCATAGAAATCGCCCTTCCTAAAGCTTCATTTTCTTGATCTTCAAGTCTTGACTCCATCAAAACCACCGGAAGGCCAATAAAAGAAAGGGCTTTGTGGCAATTTTGCAATGAAATGCCCTCTTTTTTTAATATTCTGACCTGGTGATAGTGATTGTGGACGGATGGATCATCCCCAATTAGAATTTCTACGCCAAGATTTTCGAAAATTATGCGTTTTTCTGCACCAACAGCTAAAGAAACATCACTGCCATTGATTCTTGTATGATAAGTTCCTGTCGAAAAATCTTTTTTAGGATAAAAACCGGTTTGTTGACGGATATCGCACTGATTTTCCAATGCCAGCTTTTTGTTTAAATCCTCTCTTACCTTTGTTGTCAGCTCAAAGCTTAATTCTGTAAATATTTCTCCATCAATGTTTTTCTTACATACTCTCATTCGTCTTTTGCGTAGAAACCCGCAATCTTTTAGAAGGTAAATGGGAAGATCGGTTAATTCTTCTTCATTCAAAGACCCGATAGACCACTCTTTTACAGGAATGCTTGATGCAGCTTTCAGAACATTTTTAGCCTCGTCAATCTTATCATTTTCAATGTAAAGCATGCATGCCTTTTCAAAGAGCAATGCAACAGTTGTTAAAACTCTGAGGTCTACAGGGTTGCTAATATATTCTTGCAGAAGCCGATCTCCTTTTTCGTGCAACGTTTCAGCTTCTAAATCGCTTTCTCTGAGGTATTCATTACAAGAGCCTGCCAATAAGAGAACATCTGGCTGAGCATTTTCAGGTATCTGATTTCCAAATGAATCTCTTACAGCAGGAGGAATCTGCATCGTTTTTAATTCATCCAGGTGATGATTGGGGTTTTTAAGAAGATTTTTTAATCGACCTTCTAAAGCTTTTCTGCTTATTACGATTCTCTTAAATTCTTCAAATTCACTATTCTCCGGAATAGACTGTATCTTATTAAGGGTTGTTTCAAGTTCAAATGTCGAAATATAATCCCAACCACGCCTTTTATACATGTTTAAAGTATTGGCAAACTCCTTTTTCTGCTCTCTCAGAAGATCATTCTCAAGGCTATACTCTTCTTCAATAATCACACCACATAGCTTCAGAATATGGTTGAAAAGAGGATATTCGATATGATTGATGCGTGAGAGCAATTGCTCATAGGGAAAATGAGAATTTTTAATTTTTTCATTATTTTCTTTTTGATTGATATCAAAAAGAAACATATCCATTTCCCGTTGAATAGCCTTAAATTCTAAAGAAAAATCTTCAAAACTCTGTTCGTCATCTAATTGATTGTTTTTTGCAAGATTTTTCATCTCACTGTATAAAGGGAAGGCTTTGCAATGTTTCTTCAATTCGGAACGATTTTGATAAGGATAAGACAGCTTGTCTCCAAGTTGGCACTGCATTTCAGCATTTTCAATACATTTTTCTATTAATTGATTATTTTTATCATTGTCATAGCAAAATAATTGCAGATCGCATATCTCTTGGTATGATACTTGATCATTTCCATACTTATTGTACAAATATGCAAAAATTACACTTATTACAGACCTTTTTAACAGAAACTCGATAATTATCAATATTTTCACGGTTTTTTAAATCATTTATTTGGGTGTTTACAAAACCTTGAGAAATATTTTCTTCCTGACTCGATATATTAAGTTTTTGCACACCCACTTTATGGGTCTTATTGATTACTTTCTGAAAACGTTCATGATTTCCTGGGATTAACCTAGGAATTTGTTTTTTAATATTTCTTTTCCTAAGAATAAAGCAGATTAAGTGAACACTGCCCAAACTCATTGTAAAAATTAAAATAGAAAGAGCTACACAGGCAATTCTTTCATATATGTATAAATCTTTTGAAAGCGGCTTAATAATGTATTTGCCGAAAAATTGATTTGCAGATATTCTCATTTTTTATCCAAAAAAATTATCTATACCGTTCGCGCCCCCGAAATTAGGGATATCTCTTTGCCAAAAACCAAATTTTGAGAGGGCGAACGGTATAAACTATGTTTATTCATTATTTATTACAGAACCTATTTTAAAAAACTATTTTAAAGACCGTATTAAAATTTATCAAAAATTAATAATATTTTGTTAGCATAAATATTAAATTAGTCTTTTAATGGTGCTTTTTCAATTATGAGTTATTCAATCCGGTCCTTTCCTTATTCAATTAGCTGCGCACTCATAAAAAAAGCAAAAGAAATCATGGATGCTACAGGAGCTGCTCGTATGACGAGCCGTAAATTTGCCGATGATTCACTTTTTGTCAAATGCAGCCATAGTGCAAAAAAATGTCTGAAAGCTGTGCGTCAAGTTCCGCTAGAAAACTAGCCAAAATTTCTCTTCGCCAGAAACCAAATTTTGAAACACGAGCGGTATATTTTTGTGGAACCTGTACGTTTGAAGGATATGCAAAATTTTGCAAAGTCGAGGATCGGTATAATTTTAAATTTTGAGGCCGCGATCAATATAAATTCAGACCTCCTGACCTCGCCCAGGGAAAATTCAAAAACGATGATTTGACTTGATCCCGAAAAACCGGTTTTTTTGGTGGCTGGAGTAAGGAATATATCTGTGAGACGGCGATCCCGAAAGAAGCGGTTTTTCACAAATTGGGATCAGTAAAAATCCACGATGTCTGGGGGTCTGAAATTGAACAAGTCATTGCTATTCGCTCAACTTCAAAAATAAAATTCCCAAAGGCGGAAGAGTGAGATTGATTGAGTGGTCTTTTCCATGAGATGACACAGGATAGGTGTCCAACTTTCCTAGATTACCCTTGTCCGAGCCGCCATAGTAATGAGAATCGCTATTGAGAATTTCTTTCCAGGTTCCCCTCTCCGGCACTCCCAAAAGATAGTTTTCATGCAAGGTCGGCGTCATATTGCACACGATAAGAATTTTATCATCGCCGAACTTTCTAAAATAGCTAATCACACTATTGTGCGAATCTGAAATATCCACCCATTCAAATCCAAAAGATTCAAAATCTTTTCGGTAAAGAGCAGGTTCGCTTGTGTAAAGGCGAAGAAGGTCTTTCACCCATCTCTGCAAGCCTGCATGGTTGTCAAAAGATAATAATTCCCACTCAATAAAACTTGTCGTGATTCCATTCTGTCCACTGCCCGATTTCCGCTCCCATAAAAAGAAGCTTTTTTCCCGGATGGAAAACATATAACCGATCAACAACCTAAGATTTGCAAATTTCTGCCACTGATCGCCCGGCATCTTGGATAACAAAGAAGCCTTTCCGTGCACAACTTCGTCGTGCGAAAGGGGAAGGATAAAATTTTCATGAAAAGCATAGACCAAACTGAAAAGAAGATCATAGTGATGATATTTGCGATAAATAGGATCTTTGGAAAAATAAACCAAGGTATCATGCATCCACCCCATATTCCATTTCATTCCAAATCCCAACCCTCCCAGATAAGTCGGCCTTGAAACCATCGGCCAGGCTGTAGATTCCTCGGCATAAGTCTGCGTTTCCGGATAATAAAGATAGACAGCTTCATTAAGTTCTTTGAGAAATGAAATGGAGTCAAGATTTTCATTTCCCCCATACCGGTTTGGTATCCACTCGCCTTCGCGGCGGGAATAATCCAGATACAGCATGGAAGCGACAGCATCCACGCGAATTCCGTCAACCCGATAGAAATCCAACCAAAATAAGGCGCTGCTAATGAGAAAAGATCTCACTTCATGTCTGCCATAATTGAAAATATAGCTATTCCAATCGGGATGAAATCCTTGTTTCATATCCTGATGTTCAAATAAGGCCGTCCCGTCGAAGCGGTACAGGCCATGCGGATCAGAAGGAAAGTGAGAAGGCACCCAATCTAAAATCACTCCAATTTCTTGCTCGTGCAGCTCTTCGATAAGATGCATAAAGTCTTGCGGTGTGCCAAAGCGGCTGGTCGGCGCAAAATATCCTGTTGTCTGATACCCCCAGGAACCTCCAAAGGGATGTTCCATGACGGGAAGAAATTCAACATGGGTAAATCCCATCTCTTTAACGTATTCAGGAAGAATTTTCGCTAAATCGTAGTATGTCTGAGCCTCTTTTCTCCAAGATGCAATATGAAGCTCATAAATAGCAATCGGCCCGTCCAGACTATTCAAGGGTTTTTTTTGCTTTTTTTCCAGCCGTAATTCAAATCCCATACCACAGATGCTGTATGGGGCGGGGTTTCGCATAAAAAGGCAAATGGATCTGATTTTTCCAGTTTTTGACCGTCTTTAGTGGTAATGCAGTATTTATACAGCGCACCTTGCTTCAATCCGGGAATAAAACCTTCCCAAATGCCTGGAGCTGTCCCACCTGCGATTAAGCGTATGTTCGTCTTGCGTCCAATCAGTTAAAATCTCCAATGACAGAAACTGCATCGGCATTTGGAGCCCAAACAGCAAAAAGAACCCCTTCTTCTTCATCCTTGTTTATAAGGTGGGCCCCCAGCTTTTGGTACAGTCGGTAATGCTTGCCCTGTTTAAATAAAAATGTATCTTCTTCAGTGAACAAGCTTTTTGGTTTGGTCAACATTTCTTTCTTCCAATAAATTAATGATTCCTATTAAAGGGATTTTAACCCATTGAGGTCTATTTTGTATTTCATACCCCAATTCATAAACAGCCTTATGCATCACAAAGGTATTAAGAAGAAGATTTCTCTTTTCATATCCTTTGGAACAAGCGATGAATCCACAGTGTCGAGCATAGCATAGTAATGCTCCAAAAACTTTTTCTGGACCGTTTGATGAAAGACCTTTCCGGCTAGAACAAGCTTTTCTGCTACAGAGTCTGATAGCTGTCCAAAACCTTCTGAACAGCATAATGAAATGATCGAATCATTCCCGCTGCATCCTGAAGGCCTAGGTGTTTCAGCCGTCTTTGACTCAATGGAATTGCCGGTTCCCCTTCAAAATCGATAATGATCAAATCATCCATTGAATGAAGGATGGGTCCGAGGTGATAATCGCCATGGATCATGATTTTTGAAATTGAAAAATAGGTTTCCATAAATTCATCAAAAAGATTGACAACCTCGCCCAGGCTTTGAAGAACTTGCTCGGCGTTTTTTTTCACCTCATCTTCAAGATAGGGCGCCTCTTTTCTTAACATCGTAAAATTATGCTGCAGCTGTGTCCGCATCGCTTGATACAATCCTTTTTGATAATGGATTGTAAAACTCTCCGGCCTAATCCCCTCATCTGTTGCTTGTTCAAGCGTTAAGTGCATTTCAGCGGTTTTTTGGGCCAGTTTTTCAATCATTTGCAGATACCAAATATCTTTAAACCCGCCTTCTCCTCCTGAAAGAGCTTCTTCAAAATAACGGCGAATGGTATCGAGCGTCAACGTCCAGAGGTTGCCGGAGTTTTGAGCGTATTCCTGAAGAAGAGCAATACTGCCCGCTTTGATTTTATTTTTTTGAATCGAAAGCTCGCCTTTATAAGATGGCACCAGGCGGCCTTTATCCTTTTCTGAAAAATAGCGCACAATTGCAAGCTCTACATTTTCCCCCTCGTCAATTTGGCGATAGATTTTCAAAAACAGCTTATCGCCATAGATAATCGAGGTGTTGGTCTGTTCAGCAGACAGCACTCTGGATGTTAAAACTTTATCATCGGATACCATCTTGCGAAGTCCATTCGAAGGAGCGCCCTTAACTGCCGAAAACAATCCATGAACTCTTTTTCCTCTAACGACCATCATTAAAAGAGCTGTTCGAAATGATTCCTCGTATACAGCGTCGATCAAATATTGAGAAGGCTGATTCGGCCTCTCAATTTCTGGCAATTGCCGCCTGTGGATGTTTTTCTAAAATGGATTTATTTTCTTGTCGTGCAAAGCGGTAAAAAGTAAGTTTCATAAATTCCATTGGCATAATGGATATTTAAAAAAAGGAGCCGCGCCTGCCCGATCAATAGAGTATCTTCAATGTTTACTTTAGTGATCAATAAAGCCTTGGAGCGAAACCATCGGCTGCGATGAAGATAGGGTTGAATGGCATTTGCCATGAACTTTCTCAAAAGCGCTCCTGTAAATATCTCTTCCCATTTTTTTACAACCAACAGCTTCGGCAGCTCTTCTTTATCAATTGTCTCAGCAACGTCTGCAACTTTTTCCAGCTTCAGCCAATAATATCCATACCGCCCAATAGTGATTTTATAGGACTCGTTTGAAACATGAGCAAAGCGATTTCGGCTAAAAAGATCAACGGGCACTCGGCCGCTGTACTCTTTTAAGTCCAAATCTACTTGCTGGGAATATCTGGATAAATTGACGACGGCAAGGATAATTTCTTCTTCATATTCCCTAATCATGACAAGCACTTTCGGATTAGAAGGACGTAGGAATCTAAGAGTTCCCATCCCCAGGGCTTTGCTCTGCAGACGTACGGAAATAGCGCTGCGCATCCACCATAAAAGAGAGGAAACCAACTGTTCTTGATTCTGTACGTTCAAATATTCATAGTGATATTCCGGATCAATAATAACTGGAAGATAAAGCTTTTGGGGATTGGCCTCGGAGAAGCCAGCGTTGCGATCAGAATTCCATTGCATAGGCGTTCGAACACTGTTTCTATCACCGAGATAGTAGTTATCCCCCATGCCAATTTCTTCACCATAATAGAGTACGGGGGTGCCGGGAAGGGTAAAGAGAAGAGCATTCATGAGTTCTATCTGACGCCGGTTATTACCCAGAAGCGGGGCCAATCTGCGGCGAATCCCCAAATTTACCCGTGCCTGTGGCTCATTGGCATAGGCTCGGTACATATAATCACGCTCTTCATCCGTCACCATTTCGAGCGTCAGTTCATCATGATTGCGCAAAAACATAGACCATTGGCCCTTTTCGGGGGTAGCTGGCGTTTGATCCATAATATCAATAATGGGAAAGCGTTCTTCCATCTGAATGGCCATAAACAAGCTGAGGCATCACAGGAAAATGAAAAGCCATATGGCATTCATCTCCTCGCCAAAGTACGTAACGGCATCCTTCCGGCCATTGATTGGCTTCGGCCAGCAGCATGCGGTTGGGAAATTTTCATCAACATGTTCTCGCAGTTTTTTCAAGAAGCCATGTGTTTCGGGAAGGTTTTCGCAATCCGTGCCTTCTCGGGCGAAAAGATAGGGCACAGCATCGAGGCGCATGCCATCGATCCCCAGGCCCATCCAAAAATCAAGCAACTTAAAAATCTCTTTCTATACCTGAGGATTATCATAATTCAGGTCTGGCTGATGCGAATAGAAACGGTGCCAATAATAACTTTTAGCGACTGGGTCCCACGCCCAGTTGGACGTCTCAAAGTCTCTGAAAATGATACGTGCATCAGGGTATTTGTCAGGTGTGTCGCTCCACATATAGTAATTGTGAAAAACGGAGTTCCTGGAGGCAATCGGCGCGCCCTTTGAAACCATGATGCTGATCGGAAGTGTGGTTGATGACAAGCTCTGTGACAACTTTAAGATTTCTCTTATGCGCCTCTTTGAGAAAACCCTTAAAATCGGCAAGCGTGCCGTAGTCGGGATGGATGCGGATATAGTCTGCGATGTCATAGCCGTCGTCTTTAAGGGGGAAGGATAAAAAGGCTGCAGCCAGATCGCTGTACAGCCAAGGTCTTGGATATATTCAAGCTTGCTTTTAAGGCCGCGGAAATCGCCGATCCCATCCTGATTGCTGTCGCAAAAACATTTGACATGCAGTTGATAAAATATGGCGTTTTGATACCACAGGGGTTCATCTTTCATTATTCTCACATAAAATAATCAAAGTCTTGTTCTTTTTGACTTTGGAATAGATTTGAAAAATATGAGCAGGAATTTGATGGGGTTCAATTCTACATACTTGTTCTCTTCCGTTCCAAATATATTTTCTGTTGTTAAGCAGATCAGTATAATAGATAGGCTGATCTTCTTTTAAGCCAAGCATTTCAAGGGGAATCTGAATAATTCCGGACTGCGTGATATAGGGATCGAGGTTGACGACAATCAAAAATTGATCGCGCCTTGCAGATAGCCGATAAGCGCAGTCGTTTGAAATATCGCAAAACGACAAGATTCCAGGTGCGTCTGAAAGGCTTAGTGCTGCCTTCTAATCCGATTGAAAAGGGCGATGAATTTCGCAGAAATTTTTTTCCTGACTGCGTCGCCATCTTGCGCACTTCGATATTTTTCCGAGTCCAGATACTCTTCTTTTCCGGAAGCGCAGCTGCAGACGCACCAGCTCATAGACCGGGCCATAAATTCCATAATTAGAGGAAAGAGTCGCTGCAAGGATAAACCTGGCGATAAATGCTGCGCGTCCGCCGTGCTGCAGGTATTCAGAGAGAATATCCGGTGTATTCGGCCAAAAATTAGGTCTTAAATAATCCCTTAATGGCGATTTGACAAGTTCATTAAGATACTCTGTCAATTCCCATTTGGTGTTTCTCCAGGTAAAATAGGTATAAGATTGATCAAATCCCGCCCTGGCCAGCTGCTTCATGACGTGGGGCCGTGTAAATGCTTCGGAAAGAAAGATCACTCCCGGGTCTTTTTCTCTTACATTTGCAATCAGCCAATGCCAAAATTCAAAAGGCTTAGTGTGGGGATTGTCTACACGAAAGATTCTCACGCCTTTTTCATGCCAGAAAAGGACCAAACGAAGCATTTCATGCCACAAGTGCCTCCCAATCCTCTGTTTCAAAATTGATCGGGACGATATCTTCATACTTTTTGGGAGGATTTTCCGCATACTGGACTGTTCCGTCGGGCCTCCACAAAAACCATTCGGGGTGTCTTTTTGATGTAGGGGTGGTCGGGAGAACACTGCAAAGCAAGTCGAGCGCGATTTCAATACCCAATTTTTTTTGCTGCCGCAATCAGGGAATTAAAATCTTTCGTCGTTCCTAAACCCGGGTCAATAGCATCATGCCCCCCTTTTTCCGATCCTGATTGCCCAAGGGCTTCCCGGATCTGTTTTTTCGCCTTTGGTACTGTTGTTTTTCCCTTTTTTGTTAGTTTTTCCAATCGGATGAATCGGTGGAAAATAGACAACATCAAATCCCATCTCTGCAATAGCAGGCAGCTCTTTAACAACTCCTTTGAATCCCCCAACGAACGGGGAAACATTTCATACCATGTGCTGAAAAGAGCTTTTTTCCTCTGATAAAAAACTTGCACCGGCTGATCTGTGCATGTCATATTTCTCTTATCAGGATAACAGCGCATGATCTTGATTAAAACAGGATCAAAAAAAAGAGCGTAAGGATTTTCTTCCATTTCAATCAAAGAAAGGCTTTTTTCCAGCTTTGCACTCTCTCTTTTTACAGCTTTTGCCGAAACCTCTTTGATCATCGATTTTCCGATCCGGTACTCTACGGAAAGGTCCTGCCCTGCTTTTTTTCTTTTTTCTAAATCATTCAGCCACGTTTTATATTCATTAATCCAACCTTCGATAATAAATTCATAATAACCGATCTTTCCTCCTGTAAATTCAGCTCCCCATGCATCATTGCCTTTAAATTCCATAGGAGTCCGCTTCCAGTTTTTCCCCCCAACCTCTCTAAAGAGCAGATCCGCCGAGAGCGCCTGGTGCCCGTCGGCATAAATGAAAGCGCTTACAGACACCGGTTCATCCAATACTCTTTTCACATAAAAGTTATCGCCGGGAAATGATGGAGATACTTCTTCTATAACGACTCGGGAATTTCTAATAGTAGGCATCCAGGACATATTGCTGCATCATCCTTTGTGTATTGAAAAAAGAACCGTTCAAAGCAATCGCATGGCGCATTACTTTGACATACCTTTGGTTATCGTTGTAAAACATGGGAAGAATGTCTTTCTCCAACTTTTCATAAAGCGACAAAGAATCCTTTTCATCGTCATTTTCATCGGCAATAACCCCTGATTCCCCTATAGTCCACCCGGTAACTCCCTCGATACAGCCTTCTATCCACCAGCCGTCTAAGACACTGAGCGATGGAATACCGTTTAAAGCCGCCTTCATCCCGCTCGTTCCGGATGCCTCCATCGGCCGTTTTGGGTTGTTCAGCCAAAGGTCGACCCCTGCCACTAACAGCTTGGCAAGATTTGTGTCGTAGTTTGAAAGATAAACGATTTTTATCTTATCGGATATTTTTTCTTTAATAGAAAAAATTTTTTGAATAATTTCTTTTCCCTGTTTATCTTTAGGATGCGCTTTTCCTGCGAAGATACATTGTACAGCCCCCTCTTTTTCAGCAACTTCAACAAGCTTGTCGATATAATGAAACAACAAGTCGGCACGCTTATAACCGGTTGCGCGCCGTGCAAATCCCAAGGTGAAACAGTCCTCGCATAAACCTGCGTTCTCTACGTGATTGACAAAATCGATCAAACGTTTTTTTTCTGCAAGATGCGCGCCCCGGATCAGATCGAGAGGGATGCCGCAAGCAGAACGAAGAGAAAAATTATCCTCTTTCCATCCCGCTATATACTGATCGTAAAGCTTGTTAAAAGAGGGCGATACCCAGCGTTCCGCATGGACTCCATTTGTAATGGCTTCAATGTCATATGGGGCGTTTTGCAGTTGAGCAATCTCGCCATGCCGTTTTGCCACGCCGTTAATGTAGCCGCTCAAATTCAAAGCTGCATAAGTCATATTGAGATGGTCGTCTAAACAAAGCAGATTTTTCACATCCAGATAAGGAGTGTTTCCTAAAATTTCTCTTGCCAAATCGACTGAAAATTTATCATGTCCTGCCGGAACGGGAGTATGTGTAGTAAAGACACATTTCGAACGAACGGATTCAATTCCTGTTTCCAAGCGATCCATTTGACCTTTTATTTCTTTATTCAGCAGCTCCAGTGCAAGAAGCGATGAGTGTCCTTCATTCATATGATATCTTTTGATGTCATAATGAAGAGCTTCCAGCAAACGCACTCCCCCAATTCCGAGAATCGCCTCTTGCGAAAGACGCACTTTGGGTTCATCCTTATAAAGCTGAATACAAATCTCTTGATCCTCCAAAGCATTGCCGGAATGGCCGGTATCAAGAAAATAGACCGGAACAACAAAGCCTTTTTTCGATTTAATTTCATATTTCCACACTTTGAGCTTTACATCTCTATTTTCTATTGCTACAGAGACTTCCACGCTGCAAGGCTGTAAATAGTCCTCAACCACCCACTGTTCCGGGGTCTCGATCTGGCAGCCCCTATCATCAAACTTTTGAAAAAAATACCCTTTTCGATGCAGAAGCGTAATTCCGACAAAAGGAATTTCCATATCGGCAGCTGTAATTAAAAAATCTCCGGCAAGAACACCCAATCCCCCGCTGTAAGTGGGCACACTGTCATTGAGTGCAACCTCCATGGAAAAATAAGCAATAACATTATTGTGATTCATTTTTTCACCTTGCTTTTTAGCATCACAGAGCTGTGACAAGTTAACTCGATAACGGAATCGCCGTATACAGGCGCTTCCTCTTCTTTATAAAAATCGTTTGGAGAGGCATTCGAAGTATTGACAATCATCGTCCATTGCTGTTCCGGAAGAGGTTGCGGAAGAGAAAACATTACCGCCTCGGGATGGGTGTTGAAAGCGATATAAAATACCTCGTCATCATGTTTAAGAATAAATGCCAGCGTTTGGGTATCTCCATCCCAATCGGGGTTTTCAGGATGAATGCCGTGCCACTCAATATCTTCATCGGTTAAAAAATGCCCTAATCGAAAAACCCGGCAACGGCGGCGCAGCGCAATCATTTCTTTATAAAACCGGTAAAAATCTTTGTTCGTATCCAACAAGTACCACAAAAACCAATTCAGTTCGTTATCCTGGCACCATGAATTGTTATTCCCTTTTCGAGTATGCATATACTCATCTCCCATCAAAAGCATAGGAACTCCTTGAGATATCATCAAAGACAAATGAAAATTTTTCATCTGCCTTTTTCGAAGCTCCAGGGTCTCAGGACTTGCCGCAGCGCCTTCATATCCGCAATTCCAGGAATAATTGGCATTATTGCCGTCTCTGTTGTCTTCTCCATTGGAACTGTTGTGTTTTTCGTTATAAGAGACAAGATCCCTGAGAGTAAAACCATCGTGCGCAGTCACAAAATTAATGGAAGAACTCGGCGAACGATTCACAAAAATCTCTTTCGATCCGCAAATTCGACGCGCAAAATCCCTTTTTGCCCCTCTATCGCCTTTGATAAACTTTCTAATGCTGTCCCGATATTGGTCATTCCACTCGGACCAGCGCTCTTCTTTAGGATAAAAACTTCCAAGCTTATATAAACCGCCGCAGTCCCAAGGTTCTGCGATCAATTTCGTTGCCGCCAAGATAGGATCTTGGCTCAATTCCTCGA
The DNA here is from genome assembly GCA_963749725.1 of Waddliaceae bacterium. Classification (GTDB taxonomy): domain Bacteria; phylum Chlamydiota; class Chlamydiia; order Chlamydiales; family Waddliaceae; genus Waddlia. The sequence goes on from CAVVNU010000012.1 coordinate 100,679, forward strand.
TAAGGGGGGGATTGTCTAAAGGCTCTCCTTGAATGCCTCTTGTCATAATCGCCGCAAGATCGAAACGAAAACCGTCGACATGCATTTCCGTTACCCAATATTGGAGACAGTCTCTAATCAGCTGACGAACAATAGGATGGTTGCAATTGACCGTATTGCCGCATCCGGTAAAATTTAAATGCCGCTCCTTTTTGTCCAGAAGATAGTAAACGCCGGGATCCATCCCCTTAAAGGAGTAGACGGGACCTTCAATATTGCCCTCTGCTGTGTGGTTGAACACAATATCTAAAATCACTTCGATCCCGTTTGCATGCAGCTCTTTAACCAAACGTTTAAATTCGACAACAGGATCTTCGGACGCATAACGCAGCGCCGGCGAAAAGAAATTGACTGTAGAATACCCCCAGTAATTATGCAGGCGGCCGCCGTGTCCAGGGCTGAAGCGCACATATTCGCATTCATTATATTCCTGGATCGGCATCAGTTTGACAGCATTGATTCCCAATTCCTTGAAATGAGGAATTTTTTCTATGATCCCCTGAAATGTGCCGGGATGCTCAACTCCGCTTGAATCATGATGGGTAAAGCCGCGCACATGCAGCTCATAAATCACCAAGTCTTTTAGAGGCAGTTTCAAAGGACGGTCGTCTCCCCAGTCGAAAGGCGCAGAAGCCGCAAACCCTCCTAACGGGTGGTATTCCTCGCGGCAGTCCCCCCATTTTTTCCTTGAGGAAACAAATTTCGCATAAGGGTCGAGTAAAAGATTGTCGGGATTATAAAAATAACAAAATACTTTTCCTTTTTTCTTTGAAAGACGATAAGCATAAAGAAATTTTTCCGGAAGTCCCTTGATGACGATATGCCATACATCGCCTGTGCGATTCCATTCTGGATCAAGAGCAATTTCTTTAATAAGCTCTTTAGAACCGTATTCAAATAGACAAAGAGAAACATTTGTTGCATGTTTTGAAAATAGCGCAAAATTTACTCCTTCCGGAGTTATTTGAACGCCAAACGGTTTTACCCTTCCTTTATCTGTTTGCAAAGACAATTCACCCATTTCCCGACCGAACTAAATATTTATACCGCTCATATTTCAAAATTTAGGATTTCTCTTTGCCAAAGACCGAATTTTGAAACACAATCGGTATATCTCGACTTTGCAAAATTTTTGAACTCACCTGCACAGGAGTTTGCCTCTTCGGGCATCTTCGTCCAAAAATTTTGTAAAGTCGAGTATATATCACACTATAACAATAATTCTTTTATTGCTTTAAAAAGTTCATCATTTTTTGTAAATTCTGAAATAGAGGGTTTATAGCGATAGCTCCAATTGCCGCCTCGCCGTTTTCCGGGAATATTGATTCTTTCCTGCTCCGGATTCGGCCGGCTCAAACCCGCGGCCAAGGGAAAATACTCCTGCAATAAATTAATATGAAACAAAGAGCTTGATTGATGACTTAATTTTAAAACTTCTTTTTGAGTCTCTTTATCCAGCCTTTTTTTCCAGGGAAAACCCGCCATCAGGCAAAAACAACGGGACTCGTCCGGAAACTTTTGCCACCATTCTTTAAGCGTCTGGGTGTCGTGAGTTGAAACGGTCGTCATGCTGCATGCGGAATAGTTCTTTGGATGTTCCTTTTCCCACCGCATTACTTTTGTACCCGGTATCCCCAATTCTTCTAAGCAAGCTTTTACTTTAAGAGGCACTGAGCCAAGATCTTCTGCAATTGGAAAAAGCGGCGATTCAGACAAAAAATGCGTAAGCAGCCTCTCTCCAAGCGAATACCACCTCTTTTGCGAACGAGGAATAAAAAAACCGTCTTTTCCGCTTTTTCCTTTTTCAATTGCCCATTGTCTGAAAAAACCGACAACATGATCGATCCGATAGAGATGATAAATCTGCTCCGATAACTTAAGCCTCTTTATCCACCACTCCTCGATCTCTTCAAGCCTTTCTTCAAAATTGTAAACAGGAAACCCCCAGTTTTGCCCCTCTGATGAAAAGCTGTCCGGAGGCGCTCCGACAGCAAGCTCCTTCAAAAAATAGTCAGGGTGCTCTTTGCAGTCGATGCTTGAAGGAGAGATCAATATCGGAAGATCTCCTTTGATTAATATCCTTTTTTTTTCAGCAAAACGCTTGACTTGCTTCATCTGAGAATAACAGAGCTTTTGAACGAAAATATAAAAGCGTTCAGCCTCTTGATCCCCTCTTCCCATCCGGCGGGCGTAGGTTTTTAACCAGGGAATACGAGTTCCTGTTTTTTGCTTTTCTTCCCGAAAAACCCGCCGCAATATCGACAACTTGGCATCTCGGACTTTTTGATAAGAAACCCGTTTTAATTCATTCAAAGATTTTAGATATTTTCTCTCGGAAGGCAAAGCATAAGCATTGACATCCAAATAAACCGGATTCAAAGCAAATGCAGATTTCAGGCTATAGGGGCTTTTGCTATTTCCTGTGTCGTTAATGGGAAGAATCTGCAAAACGTCCAGACCGATGGCAGCGCACCATTCAATAACGGGAAGCAGACAATGGAAATCTCCGATTCCCCCGGTATCGCTGTCGTGCAGCGCTGAAAGAGAGACGCAAATCCCGTGATGATGGCGCACTCCGATCTTCTTCCAGTGAACGTTTGCAACAGACTGTTCGAGCTTTCTTTCTTTCATAGCCAGAACACTACACAAAATTTGAATTATACCCAAGCAACTTCAAGATTTAGAATTTTGGCAAAAAGATCAGCTCTTTCTGTTATTTTACAATCATCGTAGACTTCTTCAACAACTGTGCCATTGCCGTTAGGATGGCGTCATTATACCGCTCGTGTTTCAAGGTTTGGTTTTTGGCGAAGAGAAAGCTCTCGTGTCAGCAATTGCAAGTCGTTCAATTCTGAATTTAAAAGAAATTAACAAATTCCTTATATTTTCTTATTTTTTTCGACAATAATCGAAGTATATTTAATAATTTGGAGTTAATAAAATGAGTGTTTTTTTATATATACCTCTTCAAATTGAAGAATCGGTAACAAGAGAGAAAAATTCAAATAATCCTGTAAAAAATAAGCTGTTTCCTCCCAAATAACAGGCTGCTTGGCTGTGTACCTAAAAGACCCAGTAGGCTACAATGTCTCCTTTCAATTTATGCTTGCTACGATGGATTTTTTTACCACAGAGCTCACCGAGCCCACAGAGAGAAGAGAGAATGACACTTTAACTGGTGAAATTATAGGTGCAGCCATAGAAGTTCATCGAAGTTTAGGGCCTGGACTTCTTGAGTCTGCATATGTTGCATGTCTAGCCTATGAGCTCCGTTTAAGAAAATTAAAAGTGGAACAAGAAGTACCATTACCAATTTTCTATAAGGACGTTATGCTCGATTGTGGATACCGGTTAGATTTAGTCGTGGATGATCAAGTAATTATAGAGGTTAAGTCTGTTAAGGCATTGACGCCCTTATATGAGGCCCAATTGCTTTCCTATATCAAAATGTCTGATTACCATAAGGGCTTGCTAATCAACTTCAATGTGAAAATGCTGAAGGATGGTATTCGAAGAATGAGAAATTGAATTCTCTCTGTGATCTCGGTGAGCTCTGTGGTAAAAATCAAAAAAGCTGCCTAAGTTGGAGCGCCGATGGCTCTGAATCTATCACGTATTCTGCCAGCAAACTTTTGCCCAAAAACAGACGTTGGATCCAGCCCCGATATATTTTCCAAAAAGCTCATTATAGCCTGTTTAAATTCGTGAAAATCTTCGTAATACGTGTTGTACAGCACTCGTTCTTTCATCCATTTCCAAACCCGCTCAATCGGGTTTAAATTTGGACTGTAAGGAGGAAGAAAATGTAAGTTGATTTTAGAATTTTGGAGATGTGAAGTTACACTCTTATTTCGGTAATAGCGAGCATTATCACAAAACACATGTATTTTATCCTTAGTTGGATAGGCGTCCTCAATCTTCTTAAGGAAAGAGATAGTAGATTCGGCATTCAGCGTCTTATCTTCCTGAACATGCAATTTCGATGAAAGTAAATCAACAGCACCAGAAAGATTTAGTCGAGATCTTCCGCTATTTGCAGCAATTTCCTTGCGTAATCCTGTCTTGATCCAGCCATAGGTCACTTGAGTATTGTGAGTAGGATGCACTCCATCCATAAAACAAATCGTTTCTCCATCTGTCAAAGACCTTTTTAGTTGTTCGTATTCCTCAATCCATTTCTCTTGACGCTCCTTATCTGCTTTACCTGGAACGAGGGCTGGTTTTTTATAGGAAAATCCATGTCGATGCATCCAATTGCACAGTCCTGGCACGGTATAATCAATTTTGAACACTGTTTTTACATACAACAAAATATCTTTAATATAGAGATAGGTATGCTCTTGTAAATGCTTTTCAAGCTGTTCTGATTGATCTAAAGAGAGCTTTTCTACAGAGCCACCATTTTCCGGTTTCAACTTTTTTGACTCTTTATAATCTCGAATGTGTTGGCGAATAGCGTCATCAGAAAGTAAAAGGGCTTCTGCGATTTGCATAAGAGTCCACCCCTTGTCGTAAAGCAGAACAGCTTTGATGCGATCACAAATTCGTTTATCCCTCTCTTTTTTATGTTGGGCCACCAAATCGCTTCGTTCGTAAACAGTAAGGAAATTTCTCATGAAAAGAATTATTACGTATGAATGAATTTTGGAAAAGGATTTTCAGAAAAACATCTCTATCCTGCCAGTGGAAATCCCGGCTCTTGAATCAAGAGAGGTATAACAAATTCCTTATATTTTCTTATTTTTTTCGACAATAATCGAAGTATATTTAATAATTTGGAGTTAATAAAATGAGTGTTTTTTTATATAAAAATAAATATTATGATTCAAATACAGGGCGTTTTCACTAAAAAGATTTAACCTCGACTTTGCAAAATTTTTGGACGAAGATGCTCAGAAAAGCAAACTCCAGTGCGGGCGAATTTCGAAGGATGGGTATTATTTACCCTTCCTGAGAAATTTATTTATCAGAGATTTTAAACAGGTTCTTGCCCAAAACCTTAAATTTCTACTTTGGTCTTACACCCCGAATTTCGCGCATATTGAAATTAACCCGGACAATGTGTTAAAACTTGATGCAAATTTAATTGTTCACGGCGCAGAGCCTGTTTAAAATCTCTGAAAATTGTGGTTTTTAGCGAATTTTGCCTTGTTTTTGCAGCCTTTAAAACTTGCGCATACTTGGAAAAGTAGAAAAGTTTTAAAGGCTGCAAAAACAAAGGGAAAGGCGCAAAAAGCACTTTTTCAGAGATTTTAGACAGGTTCTTGTGCCGATCGTGGTTTAACATTTAATTTTTTGAAAAGAGAAAACTTAAAATAATAACTATACAAATAACCGGTTGTCAATGATTACACTAAAAGATATCTCGAAAAGCTTCGGAAGCCGCATCCTGTTTGAAAATGTATCCCTGACTTTTCAAGAAGGAAATCGTTATGGGTTGACCGGTCCAAACGGATGCGGGAAATCCACGCTTCTAAAAATTATTATGGGAGAAGAAGAGCCTACTGCAGGGACTGTGGCTCTGCCGGAGCAAGTGGGAATGCTTAGGCAGAATATCGAAGACTTTAAAAACTGCAAAGTGTTGGATGTCGTCATCATGGGAAATGCCCGGCTTTGGAGTGCGCTTGCAGAACGCGACAATCTTTATGATGTGGAAATGACCGATGAAGTAGGCATGCGTCTTGGAGACTTGGAAGGAATCATCGCAGAAGAAGACGGTTATACAGCAGAATCGGATGCAGAAGTTTTACTCGCAGGAATGGGTTTAAGTGAAGAACAGTTTCATGCCTCTATGCATTCCATACCGACAGACATGCAATTTAGAGTCCTCCTTTGCCAGGCTCTTTTTGGCGATCCGAAGGCTTTGCTTTTAGATGAGCCTACCAACCATATGGATATGGAATCGATTGGCTGGTTGGAAAGTTTTCTAATCAATTATTCCGGGGCATTGGTTGTCACCTCCCACGATAGGCACTTTTTAAATGCAGTCACAACGCATATTGCCGATGTCGATTATGAAACAGTAATTGTATATCCCGGCAATTACGATCAAATGGTGGAGGCTAAAACAAGCGTTAGGCAGCGAGCTGAACAGGATGCGCGTTCCAAAGAGAAAAAAATTGCTCAACTGAAAGAGTTTGTGGCACGCTTTGGAGCCGGTTCAAGAGCTTCTCAAGTGCAGTCGCGCATGAGGGAAATGAAACGTCTTGAACCGCAGGAACTCAAGAAATCGAATATCCAACGCCCTTACATTCGCTTTCAAAGCTCTGAAAAACAGCCCGGTAAAATTGTCTTAACCGCTGAACATGTATCCAAACACTATAATAGCGATTCTGTGATCAGCAATTTTACAATTGAAATTGAACGCGGCCAAAAGATCGGGGTGATAGGAAATAATGGCCGCGGAAAAACAACGCTTGTCAAAATGTTGGCAGGAGTTTTAGAGCAATCGGAAGGTAAAATCGAGCTCGGACATCAGGTAAAGATCGCCTATTTTCCTCAAAATCATACAGAAACTGTTGATAAGTCAAAAAAGGAAAACGCATTTGACTGGTTAAAGAAAAAACACACTAGCGCCTATGATCAAGATATTCGCGGCGTAATGGGCAAAATGCTCTTTGGAGGCGATGATGCCTTTAAAGAAGTTTCTTCATTATCCGGAGGAGAGACTGCCAGACTCATGATCGCTGAAATGATGCTCGATGATCCAAATGTGCTCATTTTAGACGAACCTAATAATCACCTTGATCTCGAAGCTGTATCAGCTCTTGGAACAGGTCTAAAAGATTATCCCGGAACAGTCATTGTCGTCAGCCATGACCGAGACTTGATCGATACGGTTGCTGAAAAAATTATCGCGTTCGAAAAAGATAAAATCCATGTTTACGAAGGAACTCTTGAGGAGTATATTGCCCATAAATCATGAATCCCTATACCAAGCGTAAATTTCTTTCGCTTCCAGAGGCTGCGCAGCACAAAAAATGCGCTGCTCTTTTAAGAGAGGCATATATTTCTTCTTCACTATGCCCGCTTGAATATTATAATGAAATTCAAGGTTGGATGAATCTCCCTGCTCTTTGTTCAAACTGTTCAGAGGATGTCAGCAATCGCTATCACGGCCACTTAGGCAAAGCCGGCATAAAATTAACCGAGCCGTCATTGCTGCCTCGTATTAGACAAGGAGATCGCAGCCTCTCGGCCGCCCCTTCCCTCAATATCAATACTTACCTGGATAATATCCGTTCTGCGCATAATGTCGGAAGCATTCTGCGCACAATCGAAGCGTTTCAATTAGGACCTGTATATTTTTCCCCTAAAACTCCCGGGCCTGAACATCAACAAGTAAGAAAAACTTCAATGGGATCAACAGACCACCTCGTTTACCATTGCCATACAAATATCGAGCAGCTTGCGCGGCCGTTGATTGCATTAGAAACAAGCGATGATGCGGCAGCTCTTAATCAATTTCAGTTTCCACCATCTTGTACGCTCGTAGTAGGAAACGAAGAATACGGAATTTCAAAGGAAATACTGCTGAATGCAGATGCCATTGTGGAAATTCCGCTATACGGCAAAAAAAATTCCTTAAATGTTGCCAATGCCTTCGCTATCGCAGCGGCAACGATATCCCAACAATTAAGACAAAAGAGACAGCCATGCTTCAATCTGAAATAGACGAAAAAATTAAGACAACACACTATCCGACCCCGGTCAGGCCTCCCCCAAAGATGACAGGAGGAAAAAATTGAATACATCGCAGTGAGATTCAAAGAAATCATGGAAGTGCTAGGTCTTGATATCAGTGATCAATCGCTGGAACGCACTCCTAAGCGCGTTGCCAAAATGTATGTAAAAGAAATCTTTTCAGGACTTGATTCAACGACTTTTCCCCCTATTACCTATATTGAAGACCGGTACAAAGTCGACGGGCAGTCAAATATGCTGTTTATGGAAGTCTTTGTCGCAAGCTTTTGCGAACACCATTTCGTCCCTATGATCGGAACCGCTTATGTTGCCTACTTGCCTAACAAAAAACTGATCGGGTTGTCCAAAATTCCCCGTATTGTTCGTTTTTTCGCCAGACGTCCTCAAGTACAGGAGCGGTTGACTGCGCAAATTGCCGATTGTCTTTCTCAAGTTTTAGAAACTCAAGATGTTGCCGTATCAATTAAATGCCAGCACTTCTGCGTCGCTGCCAGAGGGATTGAAGATCAAAGCGGCTTTTGCACAACGCAGGTGTTGAAAGGTAAATTCCATAATCTTGACACGCGTCGAGAAGAGTTTTTTGATGCAATCAAAAGAGCAAAAGCATGAAAATTGTCATCAAAGTAGGAACTTCTACCCTGACAGCCGGCGGCAGAACGCTTTCTCAAAAAGATATGCTGGAAATCGTAAGGCAGATCGCCGGCATTCACAATGATGGCCATCAACTGGTTCTCATCAGCTCAGGATCGATTGCTTCCGGAAGAGAGGTTTTGCAAAATACGATCAAAGAGGATTCTCTTCCTGAAAAGCAAATGCTCTCAAGCGTTGGGCAAGTTCATCTCATGCATTTGTGGAAGGAGCTTTTTAGCATCTATCATCTCCCTGTTGGTCAACTCCTTCTAACGCGCGGAGATTTTGCTCAAAGAGAGGGGTATTTAAACGTACGCAATACCCTTGAATCCCTTATTCGCCACCGCGTCATTCCTATCGTTAATGAAAATGATTCTGTTGCAACAAATGAAATTCAATTTGGCGACAACGACACCATTGCAGCTCTTGTTGCCAACCTCATCGCAGCAGACCGGCTTTTGCTTTTGACAGACACAAAAGGACTCTACACTGCAGATCCTACATTGGATCCGTCTGCAAAACTCATTGAAGAAGTCGACTTAATTGATGATTCTATTTTAAGCCTTGCAGGCAGCACAACAAAGTCAAAAGGAATGGGCGCAGGAGGAATGCTCACAAAAATTGAAGCGGCCATTCTTGCTACAAGAAGCGGGACGCCAACAATTATCGCCTCTTCTCGACAACCTAATGTCATCTCGGAAATTATAAACAAAAAAAGAGTTGGAACCTATTTTAAAGCGCAAACAACACCCAGGGAAAGCCGCAAAAGATGGCTTCTTTCCGAAAGATCCCAGGGAATTTTAACAATTGATGACGGCGCAATGAAAAATCTTCAGAAAAAAGGCGCCAGTTTATTGCCTATCGGCATCCTTTCAGTTGCAGGAGAATTTAAACGCGGAGCTATTGTTGAAATATATTCTCAAGACAAAAAAAACTTAGCGAGGGGCATTGCCAACTATTCAAGCGATGAACTTTCAAAAATTATCGGAAAGCATTCCGAGGAAATTGAACCCGTTTTAGGATACAGCTATGGACCGGAAGTCATTCATCGTGATAACATGGCGCTTTTATAAATCATGCCTGCCGCAGCCGGTATAAAAAATTAAGAGATCATCATGCCGCAACTGTCCCTTCTTGGAAACCGGGCAAAACAAGCTTCTTATCACATAATGACTGCTTCAACCGAAGCAAAAAACTCGGCTTTAGAAGCCCTTTCAAAAATCCTTCTTAGCGAAAATAAGCGAATTTTATCCGAGAATCAAAAAGATCTCGATGATGCACGCGCAAACGGATTAAATGATGCGATGCTGGACAGACTGTCTTTAGAAGGCAGAATTGAAGGGCTTGCCCGCGACATTCAAACAGTTGTTTCCCTTCCCGATCCCGTTGGAGAGATCATCGATGTCCGCACCCTTGACAACGGACTTTCCTTAACAAAGCTGCGCACAGCAATTGGAGTGATCGGGGTAATTTACGAAGCCAGGCCGAATGTCACTACCGATATCGCTTCTCTTTGCATAAAAACAGGCAATTGCGCGATTTTACGAGGCGGATCAGAAACCATTCGAACAAACCGCCTTTTAGTCAGTTTGATAAAAGAGGCGCTGCTAAAATCAGATCTTCCTTCTGATGCCATCCAATTTATCGACTCTCCTGACCGCGCGTTAGTTCTTCAATTGCTGAAAATGCATGAAAGCGTGGATATGCTGATTCCTAGAGGGGGAGCGGGTTTGCATCAATTTTGTTTAGAGCACAGTACAATTCCTGTGATTACGGGAGGCATTGGCATTTGCCATTTATTTGTCGACGAATCCGCTGATTTACACAAAAGCTTAAATGTGATCTACAATGCTAAAACTCAGCGCCCAACGGTATGCAATGCGTTAGACACGCTGTTGGTTCATGAATCTATTGCCCATGCATTTTTACCGCAACTAGTCCACAAGCTTAAAAACGTTTCCCTTCGGTTAGACTCCCGTTCGGCATCATTGATTTCAGCTGAAAACGCTAAACTTGCAAAGGAAAGCGATTGGAACACTGAGTGGCTTTCATTAACTCTTGGCGTAAAAATTGTTCCTGATCTCGATGCTGCCATTTCTCACATACACCGGCACTCTTCCGGACACAGCGACGGAATACTCACGGAAAATCAATTGCATGCGGAGCGTTTTGTGCGAGAAATAGACTCTGCTGCCGTTTATATCAATGCATCGACAAGGTTTACAGACGGTTCACAATTTGGACTAGGCGCTGAAGTTGCCATCAGCACTCAAAAGCTGCATGCTAGAGGGCCTATGGGATTGGAAGCTCTGACCACATATAAATGGGTTGTTAAAGGAAACTATCAAATAAGGGAGGGGTAATCGAATGAAAGTCGCTGTTATCGGCTGTGGAAAAATGGGCGGCGGAATTGCTCAAAGGCTTGCGCAAGATCACGAAGTTTTTCTCTTCGGTCGCAATCGCGAGAAAACAGAAAATTTTGCAAATGAAATTAGCGCTAAATACTGCCTGACAGCAGCTGCAGCCATTTCGGAAGCAGAGATTATTTTTATTGCGGTTAAACCTCAGGACTTGAAAAAATTAGCGAAAGGGATCTGCCCTGAATTTTATCCAGAGCAACTGCTTGTCAGCTGCTTAGCCGGTGTCACAGTCAAGCAGTTGGAAGCCTGTTTTCCGAAAATTCCTGTTTTAAGGATCATGCCGAATCTCTCTGTTATTCTTGGAGAAGGGGTTGTTGGACTTGTTGAAGCCGAAAATCTTAAACCGTTATTTAAAGAAAAGGCAACACAGCTTTTTTCAAGCCTGGGGTCGCTTCATTGGGTTCCTGAATCAAAAATTGACGCCATCTCTTCATTAACAGGTTCGGGACCTGCCTTTGTCAGCGTGATGATTGAATCGATGATTGAAGCCGGCATCGCAATGGGAATTGACAGCAGCCTTTCCAAAGAGCTTGTGCTCGAATTGATCGGCGGCACCATTTCTACAATCAAACAAACCGGCAAAGAGCCCTCTCAATTCAAGCTTGAAGTTGCCTCGCCCGGAGGAACAACCATTGCAGGAATCATTGCAATGGAAGAGCGGGGAGTTCGGGCAGGCATCATGCATGCATTTCTTTCTACTTATCATCGTAATTTAGAACTATCGCAAGAAAATGAAAACAGAACCTGATCTCACCGGAATTTTATTGGCTAATTTGGGAACGCCAAATTCCCAATCGCCTCGAGATGTAAAAAAATATCTCACACAATTTCTTACTGATGAAAGAGTTACCGATATTCCCTGGTGGAAAAGACAGATTTTTGGTTAGAAGCATTATTGTCCCTTTGCGCTATCGCAAGTCCGCTCAAAATTATGAAAGGATCTGGACTAAAGAAGGTTCTCCGCTCTTAATATATGGCAACAAAGTCTGTTCGCTTCTTCAACAATCATTAGGGGACAAATATCGCGTTGTCTTGGGAATGCGTTATCAGTTGCCATCGATTGAGCAAGCGCTGCAAAAGCTGAAACAATGCGCAAAACTGATCGTCGTTCCGCTTTTTCCGCAGTATGCTTCTGCCACAACCGGATCTGTTCATCAAGAAGTGATGCGCATTATCGGGCGTTGGAACCGGATTCCTGAACTCAAACTAATCAACAGCTACCCTGTTCTCTCCAAGATGATTGATGCCTTTTGCGACCGGGCAAACGCTTTCGACATTCATTCTTATGATCATATTCTTTTTAGCTTTCATGGACTTCCTGAAAAACAAATCAAGAAAGCAGATTGTCATCAGCATTGCTTAAAAAAAGAAAACTGCTGCACAGCTTTGAATGAAAAAAATAAGCTTTGCTACTCTGCGCAGTGTCATGCAACAGCTCAAGCGATCGCAAATGCTCTCAAACTATCTTCTAATCATTATTCCATTTGTTATCAGTCTCGCCTGGGCAAAGATCCCTGGATCAAGCCCTATGCTGCCGATATGATTGATTTTCTGGGAAAAAATGGAATGAAAAGGATCTTGGTTTTCAGCCCTGCGTTCGTTTGCGATTGTTTAGAAACAATTGATGAAATCGGCAATGAATACAGTAGAGAATTTCTCAGAAAAGGAGGAGATGTCCTAGACCTTGTTCCGGGATTGAATGATCACCCTCTTTGGATTGAAGCGCTTCACGAGCTTGTATGCTGATCGCTGGCCTCAGAATTTGGTTTTTAGGAAAGAAAAATCCCTCGTGATTGAACGATCGCAAGCCATTTAATATTGATTAATATTAAGCGGCTTGCGATCGTTCAATCACGAGGGATTTTTCTTTCCCAAAAACCAAATTCTGAGGCCGCGAACGGTATAATTACAGCTGCAGCATTTACCGCGGCAAACATCGATGAACGAGATGCTTGTTTTGAACAACTCCTTACGAAAGAACACCTAATCGAAAAGAATATTCTAATGGATTCAAAGA
>CAVVNU010000013.1:0-117911 GCA_963749725.1 Waddliaceae bacterium
ATCAAATTCACGGTACTCAGGTACGCTGCCAAAATCCCTTGATCCTCTGATCATTAAAGCCTGGTCGATTCTGTTTTTTAAATGTCTATGGGAAGATTCTATAGAACCATTCTCATGACTAACCCCTTTGTTGTTTCGCGTTGGACGAATTCCGTAATGTTTGCATAATTCTTCGTATGACTGAGTCAAATCCTCTTGTTCCCTACTATTTAAATTCTTAAAAGCTGCTGATAAACTATCTGTACGGTGAGTTTTCGGTGCCCCTTCTATTGCCCAAAAGGCATCTTGAAGTTTTTCGGCTAAAGCCGTAAAACTTTCTCCTCCAAGAATAACATCAGCATGTTCTGCCCCACTATAAGGAAGTCTAAAATGATAAAGGATGTGATCCAAAGGTTTTCCTTGAATAGTAACATTTAAAGCATTGCAGTTTGTAAAGTCTGAAATTCCCTGCCATCCCGGTGGATGTTTTTGACGAAATATAACCTCTTTTTCCGGACCGAAAACAACTTTCCAATCCTTGACTCTTCGTTCAAGAGTTCTTAATTTTGAATCAGGATATTCTCCGGGGTATTTCTCTTGAAGCATGTATAGTAATGTCTTTGCCTGCAATTTAGGGTTTTGTTCTAAAAGAGGAACCACTTCTCTTTCCCAAACTCCTTGAAAGGGATTTTCACGAGTTCTCCAAGTTCGTTCCTTTTTGCTTGGATTTTTAAAAATATTTCGAGCAGAACGCTCACAAAAACCTGCTTGAGCTGCAGCGATTTTTTGTGTCTTTCCTTTTGATCTAGCTTCCATGTATAATCTCCTTTGCTGATCAGTTATTCTTTTTCCAGGCATCTGCAATATCTCCGTTTTTTCAAAAAGAGTATTGTACGATGCCTTTTTAACTATCGGCAAAGATAATTGTCGTCGAATATTTGTGAATACGACTAGAAAGAAAAGGCTGGAAAAGGTGGCGAAGAGGATGGCGGGAAAACAACGACGTTACAAAAGTGCAAAGGTTGTTTGTGATCCTGAAATTATGAACTCCTTCGACTCTTCGATGATCGATGCAGATTTTGTACTTGTTTTACCAGATAATGGCCGTAGATCTGATGGGCAGACTGTACCTAAGGGTTCATACTTAGTTGATTATTTCTAGTTATATAAGAATTTTAGTGTGCTTTGTAGGCTTGGTTTGGAGATGTTCCTCTTTCTGGGTAAACATGTTTTAAAGCGCCCTTTTTGACTAAGGGACTAAGATGCTGTCTGACAAGATATTTTTTATCTTTTCTGTTTAGGAGGTCAGCTAATTGTTGAGCTGTTAAGGGCTGCCAAGTGCAGAGCTCACAAATTATTGATGCAAGTTCTTCTTTTTTAGGTCTTTTGTTGAGTTTTTTTAGCTTCAACTTTAATTTTTCAGGGATGGTTTTTCCCATATATCCTGTTTGTGGCTGGTGTGTTTTAGAGTCTAACTGGTGTGTTTTGGACTCTAACTGGTGTGTTTGATCTTTAAAAGCTGGTGCTTTTGAGGAATCTGGGTGAATAGGCAAGGTGATTAAAAAGAAGTTGTTATCATCATCTGTATCAAAAACAGGGGGTGGTGACCCATTGTTTTTCATAGCATTTCGAATTTTAGGGACACCCGTGCATCGACCCTCTGTTAAATGAAGCTCTTTAAGAAAGTCCCCTATACGTCTATTTCTGTAGGCTCGAACTCGGACAGGCCCCTTGTTTAAGTCTTCTATTTTTAAAGGGGCTAATGGGCCAGGAAAGGATAAAATTTCAATTCGATCTTTGTGAATGTTGATTTCAATGGGCTCCCTTTGAGCATAATCTTTGTGGTAGACAGCATTGGCAAGAGCTTCCTCGAGGGCAACATAAGGGTAATTAAAAAAGCGATCGGCTTCTGCTCGATCGGGACGCTTGCGTACTTCCTCTGTGATGAACATTGATTGGAGGTATCTTAGTGCCTCTTTTAGCTGAATATGAATAGGTCCCTTAAAAATTTTTTCTGCAAAGCTGTCACCTATTTCATCGTGAAAGTTCACAATATCAATTTGAGCTCTTGGGAAAAACTGTTCCGGAGTTTTATTGAACATCAACAAGCCGATGTTTAGCGGTTTTAGATATTCTTCTGGCCCTTGCGCTATCTGCATCCTTCTACAGAGGTGATCAAATGGAATTATATCGACTTCTGACAGTAGGTCGCTCTTAATTTCCCTTAAAAAATCTTTGATAATGCCTACATTCAAGTCGCTTAACTCAGCTTGATGGCAAATGCGATCATCAAATGGGACTTGATTAGCTATTTCATGAAGTCTTTGAATATCTTTGGTTTGTGCCTTGATTGTTGAGGAGTTTCTTCTTATGTAATAGGAATAGCCCGAGTTTTTCCCCAGGGTGTCGGGGGCTTGATAAGGTCTCGTTTGTCCTCATGGGCACCATACAACAAGAATCATTTTATTTTGAAAGTTAACCGGTGCTGCTACTGGGTGGTAATTTGGGCGTAGTTTATAGCCAAGCTCAAAAATTTTCTTTTGTATAGCATCAACTTGATTGGTTTTAAGGCCAAGAGGGGGGAATACTGGCTGACCTTTATCTTCCCTGACGCCGATAATAAGGTAACCCCCACCCCAGTTGTTTATGTCATTAGCAAAGGCGCAAATGGAGTGGATTATGTCTTCAGGGTTCCATCCCTCTTTAAATTCGAGCCTCTCCCACTCAACGATTTGTCCTTTTAATAATTCATTCGTGTTAATAGGAAGCGCAGTCATAGTGAGCCTTCTGAAAGAGAGGAATTTTGAAGGTCGACCATTTTGTTCGGGGGCTCTTTTTTAGAGCTCTTTTGCTTTCTTTGCAGATTTTTAAAAAGTTTAGTTAGTTTTTGAATTGCAAGAGGAGATGGTTTGGCTTTTTGGTTCTCCCACCTATTTATCTGTCGGAAATGTGACTCCAAGTTTAGTGGCGAACTGTTCTTGGGTTAGACCCAATTCCAACCTGATTTCACGGATGTGATTAGCAATATTTTCTTCGTTAATTGGACCATCTTTCAAGGATAACATTGGCTTGTCTTTTAACGCTTTTTGATATATCATGTTTTATAAATTGTGTGATATTTATATACAAGAAAAAATTCACATTTAGGTGCAAGTTTTTTTGATTAACAGTTTTTTTTGGATTTTCTTGCGATGCTTACTTTGAAAAATTTATATATAACCATATTTGGGGCTGCAACGAGTTTGTTGACAGCATTCATTCTGTATTGGGTTGAGTCGCAGTGGCACTTCTCATTTTATTCGTTGATGGTTTGGTTTATTATTCCTGCTGGGGCTGGGATTTCAGGATTTGTTGCAGCAAGTGGCTACTATTTTGGGGCGAGGCTTTTTAACCATAAACCAAGTAGAGTTGTTTTATTTAACATGCTTGTGGTTTCTGTTGCTACTTATTTTTTTATTCATTATTTAGATTATTCTTTTTTAGAGATTGAAGGTAGGTCCGTTGCTAATTACTTGTCTTTCTGGGATTATTTAGATATTTCAATTAGAAATACTTCTGTTCAATTCAGGGTAGGGCGCGGTCATATGAAAATTGGTGATGCTATTGATTTGCAAAGTTTTGGATACGCTTATGCCTCACTTCAAATAGTAGGGTTTGCTTTAGGTAGTTTTGTTTTGTATCTTTATCTTTCAGTTCAAATATATTGTGAAAAGTGCTTTCGCTATTTTTCTAGTAAAGGAAATATAACCCGATACATGGATCAAAAAGAGTTGTTGGTAAATTTTTTAAAACAAACCATTGTTTTATTTGGAACACACAATTTGAGGGAAGTTATTTCTTTTCACGCAAACTCTGGATCTGATAAATGTGATTCAAAATTGCATCATTACAAGGCAGATTTAAATCTTAAATTTTGTAAAGGGTGCGGAACGCACCATCTTGGGTTGAATGTCTTTCAATGGAAAGGAAAAGATGATTGGGATAAAATACATGATTTGTCTATGGGGGATGTGAGCACAAAAGAACTTTATTTAAATAATTGATAAAAAATTTTAATATCGATTTATCTCATCACAAAAAGCCATGTACTACAGAGTTACAGAGAACTTTTTGTGAGGCAGAAATCAAAATTCAGTTTGTTTTTTTAGTTACTTTCAATAGTTTCATGGGAAATTCATTTATTGGTAAACCTAGGACGAATCCCTCTGGAGTAATGTTGGCTACATATTAAAAAAATATATTCTTAAGCTTGTTCTTTATTTATGCCGTCATAAGCTTTGATGAAGCAGTCTACGGTTCTATTATCAGTCTCATTCAAGTTACCTTTTGATTTTAGATGTCTAAGATGATCAATCACTTTGATTGGATCTATAAATTTACTGAAATAGTCTAAGGTAAAGGTTTGTGGTGTGTGGGAGAAATTTGTGAATGGATTAAAAACGAAAGATTTTTGCAAAAATGAGTTGATTAAAAGCAGAAGTTTTTGGTCATCCTTAAGAATCTGATCAAGCCAATTTTGCATATCTTCTTCAGAACCGTATTCTTTCCAGCCTGACAGTACATAAGGCAAAAAAGGTGCACTAATCAAGGTTGAGTCCTTTGTGGCTTGGAGGGGCTTTTCTATGGCTATGCGAAAAAGAGAGTCGAGCTCTTCAAAGTTAGAGATTAGGGGCGTGTATTCTTTACGTTCTTTCTTTGTCGAGTTGTGAAAGTCTTGTTTTAAGCGATATAATATCAAGAAAACGAGAGAAACTCCTTCATTTGTGACTTCTATTGATTGTCGGAGTATTTCCTGGCGTTTATTTTGAGGAAGTCGCCTTAAGAGACTGGATATGATCCAATAAATAGAGTCATCGCTACCAAAAGGATCCCAAAAGGATTGCTTTTGGTCTTTAGGGTTAAGAAGATAGTCCCCAGCAAGAAAAAAAGCATTGATTAAGTTGGGAATATCCTCTTCTTGAACATCTTCATCAACGTGATCGGCCAGTCGTCGTAAAAGATTATGTAAACGAGAATGCCCATTAACTCCTTTTTGCTTAGATTGATGGGTGAAAAAGTCAGCTAAATTTTTTGAGTTTTTTGTAAGTAAAAGAAGATGTTGAATGTCTGCATTTGAAGTCTTACCTTCAGGAATCGTAAGCCTAAAGTATACAGGGAAACAGTCGGGGCTACAGACTCTAAGGTCTTTTCTCCAGGTGGTAAGCCAGTCCGATCCATATTCTACGGTTTTCAATTTTGGAAAGAGTTCCGTTAAAATGCACTTTAGAGCGGAGTTTTGTTTTGGGCAATCGTTATGTACCGACTGAAGATTAAATTTAGACTCTTGGTTATTGGAGGAGTGACCAACGAACAGGGAAGGATTTTTTCTAATCAGGTCGTAGATATCAGGAGCAAAAACTCGAATGGTCTCTATGGCAAAAAAATCAACAGGGTTAACTTCGTTGAGAACGCATCCATAGGTAACGTTTAGGGAGTTTGCCAATCTTATCGCATCTCTAGGGGTGTTGATATAATACTGGATGCCTTCACGAAAAATTAAAAACCATCGTCCCTGATCAAATTTTTCCCTTGGGGTGTTGGAGATTAATGAGTCGAGAGGTTTGAATAAAAGACTTTCGATTTGGCTTTTCTCAGGATGGGGCAACTCAAACGGAACTTGAACGATCTTCTTAAGGTATTCTCTACCCGAAGTGGATTGTGCTTCTTGAAGGGATTGGGCTACGACAAACTCGTCAAATGCTAATAGGTAAATAACATTTGGAAGGTTTGCAACGCTTTTTATTAACTTAAAAACTTGACGAATTTCTTCGGATGTTAGTCGGTCAATGTCGTCAATTATTATTAATATTTTTTTATCTTGCTTGCGCAAGGCGTTTACAAGAACTTCTCTTTTCTGGTCGAGCAAAGCGTATTTTTCGATACACTTTTTCTTGAAATTTGATATTAGTTTGTACGCAGACTTCACATACCAAGGAACATTTGCCTCTGAAATAAGGTCTGCAAAATCCAGAAGCATATTGGCCAAGTCACCTATATCAGCCCGATCTAATCCAGCCTTTAGCGAGGCAAAGAAGCGAATGGCGAGGTCTTCTTGGCCAGAAAACCACCAAGGGTCAAAGTTAACAACTGTTGTCTTTGAGTTTTCTTGGTTCTTTAGGTAATGTTTTATTAAATTTAAAGTCGATGTTTTCCCAAGGCCCCAAGAACCGTAGATCGCCACGACAGCGCCTTCTCTTGGCATTGTCTGTATGCATTTAGCAAGTTGTTTTGCAAATGGTGCGTAGCCTAGCAGATCATCATCAGGATCTTTAATAGGTTTGTCATCGTTAAGTTTCATGTTTCGCAATTGATTATAAACTGTGACTCTACCCGCCACATATCCGCCACACGCCCCGTAAAACACAAAAGGCGCTCTCAACGAGGACGCCCTTAAGTCTTTGAGGAAAAAGAATCTGGGTGAGAGGATTCGAACCTCCGACCCCTTGCACCCCATGCAAGTGCGCTGGCCAAGCTGCGCTACACCCAGTTGTTGACATCCTCACCCACGTAAACGAAGGTGATTCCTATGATTAATAGGGTAGTACTACCTCGCGGATTCCTACAGATTCCTCCGACCAGTCGACATTTTAATCGTGTCACTCAAACTGGGTCCGCTTTACAGAGAAGGTCTGCCCGACCTCGAACGATGGAAAAAGTATAGCATGGAAAACGAATTTAATACAAGCGCCTTACATCCCCTCCCTGAAGGAAGGGGTTTTACGGCGAATTTGGATAAACTAAATCGCTTGAAGACCTTCAAATTGTAATTTCGATGACTTGACATCACGCTCCGCAATACGAGCACATTCCTCAATGATTTTCTCCAGAGAATCCCCCGGATCAACCTCCGCTGAATTCAAATCAACTTCAATATTTGCCGTAAACGCAGTGCCGCCCTTCACTCCTTTCGCCTTGAAATTCGCAAAAAGACCCTCTTTCTTCTTCGAAATTCGGGTAAATCTAATTAAATTATTTTCTTCGTAATTCATTTTTTGTTTCCTTATGATGACAATACATGTTAGGATTTTTCATCCATTCTAGTCAAGGAGATAGGATGAATGACAAACAGTACACAATCGCCCCTTCATGGGATATCGCACTTGCTGAAGAACTTAGTAAAGACTATATGAAAAAACTCTCAAGATTTGTCTCTAAAGAAAGAGAATCCGGAGTGCCCGTTTATCCTCCTTCTGAATGTATCTTCAACGCTTTCCAACACACCCCTTTTGATAAAGTGCGGGTTGTGATTATGGGGCAGGATCCTTACCATGGTCCCGGTCAAGCGCACGGATTAGCATTCAGCGTGCAAGAAGGTGTTCCCCCTCCTCCATCTTTGCAAAATATTTTTAAAGAGCTTGTTAAAGATGTCGGATGCTCGAAACCAACTTCCGGCAATTTAATCCCCTGGGCAGATCAAGGCGTTTTTCTCCTTAATGCTGTTCTAACAGTTCGTGATCATTCTCCTAACTCGCATCAAGGAGCGGGATGGGAAAGATTCACAGATGCAGTCCTTTCTTGCCTCTGTAAACGCAATTTGCCTCTAATTTTGGTTCTGTGGGGCAGTTACGCAAAGAAAAAAGCTTCGCATGTTCATGCCTGCTCTAATAAGGATAATATCACGATTCTAACCGCCCCTCACCCCTCCCCTTTATCCGCTCATCGAGGCTTTTTTGGTTGCGGCCATTTTTCAAAAATCAACGATATATTAAGAAAAAATCATCAAAAACCGATAAAATGGTTTTTTTAATCGTTAGCAGTGAAAAAATAGGTATAAACCCCTTTAAATTAAATTAAAATTTTAATATAATTAAGTTGATAAAGTAAGGTGTTGTTATATACTAATTATTGTAGGTTGTTATGATTCTAGAAAAGGAAATTAGTAAATTGTTGAGTGATCTTGCAAGTAATGAACGGTCTCAAGTTTGTCTTAATGGGTGTGTTGTTTCTGTCAATGTGGAGGATCAAGGAAAAACTTTGCTGTTGACGACACCGGTATATTATGGAGGAAATTATATTCCAAAAAGTGTGCGTTCTTCTTTAAAACAAAAAGCCCCTTTTGATCAGTTGAGAATCTCAACTTCATTAGAAATAGATGAAGATAATTTTTCCGTCAGCTTGAAATATCGCGGCGAGATGGCTCCTGTCGGTTATAACGGAATAGTTGATTTGCTTGAGGATTTTTCTTGGTTAGCAGAAAAATGGAGAGATTATCTTGATGAAAAGGATCGAAACGATCTTGTATATGTGCCCGTGCAGTGAACTGTAAAAGAGAGCAGGAAAAATGAGGCGATGATCACTACAATTGATGGAGTCCTTTGATTTCCTGCCTCTTTTTTTTTTTAAATCAACCTTCCTCTATTTCCTCTATTCAATCCCGGAAAATTCCACCGGGCGATATTGCCATATTTTTTACGAATCGCTTAAAAGAACTTTGTGTTTTTTCCTGCTCTTGATTTTTGCATAAAGTATGCCAAGTTCATAGAAGCCAATCAAAGGAACTGCAAGCATTAGCTGGGTAAACACATCCGGAGGGGTGAGAATCGCGCTTAATACAAAAATGCTAATAATTGCAAATGGGCGGTGTTTGCGCATGCTTGCATCTGTGATAAAACCGAGATGAATCAGAAAAAATAAAATGACACAAAGTTCAAAAGCCAGTAAGTTTCCAATCAGCAATATAAGCGTATAGTTCAAATAGTTCGACAACCCCCATAAATTGGAGCCGATCTCCGTGTTTAAGGCAAAGAGATAATGATTAGCCAGAGGGATAGTTGTATAGTAGCAAAATGCAAGCCCAAGGAAAGAAAACAGCAGTGAAAAGAGGATAAACGGAATAAAGCGTTTTTTTTCACTTTCATGCATTGCCGGAGCTACAAAAAGATAAATCCAATAAAGCCAAATGGGAGAAGAGGCGGCAGCTCCTACCCATATGCTAGTTTTTAGAATGGTTGTCAAACCTTCAACAGGGCTAAAGATGGCAAGTTTGGATTTGGGGTGTTTGTAGGTAATGGATTCAAGCGGTGAAATTTTGACCTTTTGATGAAAAACCGGATTTGATTGAATAATAGAGCTCTGCGTTATCCGGAAAAGTATAGAATGCCGGCTTATTGCTCGTATTTGTTACTTTTACATGAGAAATTTCTTCTATGTGAAATTTCTCGTTTTCTAGGGGGACCATGAGAAAATTTAAGATTTGCTGATGAAACAAAAGAGCAATAAAAGCTGTTGAAAAGATTGTCAACATGACGCGGATAAGCGTTATGCGCAAATCTTCAACATGATCCCAAAAACTTCCCTCTTGATTATTCATCGTCTTTGGAAGGGGGTTCTCCTTGGACGCTTGTTTGAATTCTCGAATTCCTTTGCCCAGGCTTCTTGCAAATTCGGGAAGTTTTTTTCCGCCAAATAAAAGTAAAATTAAACAGAGAATAACAATAATTTCAACACTGCCAATCACGATTTTTCCTCCGGGTTAAAAGCGATGCTGTTGATAAATTCTTCCACTTGCTCTGAAGATCTTCCGACAAACCGCTTAACATCGATCAATGCAGCAATTTCATCTTTGGAAAGGGAAAATTCCGGATCATTTTGAATGCGTTCAAGAAGGTCGTTGGATCTCCCTTTTTGCTTAATGCGATCTGCTGCTGCAAGGCTGTGAATACGTATTCTTTCATGAAGCAACTGCCTATCCCCTCCCTTTTTTACAGCCTGCATTAGAATGTTCTCTGTTGCCATAAAGGGAAGCTCCTCATCAATGTGTTTTTTTATCACAGCAGAGTTGACGACAAGCCCTTTTGTCACTTTTTCCATCAATATCAGCAGCGCATCTGCAGATAAGAAGGATTCAGAAATTGCAAGGCGTCTGTTTGCTGAATCATCAAGCGTGCGCTCAAACCATTGCGTTGCGTGCGTATAGAAACTATTTTGAGCAATGGAAATTAAAAATCGCGATAATGAACAAATTCGCTCTGAAAGCATGGGATTGCGTTTATAAGGCATTGCTGAAGATCCTACTTGCTTATTTTCAAATGGCTCTTCTATCTCTTTGATCCCTGCAAGCAGCCGTATATCACTTGCAAATTTGTGGCAGCTTGCTCCCAAGTCGGCAAGACAGCTTAATACTTGCGAGTCCTGTTTTCTGGTATATGTCTGCCCGGAAATGGGAAATATGCAATCAAAACCCATTTTTTCAGCTACAACACGGTCGAGTTCTTTCACTTTTTGATGATCATTGTTAAACAACGCCAAAAAAGAGGCTTGTGTTCCGGTTGTTCCTTTCACTCCAAGAAATCCGAGTTTGTTTTTACGAGACTTCAGCTCTTCTAAATCCATGCAAAGGTCTTGCAGCCATAATGCCGCTCTTTTACCCACTGTCGTTAATTGCGCCGGTTGAAAGTGCGTAAAACCCAGGCAAGCGTGTTCTCGATAATTTTGTGCAAATTGGATAAGGTTGTAAATGACTTTTTTAATTCGTTTAATGAGAACGCTTATTCCTTCTTGCATTTGAATAATATCGGTATTGTCTGTTACATAACAAGAAGTTGCTCCTAAGTGGATAATTGGTTTGGCTTTCGGACATTGATCTCCGTAGGCGTAAATATGAGCCATGACATCATGATGAAACTGATTTTCGTATAACTCGGCCTGTTCAAAATTAATACTGTTTGCATATTTTTTCATCTCCTCTATTTGAGACTGATCAATATCTAAACCAAGCTCTTTTTCCCCTTCTGCTAATGCAATCCAAAGTTTTCTCCAGGCAGAGTGTTTAAATTGAGGGAAAAGAGATGAGACATTTCCCGGCTTGCATACCTTGAAGCAAGAGGAGATTGATAAAAGTTAAAGCGGCTGTCATTAACAGGTGTTATCTGGTTTTGCATGTGTCGACCCACTCCTTGAGTTCATCAATGAGCTCAAAAATAACACGTTTTTGCGATTTTGTGATACGTGTATGGCGGTTTTTTACTTTTTGCAATAATCGATACAAGCTGTTAATCGCCCCTTCTCCAATATTGCTTTTGCGTTTGTCATGCTCTGCAACAGGGAAGGTTTCTCTAATGATATTTAGGATTTCTGTTTTTGTTTCTCCATTGTAATTTTCTACGATCTGTTGTTTTTGCTTTAAATCTCCGGTTCTGCTGGCAAGGGTGTATACAGCCTGCCTGGGCATCGCTTCGATCTGCGGGTGCAGATTTTTGGGCATTTGGGAATAAAATTCATAGTACTGCAAGAAGTTATACGGGGTTTGCCTATTTCCGTAAGTGGAGATGAGCCAAGTAGTAAAAGCTCCCTCTTGGTAGTTGATCAAGATTTTATGAGCTTTTTTAATGCGCTCTCCGTGCAGAATGGTAGCTTGATGATTGATTGCCTTAACTTCAGAGGTGATTGCTAAGAGCGATGCAAGATCTTTTGAAGGATCTGTGCTGCCGGAGGAGTATTCATACAAAATCGCTTCAATTAAGTCTTTTTCCCCTTGATTGAGCTCGGAAACTGTAAAAATACCGGAAAAACTCGAGAGGTTTCCTCTTGCTGACTGTTTTGCCATTTCCGCCATCTTTGAAGATTTATCGCTTTTATTAAGCCGTTTAGATAATAACTGATTCACGTTGGTCATTTTCTCTCCTCTTGTAAGAACCTGTTTAAAATCTAAGGGTTCGTCGATTTTCGGGATTATTTCGGCTGCTTTTCGATTAAAATTTCAGGGGTAATATCGACAAGAGCATATAACCCCTGAAATTTTAAATCGAAAATCGGCTCAAAAGAACCCGAAAATCGACAGAACCTTAGATTTTGAACAGGTTCTAAGAACCTGTTTATGCCGATCGTGTTTCAAAATTCGGGATTTTTGCTTTGAGGAAACCTTGCGATCGCCGCACGAGAGTTTTCTTTTTATCGAAATCAAATTTTGAAACACGACCGATATAAAATCAGAATTTTCTAAAAATTGCAATTTTCAGAGATTTTAAACAGGTTCTAATGTAAAACGGCTTTACATCAGCCTTGATAATATTTCCTTGGACAGTGTTGTAAAGTCTTGCGCAGCTCTTGATTTCGGCGCTGTTTCAAATAGCGGTTTCCCAAAAATCGATGCCTCCGATACCGAGATATCACGACGTACTTTAGATTTTAATGCTTTTTTAGGAAATGTATTTTCGATCACTTCGAGGAATGCTGAATTGCTTTTGCCTCTTTGATTCCAAAAAGAAAGGACAACGCCGAGAACATTGAGCGGATGTCTTTGTCCTATGCTTTCGATGAATTGGGACAGCCGCTCAAGTCCTTTTACGCTATAAAATTCAGGTGTTGAGCAAATAAGAGTGTGTTCTGCCGCGATCATCGCAGACTCTGTCAACCAGCAAAGAGACGGCGGGGTATCGATAATGACGATGTCGTAATTTAATGGAGCGATAATATCGCGCAGCTTCTCGTGCGAATAGCGGTCGGCAGCTAAGGCTCCTGTCACTTCTACTCTCTCTAACCAAGTATCGGCGGGTATAAGATCAAGGTTTTTAACGGGGGTGGGAAGAATAACATCCTTAACGGCCTTATTGCCTTGTAAAACCGGGGCTAAACTGTCGTTTTCATCAGGGTCGAAGCCAAGGCCTGTTGTAAGATTTGCTTGAGCATCAAAGTCAATGAGCAAGGTTTTCTTTTTGTGAAACTTTGATAAAGCGGCGCCGACATGCAATGCTGTCGAGGTTTTCGCTGTCCCTCCTTTAAAACTGCTGATTGCAATGGTGTTTTGTTTTGCCATTCTATGCCTCTTTTTTATGAAAGGGAGAAATTAAGCTTTTGCTCTCTTGTTCTTTTTTGAGCGCAATAATAAATGCATCTACATCAATTTCGCCGTGAACAACGTTGTCTCGAGTTCTTAAATTAATGGATTTATGCTCGACCTCTTTGTCGCCGACTGTCAAAATGTAGTTAATTTGCGCAAGCTGCGCATTGCGCACTTTTTTACCGACAGATTCGCCGCTTGCGTCAATATCTACTTTAAATCCTTCTTTTTTAAGAATTTTTGCCAGTTCTTGTGCGTAAGGTTGATGCCTGTCCGCTACGGTTAAAATGCGAACTTGCAAAGGACTTAGCCAAAAAGGAAACTTGCCGGCAAAATGTTCTATAAGAATTCCTAAAAATCGTTCGATAGATCCGAAAACCGCTCTGTGAAGCATGATTGGGCGGTGTCTTTCCCCGTCTGATGATGTAAATTCCAGTTCGAATCTTTGAGGAAGCGCCATATCGAGTTGTATTGTGCCGCATTGCCAGGTGCGATTGATGGCGTCTCGAATATGAAAGTCGATTTTTGGTCCGTAAAATGCGCCGTCTCCTTCGTTGATTTTATAGTCGCACCCCCATTTATCCAGCGCATTTTTCAATCCTTCTGTAGCTTGCTCCCATTCCTTGTCGGTTCCAATCGTGCCTTTTTCGGGGCGGGTTGACAATTCTAAATGATATTTCAGCCCGAATGTCGAGT
Organism: Waddliaceae bacterium; assembly: GCA_963749725.1. GTDB lineage: Bacteria > Chlamydiota > Chlamydiia > Chlamydiales > Waddliaceae > Waddlia. The sequence goes on from CAVVNU010000013.1 coordinate 13,493, forward strand.
AAAGTTTTTCAAAAAGGTTGAGAAGAGCAAGAATCTCGCCTTCGATGTCCGACGGTTTCATGAAGATATGAGCGTCATCTTGATGGAAACTGCGCACTCGAAAAAGTCCTGAAAGAGCGCCCGAAGGTTCAAAACGATGCACATTGCCGATTTCCGCTATGCGAAGAGGAAGTTCTCTATAGCTGTGCACATGGCTTTTGTAGTAGAGCATGCAACCGGGGCAATTCATTGGTTTGATCGCATAATCATGATTTTCAATTTCTGAGGTGAACATATTATCTCGATAATTAAACCAGTGGCCCGATGTTTCCCAAAGTCCTCTTGAGAGCATTGTCGGCGTTTTGATTTCCACATAGTCCGCGTCGTTCAGACATTCGCGTAAATAGTTGGTCAGAGCTGTCCAGATTGTCATTCCTTTTGGGTGGATAAACGGCATTCCGGCCGCCTCCTCTTTAAATGAAAAAAGGTCGAGCTTGGAGCCTATTAGCCGATGGTCTCTTTTTTTGGCCTCTTCTAATTGATGCAGGTAACCTTTAAGCTGCAGCTTATCAGGGAATGAAACGCCATAAATTCTTGTCAGCATTTCATTATTAGAGTCCCCTCTCCAATAAGCGCCGGAAGTTTTGGTTAATTTAAATGCTTTAATTTTTCCAAGATTTGGAAGATGGGGGCCGCGGCAAAGATCAAAAAACTCACCTTGACGGTAGCCTGAAAGCTCTTCCTTGCTATCAAACCCTTCAATCATTTCGCATTTGTAGGGGTTTTTTGCAAAGTAGCTTTTTGCCTCCTCTTTTGTATGGAAAACTTCTCTTTTTGATTGGTAATTTTCCAAAACAATTTTTTTCATTTCTTTTTCTATTCGATCAAAATCGCTTTCTGAAATGTGAAGGTTTGCAAAATCATAGTAAAAACCTGTTTCAATCGGAGGGCCGATGGTGGGCTTGGCATCCGGAAAGAGGCGTAAGATGGCTTGCGCAAGAAGATGGGCCGACGTATGCCAGAAAACCTCTTTGCCTTCGCGGTCGTCAAAAGACCAAAAAATTACAAAATCCCCGTCGCTTAACGGTGTTGCGAGGTCGGCATTCTTGCCATTGATGTTGACGGCGAGAGCTTGGTCGGGACCCTTAAGATTAAGAGTATTTGCTAAGTCTTTTGCCGAACTTCCTTCAGGAATTTCGATTGTATTGTTATCTCGCAGGGTAATAATCATTTTGGTTTTTCTTGCGGTTTTTGGTTTGCATTTTGATTAATCATTCAATGAAGCATATTTTACCTGATTTCTACATTTGATTCATGAAGATTTTTGTAAGAACCCGTTCAAAATCTTTGAAAAAGTATTTTTTGTGCTTTTCACTTTGTTTTTGAAGCCTTTAACTCGACTTTGCAAAATTTTTGAATCACCTGCACAGAGGAACGAAGGGTACAGAGAGGGATATACCCTTACCTGTAAAGTATGTTTTTCTGTTAGCCATTCACCTCCGTGAACAGATACCTTTACTTTCCTAAAAACCGGTTAAAAAAACGATCAGTTTGCTGATATTTTGTGAAATAACCGATTAGAGGTTATGATTATTTCTATATAAATATATACCGCTCGTGTTTCAAAATTTGGGATTTTGGCTTTGAAAAAGCCTCGTGATTGAACGATCGCAAGCCACTCAATATTGATTAATATTAAGCGGCTTGCGATCGTTCAATCACGAGAGCTTTTTCTTTGCCAAAAACCAAATTTTGAATCACGAGCGGTATACACCGGCCGCGCTTTCAAAACTTGGTTTTTGGCAAAAGAGGAAACTTTTGTGATTTGGTGGTTTTAAGTCGTTTAATATTAACTTTTTGAATAACTTATAACCGCTTAATCACGAGGCGCATCTCTTTACCAAAATCCCGGATTTTAAAACGTCGGCGGTAAGTGCTTTCGGTTAATAAAGGTTGAAAAAAAACATAGTGGATAATGATTTATTAGACGAGCTTTTGTCAAATGTAGAGGTCCCAATAGAAGATGATCGGTTTTACGATCAGCTATACCGCTCTGTCTATCAAAAAATCAAGGATCGAAAGAAGATAGGCTCGGATCCTTTCGTTGATTTGTTTGGAAAGGAATACACGAAACTTTCTTATCAGTTGGATATCTCGCTTTTGCAAGAGAGTTGTTCGGTACGAAATCAGTTGAAAACAAGACGTTTAGCAAAATTACTTATTAAAGAAAATGGAAAGCTTGATCGAAAGAAGCTTAAAAAAGCTCTTCAAATGTCCAAACAGTTTATTTATCCTCTCGGTCCGGATAGACAGTATGATATAGAACGCAACCTTCACATTTTCCATGTTTTGCAAAGGCTGTATGACGACTCTAAAATAGAAAGGCGCTTATTGACAATCACTCGTCCAACAATGCACCAGATTGCAGAGCAAGTGATCAGGGATACTCTTTTGCTGCCTGCCAACGTTTCCATAACCGATGCTCATGCCAGACAGGCAGCGCTTGCTGCATGGCTGTGTTATTTAAGGCAAAATGTCGGCTCTTGTTTTGCAACGGCGCCTGCAATACTTGTACAGGCGGAACAACCGGAGGTTTTGTTAAGAGATATTCAAGAATTGCTTTCAACGGGTCAATTAAAAAGAGTATTTTCCGGAGAAGAATATGCTGTTCCTTTGAGTTATAGCTGGGGTGCGGGAGAATTGCGGAAAATCTTTTTTTTAAATAAAAACACGCGGATGGAAGAAAATGGGATTTGGAATTCTCCCGGTCTGTTAAGAGCTTTGGTTAGTATTGGCGTTATTGCTAATGAATTGTCCCTGAATGAGCAGTTTGTGGAATTAAAAATGTTGATCAAAGGTGTGCTTAAGAACTGGAATTCTCCTTATGATTGGTTTTATACGAATGCTGAAGAAATTGTAAAAAAGATAATTCTAGAATATTATGAATTAACTTTCGAAGACATTGAAGAGTTTTTGCTGCGCCCAAGAGCGATGGTTCATGATCAACTATTGATGCATATTCCAAGCAGCGGCAGCTCTGAGGGCAAATCAACGCGGTGTCAGCGGTTTTTAGCAGCTTTTGAGCAAGCAAAAAATGTATTTAAATCTTTGTCGGACAACGCTTTGTTAAAAACTTGGGAGTTCACTCTTGCTTCTTTTGCTGAAACAAAGGCTCAGTTTACAAAATGGAATTTGTATTCAAGCTTAGGCTTAAAACCTGAAGACCAAGGAGGAATCGGGCCTCGTCTTTATGAAGTGATCAACCAGCTTCTGCAAGAATGCAATCAAAAAGTTCAGCAGTATCAAGAAGAGTATGAAGTTTTATATAATCAGCTTCAACACTTAAGGCAGCGCTCTCGTCATTCCGGTTCGGAAAAAGACTCTCAATGGATCCGGATTGAATATCAATCCAAGTCTAACGAGTTTCATACGCTTGAAGCTTTAAGAAATGAGTGGCATATGAAGGCGCGCCGCTATAGCCAGCTTTATGATGTGCTTATTGATTGGTACTACCAGTTATTTTCCAAATACTTCCAGGAAGTTTATGATCCCGATATTCATGAGGTTGTATCCGGACCTTATGATGACAGTCCTGCAGGTTTTCGACTACTTTATAAACATGGACGCAGCAACACTTCTCAATGGACATTGATTCATAATCAAACAGAGTTTATCGATTCTTTGATCAGTTTTTTTACTGCTGCAGAAAGAGAGCTTGCGAATGCTCAAGAGATGAAGGGATTTGAAAATGACTTAGCCGAGATTACAACACGTATTGTCACTCATATTCGTTCAGAAGAGTTTTTAGAAACAGCATTTTACCGCATGGCTAAAGTTCACGGAGCACCTGTTGTCAAGGATCCTTTGAAAAATCTAGACAAGGTGCAAAAAAAACCTTGGGTATACACCTCAGGGGGTGCGATCACAACTTTAATTAGCTGCTACTTTCGTTTGGATGAAAAGCCGGCTGATGTTTCTCGTTGGGTGGAGAGTCCGATGGAGTTGCTTGTCTTCTTGATTGATTGCATTAAAGAGGCTCCTCAGCAAGTATTGGATCAGATTCTAGAGAATCACGAAAAATCTATCCTCATGCACTCTCCCACACATGCCTGTTTGCTTAAACCGGGGCAGGACTTGTTTAGAGAGGGTTGGAAAAGTTCGGATTATACCTACTCTTGGGTAAGAGATCGATTTATGCGTCCCTCTGTCGATTTTGTTAGAAGTATTTTTCTAGATGATGAGAAAATGAAGTTTCTCGTAGATGAACTCCTTCCTTTTGTCCATCCAAATATTCAACCCTATTTTAAGCAAACTTTTTATGCTGTTGGAGGGTCGATGAGCGCTCAAGATTTTCGTTACCATATCCTTGATGCCATTGAAGTGACGCGGGGGTTGCAAATTTCCGGAAGAGGCTGTTTGACGCCCGGTCAGATTGACAGCGTATTATTTTCCGCGCTTCCTTTGACCCCAGGTTATTTTTTGAAAGACCGCGTAAAAAGGTTTACAGAGCTGCTTTCGGACTTAACTTCTCAAGAAAAAGAACAAATTCAAGCGGTATGCGGCCGTTTGTATGGCGGTATTTCAGCTCCCAAATATTTGACAGCTAAAAGACTGCAGGGTGTAATGAAGGCGTTAATCATGCTTGTAAAAATGGAATCAACGTCGAGTGTTAACTATCCCGGGATGATAGCGGAAATTGCCCGGCAGGAGGGGTTTGCCCTTCCACGCCCCTTTATTTTTGCCGATACGAATTGGGTAAAAGATATTTTTTCTTTTGTTGTGAACCCGGGAAATGGCAACCTTGAGTTGTGGCGCACCGATTCTCTTGGAACCGTTGGCGAGCCAATGAATGAGTGGAAGAATTGGGTGAACGGTTCGCAAAAAAAGCCCGATTGGGGGGTATTTAATCGCGCATATCAATATCGCTTGGACGTGGAAAAGAGGGGAATTTGATTTTTCCTGTAGTGTCTATTCCAATAAATTAGCGATATTTTGGCTAGCGTGAAAGCTCCAGGGGCTCGTCGATTGCAAAAGGGGTCGTATGAGGCAATTATACCCCGCTCAAATGTTTACCAGTGCTCTTTGTCTACAAGGTGTCTTGAGAGCGGTATTTGCTTTTTAAATAGTCGACAGGAGAAAATAGCGCCCAGGGTGAGAGAACAAAATATAGGGGATCTGACAATAGGCTTACTCTCCAACTATGATTTAAATCTTCTTTTTTCTTCTCTTCAGTTGCTAGCCGTGCGGCAGCGGAAAATATGGCAGCTTTAAATAAGCCGTAAATTCCAGTTAAAACCGGCAGCCAGATAAAGGCAAGAGAGAGGATGGCAATGGCTCCCAAAATACGCGTGTTTCTAATCGTATCTTTCCCTAATACCCGTTCTATTTGAGCTTGTTCCTTAAAATGGTAGGAGTATTGTTTGGGGATGAAGGGCAAAATTTTAGAATTTTCTACATTATCCGCTTTTTCATTATCCGCTTTTTCATTATTCGCTTCTTCATTATTTTTTACTTCTTCATTTACTAAGGTTTCAAATGTCTGGTAAGGCAAATGTTTCAGACGGTTTTTTGAGAGCTTAGTGAGAATGTCCGGGTGTTTTTTTAAAACGGCCGAGAGCTTCTCGTTATCTAAGTTTTCTAAAAATGAAGCATCAAGTTGTTCTAAAATGTCTGGCTGTTTGATTGATTCAATTCCTTTAATTTCAAATGCCTCTACTGCGCCGTTCCTGTTATTGGATTTTTGTAAATCCGGGAAAAAATAATTGCAAGAGCGATAACATGCGCCTTTTTTTTCTGTTTCTCTAAATCGGTTTCTTTTTCATAGTTTTCTTTTATATTTGATATATCTTTAATAGTGCAGTTGCTTAAAATAGGAAGATCATCTGCTTCTTCCAGCAGTTCTTCTATATTAAGTTTGTAGAGATGCTCGATCACATCTGAACGGTCTTCTTTTTGTAGTTGGCGAATATGTTCTTTAGTCAAACGGTTGTATATTTGATCAGAGGATTCACTTTTGATGAATGTTTTGATTTGCTCCCTACTCAACATTTCAAATTGTGCGGAATTTAGCTTTTCCATCGCACTTGCTCTTGCAATACGCTGCACCTGCTCTTTAGGGAGTTGATTCAGAGTTTTACTACTTAAGTAATTCATTTTGTAATCGCTTAATTCTTTAATGACTTTTGAATGCTGCTCGTCCCAAGTAAGTTCTTTAACAAGGTTTGTTGGCATCGATTGAATCTTCAGTTCTAATTTCAAAAATAGCTCTAAGTTCTTCACTTTTGTTTCTATTTTATCAAATTTTTGAATCTTGGTTATTAAAGTGGGACGACTTTCTAACTCTTCCACCTTTAGGCCTTGTAATATGATCTTTTCCTGTTCTTCTGATAGATTAATTTCCCGATCATATGGAAGGTCTAGAAGTGTTTGCCTATCTGTAATTTTGGAAACCCATTTAATATCATCAGTTTTGTTAAAGAGGTCCTTTGCTTGATCGGAATTGATATATTTTTCTTTTTTCTCAGAATTTTCCAAGACCGTTTGTAGTTGGGCAAGCGGCAATTTTTGAATCTGGAACTCGGCGTATTCTTTATCATTGCCAAGATGGAATAAAACTGTTTGTTCAAGCTTTCCATTCTCAACGTTTTGACAGATGGCGTTTATTTGTTCTTCTGTTATGGCATAGGCTGCATGTTCGGGGTGTTCAGATAGAATCTCAACGAGGTCCTCCGGAGAAACTAAAGCAATGTGTTCAGCGCTTAAGATAGGCCAAATATATTTATACTCCTGTACGCTTTCGTTTTTGTTTTCGATGTTATTTAAAATTTCGGTGATGGATTCTTTTTGCTTGATTTTTTGCTCTTCGATGATGGCAAAATATTTGTCCTCTTTTTCAAAAAAATCTTTAACCCAAAAGTAACCTTCTACTCCTTTTTTCATGATCGCATGGATTTCTAAAAAATTTCTCATGAGTTCACGGGTGTTTTTAGGAAGATCTCTAATCATCTGTTTTTTTTGGGGATGTTTCATCACCTCTTTTAAATTTCCATTTATGATTTGCAAATAAGTTAGGCCTGTAAAAAATGGAGAATCTGTGTCCTCCGCATTCAGGGCCTGCTGTGCGAATTCCTCATCTCCTGCTCGAAGTTCTCCGGTTTCATGGATGAGGCAGACATTTTTTGGTCCTGTAGAAGAGATCCAGTCTTTGGCAGCTTTTGCCTCTTGATCAGACAAAACGTCGAAGACTAAAGTTCCATCTTCTTGATAAACCAAAATACTGGAAGCATACTTAAATTCTTTGTGAAAGACAGTAACAGGAGTGTTTGTTGTTTCTGAAAATTGTTCGGAAAATCTAATTTTTATACCTTTTTTTTCTAGGTCATCATCCTTAAAGCATTGGTAATAAGGTTTTAAGTAGAGGTTTTTTTTTGGCGCCTCTTTATGATAGCCTTTCTTTAAAACATTTCCGACTGTAGAGAATGAGCATGCTTTTTCGGCCCTCGTTTTATGCAAATTATAAAGATTATCTTTGAGTTTTGACGTTCGTTCATTCAAATAGTTGTACAAATCACTGACAGAAAAAATTTGATCTTCCTGTTTTGGGAGAAATTGATCCCAGCGTATTTCTTGTTTGGGAAGATGCATTCCCGGAACAGTTGTATAATGCGCAGCTTCTTTTTGCAAAGGGAGCTTTACTTCTTGCACATTTTGCCTATTTTGTTCTGTTTGCTGTTCTGTTTGCTGTTCTTGGAAGGCATTGATGTTGGCTTCTAAAGTTGGATTGTCAGAGGAAGATAAAACAAGAAAGTCTAAGTACTGGCTTGCAAACTGTAGGGTAAGCTTAATTTCATCTTGAATCGTTTGATATTTCTCTTTTAATGTATTTTCATGTTTGGGGTATTTGGAAGAAATTTCATTTATTTTATTTGATAAGTTTTTTTGGAATTGCTCTGCAAGCGTTTCGATAAGTTTTTTAGAGTCTTGGTACCCTTCAAGCGAGTAAAAATCTTTAAGACAATCAACGGTATTATCATGAAGTAAAAAAGTTTCCAATTCATTAAATAATTCTTGAATCTCAAAGTGTTCAATTTCTCCAGAACTTTGAAATTGTTCCAATAAAAAATCGATGGCAAATTTTCTATAAAAGCCTCTCACCTGTGCTCCAAAGGAGCGGTAAATTTGCTGAGCTTTTTCTGCAACCTGATTCGATAAGAGTGCGTTCATCAAATTTTCTATTAAGACAGGATCTAAATTTATATCCGGATCAAGGTTTTCGAAATCGAAGTCGTTGTTATTCAAAAACTTTAAGCTGTGGAAGGGGAGAAAAAAGTCTAAGCTTTGTCCATTAAAAAAGTTTCTTAAACGTAAAGCTCCCTGGAGAAAAGAACGGATCGTGTTTGTCGCAGGGTTAACCGTACAGAGATTGATTGCATTGGGAACTTGAGGAAAATCAGTTCCTGTAATTCGGCGGGCATCATATAGAAAAAATAAATCTTCTATTTTTAATCCTTGGTGTTCGATCTCTTCTTTAGAGCTATTTTTTAAGCGAATAGGCTTAACATTGCCATTTTGAATGCGGAGCATTAAATCTTCATTACTTTCATCGGGGAGACGGCGTACCATAGCGTAATATTCATCCCCGCCTTTTACATCTGTATGGTAATAGACAACTCCCTGTAAATTAGGAGTTCCTTCTAGTTCTTGATCTTCTTGAGCTTGTGCATAAAAGGTTAAGATATCCAATGCAGTTTGGTCATTATTGTCTTTTTTTAAAGCAGCTCCAATATCGACCCAGCCTCGAATGCGGCTGCGGTCTTCAAGTTCACGATGGATAATCGCTTTTCGTAAAGCGGTTGAGACCAGTTTTTTTTCCTCATGAGGTGTAAATGTATACAAATGGGAGTCTTTATTTTGAACATTTTTTAGTATTTGATGAATAATCTTTCCCTCTGTTCCGGGATCGATGTTCACGGAAGCTTCATGGCGTACCATTTTAGATAAATAGGTGGGCCAATTCCATACAGTTCCTGAACACATGATATTTTGAGGAATCATCATGAGCAAATCCACAGGGCTTGATGCGACCATATGGGGAAAATATTTCACAAAATGCGGTGCAGTAAGGGCCTCTACTTCGAGGCTCATCTTGGGGTTTTGTTGGATAAGTTCAAAAATTTGTTTTTTAAAGGGTTCTTTGAGAGCATTTTCAAGTTCGAATTGTCCTTGAACAAGTGTGCTGAAGATTTTTGCAGGCTCTGTATCCCTGTAGGCTTTTAAAGGGATAGATTGGCTTGCTTCTAAAACAGCTCTATTCTGGAGGTTGGTAATCAATGTTTCGTATTGAACTTCTCCAATACCTTTACAGACAGCTGAGACCATATGATAGGCGAGAAGTTCAAATACATCTGCAAATTCATTGCCCTCATTAAAGGAATCGGGTCCAAGTGTGGGTTTAACAATTCCATCCGGCGCTCGGGCAAATTCGACGTTATAGGTTTTATGCAGGACCAACGGATTGACGACATTAAGCAAGTGTTTGGATAGAGTTATAAGAGATAATTGACTCAGGCATGCCTCTGAATCATTATTGAGACCTGATTCCGAATTCTTTTTGATTTGATTAAATTCTTTCAAAAAGAGCGCATTTTCTATATCGTCAGAGGTATATTGACCATTGTTTAGTAATTCAGGATTCGCAGCGAGTTCAAAATAAGTGTGGGTGTGATTTTCTGCAGGGTATAAATCAATTTCACCCATCATAAAACGCTGTATTGCATCTGGATGATTTTTTTTCAACTTCGCAACAGATCCTGTTAATTTGAGTGGAGAATTTTTAGAATCGGGACCAAGGAGAAATGCGGCGAGTTTAGGTAGAACTAGTTCCTGGTACTCTTCTGGAGTCATTGTACTTTGCTGGTTTTCACAGAGCTTGACGATGTCTTTAACGGATGCATCAGTGGCTAAAAAGTATATGATGTCTTTTTGTAAATTTACATAGGAATCAGAAAGCACCTCTTTGTTTCCTAACGCAAAATGGACTCCTGTCATTACATTTAAGTTAATATCTGCTTCATCGAGAAGACCGACACATTCTTCTTTAAGTATGTTCATAATTTTTGATAAAAGAACGATGCGTTCGGTGCATTGTTTTTGCTCTTGTTGAGAACTTGAAGAAGACAAATCATAGATTTGTTTAACCGCTTCATTTTGCAGCATTTGTAAAAAATTGCTTTTCATAATGATAGCGTCTTTATTATGAATTGCCATTTTAAGGCTTTTTAAAAAATTGCGTAAGTTGTCAGTATTTGAGATTTCTTCTCTAGAATAGTCAAAAGCGTAGACTTTTTGCCCAAAACGTTCCTGAAATTTTCTTAAATTTGAGAGCAAAAGGCCGTATTGCTCATTTTGGCATAAGAAAAGCGGGGTTCTTTTAACGTGAGTGACAAGATTGGCAAGCTGAGATAAAATGGTGCTGGTCTTCCCCCCCCCCATAATCAGCTGAAAAACAATCCCGCTTACTTCCACATCTAATTCGGAATTAAAAAGGGTCTGGAAGCATGTTTTTATTTTTTGCGCTTGATCCACCCGTACTCGGTAGCCGCTTAGATACTCAAAGATCAAAGCGCTTAAGTCTGTGCGGTAGTAGTCTTCTTGTATGCGATATTGCCGTTCCTCAATCAGGTTTGAGCAGGCTTTTTGCCACAAAGATGCAGATAAGCTTTCATTTGTTTCCTCATTTTCTTCCATTTGAATGAGAGGTTCCAGGGATTCGAGCGTTCGATTAATTTGTTGAATTGCTGTTTCCTGTTCTAAATAGAAAACAATCCAAGCGCGTAATTTTTTTCCTTCTTCTAGATTTAAGTTGGGGTTGATACGTTTTAAACCTTCTTGAAATTTTTCAAAGTCTTGTTCCGGATCGGGAGCAAGTGCATGGAAACAGTCCAATAATTCAAGTTCAACTCTTTTGCTCCGGCTTGCTTCAAAATATTTTTGTGCATCTTGGTCCAATGGTTTTGCCTTAACCATTTTAAGGATTAATTTTTTTGCATTTTCAGCGCTGTTTGCCGCTTGTTCTTGAATCGAAATCAAGTCGTTTTGAAGCTCCCTAAGCTCTTCCAAGGGAGGTTTCTCATAGTGTTTTTGTTCTAAGTTTTTTTCAGCTCCAGCTTGCAAGTCTTGTTTGTAGGTTTGCATTTCCTTTTCAATCATATTTTTATAAGGCATGCGGCTTTTAGGAATTTGAAATTGATCAAAAATAACTGGACAGGAATCGAGGACTGCATCCTTTTCATGAGGCAACTCTTTTAAAAATTTTTCCGTAACTGCTTGGCAAGCTAGATCTGTGGAAATACGGCCGCCCACGTTTACTTCTGGAATTTTTTCCGAAATAGCAGGAGGGATAATGGCCGTCTGCAACACAGCATTTTGATTTAAGGAAAAAATGATAGGGCCCTGTTCTCGAAAGAACTTGGGTTTCGTCTTCAGCTCAGGATTTTCGCTCAATTCCAGACGTTTGTAGATATCGTATAGGTAAGAATTATAGCGATCTAATTCCTTATTTTTTTTGTTCTTATCCCATGTTGTCAAAAATTTTGGAGGAAGTTCAAGGCTTTTTTTTGTTTGTTGGCAATGTACATAAGCGAGGCGCAATAGAAAATATTGAGCTTCCTCTTCTTCATCATCTAAATTTAAATCTTCTATGTGTTTGATACATGCCTGTTTTTGTTCGTCTGGAACGAGAGGATCTCCCAGAAACTCCACAGCTGTCCAAAATAGCCCTTCTTTTTTTTTGAAAAAGTCCGTGAGAGATTTTTTTTGAGAATAATCCATTCCATAAAGAAGAATCCGTCGATCCAAGGCGTTTGGATCAGATGTTCTTACATCACTGGAAAACCGCTTAACATCAAAGTAGTCTTCCCAAAGCGCTTTGTATGGGATAGGAGATTTTTGATCGGCTACCCTTATGTATAATGATCGCGGAGTTGAATTTTTTATTTCTTGCTTTCTTTTTTGTAAAACAGTATCGCGGCGAATGTCGGTGAAATTTTGGCTGATGAAATCAAAGACTTCATTTTCCATGTTTAATGTGAGTTGAATTTCTAAATCCACTGAATTTAAGTGATCTAAGTATCTTAAGTAAATTTCTTCAGATACGTCGGTTAAATTTTCAATTTTTTCAAATGGACAAAGTTGCGATAAGATATAAAATACCCGCATTCCCACAGCTCGAGCAGAAGCTGAGTTATCTTTATAAAGCTTGTGGCAATTTAAAATGTGGGCCAGGTATTTTTTTGTTTTATTATCGAGTTTATCACCATGTCGAATTTGGTTTAAAAAGTAGGCGGATCGCACGTAGTCTTTTTTCCCTAAAAAGGCAAGGGCAAGCATGACATTTCCTCTAGGAGAATTTGCTTTTAGAGCAAAATTTTCTCCATCCCATTCAATTTCCTCGTATTCCAATGGATCGTTTTCTAATTGTGTTTGTTTTAATTTCGGCACCTCAAGCCGGAAGTTTTTTTCCAAACCTTCTTCATGCGGAATCGGTTCGTAACAAGGCATAAGAAAACGATACGAATTTTTCTTTTTGTGTTTTAAGACAAGTAAATTAGGGATGTCGGCAAGGAGAGCTTCTTTTCCTAAAGGAACTTCATCTGCTATTTTTTTTAATGGGGGGCATATGTAGTAGTTGGGGTCTTTTTCATAAACCCAGCGCTCGTCAGGGGAATCTTCTCCCAGATCACGAGCGTCAATTTGTTGGGATTTGAAATTTAAATTGTTGAATCGGGGAAACCTTAAACGTGTTCTTTTTATCCCATTCTCATCGCTTTCGATCAGAATATGCTTTTTATTTTCAAAGTGTCCTAAGGTGGTACTGTCAGCATCTATGTATGTTCCTTTTTCGCAAGCAGCCTCTAGGTAGGCTTTTTGCCGTGTGTCAAAAATTTTTCCCTCTTCATCCATTCGAAACAGGACTTCTCCTGTGGTTTGATGACAAAAAATTAAGGTCTGCCAGGATTTATTTTTTTTGTTAAAATTTCCAAAACAAAAAGTATTTGCTAAAATGATACCCGGTATTTTACCTTTTAATTTCTTTGAGGGCAGATAAATAAAGTCTTCTCCATGAATTCTGCGAATGTATGCCGATGGAGACCTCCGTTCACAATGCCCCCAAACAGGGTCGTCAAAAATGAATGTATTTCCTTTTGTGAAGAAAACATGGTTCTCTATTTTGGAAAAGGCGCTGAAAAATTTTTTCTTTATATGGTTTGAAGTCGCTTAAGTGAATCAAACCCTCTTCTGAATTCACAGCTCCTGTGTATAAGTCAATTTCCCAGAAGCTGTCTTCGGAGGTTTGTTTGCGCAATAGGGGAAAGTGCCCTTCCTCTGCGTGAACTGTCCATTCGCTCTCTGTATCATCATTGATTTGCAGTAAGTTCAAAATTAATTTCCCTAAGAGGTTTTTGTTTTTTTGGAGAAAATCCATATCCAGGGAGAGCTGAGGCATTCTTCTTTCCACCTCGTACATCATTTGGAGGAAAAAAGGGATATCTATTTGAGGTAGAGATTCTAACACTTGATGAAACTTGAGGTAGGCGAAACTAGATAAAAAGAGGTTCTTTTCTTCATCCGAGCAGTCGTTCCAGTCTTTATTCATTAGGCATGCAAGCAGGTAAAAGTGGAGGCTATTCAACTCTTTTTGTGATAGATTCCACAGGTCCCAGTCGGCATTTTCCACGGGATTTAGCCAGCGGTTTAAAGTCCTTCCCAATGGTCGATACTCTTCAGGGATTAATTCTTCCGCATCTCTTCCACTGGTCTGATAAATGAGAGCAATTTTAGAATAAATTTTTAAAATGATCAGAAGCTCTTCAACTTGAGGGCGTTTGTCTGGTCGAGACTGATAAAAGAGCGTGAAAGCTTCTCGCAATAATTTTTGCATCATGATTGGAAAATCGCAATCAGAACATGCTTCATATAAAGGGTAGACTTCTCGATTTTCTTGAGCGATGTGAATGGATTTAAATAACAGAAGTTCAAATTGTGCGATTTTTTGTTTTTTTTCTTCTTCGTTTAAAGTGTTTAAGATTTCCAGTTCCTGGGTGAATTGATTAATTAAAGAAGTTATTTGATATTGCGGCTCTACACAATTACGTGTCAGCCAAAGAGGTTTGTATTTATTTTCAAAATCGTGGTAACTGTAAATAATATTTTGATTGGGGAGGTAATCAGAATCGGATCCGAATTTTATTTTCGGATTAAATTGATGCGAGTATTGTGTTTTTGAGCAATGTTTTTTAAATATTTCTTTATTTATTTGCGGGTAAGGGTTATAACTATAATAGTCAGGTATTTTTCCTCTTGTATCCCAATAATAATCAGTGTTGAATCGGTCTTCAATTTTGTGTTCGTAGACGTATTTTTTATCTAGTTTAATTTCTTCTGAAAATTGGAAAACGTTTTGTCCTACTGCAGAATGACGAAATTTCAAGTGATGCTGTTTCCAATCTTGAAATTTTGCAGCAATTATGCTGTTTCCCATTAAAGGCGTGGTGATCCTTTCGCCTCCCAGAACATTCATGCCGTGTTCTGAGTTGTATTCGATGGCAGGGCTTTCTCCTATAGATGAGGCATCCATAAATGCCATTAAGTAGTGCAAATCATCTGTGGAATGAATTTTTTTTAAATGCTCTCCAAATGGATAGTAGGTTATTTCTTTGCCATCAATCCATTGTGATTGAATTAAGTCGACGTAGCTTAGATTTAGCTCCTTATTATCCATACTTGCATGACGTGTTTGTTGAAAGTCTTTTGTATCGTTTAAAAATTCTTTCCAATTTTCTTGAGTGGAAACTTGCCCTTTAAAATTTTCGTCATGCATGACTGTTTTATATAAGTCATTGTACGCATTAAATTGCCTGCTAATGATTCGCTTGGAATTTTCTTTTTTAAATTCTTTAAGAGTAAAAAGAAGTTTCGAGTTGCTTCTAGGATATTTTTTTTTAAGAAATTGAATTAGAGATTGACGGCGTGTTGTAGAGGAAGCAGATTGAAACATGGAGAAGTTGTTTCGTGTTGCCTCCAAAAACCAGGAATAATCAATGGGTTCTTCTGCAACTCCGGGTAAAAGAATTAAATCGTCGTCATTTTTTTCTAATTCAAATTGAAAAATATAAAGCGCCATGATCGTATTGTGATAATCAGGCCTTAGAATTAATTCTTGTGAATTCTCTGTGTAGTTTTGAAGGACTGTAGTTAATTGAGAAATGATTTCTCTTCGCTCTTCATTAGGCAAATGAAGGAGATCTTCCAAAAAAGAGGAATCTTTGTGCGGCAAAGGAATGGCTGCAATCCACTCTTCTAGAAGTAAACATTCATTTAAGGATTGATAATGAGTTAGCTTTTCCAGACCCTCTCTGAATCCTTTTAAAGTGATGGGAGAGGGAAGGGGTGAAAGAGATTTTGACTGGATGATGCTGTGTTGGATTTTTTTTGATATTTTGGGAGGAGAAATCTCATTAATTGTTTGCTTGATTTTTTCAGCTCCATTTTTTGTTCCTACATTCTTAGCTGAAATGACCTGGTTCTGAACAGGGACGGCTTGTCGATTTTTATCCCAAACATCCACCTGTTTGAGGACGTTTAGCGCGGTGGCAAGTCCTTGATCTAAAATTTTCGGATCTTCAGAAAAAAGCTTTTGATCCTTGGCTTTGATATAGCGCCTGGAGAGCTTTTTGGCTGCAAGTTTTAGCATGTGGCACATATCAGCTTGTTGGTTTGGAGAAAGGTTTTCTAAATTTTGACAGTAGTTTTGATAAAAACACTCCAACAAGAGCGTTTGTTGCGCGTAGGTATAGCGTTTCGCTGATCTAAAACCGGCGCGGGCTTTTTCTTGCGGAGAGTCTCCTTCCGAAAAAATGGAGCATAGTCCTAAGATGGCAGCGCGGTAAGATTTAACAACACAATTACCCGATCTTTGGGCGGTAACAAAATGTTCTAAATATCTTGGAGCTGCGCTTTGATAAGCTCTAAGAGAAGATAAAGCACGAGATAAACAATCAATTTCTCCGTTTTCTTGGTTTTCTGTATGGAGGGCAATTATTGTGTCCGAAATCAATGCGGAGTTACATGTTTTTTCACCCGTTTCCTGGTAAAAATGAAGTGCTTCTAAAGGGACAGAAGCGTAATACTTGCAAAACTGCACTTTAGTTTTCTTGGAACTTATTAGACCTCCTTGACCTTGTTCTGAACCTTTTTGAGCATTAAAGAGGCAAATGTCATAAGTTCCATCTGTATTTTTTAAAAAGAGCAGAAATTCTGCATGGCTTTTATCGCCTGAGCGCACCAGGCATGCTTCACCGGATTCTAGGTGATAGATTTTTTCACTCATTTTCCCGGAAAATTGGTGTGCGGCTTCTAAAAATGCGAGGCCGGTTTTTCCCGCTAAAAGTTGAAATTGTTCCCTATGAAGACACTCAGCTTCCTGAATAAGCGTTTTTGCTTGGGCGGGTAAAAATTCAGCTAAAAACTCTTCCTCTAATAATTGTTCGTTTAGCCCGATGTAACTCAGCTCATTTAATCCCTCCAAGGAAGTAAACTGTTGGTCTCCTGCCAGAAAAGTATTTGAAAAAATTTTAAGACTTTGGTTTTCGTCGAAGTTAATGTCTAATTGTTTAGATATATTGTCGATAGTCTCTTTATTGTGGGTGTAGCAACGATTCTCTTGAATCCAATTGGATGATTTCTCCTCTTCCTCCTCAAAGAGTAGAATGGCGTTTTGAGGATCAGGATCTGTTTTAAAAAACGACTCAAAAGAATTTGGATTATTATTTACAACTCTAGGCATTTTAAAATATTTGTTAATAATTTTAATTTTACTACTACTAATAATAGTATCACTTTTTTATTTTTATTTCTACTTTTTATAAAGATTTATCTGTTTAATTAATTTTAATATTTATACTTGAAATTTTTAAAAAATTTTGATAAACTGCGTTTTCATGAAGGGTTTTTGAAAATGTCTGCCGTATTTGAATGGCAACCTGTGAAATTAAACGGCATTGTAAAAAGGTACGGTTTTATCTCATGAAAGCTAAGCTAAAAGCTCTTTCGACAAAGGAAGTCTCTTCAGAGAAAATACGAAAGCTTTCTTCTTTTACCTATCTCAATGTAACCCAATTTTTAGGGGCATTGAACGACAATATTTACAAATTATTGATTGTGTTCTTTTTTCTTCAGCTTGAAGGAGTAAAAGACGGCCATTGGGTGCTTTCTTTGTCCGGCGCCATTTTTGTCCTGCCGTTTCTTTTGTTTTCCGCTTCATCGGGGATGCTGGCCGACCGTTTCAGCAAAAGAAACATTATTGTGCTCACTAAGCTGCTGGAACTGCTGGTGATGTCGGGAGCTGTCTTGGCTTTTTACTTTGAGAGCCGATGGGGAGCTTGGTTAACTCTTTTTCTTTTAGCAACTCAAAGCGCGATTTTCGGTCCGTCCAAGTATGGCATTATTCCGGAGCTTGTGCGTACTGAAAAGATTTCTCAAGCCAATGGTTTGATGACCTCTTTTACGTTTTTAGCGATCATTATAGGGACATTTTTTGCCTCATTTTTGCTGGATGTAACGGGAAGAAACTTTTTATTTGCCGCGATGTTTTGCGGAGCTTTATCTATTATCGGTTTGTGCACGAGTTTTTGTATTGAATACACCCCTCCCTCAGGGAGTCATAAACGGTTTAATGTATTTTTTCTCTCAGAAATTATCAGTACTCTAAGACAAACATTAGAAATTCCTTCGTTATTTACAGCAGTTATTGGATCTGCGTTTTTTCTTTTTGTTGGCGCTTATGCGCAACTTAATATGATTCCTTATGCAGTACACTCTTTGCATCTGACAGATATTCAAGGGGGGTACTTATTTTTGATCATGGCGCTCGGTATTGGTTTGGGATCTTTGGTGTCGGGTAAAATTTCCGGCAAAACTGTAGAACTTGGACTTGTGCCCCTTGCGGGCGTAGGAATTTGCCTGTCGTGCTACTGGTTGGATTTTTTTTCCGACCGCCTGCTCATCATTATTCCTCTCATTTTTTTACTAGGAATTTTGGGGGGGCTTTTTGTCGTTCCTTTGGATTCTTTTATCCAGGTTAGCAGTCCGCAAAAATATCGGGGGCAAGTTGTTGCCGCAACGAATTTTTTGAGTTTTATGGGTGTCTTGCTGGCTTCTTTCCTTTTATATCTAATCACCGGAGTTTTTGGCCTTGAGGCGGATAAAGGATTTACTGTTGTTGGAACCATAACTTTATTTGTCGCTATTGCAGTTTTATTTCAGTACTTTGATTATACTTGCCGTTTTTTAGGGATGATTTTATCTCGATTGCATTTTAAAACCACTTTGAAAGGAGTGGATAACGTCCCCTTTTCACCGGTTATTTATGTGTGTAAACATACATCATGGAATGATACCTTGCTTCTTCTTGGAGCTCAAAGGCAAAGAGTGCGCTTTTTTGTAGAGAGTGAAAAAGAGTATAACAAATGGGTTAAAATATTTTATAAAATTCTTAGAATTGTGAATATGCCGTCTATTGAGACGTTTGAAAAAAACGGAGGGTATTTAAATGAGATACAACAGACGTTATCCGGAGGGGTATCCGTTTGTTTGTTTGTAGAAGATTTGGATGTTCAGTCCGAGTTGGAAAAGATCGTTATTTCTTATTCATTGCTGCTTTTTAACGTTCCGATTATCCCTGTTTCTATTGAAAGAGGCATTAAGATGAAAGAACCCAGGTTTTTCAAACGTTTTCTTAATAAATTTCATATTCCCGCTGTTGTTTCTTTTTCAAAAGAAATCGGACCATGTTTGTTGAAATAAAATGTTTACTGATCATAATCTCCATGTTTTTCTTAGCAATCAAGTAGAGACGCTTTACAAGCAGCTGAAACATCATCTTTTTTCTTCATCAAACGCTTTTACCAAGCGGTTGATCATTATTCCAAGTCCTGCAATGAAGGGGTGGCTTGCTCAAAAGCTTGTAGACGATTTAGGAATAGCGGCAGGTATTCAATTTGTTTTTCTGGATCAGGGAATCAGTTGGCTTCAGCGTCATTTGGAATGCGGGGCAGAAGACAGCTTTCAACTCCCCGGACAGATGGAATTGGCGTTGATGATTGAAAGTGAGGTGCGCCTCATTCTTAAGGAGCCGTTGCGTGATCTTTGGAAGCCGCTTCGAGGATATTTAATTGATGAAAACAAAGGTTTGCTTACAGCAAAAGGGGAAAAGCGGCTTGCCTGCTTGGCAGATCAATTGGCGGGTTTGTTTCATCAATATGAAAAATATGGAAAAAAGATGTTGGCCTGCTGGCTCAAAGAGACAGAAAATGAGTGGCAGCAAGCTTTATGGCAGCGGGTTGTAGGAGCTGTCGGTCCAAGCGTTTTAGATTGGAAAAAAGGAAATGTTTCCGTTCATTTGTTTGCGTTAAGCTGTATTTCCCGGCAACAGCACTTTTGGCTGCATCAGCTTGCGCAGAAGGTGCCTGTTTACTACCATCTCTTATCTCCTTGCGAAGTCTTTTGGAGCGATCTTCTTTCTGATAAAGAGAATCGAAAGCTGATTCGTTGTTGGGAGGAGCAGGGGATGTCAAACGAGTCTTTAATCGAAGCTACAGAGCTGTTGTTTGAGCGAAATCCTTTGCTGGCGAACTGGGGGCGTTTAGGAAGGTTAATGGCAGCTCAAGTTGAAGAAACGGTAGTTGAAATTGATGGTGAGTATCAGGAGTATTGCCCTGAAATGTGCTGCTTGCACGCTTTGCAAATGGATTTATTGAAATTGCGCAATGGCAAAACGCTTGAAAAAAGAGAGTTTGATCGGGATGACTCCATACAAATTCATGTTTCAAATTCTAAAATGCGGGAAGTGCAGGCTCTTTATCAAGCGCTGCTTCATCTTATTGATAAATATTCAAAAACAGACGATGCGATAGAACCAAGAGATATTTTGGTAATGGCTCCGAACATTAAAGCATATGAGCCAATCATTTATGCTGTTTTTCAATCCGGAGAAAGCTTGTTGAATTGCCGGGTGATGGATTTAACTCTTTTGGATCAAAATGACGTTATTCAAGGATTTCTGCATTTGATTCGCTTGGCAGACTCTAGATGGGATGTTGATACGTTGTTGACTTTGTTTTCTTTTCGTTCTTTTCAAAGAAAATATTCTCTGAATACTGCTGACATCGAAAAAATCACGCAGTGGGTGAAAGATGCCGATATTCGCTGGGGAATTCATGCTGAACACCGCTCGGAAATGCTAATCAAAAGTCATTGCAAGAAAGGGATGACGGATCAAAGTCCTATAGGCACTTGGGAATGGGGGATAGAGCGTCTTTTATTGGGAACGGCAATGATACTTCCTTCTTCTTCAGAAGAAAAAACGGCTTTTTCCAGGCGTCCATGCAAGGAAATATCCGGAGTTGATCAAGAGCTGCTAGGAGTATTGGCCTCTTTGATTCCGCAGTTAAAAAATGATTTAAAACCCATTGACGAAGGCAATTACAAAACTTTATCGGGATGGGCAGAGTATCTTTTGTCGTTATTGCATCGCTACTTTTCCTGGTCTGAACAATCTGATGAAGAACAAGATCAAGTGCTTAGCTTGATTCATGAAATTGAGTCGCTGAAAAAAATCCGCTCAGTCGAAAAAGAGGTCTTCTCCTTTTCAACAATCATTTATCATCTAAAGAAGAGGCTTGAGGATAAGCAGTTGAATTATCGAGAAAGCCATCTTCAGTCTGTACGTTTTTGTTCGATGCTTCCAATGCGGGCAGTGCCGGCAAAAATTGTGGTCATGATGGGGCTTGCAGAGGATAACTATCCAAGAAAAGAAAGTCGCAGCGCCTTGAACCAACTTTATTTGCAGCAAGGTGCAGATCCTTTTCCAACATCTGCCGATTTCGACCGTTATTTATTTTTAGAGGCAATTCTCTCTGCCAGGAAGAAGCTGATCCTTTCGTACTCAAGCCAACAGATGGAAGAGAAAACGCTCGCGGGTTGTTCTTTATTGGTTTCTGAACTGATGACATATTTAGACGAATCATTCACGATTTCCGGTATGCTTCCCTCTTCTGTTTGCGTGTATCGACACCCGTTTTATCCATTTGATCAAAGATATTTTCAAAAAGAATCAGCTCTTCGTTCCTATTCTCTTTATGATTACAGGGCCGCGTGCAGTTTTTATCAATGCAAAGAAAAAACTCCTCACCGATTTTCCGGATTGACACCTTTTAAGGAAGGAGAAAAAAATTCTGTTTATGTCGTTGATCTTAAGGATTTGAAAAAATTAGCTAAGAATCCTATTGGATTTTATTTTCAAAAGAAGCTTGGGATTTATCTTAAAGAGTCTGAAGAGATCAAAACAGATGAGAATTTTATTCTGCCGCCGTTGGATCGAGCTGTATTAAGAAATAGTGGGTGGCGCCGCCCTGTCGATACCGTTGTTCAAGGGGTTTTGCGAGATGGAAAGATGCCTCTAGGTCCCTTTAAACATGTTTCGATTCAAAAGCTTTCAGAAGAAATGGAACAAATTGCCTCATCAATGAAAAAGTTTTCCGTATCATCGGATTCTCTTTTTGAAGTCGTTCTGAGCGATTTATGCGAAATTCCGAAGCAAGAAGGAAATAGGCGGCAGTTTCCTCCCCTATCCATCACCGTAGAGGAATCCGAGGTTCAATTGATTGGCAAGCTGGGAGAAGGATGTTCGGAAGGTTTAATCATTTACAAAGAAGGAAAAAATAAGGAAGATTTAGCAGAATGCTGGCCTTTGTTTTTAACCTGGTGTTATTTGATAGAAAGTTATCAACTTGATTTTAAAAAGGATCTGTTGTTTATAAAAGGGGGTGTTCGATTTGAGGGGTTCTTTAAGGAATCGGCTCCTTTACTGGCCGGATATCTGCAATACTATTTTTCTGCTAAAGAGAATATGTCCCCGTTAATTCCTCAGTGGGCGATGGAATTTACTGAAGAAAGTTCTGAAAAATTGAAAAAGGTCATCGATCAATCGATTAATGAAGAAAATTTTTATAATGAAGAGGTGAAATGGATGTGCCGTGAAGGCAATACGCTTCAAGTAGAAGATTTACACAGTTGTTGGTCTTCGACAGCGCAAGATCTTTTTTCTGAATTATTCCGGCACCGGCCAGGCGGCATGAAATGAATCGCTTCAATGTATTGAGTCAAAAGACAAATCTGTCTTCCCACCTTATTTTGGAGGCATCCGCAGGAACAGGAAAAACGTTTTCGATAGAAAACCTTGTAGTTCGATTGCTGATCGAGGGGGAGCTCCCGTTGACTATTGAGCAAGTATTGATTGTCACTTTTACAAAAGCTGCGGCAAGTGATTTGCATTTAAGAGTAAGGGAGTGTATCGAAAAAGTTCTAAAGGCGTTGGAAAGCGGTTTTGAGGGAATATTTGAATATATTCGGCCATTTCTCAACTCCGAGGAGCTGCGTTTACAGGCAATTCGTCGATTGGAACGGGCGATCATCGCCTATGATGAGGCCCAAATTTTTACCATCCATAGTTTTTGTGTTAGAATGCTTTCAGAGCATGGAATGGAAGGGGCGGCTAAAATCAATGGCAACGATGAAAAGCAAGGTTTGAATGAAGAGGTATACAAGCGGTGCGTGCGGGATTATTTCCGTTCAGGAATTACGGATAGGCATATCGGTCCGATTCATCGGAAGCATGCTTTGGGCCTTTCGCAAGGGAAAACCGATCTCTTGCAGGAAAAATTAGCTGAAATTCTTGCAAAAGGAGTTGATGTTGCTTATGTCCCCTCATATCAAGAATTGGGAAAGCAATTTTTAGAGAATATCGAAAAGTTAAAGAAAGAAAATGGATGGGAAGCCTCTAAGCTGCAATCTGATTTGGAAAAAATATTGCCTTGTTTAAACAAGATTTATTCCAAAAATATGATGATGAAACCTGAAATAGAGCAGGCAGTTGAGCGCTTTATCCGGCTGTTTTCCATTGAGACCCCCTCCATAAGTGATTATGAAACATGTTTGGAGGATGTTGATTTCTATCAGAAACTGCTGGTAAAGGAAAACAAACATAGACAAAAAAGTTTTCCAAATGAAAGCGATTTAAACTTCCCCGACATGCTTTTGTTGATTGGAGAAAAAATCACCCCTCTTCTTCACAAAAACTTTGGAATTGGAAGAATGGCCTATGATTGCCAGCAATTGATGCGCGATCAATTTGCCGAAGAAGAACTTAAAAGCTTTGATGATTTCATCATTGCTGTGCGAAATCTGCTCGCTGATCCACAATTTTTATGCAGAGTCAGAGGGTTGTACCGCGCCGTAATTGTTGATGAATTTCAGGATACCGACCCTCTTCAATGGGATATTTTCCGGACTCTGTTTCCTCCTGAACGCCTAGATTGGGGAAAACTGTTTCTTGTCGGCGATCCTAAACAGTCGATTTATGCTTTCCGCCGGGCCGATATCTACACTTATTTACACGCTGCTAAGCAGGTTGGGCAAAAGAATTTGCGCTCTCTTGATACAAACTACCGCAGCTGTCCAAAGCTTGTCCGCGCGCTGAATTATCTGTTTAACCATCCTTTTAAAGATGGATGGATTCCTCTTCCAAAACTAGATCGCGTTATGGAGGCGCCTATTGTTCAATGGGACCGAAGCAAACAGGATGTTGAATTTAATGATGACCGAAAAGCTTTGCACTTTTTTGTTCATGAAACTGAAAAGTATCAATTGAAAAAAAGTGAAAGTGAAGCGTTTTTGCCTTTTATTGTGCAAGAAATCCAAAGGCTTCATCAAGAAAACCAAATTTCCTATCGCCATTTTGCTGTTTTGGTAAAAGACAAACATCAAGGAAAACGGACTAGCGATTTTCTAAGCCGATGGAAAATCCCTTCGCAAAGGCAGCGAGTTGAGCCGATTACAGAGTCTTCTGTAGTTCCTTCTTTAAAAGAGCTATTAGAAGGAATTTGTCATTATCGCAATGAAAGCTGTCTTAAAACCGCATTAGGAGGCTGTTTTTTCTGTTGGCGGCAAAACGAAATTGAACAACTGGAAGCAGATGATGTATACGCAAAAGCGGTCTCTGTATTTAAGATGCTGGATGAAACTTGGAGGTCTAAAGGGATTTCTGTTTGTTTAGAAGAGTTGATGAAGGTTTCTTGGGGAGAAGAAACAATTTATGAAAAGATTTTGAAAAGAGAAAAAGGGGATCAGTTTTACGCAGACTTTCAGCATCTGCTTGAATTAATACTGGAAGAGCCGCGGACGCAAACTGAAGTGATCGCTTTTCTTGAACAGCTGCAGCATGCTTCCTCAAGCGATGAACGTTTTGAAAGACGGTTGGATTCAAGCCGGGATGCCGTGCAGATTATCACAATCCACTCGAGCAAGGGATTGGAATATGGAATTGTATTTGCATTGGGATTAATCAACCGAAGTCCTCATAAAGATCTTTATTATACTGTAGATGGTATCCTTAGGTTTGTATTTGATCCTTCCGAGCGGGATTTTCAACGCTATTTAACCGAACAAGATGCTGAAAAAATGCGCCAACTTTATGTTGCCTGCACCCGGGCAAAGGACCGTCTGTATCTGCCTGTCATTCATGGGCCGAATCCGAATTCGCTTGGGAAAAGGTCTGCAATGGAAATGTTTCTTGAAATGTTTAATCAACCCTTTGATCGATTTTTATCTGAAGATAAAAGTACAGAATCTATTTCTTGCACAGTTCTAAACCAAACGCCTTTTGTTTTATCCGGACAGCAGGATGAAGCATCCATTGAGCTTCTTAAACCCAATAAAGTAGAGACAGCCTTCCGCGAGATTTCTGTACGTTCATTTTCATCGCTTGCCCAAAAACATGGATCCGATTCCAACAGCGCCCCTCATCTTTTTGAAAACGGAGTGAAAAATACCCATACCCTTCCTGCCGGCAGCGAAACAGGAACATTGCTTCATCAACTGTTAGAGGAGATTCCCTTTTCATTGGGAAAGGGCTGGAAGGATGTTGAAGACGTGATTCCTTATATCGCTCCCTTTACTAAAAACACATCCTATCAGTTATGGGATAAAGTGTTGGCAGAAGTTGTTTTTTATGCAATCAAAACCCCATTTATAGAAGGTGTTTCCCTTCAAGATGTAGATGTTGATTGTTGTGAATTTGAAATGGAATTTCTTTTTTCACAAACAGAAGACAGCTACCTAAAAGGATTTATTGATTTAATGTTTTTTCACAACGGAAAATATTATTTGCTGGACTGGAAAAGCAACTGGCTGGGAGATAAATCCGAGGGGTACTCTAAAGACGCTTTGCACACCGCAATGATGAATCATGATTACTACTTGCAGGCGCGAATTTATACGAGTGCTTTAAAAAAATATATTCAATTAATCCATAAAAAATCCTTCGAGAGTTTATTTGGAGGAGTTTTTTACGTATTTTTAAGAGGTCTGCCAACACATGGAATCATCCATTTTACCCCCTAAGTTTCCAACACTGAAGCTAGCTGTTGATCAGGGCGCTTTATCGGCTATCGATTATGAATTTGCTAAAATGCTTTTGAAAGAGCATGATTTAGTTGAGGAAACGGTGGCCGGATTGATTTGCCATCTTGCAAAAGCTTCCAGAGAGGGGCACCTTTGTGTGGTATATAAGGATGGCCGCCTTTTCCCATCCCCTGATCAGTTATGGCTAAAAGATTGCAACTGCGAACCATCCGAGGAACTGCTAAAATTGATTTCAACAATCGGCAGTGCTTTTGAGCGGATTCCTTCCACATTGCTTTCAATAGTTGAAAATGGATTGAAAGATTATCCTCTTCAACCGATTTGCCTTTATCGGAACGCTCTTTATTTGCAAAAGAACTGGGTGTTCGAGACGCATTTTATTGAACATCTTCGAGAACTTAGAGATCAAAAACCTTCTTTAAAAGTTGATATGAGCAGAGTCAAAACTTTATTGAGTCGATATTCCCTGAACCAAAATCAACAATTAGCAGTTGAGCATGCATTTCAAAACTCCCTAACGTTGATCTCCGGGGGGCCGGGGACCGGTAAAACGTATACCGCAGGCTGTTTCGCGGCATTGTACTTAGAATGTTTTGGAGAAAAACTTCCTAAAATTGCAATTACTGCACCAACCGGAAAGGCAGCCTCAAAGCTGCGTTCAGAGTTGATGAGTTTAGATTATTCTCAAATCGAGACTTTAACCCTTCACTCTCTTTTAAATTTCTCTCCTAACACACCTTATTCCTATCCTCCTCGGAAATTATTACCCTATGATCTCCTTTTGGTGGATGAGTGCTCCATGATTGATGTGAAATTAATGGCAAGTCTCTTGCCGGCTATTA
Organism: Waddliaceae bacterium; assembly: GCA_963749725.1. Classification (GTDB taxonomy): domain Bacteria; phylum Chlamydiota; class Chlamydiia; order Chlamydiales; family Waddliaceae; genus Waddlia. The sequence goes on from CAVVNU010000013.1 coordinate 39,850, forward strand.
AAAAAGGAGCTCGAGTTGTATTTTTAGGAGATCCTGACCAACTGCCCTCTGTCGAGGCGGGATCTTTATTTGCCGATATGATGATTGCCCTTGATGAGCGATATCAAGTACAATTGCAGGAATGCCTGCGTGTGGAGCTCCGGGATCTTGTTCATTTTGCCGGGCTCATTAATCGAGGAATATTTAAGGAACTGCCATCTTGCGTGAATATTATTCAAGGTAATGCTGATACGTCAAGCGGTAAAAAACATGAGTTTATGCGGTTTCTCGAAGGATTTTTACCCTCGGATTATTCCCTTGAGGCTGTAATTAATAGATTTGATCGGTTTCGTTTGCTTTCTCCGCTTCGGAAAGGGGGTTTTGGCGTCGATCAATTAAATGAGGCTGTTTTGAATGTTGTTTTTCATCAAGTGCAAGAAGAAAGTGATTATGCCGTTCCGATTATGATCACCCGCAATGATAAGAGAAGCGGGTTGTTTAATGGAGAGACGGGGTTTTTAGTGCGAAAAAAAGGAAAGCACCCTTTTGAAGTGTCAAAGGGTGATTACGCTCTTTTTGGAGGTAGAAAAATTGATGCATTTTTGCTTCCCTCTTTTGAATATGCATTTTGCTTGTCCGTTCATAAGAGCCAAGGCAGTGAATTCGATCATGTGATGTTGATTCTTCCAAAAGGCAGCGAGCGGTTTGGCCGGGAGATGCTTTATACAGCTGTTACTCGGGCAAAAAAACGTCTGACAATTTTTGGGTCGGAACATGTGTTAAAAGAGGCTGTTAAATATCGGTCCCATCGAATTTCCGGGGTGGTGAAAAGACTTACAGCATAAAAATCGGTATGTTAAACCAAATTTGAAATTTCCGCTTTTACCAAAGTAGAAATTTCCGGTTTTCTCCAAAATTTATAATAACATATATTTCATTTTATTAGCCTTTAAGTTATTAAAATTAAATAAATTGGGGCTCTGCCCCAAACCCCGACCAGGAAGAAGACTACTCCAGGCTCCTTTCTCAAGGCTCCTGGTCCGGATGCTCATTCTTTTATTTGAATTTCCTCTAGATAATTATTACCGTTCTTTTTACGCTGAGGATCACCAGGAAGAAGGCTGTTCCAGGCTCTGATCGAAAGGTGATAGGAGACGGATGCTCTTCTTTTACTATGGAGAGCTGTTTAGCTCTCCTTTTTAAAATGCTCAAACCATATTTACCGACATTTCTTTTTTTACCTTTTCCCGTCTAAATCGGTCTTTCCAAGGATGAGTGCGAGGCACACAGCGAGATTTTTTTGGTTTCCAATGCAACACCTCCGTTCTGTCCATTATCGGAGCCTGTGTAGGAGCTGTGATCCCTTCTAAATCACAAAATTCCAATTCCAAAGATTCCAGAAAAACCCTCATTTTTCCATTTCTGGTGAGTCTTACTTCAACTTTCCGACCTTTAGGCCTACGAATTTCCGGCACTTCCTTTATTTTGTAACATCTGTTATGGAATTGGAATATGTAGTCTTTGCTTAGGGTCCGCTCTTCCCTTTTGCAAAGTAAACGTTCAAGGTCATGATCTTTTTCCAAGGGGCGGTGAGCATCAAAGATACTTGCCGGCTCCTTGGAAAATTTTGCATTGTGTTTGCTTAAATACTCCGAAAGAAATTTATTCGCTTCTTCAATTGTTGTGATCCCCCTTAACATAAGTTCTTTAACCAGTCGATCTTGCAGAGTGCGATTGACTCTTTCCACTCTTCCCTTGGCCTCAGCCGATTGAGCTAAAATTGATTCGATTTCAAGCGAACAAAGAGCTTGTTGAAATTGTGAGAGTTGTTTCTCTCCATTAAACACTTTAAGTCTATCACTGTAAATGCCGCGCGGAATTCCGTATTGTTTAAGGTGGACTTCAAGAGTTTTGAAATAATCATCCAGTGTTTCCTGCTCGCAAAAATGCAAAGCTGTCACTTTGCTGGTTGCATCGTCGATAAAAACTAGAAGAGTTACCATTGGACCATCCGGTCCAAACCAGCGGTGATGAGAACCGTCAACCTGAATCAACTCACCGAAACAAGCTCTTCTCTTCCTTGGAGGATGTGCATTTCTGCGACTTTCCCTAGGAATCCAAATATTTGATTCTATCATCCACAGCCGTAAGGTTTCTGAATTAATTTGTATCCCGTCAAGTTCTTCAAATTTTTCACTGGCAAAGGTTGGTCCAAATCCCTCATATTTTGATTGGATTAAGGAAAGAACCTTCTTTTTGAGTTCTTTCGGTTTTTGATTATTGCTTGGCCGCCCTCTTTTCTTTGAAATTAGCCCCCTGGCACCTTCATTTTTGTATGCTGTCAATAAATTCCTTATATGACGGTCTGTAATATCTAAAATTTCTGCTGCCTCGCATTGCTTAAGTTGCCTTTTTCTAACCTGTTCTAAAACAGCACATCTATCAACTTCCTTTTTACTCATGGTAATCATCTCCTCCATATTACCCCTCCTTTTCTTGCTAGTTGAGCTAATTGCTCAATCTAACAGAAAAAGCGGAAATTTCTACTTTGGAGAAAACCGGAAATTTCTACTTTGGCCTTACAGCATAAAAATCGGTATAGACACTATTAGTTAGTTTTTGATATACTATTTCTTTTTAATATTAAAAAGAGTTTTGAAAATCTTTATTATATATTTTTAGTAGAAATAGCTAAAAAATTAATAAATTTCTTAAAAAAATTTTTTATTAGTAAAAAATAAAATCTTGTTTTGATAATTATCTCGTTCGTGTTTCAAAATTTGGTTTTTGGCAAAGAGAAATCCCTCTTGATTGAGGACGATCGCAAGCCGCTTAATATTAATTAATATTAAGCGGCTTGCGATCGTCCATAAGCACGTTTTCTCAAAGCCAAAATCTCAAATTTTGAAACACGAACGGGATAACCTATAATTTAAGGAGAAAATAATGAATTATAACAAATATTTAAATATTCCAGAAGATTTATGGACTATACATATTATTCCTGAAATAGCTTGTTCCAAAAACGGAGTAAAAAATTTAACAAATTTTTTTAGAACCTGTAGTTTTTTTAAAAAGTTTAATGATCCTGATGTTTTAACTAATAATATAGTGCCCTTGATTAAGGCAAAAGAGATAGCGGATGACATTCAATTTGCACCCAGTAAGGCTGGAGCTCAAGTTGAGATAGCAAAGGCTCTGTTCGATTTAGGAGATTATTCCGGAGCGGCTGCCGCTTTGAAGAAGGCAAAAGCGGCAGCGGATGACATTCAAGATTTATATAGGAAAGTGATCGCTCAAGTTAAGATAGTAAAGGCTTTGGTCTATTTGGAAGATCGTTCCGGAGCGTTTGCGATTTTGGAGGAGGTAAAAGCGGCAGCGGATGACATTCAAGATTTATATGGGAAAGTGATCGCTCAAGTTGAGATAGCAAAGGCTTTGGTCTATTTGGAAGATCGTTCCGGAGCGTTTGCGATTTTGGGGGAGGCAAAAGAGACAGTTGAGGTCTTTAATGAGGGAATAGAGATAACGGATCAAAATATATTTAATAAGTCTAAAGGTCAAATTGCGATAGCAAAGGTTCTGGGATATTTAGGAGACATTGACGGAGCGGATGCTGCTTTGAAGGAGGCAAAGGAGACAGCGAATGATATGCAAAATGAATTTGATAAGCTTACAATTCAAGAAGAGATAGTAAAGGCCCAAGTTTATATAGCAAAGGCTCAAAAGGCTCCGGGAGATTTAGAAGATTTTTCTCGAACGATTAACTCTTTGAATGAGGCTTTGGATGGGGAAAAGGAGACAGCGGATGATATTCAAAATTTACATTGGAAAGTTAAAGTTCAAATTGAGATAATAAAGGGGATAGCCAGTTTAGGAGATATTGAAGGAGCGATTAAAGCTTTGAAGGAGGTAAAGAAGGCAACGGATAACATTCAAGATTTAGCTTGGAAAGTTAGAGTTCAAATTGAGATAATAAAGAGTCTGGCCGGTTTAGGAGATATTGACGGAGCGGATGCTGTTTTGAAGGAGGCAAAGGAGACAACGGATAACATTCAAGATGAATATATTAAGCCCTTAATTCAAAAAGGGATAGTAAAGGCTCAAGTTGAAATAGCAAAGGCTTTGGCCGGTTTAGGAGATATTGTCAGGGCGATGGAGGTTTTGTGTAAGGCAAGGAAGACAGCGGATGACATTGGAGTTTTGTTAAGTAAAGTTGCCGCTCAAGAAGAGATAGTAAAGGCTCAAGTTGAGATAGCAAAGGCTTTGGCCGGTTTAGGAGATATTGTCAGGGCGATGAAGGTTTTGTATGAGGCAAGTGAGACAGTGAATGACATTCAAATTTCAAATTGGAAAGTTAGAGCTCAAATTGAGATAATGAAAGGTCTAGCTGTGTTAGGAGAAATTGCCAAGGCAAAAATAATGATGGATGATATCGAAGAATCGTTTTTTAAGATGGCTCCTAACGAGATAACAACAGCTCGAATTTGGATGGCAGAAGCTCAAGGCAGACTGGGAGATATTGATGGAGCGATTGCAGCTATTGATGAAATTCAAAATAAATTTGAGGGTTGTTTACTAAATAAAAATATCCTTGTTAATTTTTTATTAAAGATTAGTAATGCTTGTAAAAATCATTTTGATGCTTTAAGGGTGTGCTAATCAAAATGTGCGTGTTAGAACCTGTTCGAAATCTTTGAAAAAGTGTTTTTTGCGTCTTTTGCTTTGTTTTTGCAACTTTTAAAACTCCTCTACTTTTCCAAGTATGCGCAAGTTTTAAAGGTTGCCAAAACAAAGCAGAATTCGCTAAAAATCACAATTTCCAGTGATTTTTAATGGGTTCTTAAAACGTTCCAATCAAAATTTTGTCGGACAGTTTCAACCTGTCCGACAGCTATACCGGCCGTGTTCTTAAAAATATTTCACCGATGCACCTGTTGCTGTTTTGATTCTTGAAGTTTTCTGCAGAATCAGTTAAATTGTGTTCCATAACTATTAACTTATGGATGAAATAATGAAATCGATTTGTATACTTCTTACGTCAATATTAATGACCGGCTGTGTAGGAAAGCTTGGTCCGTCGGCTTTAAAGAACGACTGTTTAACCTATAATAGAGCTGTACAGTACAGCAACGATACCCAGCTTCTTTTAAACCTTGTAAGATTGCGCTATAGAGACAGCCCGACATTTTTGCAAATAGGCGTGATTTCTTCTGCATATGAGCTTAAGCGTTCAGCCTCTGCTGAACTATATGACAGTGAAAACTCCGGCAAGGATGTGCTTAATTTGGGAGTTGACTTAACCGATAAGCCGACAACGACTTACTCTCCGGTAAGAGGAAAAGGTTTTTCTGAAGAGTTGCTCGCTCCTCTTCAATTGCAAAGTGTTTTGCTTTTAAACTCTTCAGGTTGGCAAATGGACCGAATATTCAGGATTGTCATACAAAGAATGAATCACTTGGCGAACGCTCCTTCAGCATCAGGCCCAACGCCCGAACATGCTCCTCATTATAAGAAATTTTTAGAATTAATGGACATCATTAAAGAATTAGAATTACATGATGCAATCAATTTAGTTGTTGATAAACACCCTAAAACCGGACGGCCTGTTGTTTCTATCGCATTAGATCAAAATGTTGCCTACAGCCATCTTTGTTCTCGTTTTTGGGAACTTCTCGATGTAGATCCAAACAGTTACCGCATCCACATGATTCCATTTCATGGAGGAGAACGTGCGCGAGATGAAGTCTATGTTGATACTCGCTCGCCGTTGAGCATGCTGTATTTTCTTTCTCAAGGAGTAAATGTGCCTGCAATTGATGAGGAAAACGGCCGAGTTACCGTAACTTTTGATAAAAACGGCAACTATTTTGATTGGAATGATGTGCTTGATGGGATTATGACTATTCAAAGCAAACCTATTGGTTGTTTGAAAAAATGTGCAAAAAAACCTTGTGGAACAACGATATGCTATCGTGGGTCTTATTTTTATATTGATGATCGAGATTTAAACTCAAAAGCAACGTTTTCTCTTTTGTCTCAGTTGATGGCCTTGCAAGGCAGTTGCCCAATGATTCCTGCATTGACTATTCCATTGAATTAGTCTCAAAGAAAGTCATAACAAAGAGTTTAGGCTCTTTGTTATGATTGTTTCAATAAGATGAAGGTTGGCGGAGTAAAAGCTCTAGTTGGTATAGAAAAGGTTCTGACTCGTTTAAGAAATTGTTCCGAAGCGGCTGCGGTTTTCGAGGAGGCGAAGTAGACAGCCAATGATATTCAAAATTTATATTGGAAAGTGATCGCTGAAATTGAGATGGCGAAGACATTGATACAACCCCTTTTGTGATCGGCGAACTGCGGGAGCTTTGACGCAGCCCAATGTATATGAATTTATGCAATTAGACACTAGGCACAGCGCCTGTCAGGAAGGAACTATACCGCTCGCGTTTCAAAATTTGGTTTTTTGGAAATTGTTATTACATAATTGTAGTAAATAGATAAAAAATTAAATTTCTTAAAAAATAAATCTTATTGATAACCACCCTATAATTTAAGGAGAAAAATAATGGATTATAGTAATTATAACAATTCAGATACAATATATTCTATTCCAAAAGAGGTATGGGTTGAACATATTATTCCATATTTACCTATAGAAGATATAATAAATCTTATAAATTCTAATGGATATTTTAAATATATGCTTAATACTCCCGCTGTTTTAACTAACAAAATAGTGCCTTTGAATATGGCAAAAGAGATAGCAGATGGCAGTCTAGATGAAGGCTTTAGGGTTGAAGCTCTAATTAGGATAGCAAAGGTTCTGTATGATTTAGGAAATGATTCCGAAGCGGCTACTACTTTAAAGAAGGCAAAGGAGGCAGCGGATGACATTAAAAGTTTATATTGGAAAACGAGCACTTACCTTGTGATAGCAGAGATTTTGGTCTATTTAAAAAACCCAGACGGAGCGGCCGCAGTTTTGAAGAAGGCAGAGAAGGAAGCGGTTGAGATTCAAGATGCATGTGAAAAGTGTGAAGTTCTAATTGAGATAGCAAAGGCTCTGTTCGATTTAGAAAATTATTCCGGAGCGGTTGTAGTTTTGGAGAAGGTAAAGGAGGCGGCGGATGACATTGAAAATGCATGTAAAAAGTCAAAAGTTCACATTGAGATAGCAGAGGCTTTGGTCTATTTAAAAGATCCAGACGGAGCGGCTGCAGTTTTGAAGGAGGCAGAGGAGGCAGTTGAGCCCTCTTATGATATATTTAAAAAGTGTGAAATTCTAATTGACATAGCAAAGGTTTGGGGAAATTTAGAATACCCTGACGAAGCGGCTGCAGTTTTGAAGGAGGCAGAGGAGGCAGTTGAGCCCTCTTATGATATATTTAAAAAGTGTGAAATTCTAATTGACATAGCAAAGGTTTGGGGAAATTTAGAAGACCCTGACGAAGCGGCTGCAGTTTTGAAGAAGGCAAGGGAGGCAGGGACGCATATTGTGAGCAAAGGGTTACATTATTGGGTTGAAGATAGTATAGTAGTGACTCAAATTGAGATAGCAAGGAATCTGGGTTTAGAAGATTATTCTCGAACAATTTACTCTTTGAATGAGGCACAGGAGGCAACGGGCATTCAATCTTTACATAGTCGAGTTAGAGTTAAAATTAAAGAAATAGAGGAACTGGCTAGTTTAGAAAATATTGATGGAGCGATTGGAACTTTGAAGGAGTTAAATGAAATGGAGGATACAATTTGGTCTGGAGATATTAAGAACTTAATTCAAATTAACATAACAAAGCTTCAAGTTGAGATAATAAAGAAACTGGCTAGTTTAGGAGATATTAAAAGAGCGATTGAGGTTTTGAAAGAGTTAAAGAAGAGAGTGGAAGGCCTTCGACACCACCAAATTTGGGTATGTACAGCTCAAATTGAGATAGCGAAGGGGCTGGCTGGATTAGGAAGAATTGATGAGGCAAAAAATATAATGGCTCTAATCAGAAAAGACTTTCCTGTTGTAATTTTAGAATCGGTAGAGGTATTACAAGCTGAAATGTGGATAACAGAGGCTCAAGCCAGTCATGGAGATATTGATGGAGCGATTGAGGCTATTGATGAAATTAAAAATAAATCTACTAAAAATTATCCAGTTACAATTTCCTTTATTGATTTTTTATTAAAAATTACTAACCTTTGTAAAAGGCGTTTTGACAGTTTGATAGTTTGATAATTAAAATGTGTTAGAATGTTTTTATTTTATTTCAGTTGATGGCCTTGCAAGGCAGTTGCCCAATGATTCCTGCATTGACTATTCCATTGAATTAGTCTCAAAAGAAAGTCATAACAAAGAGTTTAGGCTCTTTGTTATGATTGTTTCAAGGCACCTTGAAATAATCCACAGTATATCTGTTTTGTCTGATCTACAGGGGCTCTTCGAATTTCCGGGGTGATAAAAGACTTGCAAGCAGAATTATTATAGACGCAATTAGGTAATTTTTGATACACTGTTGTTTTTTACAAATAAAGGGTTTTTTGGAAATTGTTATTACATAATTGTAGTAAATAGATAAAAAATTAAATTTCTTAAAAAATAAATCTTATTGATAACTACCCTATAATTTAAGGAGAAAAATAATGGATTATAGTAATTATAACAATTCAGATACAATATATTCTATTCCAAAAGAGGTATGGGTTGAACATATTATTCCATATTTACCTATAGAAGATATAATAAATCTTATAAATTCTAATGGATATTTTAAATATATGCTTAATACTCCCGCTGTTTTAACTAACAAAATAGTGCCTTTGAATATGGCAAAAGAGATAGCAGATGGCAGTCTAGATGAAGGCTTTAGGGTTGAAGCTCTAATTAGGATAGCAAAGGTTCTGTATGATTTAGGAAATGATTCCGAAGCGGCTACTACTTTAAAGAAGGCAAAGGAGGCAGCGGTTAACATTAAAAATGCATGTAAAAGGTCAGAAGCTCTAGTTAGGATAGCAAAGGCTTTGGTCTATTTAAAAGATTCAGACGGAGCGGCTGCAGTTTTGAAGGAGGCAGAGGAGGCAGTTGAGCCCTCTGATGATATATTTAAAAAGTGTGAAGCTCTAGTTTGGATAGCAAAGGTTTGGGGAAATTTAGAAGGCCTTGATAGAGCGGCTGCAGTTTTGAATGAGGCAAAGGAGGCAGCGGTTAACATTGAAAATGCATGTAAAAAGTCAAAAGTTCTAATTGAGATAGCAAAGGCTTTGGTCTATTTAGATCCAGACGGAGCGGCTGCAGTTTTGAAGAAGGCAGAGGAGGCAATTGAGCCCTCTTATGATATATTTAAAAAGTGTGAAATTCTAATTGACATAGCAAAGGTTTGGGGAAATTTAGAAGACCCTGACGAAGCGGCTGCAGTTTTGAAGAAGGCAGAGGAGGCAGGGACACATAGTGGGAGTTTTTGGCTTATAGATTCGATAGTAAGGGGTGGAGTTGAGATAGCAGGGGATCTGGGATATTTAGAACATTATTCTCAAACAATTTACCCTTTTAATGAGGCACAGGGGGCAACGGGCATTCAATCTTCACATAAGCAAGTTAGAGTTCAAATTGAAAAAATAAAGAAACTGGTTAGTTCAGGAGATATTGATGGAGCGACTGGAATTTCGAAGAAGTTAAATGAAATGGAGGATACAATTGGGTCTGAAGATATTAAGGACTTAATTCGAACTAAAATAGCAGCATTTCAAGTTGAGATAATAAAGAAACTGGTTAGTTTAGGAAATATTAAAAGAGCGATTGAGGTTTTGGAAGAGTTAGTGGAGAGAGAGGGAGGCATTCGAGAGCACCAAATTTTGGTATGTAGAGCTCGAATTGAGATAGCGAAGGGGCTGGCTGGATTAGGAAGAATTGATGAGGCAAAAGAGACAATGGCTCTAATCAGAAATGACTTTTCTGTTGTAACTTTAAATTTTGCAAGGGGATTACAAGCTGAAATGTGGATAACAGTGGCTCAAGCCAGTCATGGAGATATTGATGGAGCGATTGAGGCTATTGATGAAATTAAAAATAAATCTACTAAAAATTATCCAGTTACATTTTCCTTTATTGATTTTTTATTAAAAATTACTAACCTTTGTAAAAGGCATTTTGACAGTTTGATAGTTTGATAATTAAAATGTGTTAAAATGTTTTTATTTTATTTCAGTTGATGGCCTTGCAAGGCAGCTGCCCAATGATTCCTGCATTGACTATTCCACTGAATTAGTCTTAAGAAAGTCATAACAAAGAGTTTAAGCTCTTTGTTATGATTATTTTAATAAGATGAAGGTTGACGCAGCCCAATGTATATGAATTTATGCAATTAGAAACTAGTATCGTCCGCCTGTCTTCGAGGCGCCTTTCTTCTAGTCGGCGTTCAATACGCCTTCTTTCTTCCCTTTTTCTTTGCTCATACAAATCTCTTCTTCGATTTTCCTGCAATTTTTCTTCCCACCTTGCTTCTTCTTGCTTTTTTTCCAACTGATTCTCTTCGACTCGCTTCTCTTCGCGTTTTTTCGTTTGAATACTGTTTTCAACCTCATTTTGTTCCTGAGTAGCCGATCCTTCCAAATAAGAAAAAAGGAAAAATATAATAAAAATTATATGGTTCACTTTTTTTCTCCTTATAATTTTTTCTGTTTATATAGATTGGCAAACAATTTATTGTGTGAAAATATATTATACCGTTCGTGTTTCTTAATTTGGGATTTCTCTTTGCCGAAAACCAAATTTTGAAACACGAACGGTATAAACTCAGCCTGAAAAATGTACAAAGTCGAGATGATTATTATCTACTTGTTCCATATAATAAAAAAAAATAATTGTTTCAATACAAAATGGAAACCCTCTGCTCGACTTTGCAAAATTTTTGGACTCCTCGGCAGAGAGAGACTTCATCCAGCTAAATGAATTTCTTAGGAAGGGTAAAAATACCCATCCTTCAAAATTCATTACGCTGGATTTTGCCTCTCTCTGCCGAGGAGTCCAAAAATTTTGCAAAGTCGAGCTCTGAGAAAGTAAAAAAATTTAAAGGCGCAAAAAGCACTTTTTCAGAGATTTTTAAGAGGTTCTTAAGGTAAAAAATGAAAAAAAATTTACAAAATCATCAAATTGGAAGAGAAGAGCTAGCTGCTTGGGAAGAAGAGCTTTCTCAAAATATTTATCTAAATAATGAAAATTTTCGACATACTCTTTCTTTTCATATGTCCGGGAATTTTTCAGATATCGATCGGAAATTGACTGTGTTCGGCGAAATTGTCGTAAGCAAGGTTATTCCTTTGGTTCGTGAAAATAATCTGTCTGCGAATCTGCCCGTATTGATCGCTATGATGCCATCGGTAAAAAAATTGACAAAATCGTGCATCACCCTTCTTACGAGGCCATCGGCAACTTGATTTATGGTAGTGGAATCATGCAAGAATTGGCTGGGAAAGGAGGGCTTGGCAAGGCGCTTGCTTTTCTCTTTCTTTCTTCACATGCCGGAGAGGCTGGCCACAATTGCCCTGTTGCCTGTTCTGCAGGTGTGATTCGCGTTTTGCAAAAAGTAGAAAATTTTCCCCAAAAAGAGTTCTTTCTTAAAAAATTAATCGCCCCTTCCTACACCGAAAATTTTACAGGAGCGCAATTTGTGTCGGAAGTGCAGGGGGGATCGGATGCCGGCAGAAACGGCTCTTTTGCCTATCAAGATAAAAGCGGAAATTGGCTTATTCAAGGAGAAAAGTGGTTTTGTTCCAATGCAAATGCCGAACTTATTCTGATGACTGCCAGATGCAGTCTCAAAATAGAGGGCACAAAGGGCCTTGGCCTTTTCTTGGTTCCTGCGATATTGGAGTAGGGAGAGAGGAACCGGTATACTTTACGCAGACTGAAAGACAAGATTGGAACGCGGTCGATGGCTACTGCGGAAATGGATTTTCATGGGGCCTATGCTATCCCTATGGGGGATTTGGAAGAGGGATTTAAAATTTTGATGGAAAATGTGCTCCACTTTTCACGCTTGTTTAATACGTTTTGCGTTTTGGGGATGGCAAGAAGGGCTTTTCATATCGCTTTGGCCTATGCAAAGCAAAGAAGGGCATTTGGTCATTCCATTATCGAGTATCCTTTGGTGCAAGAAAATCTGGCCCGCGTCAAGGCGGAAAATACAGCCCTTTTGGCCTCTATCTTTGCGGCAGTAAAGCTTCAAGACGCATCTGATTTGGAAGATGAGAAGGATCATGAATCCAAGCTATTACTTCGATTGCTTGCCAATCTCAATAAATATCTTTCGGCCCTTTGGTCTGTTGAGCATATCCATCACAGTCTTGATGTCCTTGCCGGCAATGGAACCATTGAAACGTTCTCTACGATACCTCGCCTTCTTCGTGACAGTATCGTCTGCGAAAACTGGGAGGGGACGCATAACGTATTACGGATGCAGATATTGCGCGATATTCTTCGGTATCATATTGATGAAATATTTCTGGAGCACATTCAATTTGAAATGAATGCTCTATCTCAAACCAATGAACTGAAAAAATCTCTTGAAATACTCAAAAGGCAGCTTCAAATATTAAAAAAAAGCGAACCTGAACTGCAGGCGTTTTTAATTAGGGAAGTCGTGGATCGAATAGGAGTGATTTATGCAGGAATGCAGTTGCTTAAGGAAGCTTTGAATCAGCGGAATAATGGTGTTGAATCAAAGATGAAAATGTTTGCCTACTTTTCTTATTTGCACCTTCAAGAAGATAAAAAAGTTTGTGATAATCATCACTTGTCATTGATTAACAGTGTTATCAATCTTAATTTTTAACGACAGATACCGCGAATTATGGTGACCGAATTTTAAGAAGAGCGGTATAATTTCGTACAAAAATTACACTTATACCGATCGTGTTTCAAAATTAGGTTTTTGAAGGCGGGAGCGGTATACAGAATCGAGAATCGTTATAAAAAATAAGATATAGAGAAAATAATGAAAGGATTAATTTTATTTAAAAAAAGCGAAGATGAGCTGCTGCCCCAACATTACGGTACTTTACGGATATTAAGAGCTGCTCGAAAGCTTGGTCATGATGTCAGGGTTGTCTGCCCCGAACAGTTTGAACTCATCGCTACGAGAAGTGATAGAAAAAGTATTCTAATCGATGGAAAAAGTGAAGCGCTTCCGGATTATGTTATTCCCAGGATGGGGAGCGAAACGACATATTTTGGGCTTGCTGGTCATTCGTCAACTAGAAAAATTAGGTGTCTATTGTTGTAATTCCTCGTCAGCTATAGAGAGGGTTAAAGATAAACTTCATGTTTATCAAATTCTTGCGCAAAGCAACCTTCCGACTCCGCGCACAATGATGGTAAAATTTCCGGTAGACTTGGAAAATTGTAAAACAGGAAATTGGATTTCCTGTTGTTGTTAAAAATATTATTGGAACTCGTGGTGAAGGGATCTATCTTTCTGAATCTGAAGATCGTTTTTTGGATCTTATGGAGTTGATTTACAGTTACAATCAACAAGCCAATATCATTTTGCAAGAATATATTTCACCCAGTTACGGAAAAGATCTTAGAGTGTTTGTAATAGGAGGGAAAGTTGTCGGATGTATGAAACGGAAGGCTTATTCGGGATTTAAAGCCAACTATTCTTTAGGCGCTTCAGTAGAACATTTTTCGCTGACGAAGGAGGTTGAATGGCTGGCAATTGAAACCGCTCGTTTGATGGAATTAGAGATTGCAGGGGTAGACCTGTTATTTGATCACGATGGATTTAAAATTTGCGAAGCAAATTCATCCCCCGGTTTTGAAGGATTGGAAAAAGTTGTCGGCCATCATATCGCTGAAGACATTCTTTCTTATATCATACATCGATCGTGATTCAAAATTTAGTTTTTTAGCACTCTCTTTGCTAAAAAATTAACCTTGAGAGCGCGGAGCAAAAACCGGCAGATTGACAGAGTATTTTTGCGAAAAAACCGCAAAAATACTTTGTTCTACTCACTATTTAGAGTAAATAAAATTAAAAGGTCCATTTCGATTTTTTCGAGAATTTGAATGATTAGGCAATGAATGGAGCGCTTGATCAATTGAAAAACCTTTCTCTTTCATCCACTCATGAACAATTTTAAGGGAAATTGATCGAGGATTGAGTTCAACAAGCACGCTTTTTATCGATGTTTCCAGACTATTTTTTGCTCCATTCAGAACCTGCCATTCCTGTCCGTCAATGTCAATTTTAAGGTATTGGCAGTCAATGTTATAAGACTCGCATAAGCGGTCCACGGTTGTACAAGGGATAATTTCCTCTTTTTTGGGTAAGAAAAAGTCCCCTTTTTCCGTGATTGGGCTATTGATTTGACTGCCGCTTGCTCCCGATTCATCAGAGAGCACGTGAAGCGTTGCATTTCCTTCGATATCGGATATAGCGCAATTGAGCGGCGTGATTTGATTAAACTTGTTTAGAGAAATATTTTCTTTAAGACTTTGAAAATTTTCTTTTAGCGGCTCGATTGCGAAAATATTCATCTTTGGATGAATAGAAGCTGCATACAATGAATATATGCCAATATTGGCTCCAATATCAATAAAAGTGCTTTTAGGAAGGAATCTGTCGATCCAAAGCAAGGTTTCCGGTTCTTTGGTCCAAAAAGTTTTGCATCGAAATTCCTCTATGGGTGTTCGGCTGATTAAAGCAAGGCGATTGGTGATTTTATATTGATGAGCCATTAAAATACAGGTGGTGAGCTTCTAATCTTATAATAAACAAAGTAAATAAAATTATAACTCGACTTTGCAAAATTTTGCATATCCTTCAAACGTACTGGTTCCACAAAAATAATTGAAACACAGAGGCTCAAAGACACAGAGAATCTACCCGTTTATTACACGCGTTATTTCTTTTTTTAAATGTCTGGAACCAAAATTTATGAGCAGGCCAAGCCTGAGGCCGGTTAAGCGAAGATAAGTGAGGAGTTGTACTTGATGTATAGGATTAGCTTTTTCGGCAGCTTTCACTTCGACAATGATTTTATCTTCAACCAAAATATCAAGAAAAAGGGGATCTCTTATTTTAACACCTTTATACCGCTCGAGTTTCAAAATTTGGGATTTTGGCTTTGAAAAAGCCTCGTGGTTGAACGATCGCAAGCCACTCAATATTAATCAATATTAAGCGGCTTGCGATCGTTCAACTACGAGGCTTTTTCTTTGCCAAAAACCAAATTTTGAAACTCGAGCGGTATAAAATCAAGTGTGAAAAAATTTGCATACAACTAAGCTTATGAATACAATGGCCTAGAGACTGTATGATTAAATCTCAAATTTTAGAACCTGTTCAAAATTTCCGGAAATTGTGATTTTTAACGAATTTTGAACAGGTTCTAAGACAGCGTTTAACGGAGCATTCAGGTGGCTATTGCAACAGAAAATATTCCGGTTTTTATCCTTTGCGGAGGGCTTGGGACACGGATAAAGGAAGAAACAGTATTTCGACCTAAACCCATGGTGCCTATTGGAAACCATCCTATTCTATGGCATATCATGCATTTGTATCGGCGCAATGGCTTTAAAAAATTTGTGCTTTGTACAGGTTTCAAATCGGAAGTAATTAAATCTTATTTTTTGAATTATAGCTACTTGAACTCGGATTTTACAGTTGACCTTAGCTGCAATGAGTTGTCATTGCATTCGGCGCATCATGAAGAGGACTGGGAAGTAACGGTTGCATATACCGGAGAAAAAACGATGACAGGCGCACGAGTGGCAATGGCTGCAAAAAAATATTTGCAAAATGCCGAGCACTTTGCCGTGACATATGGGGATGGGCTGTGCAATGCGAATTTGAGGCATGAGTTTGAATACCATCTCCATCATCAAAAGACAGGAACTGTTTTGGGAGTAAACCCCCCTTCCAGGTTCGGCGAGATTCAGTTGCATGGCGATAAAGTCATAAAGTTTAATGAAAAACCGGAATTTTCAGAAAAATGGATTAATGGAGGATTTTTCTTTTTTAAACGAAAATTTTGCGAATATCTTGAAGAAAATAGTCAATGCGTTCTTGAAACAACTCCTCTCGTGCGTTTGGTTAAAGATGGCGAGCTGAATATGTATAAGCATAGAGGGTTTTGGTCTTGCATGGATACTCAACGGGATCGAGACTACCTGAATTCTTTATGGGAAACAGGGCAGTCCCCTTGGCTGACACCTTTTTACTGCCTCAATCCCCAACAAGGAGATTCTGTACATGCACCGCTCTCTCATTGATGCTTTCAAAGGAAAAAAAGTCTTGGTCACAGGCCATACCGGTTTTAAGGGAGCCTGGCTTTCATTATGGCTGCGGCGCTTAGGGGCAGATGTGATCGGTTATAGCCTTCCTGTTGAAAACGGGACGAATTTATTCACTTTAGCCAAAGTTCAAGGAGTTGTCCGCCATTACGAAGGAGATATAAGAGAATACAGCCGTTTATCACAAGTTATTTATCAAGAAAAGGCAGAGGTGGTTTTTCACCTTGCAGCGCAATCTCTTGTTATCGATGGCTATCAGCATCCTTTGGAGACGTTTTCCACAAACGCAATGGGCACTGTAAACCTTCTGGAAGCCTGCAGGCAGTCACCGCTAATCAAGGCAATTATTGTGGTAACGACAGATAAATGTTACGAAAATCAGTCATGGGTTTGGGGTTATCGAGAAAATGACCGCTTAGGAGGAAATGATCCTTACAGCGCAAGCAAGGCGATGGCTGAAATGGCGGCAAAGGCTTATCATGCCTCTTTTTTGGAAAATCGGATTCCGATGGCAACAGTCCGTGCCGGGAATGTAATCGGAGGCGGCGATTTTTCTAGTAATCGCATTATTCCCGATTGCGTGGGCGCTTTGATGCAAAATCAACCTGTTTCCGTTCGCAATCCTAAAAGTGTAAGGCCTTGGTTATATGTTCTTGATGCTTTATCAGGCTATCTTTCTTTGGCAAAAAATTTAATTTTCAAGGGAGAAGAGTATTCAGGCGCGTGGAATTTTGGTCCCCGGGAAGCTGTTCCTGTTACGGTAGAGCAAGTGGTCGAGTGCGCAATTAGGGTTTGGGGAGATGGAGACTGGATAGATATGAGTGGATCGAATGCTTATTCGGAAATGAGCGTGTTAAAATTAAATTGGGATAAAGCTTCGCAAAAGCTTGGATGGAAGCCTAAGTTAAGGTGGCAGGAAGCTGTCTATGAAACTGTTCATTGGTTCAAGACTTATCAATGCGGCAGGCAGGAAGTTGATCAAACTTGTATGCAACAAATTGAGAATTATGAAAATGAATCCAACCCCGTTAATGGGTGCATATCTTATTGATTTAGAAAAAAATGAGGATGAAAGAGGCTTTTTTGCTCGTACGTTTTGTGCAAATGAGTTTGAAAAATGGGGGCTTGTTTCCCATTTTGTACAGGCTAACAGTTCTTTGAGTAGACAAAAAGGCACGCTTAGGGGGATGCATTATCAACTATCTCCTTTTGCTGAAGCTAAAATTGTTAAATGCATCAAAGGATCGCTTTACGATGTAATCCTGGATCTTAGAGAAGGCTCTCCTTCTTTCGGCTATTCATTCGGCGCGGCTTTATCGGCGGAAAATCGCACGATGATGTATGTTCCTGAAGGAGTTGCGCATGGGTTCCTCACCTTGGAACCCGACACGGAAATTTTTTACTTCGTTTCCAGTTTGTACTCTCCGGAATACGAAAGAGGCGTGAGGTGGAATGATCCGCAATTTGCAATTGCATGGCCTGAAACACCGCAAGTGATCTCTGAAAGAGATCAGACGCACCCCGACTTTCACGTTGACACCCATTTGTATCGTCTATGAATATTTTATTTACCGGAGCGAGTTCGTTTACCGGAATGTGGTTCGTTAAAGAACTCGTCAATCGAGGACACCGCGTTTGTGCAGTTTTTACTAAAACAAGGGATCAGTATGAAGGAATCCGAAAAAAGCGGGTGGAATCGCTTCTTGGTTTATGCACTCCTCGTTTTTCTTGTGCGTTTGGTTCTGAAGATTTTTTAAACCTTGCGCAAACAGATTCCTGGGATCTTTTGTGCCACCATGCAGCAGATGTGAGTCAATATAAAAGTGCAGATTTTAATGTGGCAAGTGCCGTTCATCATAATTCCTTTCGTTTGTCTCAAGTACTTAAGACGTTAAAAGCAAATGGTTGTCAAAAGGTTTTACTTACCGGTTCCGTCTTCGAGCAAAATGAAGGAAAAGGAAGCTCTATTGATCAGGCAGTTTCTCCATATGGACTTTCAAAAGGCTTAACAGCTGAAATTTTTCGCTACTATTGCCGCCGGCATCAGTTTTCAATGGGAAAATTTGTGATTCCGAATCCTTTTGGGCCTTTCGAAGAAAGCCGTTATACAACTTATCTTGCGCAATCCTGGTTGAAGGGAGAGGTTCCAACTGTTTTATTTCCGGAATATGTGAGAGATAATATTCCCGTTTCCTTATTGGCAAAGGCTTATGTGCAATCAGTACAATCTATGACAGACGACATTCCATTTATCAAATGGAATCCTAGCGGTTATTGTGAAAGTCAGCGAAATTTTACAAAACGATTTGCCGATGAAATGGAAAACCGCCTGGGCGTTGCCTGTCATTTTGAAGTGAACGATCAAAAGGAATTTCCGGAACCTAGAGTTCGGATCAATACCGATCCCCTTGATGTCGATGAATTAAAGTGGATAGAAGAAGATGCCTGGGATCAGCTGGCGGAATTTTACCTTTCTGATTATTCTTAGAACCTGTTTAAAATCTCTGAAAAAGTGAATTTTTTATGAATAAATGGTCAATCGGCGTCGTCGTTGTCACGCACAATGCAAAAAAGCATCTCATTCATTGTCTTCCTCCTTTGATTAATTCTCCCCTAAATCCCCGAGTTGTCGTTGTGAATTCATCGTCCGGTGACGGAACTGTGGAAGAGGCAAAAAGGCTGGGAGCAGAAACGCTGGTTGTTCCTCGTCAAACATTTAACCATGGAGCAACAAGGGAAAAGGCCCGAAAATATTTAGACACAGATATTGTGGTCATGATGACGCCGGATGCTTATGCTCAAAATTTAGAATTGATCGAACGTCTGACAGCGCCTATTCGCGAAGAAAAAGTCTCTATTGCTTATGCCAGACAGCTGCCTCATCGAGGAGCCGGGGTGTTCGAGGCGTTTTCCAGAGATTTTAACTATCCAAACAGCTCGAACACCCGCTCCATTAAAGATTTTTTTCAATATGGAGTGTACACCTTTTTTTGCTCCAACTCTTGCTGCGCTTGGAATAATGCTGCGCTGGATGAAATTGGAGGATTTCAGCATGTGCTTCTAGGGGAAGATACTCTAGCTGCTGCAATGCTTTTGCGCAAAGGACATAAAATGAAGTATGCGGCAGAGGCTTGTGTTCATCATTCCCACAGCTATTCACTGTGGCAGGAATTTCAACGCCACTATGATACAGGATTGGCCAGAAAGCAATACGGAAAGCTTTTATCGGCTCATGAGGGGGATGTAAAACGAGGAATGGCTTTCACGAAATCGTTGTTCAGCCATCTTTTGAGCAGTCAAAAGAAAATGATCCCATATGCTGTCTTGCAAATACTTTCCAAGTGGAGCGGTTACCAGTTAGGCCGATTAACGCTGAATGCGCCAAAAAAAATTAAAAAATTTTTTAGCAGCCAAGACTTTTATTGGAACTAAATTTTAGAATCTGTTCAAAAAAAACTAACTAAAATTTCTGTCAATTTGTGAAAAAAAAAGAAAGTGTAAAATTTTTTTTCACAATTTTTGCGTGAAATTCAATTTTTCAAGCAAATTTTACCGCTGAATTTTTTGTTTCATAAGTGTTTTGTTTTCAAATCGTTAAAGATAAATTTAAAAATTAAAAAAAAATAGTGACAAAAATATCCTTTTCTAAAAATGTAAATTATTGATATAGCTCTTACTTAAACCAAAATTAACAAGCACTTCTTAAAATTGGAGGATATTCAATGTCTTGGAAACAATGGATAGTTGCACTGTCAACTGTTGTCTTAACTACTCAGTTTACTCCCGCAAATGCGGATTACTGCGATAGCAGTAGAGACTGCGGATTTAATTTTTGCGATTGCGACCCTTGCGAAGGGTGGTCGATTTATGCTGATTACCTATATTGGAGAGTAAGGAACTGCGATTTGGATTATGCAGTTAAATTTGATCCTACTACTGGTTATACAACCAAACTTTATGAAGTAGATCCTTCATATGATTCCGGTTTTCGCGTCGGTCTTTTGAAAGCATGCAATGATATGGATTTTGCAATTCATTACACATACTTCAAAAGCAAGGATAGAGATCACGCCTACGATTCAGACGGTCATCTGGGACGCACTCGTTTAAGTGATCCTGCGTTCACGACGAATGGCGATATTCAGTATGCTAGCGGCGGCTATAAAGTTCAATTGAATCAAATTGATGTTGAAGCCGGATACCATACTGAATTAACAGACTGTTTTGCCTCTAGATTGTTCGGCGGTTTCCGATATGCAAATATCAAGCAGCATCTAGTATCGCATTATGAAGAAGATCACACAGCACCTACAAGTAATCCTGAAGACTATGTCTATCAAAGCAGCGATATGGACTTCTACGGTTTATACCTGGGAGCTAAAACAAGCTACAATATTTGCGATTGCTTTGATGTCTTTGGCGGATTGTCTCTTGGATTAGGTGTTGGAGATTTCGACAGAAGCTATAAAGGAAAAGGATCTGTGCATGCTGTAGATGCTAGTAGTTCCACATCTAGTCATCCTACATACACTGAAACTAGTCATATCAGCAACGATTGCTGGAGATCTGTTGGAGTATTAGATCTTAATGTTGGAATCACATTCCCTCTTTGCAACGTATGCTGCACAGACTGGGCGCTTTCTTTCGGATATGAATTCCACCACTGGTTCAACACAGGCGGATTCTTGACCTATAATGAAGAGAGAGACCCTAATACTGTTGGTGAAACTACAACAATCCATTCCCTTATGCATGTAGACCACCATGCATCTGATGTGGGCTTTGACGGTCTATTTGTCAGATTGTCTGCAGCATTCTAAGTAAAGAATTCAGCTGTTAGTCAAATTATGATAGAGGAGCAGAGAAATCTGTTCCTCTTTTTATTTTTTGACAACTCTCTGATTTCAAGTTTTTGCTTCATTCTATCAAAATTAATTGCATTGAATTTTGCCTTTCTACACATCTTCGTCAAGAAGTTTTGCAAAACAGAGATAATGCGAGACAAAAAAGCGCAAATCAAGTAAACCTTATGATTCACTTGATCAGTAATTTTCTGTTAACCAAATGATTTCATATCGATCACTTAAATATGCGGCGGCATCCGCCCTGTTATTGTTGTTCATGACTGCATGTTCGCGCCCTTGCTGCAATTATAACGTTGTGGGTCCTGATGAATTTGTCATCGATTCTTATCGAATACGGCAGGGCAAGCTAGCTATCCTTGAGATGACAGGAGAAGAAATTCCCCCGCTTCCTTGCGATGCAATGGAGGAATATCAAGATGCGATTGTCGAAGATGATTTGTTGACAATTGCATTGTATCATCCTTCAAGAAAAGAAATTCAACAAGCATTTGAATTTATTAATCATACAGTTGGCGGATTTAAAGTGACGAATGGCGAGGTAGATTTGCCGGATATCCCTCCTGTTGAGGTTGAAGGATTAACATTATTAGAAGCTCAGCGTAAAATTCAAAAGGAAATTCAAAAACATTACCGGGATGCAGAGGTTTTTATCTCCTATCGAGATCGTTTATCCAGAAAAGTTGATCTTGCAGGAGGCGTATCTGTTCCCGTCATGCCGGCTGACGGTAAAGTCAGGTTGTATGAAATGCTCGCCAAAGCTCGAATTAATCCTAGACGCAAACTTATTTATGAGCTATGTTCTTCGGGATGGCGAGCCTCTAGCCGTTGATCTTTATAAATTAATGAACGAAGGCGACATGGGTTATAATATTGTGATGAAAGGCGGGGATAAAATTTTTATAGCCAATCCTGATGATGCTGTAGTGATGGTAATGGGAGAAGGTCAATCGTCCATCTGCTATTCCGGTTCCTTATGGCTTTATTACTCTTCCGGAAGCTCTTGTAAGGGCTGGAGGAATTCCTTTTACAGGCAATAGAAACTGCATTCAAGTGATTCGCGGAGACCTTGCGTGTCCGAAAATTTACGTCATTTCCTGGGATCATATTATTAATCTTCCCAATAGAAGCATGTTGTTGATGCCTGGCGATACAGTCTATGTTTCTGAAAAACCGATCACTCAATGGAATCGATTTATTAGTCAGATTTTACCTTCTTTAGCGGGAACTCGGGATGCTTTTTCTCTTTATCAATTTTGCAATTAAAGGTTAGCTTGATGTCGATACCTCAAGATCACTCCTCCTGATACCATACATTTGAACGACCTCCTTTCACTTTTAGTATAAGCGAAATATTGGATACTCTTCTTTGCTTTGGCCGGTGGTTTTCTTTTTTTTGTTTTTGGATCTGACTCGTCCGATTTTTTTTCATTCGGAAGCGTCATTTAAGGATAGAGGGAACTCCAACCAAATCTTGCCATTTACGTCTTGGATTCGTTTTTTGCAAAAAATGCCTCTTCAAGCTTTCAAAGCGAAGCAAAATCTTTATTCTTTTCACGAAAGTTATTAGCCAGGTTATCAGACCGATTAGGATTGCAAGCATCAATTAGCCAGGTTTCTTCTGGTTCCAGGATTTTTCAACGAATAAAACAAAACCTTTCAATTGAATATTCTTATTTGAAAAATCTCAAAAACTTATCCGATACCCGATCCGTCGCTTCCTATAAATATTTCTGAAATCAACTATTCAGAGCCATTCCCTTTATCGTTTAAATTGAAGTTCGATGACGACGATCGCTTTCAGGCGATCGATATCAATTCCGAGGAAATCATAGGGACCGGCATTGTAGGAGAGTTGTTTAAAACCGATGGGGTTCAATTCAGAATCGATTCCGGTCAAAAACTCAATTCTTCAGACCTATACATATTAACTTTTCAACCTCTTGAAAATATTGTTAAGAGCGTCAGGAAAAGGTTGAAAATTTCTTCCGATAAAGAGGATGCCACTTTGCTTACGCTTCAATTTATAGATGAAGATCGGAAAAGGTCGGCTGCTGTTCTCAATACTTTAATGGATATTTATCAAAGCTATATAAAAGAAGAAGAGGAAAGGATTTCATTAGAACAAATTGACTATTTGGATCGGAGAAAAAAGCAGATGAGGGTTAATCTGCAAAAAATTCTTTATTCATATGCTTCCGAGCTTGCTGAAGATATCAGTGACTTAGGGTTTGTTGTTCCACAAGAGGGAATGCAGTATATCACAGAGCAATTGCAGCTTTTAAGCCGAAAGCAAATGGAGGTGGATTTCGTTTTAGAACGGTTTCAAAAACTTAGCGAGAAGCATTCTTTTTATCAAACTTGCGACTACCCTCAATTGTTTAATGAGTTTATAGCAAAAATTCGACAGCTTGATGCACAAATCGATCAAGTTGAAATGGCGCTGAGAGTTAATTCGTCAAAAAATTTATCAAAATGGAAAGAAGGTTTTTCCCAACAGATTAAAGACCTTGGCGAGATGCGCATTTGTATGGAGGATGCAAAAATTCTGCGAACCAGTCTTGAAAGTGAAGCCTATCCCCTTCCTTCGGTACAATTAATGAAGCATCCTCAATATATGGTTAGCTTTTGGAATGATGAGCTGGAATTAAGCATGCAAAATCTTAAGGCCGCCCGCTCATGGGAAAAAGACTCTCGAAGAGAAGAGTATAATAATTATCGTCTGCAGTTTATGGGATATTTGGATAATTTGATTCATTTTCTCGAGGTCAATCAATCGTTGGTGCAAGATCGCCTGGAACACCAGCAGGCTCCCAATCGCGAGTTTCAAGGAATTAATTTGAATACGGCTGCCGAGCTTTATGTTTCTTATCACAAGAAGTTAAATGATATTGAAAATCAAATGATTCAGTACAAATTTATGATGGATCAGTTAGAGGATCCTGAATTTGAATTGAGCTCTTTTAGTGCTCTTAAAAATCACGATCCGATCATGATGAATTTGATGCAAAAAGCAAGCGAATACGTTGTCGCGATTCATGATGAGTCAAACAGGGGAAGCAAGGAAAAGCAGAGAATGAAACAAGAGCTTGCTACATTGAAAAGGTTTTATGCTTTGCATTTGCAGCAATCTTTGAATCTTTTCGAAATGCAAATTTTAAAGATGAGGGAAAAAATCGAATCTCTGCAAAATTCAATGCTGGACTTGATTCAACAACAGCGTTCGATCGCTGAAAATCAATTTCTTGAGGCTGTTGACTCTCAAACTGAAAAGCTGCAACAAGAAAAGCTGATGACCTCTAAACAAATGGAGGCTCTGAGAAAAGAATTGCGCGAAATTCCTTATAAATGGGCGAATCAACAGCTTGTCGAGCACCAAATTAAAACATCTGCAAGTATCGTTGAGGAGTTATCCGCTCTTGTAGAATCGAAAAATATTTCACGTAATATTTTAACCCTTCAATCTTCTCCTCTCGACCACGCAATCGCTCCCATTAAACCGGTGAGGCCCAAACTTGTTTTGTATTCAGTTCTTGGAACCCTTTTAGGGCTTTTTTGCGGAACGGCTTTTGCGCTATTTGTCGGAGTTATGGAAGGGGTGCCGGTTTCTCGTCGATATTTAGAGTTAAAAGGATTACATGTTGTTCCTCTAAAAGGGGTTAACCCGTTTCTAACAGGAGCAAAAATAATCAGCTGCATCATTAAAGAAAAAGTTAATCAATTTTCTTTGATTGGAGAAAATATAACAAATCTTACATCAATAATCGCCTCGCAACTCGGTAAAAATGAAAATCAAGTCGTCGTTATTGAAATAGGTGAAAAAGAGCAGCTTAGTTCTTCTGAGTCGTTTGATTATCAATTTTTCGATATCAATGCTTTCGATGCATTATTATTCTCTCAAAATCTTAAAGCAGCCAATGAAAATTATGATTTTGTCGTTTTGTACGCATCTTTTTCTCCTGATTCACACTTTACAGATTTAATCGTTGACCATAGTAAGGGATTAGTTTTTGTTGCAATTTCCAATGAAACTGCTCATCAGGTAACAGCATTGTTAGAGAAAGCAAAAATACAAGACATTTCATTTATTTTATAACAATTTATGTATACCTCTTCAAATTGAAGAATCGGTAACAAGAGAGAAAAATTCAAATAATCCTGTAAAAAATAAGCTGTTTCCTCCCAAATAACAGGCTGCTTGGCTGTGTACCTAAAAGACCCAGTAGGCTACAATGTCTCCTTTCAATTTATGCTTGCTACGATGGATTTTTTTACCACAGAGCTCACCGAGCCCACAGAGAGAAGAGAGAATGACACTTTAACTGGTGAAATTATAGATGCAGCCATAGAAGTTCATCGAAGTTTAGGGCCTGGACTTCTTGAGTCTGCATATGTTGCATGTCTAGCCTATGAGCTCCGTTTAAGAAAATTAAAAGTGGAACAAGAAGTACCATTACCAATTTTCTATAAGGACGTTATGCTCGATTGTGGATACCGGTTAGATTTAGTCGTGGATGATCAAGTAATTATAGAGGTTAAGTCTGTTAAGGCATTGACGCCCTTATATGAGGCCCAATTGCTTTCCTATATCAAAATGTCTGATTACCATAAGGGCTTGCTAATCAACTTCAATGTGAAAATGCTGAAGGATGGTATTCGAAGAATGAGAAATTGAATTCTCTCTGTGATCTCGGTGAGTTCTGTGGTAAAAATCAAAAAAACTGCCTAAGTTGGAGCGCCGATGGCTCTGAATCTATCACGTATTCTGCCAGCAAACTCTTGCCCAAAAACAGACGTTGGATCCAGCCCCGATATATTTTCCAAAAAGCTCATTATAGCCTGTTTAAATTCGTGAAAATCTTCGTAATACGTGTTGTACAGCACTCGTTCTTTCATCCATTTCCAAACCCGCTCAATCGGGTTTAAATTTGGACTGTAAGGAGGAAGAAAATGTAAGTTGATTTTAGAATTTTGGAGATGTGAAGTTACACTCTTATTTCGGTAATAGCGAGCATTATCACAAAACACATGTATTTTATCCTTAGTTGGATAGGCGTCCTCAATCTTCTTAAGGAAAGAGATAGTAGATTCGGCATTCAGCGTCTTATCTTCCTGAACATGCAATTTCGATGAAAGTAAATCAACAGCACCAGAAAGATTTAGTCGAGATCTTCCGCTATTTGCAGCAATTTCCTTGCGTAATCCTGTCCTGATCCAGCCATAGGTCACTTGAGTATTGTGAGTAGGATGCACTCCATCCATAAAACAAATCGTTTCTCCATCTGTCAAAGACCTTTTTAGTTGTTCGTATTCCTCAATCCATTTCTCTTGACGCTCCTTATCTGCTTTACCTGGAACGAGGGCTGGTTTTTTATAGGAAAATCCATGTCGATGCATCCAATTGCACAGTCCTGGCACGGTATAATCAATTTTGAACACTGTTTTTACATACAACAAAATATCTTTAATATAGAGATAGGTATGCTCTTGTAAATGCTTTTCAAGCTGTTCTGATTGATCTAAAGAGAGCTTTTCTACAGAGCCACCATTTTCCGGTTTCAACTTTTTTGACTCTTTATAATCTCGAATGTGTTGGCGAATAGCGTCATCAGAAAGTAAAAGGGCTTCTGCGATTTGCATAAGAGTCCACCCCTTGTCGTAAAGCAGAACAGCTTTGATGCGATCACAAATTCGTTTATCCCTCTCTTTTTTATGTTGGGCCACCAAATCGCTTCGTTCGTAAACAGTAAGGAAATTTCTCATGAAAAGAATTATTACGTATGAATGAATTTTGGAAAAGGATTTTCAGAAAAACATCTCTATCCTGCCAGTGGAAATCCCGGCTCTTGAATCAAGAGAGGTAAATTAATACCAATCTTCGAATGAAAATTCATCAATTAACCGCATCTTCCACTCTATCTTTGAAAGATCCTTTCTTGCTTGTATTCAATAATATAAGCATCGAAACGATCTTCCAAATCTACAGTACAATCTCCTGCTAATTAATGAATTTTCAACTGAGGTTCATAATTCTCTTCGCCAGTTTCTGGGTTAAGAGGGAAAAAGCGTCCGTCGCTTTTAAATCTCCCGTCTGAATCATAGCAAAAAAGTTTGCTTTTCATCACGAAATACTCTTCGGTGTAACCCAGGCGATGGTCTCTAACTAACCCTTTAAATGTTGCAGATACGTAAATATTTTCATTCTCATCTATCGCTGGAGTGCTAAAGGAATACCGTACGTTCCCATTTTTTTGTTCCATCAGGATTGATCGCAAACAAAATGTCAACGGAATAGTAAGAACTTGTACTTTGTCGGCATGGTCTAACCCCCTCTGATTACACCGCCGCGCCTTCTAAGGATTTTAATCGTTAAAATCTTTTATTTTAACGACAAAACGGTATCTTACATCCCCATTTTGCAGTCTGCTGAATGCTTCATTAATCTGTTTAACAGTAATTAATTCGATATCTGCTGAAATATTGTGTTCAGCACAGAAGTCTAGTACTTCTTGGGTTTCAGCAATGCCGCCGATATTAGAACCTGAAAAACTCTTTCTACCACTGACTAGGCTGAATGCCTGCACCGGCAATTGTTCAACAGGCAGACCAACCAAAACAAGAGACCCGTCAACTTTTAGCAAGTTGAGGTAAGCATTCACATCATGCTTTGCCGGCGCCGTATCAAGGATGAGATCTACTTTTGATTGCTTTTCCATTTGTTGTTGGTCCGTTGACACGACAACTTCATCCGCTCCTAAACGCATGGCGTCATCTACTTTGGATGGCGAGTGAGTAAAGACAACAACATGGGCCCCCATTGCTTTTGCAATTTTAATTGCCATATGCCCTAAACCGCCTAGACCAATAATTCCAACTATTTTACCCGGCCCCGCTTTCCAATGTTTCAATGGAGAGTAAACTGTAATCCCTGCGCAGAGCAGAGGCGCCGCAGAAGGTAAATCAAGTTTTTTCGGCACATGCAAGACATAATTCTCATCGACAATAATACTTTCCGAAAAGCCGCCATAAGTTTGTCCTCCTAAATGCTTATCCGGTGCATTAAATACAAGTGTCCAACCATTTTCGCAGAACTGTTCATTTTTTTCCTTGCAATGCTTACACTGCCTGCAAGAATCGACGATACACCCTACCGCAGCCAAGTCGCCGACCTTATACTTATTTACATCGGGGCCAACTTTGGAAATTCGTCCTACTATTTCATGTCCGGGGACAATCGGATATAAACTCTTACCCCATTCATTTTTCACAGCGTGCAAGTCTGAGTGGCAGATGCCGCAGTAAAGTATTTCTATTTCCACATCGTGAGGCAAAAGCTCTCTTCTGTTAATGTCCATTTGATGCAATGGTTTATCAAACTTTTCCGTGCCATAAGCCGCTATTTTTTTTCTTCCCATCTTCCCCTCTCTGCTATTTAATATGTATCTTCACGCATATTATTAAAAAATAACATAAATAATAAGAATTTTTCACTTCAATATTAAAAAATTTAAAATCAAATACTTATACCGCTCGTGTTTCAAAATTTGGTTTTTGGCAAAGAAAAAGCTCTCGAGGTTGAACGATCGCAAGCCACTCAATATTAATCAATATTGAGCGGCTTGCGATCGTTCAACCACGAGGCTTTTTCAAAGCCAAAATCCCGAATTTTGAAACACGAGCGGTATACCGTGCGCAAGGTGAGTTAGTAAAGCACTCTTGTGCGAATGGAACCTTCTAATTTTTGAAAATTCTTTTTTAATTTGATTGAGACGGCTTTTTCAATGTCTAATACAACATACCCAATTAATTCACTAGTTAATAAATATTGGCTTTGTACATTGATATTTTCTGCTGCAATAGCGGTATTTATTTTTTGAATCATACCTGGTGTATTTTGATGAATATTGAGGATCCTATGAGTATTTTCGTGTTTAGGCAATGAGAGAGAAGGGAAATTAACTGCGCCTTCTGTAGCTCCCCAGCCGCTGTATTCAACTAATTTGCGGCTAACCTCAATTCCAATTTTTTGCTGCGCTTCTTCTGTGGACCCTCCAATGTGAGGGGTTAAAACCACTTGAGGGTGTTTTTTCAACGGATTTTCGAATGTCTTTTTTTTCCCTTTAGGTTCATTTGGAAACACATCTAATGCGGCTCCTTTTATATGTCCATTCTCTAAATACTTTTCAAGAGCATTAATATTTACCGTATTTCCCCGGCTTGCATTAATCAACCAAGAACCTTCCTTCATTTTTTTTAAGCGGGCATCATCCATGAGGTTTTTTGTTTGTTTTGTTTCCGGAACGTGGAGTGTGACTATATGTGATTTTTCTAGTAATTCTTCTAAACTGCATACAGGCTGCGCATTTCCTAATGGAAGCCTGTTAATGATGTCGTAATAAAGCACTTGCATGCCCATTGCTTCTGCTAAAATAGAAACTTGGGAGCCGATGTGTCCATATCCTACAATTCCCATGACTTTTCCGCGAACTTCGTGGCTGTCTTTTGCTGTTTTCTGCCATTCTCCTTGATGTGCCATTTGGTTTTTAGTAAAAATATTACGCATTAACATAATTGTTAATCCGATCACGAGTTCGGCAACTGAGCGAGTATTGGCATGAGGAGCATTAAAAACCGGAATACCCATTAATGCTGCATCATTGATTGAAACTTGATTTGTTCCTATACAGTAACATCCAATGGCAAGCAATTTAGGAGCTTTTTTCAATAGTTCAGGTGTAAGCTGTGTTCTCGAACGAATTCCAAGGATATACGTGTCTTTTAGCTTGTTTTCGAGTTCCTTGCTTTCTAATGCGGTTTCGACAGTTTCGATATTGTGGTAGCCATTGTCTTTAAATACTTCTACAGAGCTGTCGTCAATTCCTTCAAGAAGTAAAATTTTGATTTGGTCTTTTCTCAATGAGTACATCAATTTTTTCCTTTAACTCTTGAACATTTTTGGCAGTGTCAACTCCCAAATTTATGACGTTTTGACAAGCAAGATGTTCTGTATATAATATGAAATATTCTGCAATTTTTTGATTATAAAGTTGATAATCCGACATTGCATCTCCAATAACAATTGTTGGCGCACGCCATTTTGTTGCTAAAGAACGAACTCCCTCTAGTTTTGACCGGCTGAAAGGATCTTTTGGATCAATACCTCTAAATTGACCATCATAATCCCAGAGCAATTTAACGGCATGAACTTGCGAAAGATCAATATTGAGTTGCTGACAAACAGGCAGTATAGATTCATAAATAGCGCCGCTAACCACCCAAATATCTACTCCCTTTGATTGTAGGTCATAGATAAACGTCTGCATGTTAGGTGTTATGTATTCCAGAGCATTTTTTCCGAAAAATTCCACATCTTTTTTTGAAGGCGCGGCAACTTCAAGCCGTTGGGACAGTGATTCTGAAAAAGAAATAAGCCCCCTTATTCCCTTTTGAGTAATTTCATGAACAGCTTGAGCTGCCTCTGGCCTTCCTTGAAGTTTTCTTTGTAAAATCACTTCCAGACTTTCACAAGAAACGAGTGTTGAATCGAAATCAAAAATGATCGTTGCCATATGAATAAGCTAACAAAACGGAATTTTTTTCGTGTATTTGACGTTATACCGGTCGTGTTTCAAAATTCGGGATTCCTCAAAGCCAAAATCCCGAATTTTGAAACGCGACCGGTATATATCAATCCTTTAATAAAAATTCACCTGTTCATCTTTATTTTTTGCTCTTATGCAGAAATTTTGATTTTATACCGCTCGTGTTTCAAAATTTGAGATTTTGGCTTTGAGAAAGCTTCGTGATTGAACGATCGCAAGTCGCTTAATATTAATTAATACTGAACGACTTGCGATCGCTCAACCACAAGGTTTTCTCTTTGCCAAAAACCAAATTTTGAGGGGTATAAATAAAAAACTATTTCACTGTATTTTGCGGTATAGATTTTTCTTGTAGTGGATGGCTTTTAAGTAAAAAGTTGTTTCCCTGCTTTTCTGTTGGAGGAGAGGTTTTTTCGTAGTACTGAATCTCTGTTTGAGGAACTCCTCCATAAGTTTTTTCTTGTTCTTTTAGCATTTTAGCCTGATCTTCATTCAGTTTCCCTTCTTTTTGCAGCTTGTTAATTCGACTATTGAATTTTTCCAGGTGGTTTTTTGGCTTATTATTTTGATTTTCAGCAGGTTGCCCATATGTGCCTTGATCGGGGAATTGCCCGTAGATATTTTGATTATCAGGCGGTTGTCCATAGGCACTTTGTAATGAAAATAAAACTATAGATAGAAGTAAAACAGCCCTCATTTTTCTCCTCCTATTTACCGGTTTTTCCAGATAAATTCATTATATCATATGGGGACATTTAGTTATTGCCTGAACATAAAATTCCAAGAACCTGTTCAAAATTCGCTAAAAATCACAATTTCCAGAGATTTTGAATAGGTTCTAATTGCCTGGGAAAATTTTGATGACTCATAATCGCTGCGGCCAAAAATCCCGAACTTTGAATAAGAAGGGGTACGGTTTTTGTTTTAAAATAATTTTTTATTAATTGTTTTTGAGGTAAAAGAGATATCAGGGATAAATTTTTTTCGATAAGCAAGCTCGTTGAAGAAAGTTTATTAACTATCAGAAGAAAAGAGCTGAAAAAACGAGTTTATTTTTAGCTATGTTGCTGAAATTATTAACAATAAGAGGGGAAAAATGATTTCAAGTCAGACCTTATCGACAAGATATACACTGCTAGGAACTTTATTTGATGAAAATGGCCTGCAGGTTCAGAAAAAGCGTTTTAACCTTTATCAGGATGAGAAAACTTATTTGGGCTGTGGAAAAACAGATTCCAATGGGCATTTTTCCGTAAAGGTTAGAGGTTTGACAGAGTTGGATCAAAAAGTTTCTGTTATTTTTCGATTGTGCAACGAGAGAAAAATTGTTCAAGAAGATCCTGTATTGGGCAGCGACTTTGAATTGTGTCGAAATTTTAGCTTTCTCCGTGCCCGTACAGAGACTGCAGAAGCAACAGAAACATTTGTTTTAGATCGCTGGAAAAAAGATCTTGGCGAGGTTTATTTAGAAACTCCTTATGAAAAAGAAAAAGTTCCTCTAAAATATACCGTTGATATTGTAGAAGCGGCAATTCCTTCAAAAGTCAGAGCATTTATTCAGCGTTTTGAAGAGAAAATTGATTTTTTCAATACGCATGATGATCAAGACGTTTTGAATGCTTATCATGTAGAGCCGATACCATTGACAGCATCGAATACCTGGAAGCTTATTACAAACGGGATATGTCCTCTATATTTCAAAGAAGTAGATGATTACTTGGTTGCGGATATAAATTGGGACCGCTATGAATTCGATAAATTGAATAATACATTAGCAAATGTAAAGGTGTTTTTTAAAAAGAACGGGGATGAAGATCCTGTTCTGGAGCGAATTGAAATGCAGTATAGACAAACGTTTGCTCCCTCTTCAGATCAGAAAAATTTTTCGTCTGTGAAAACATGTTTTCCCGATGACGATGATTTTGAAGAAGTGCTTAGGGAGGTAAATTCTGCCTTTCATGTATTTGGGCAAACCGTTTTTCATCTGGCATTAGGGCATGTTTATGGGGCTCAGGTGGCTGTTGAAGCCTTTGATTTTTTAGTCAATCATGCTCTTGGGGACTTGATTTTGCCTCACTGTGAATTTATTCGTAAGATTACCATGGAGTTAGGAGGACCGATTATTTTTGAAAAGGAAGGAGTGCTTAATGTTTCAGCTTTAAGCGTTAAAGGAATTGCCCGAGCTATTTCCGATGCTCTAGCGGCTCGCGATCCATTTAGTTTTTCTCCAAGGGAGCCGATTAATGATCGGCATGATTTTGCTAAAGTGCAAAATCATCATTTTGATTTGTTGAAAGAGGCGTTAGCTGAATATTTTGACAAGCACTGGAAGGAAATAGAAGCTGATTGGCAGCCTGTTCATGGTTTTTTTCGCAGTTTGTTTAAGCATTCTCCTCTTTATCGCCCTTATGATGGTGTGGAAGTTGATCGGGGCAGTTGGCGTGACACGAATGAAATTGGTGGAAATAGCGAAGGGCTTCCTTCAAGGGAGGCTTATCGTGATGAGGATAACGTGCGTAGTTTTCGTCATATCGCTTGCGATATTAAGGGGCCTAAGGAGGGTGATCGCGAATTGATTGAACAGTTTTGCGTTGATTTTATTCATCATGTAACGATTTGGCATTCATGGATTCATCGGAGCCAATACAAGACAACTGAAAGTAGTCCTTCTGTTAAAAATTTTAACTTTGCTCCTTTGGCGGTGAAGATGACAATGGACGAAGAAATTCATCAACTTGAAATAGGGGATACTTTTGAGCGTTTTAATGTTGAAGGATATCGTTTGGTTGATGGCAATGGGGTTTATCCGGGAATCATTGATCGAGTTTTTTCTGCAACAGAGGGGTATTTAAAAAACGGCATTGATCCTGTTGATGAGATACAGGTAAGTACTGTAATTTGATCCTTCATTTGGGATAAAATTGTTTATTAGAGTATAATGATTCTCTTTGACAGCCTGGATAGCTCAGTTGGTAGAGCAGCGCATTCGTAATGCGGAGGTCGGGGGTTCGAATCCTCTTCCAGGCATCAATATCAACCCTCTTAGGAACAATATCTTATGAGGGTTTTTTCTTTTCTACAAAATCCCTTTCTAATATCAAATGGCACACTCATGGCACACTAAATCGCAAAAGTGTGCAAAAAATAATCGAACTTGTACAAGTTTTTCATTTTCCCATTTTTCAAATCTTTCAGAGGTATGAAATCATAATAAACTTTGTTTCAGTGTGTCATGAGTGTGCCATTGATAGGTTTTTTGTAAGGATTTCAACGATTGCATCTAGGAAAACTGGATATTTATTCAGTTACGTCATCGCATTATGTATGCGGTGTTGCTGTTTTTGGAGTGATGTTTTACGCTTTCGCAAATTATTATTAGGAGATTAATACATGAAAGGAATTCAGAAAAGACAAACTAAAGATGGAAAAAATCATTACCGCGTCCAAATTAGGATAAAAGGGCATCCGATTGTTCGAAAAACATTTAGTAGTTTGACAAAAGCCAGACTATGGAAGCAGCAAACCGAATGTGAAATTCGGGATGGAAAATATTTTAAGAAAGCAGAAGCGCAAAAGCACACCCTTGAGGAAGCTATATCCAGATATGAAAAAGATGTGCTTCCGAACAAGCCTCGAGCAAAGCAGGAGCAACAATTAGCTTGGTGGAAAGAAACACTTGGTCCCTATCTCCTATCAGATATCACTCCGGCATTGATTGCCTCACATTATAAAACGTCAATTACTTTTGCCGCCTGACGACAATTATCTTTGCCAGTTCAGGCACGCTAAAGCGGTATCATTTTTTGATCATCCTTATATGCTTTTGCAAGCTAATAAAGATGATTAATCACTATTTATTAGCTGATTTTGCTTTCGTATCAACTTTTTGAGATTTTAGCTCTTACGGAAGCCTTTTCTGTAAAGGCTACCCTCCGGCTCGCTTCGCTCGGCCTTGACAGCAGACCGCTTCAGAGCTTTCATCTTTTTAGGTTGGCACTTCAGCAAAAAAACAGTTATTGCCTCATTGTTAGATATCTATTGCTTGTCGACCACTCCTCGTGAATCCTCATCGCAATCGCAATCACAAGTCGTTCGCAAGATGCTGCGCTAGGAAACAACCTTACTGTTCGCGTTCTTCTTTTTTGCTCCTGATTCAGACGTTCTATTAGATTATTTGTCCTTATGTTTTTCCAGTGTTCTTTGGGAAAATCAAAAAATGTCAGCCCCTCAATAAAATTCTCTTCAAGCCAGTCGCAAAATTTTGAAGCCTTCTCTTTATATCTCTCGATAACTTTTTGCATTCTCTGTTCCGCTTCATTCTTATCTATGGCTTGATAAATCTCTCTTACTGCAGCTGATGCCTCTTTTCTCATGCTTGCCATCGGTACATGAGAGCCTGCGTTTTGAGCCAAATGAAATAGACATCTTTGCCATTTTACAGCAGGAAGCGTGGATCGAAGCGCGCTCCTAAGCCCCGCGTGATCATCGCTGATCAAAAGCTCAAGGCCTCGCATCCCTCTTCTGATCAAACCTTCAAGAAATCCTCTCCAGTGAACTTCCGCCTCTGAAAGACTGCAAGATATTCCAAGAATCTCTCTAATACCTTCCTTATTTACTCCTACCGCTTTTAATACCGCCAACGAACGCACGCTCCCTTCATATCTCACTTTCTCATATTGAGCGTCAAGGTAAAGATAACAGTATTCCCCAAGCGGTCGTTCCTTAAATTGGTTAATTTCTTCATCCATAACTTGGGCAAAACGGGAAACTTGTGTTGATGATATTTCGGTTCCACAAATAATTGGTCAAAAAATCAATGAAAGGAATCTATGGAAGTTTGAGCCGGCAACAGCAAAGCAGCGATTTTTTCTCACTTCCAAAGGTTTTAAGATTCCACAGAACTTGACAAAAGGCGAGGCAGCGAATTTAATCGGCGAGATGAAACAAGGGGCTGCATAGCTTAAAAAAAGACTTTTCTAGAGCGTAATGCGCATACGTCATGGGGTATATATGAATAAATATAACGTTTACGATTTTGACAAGGCCGAGGAGATTCGAGATGATTACTACAAAAAATCTATCGATCTGTATAAAAAACTTTTCGAGGCTAGGGAAAATGGTGATGAGAAAGCAATCAAAAAAGCGATGAGGGCTTTAGTGAAACACAGAGCAAAGGAAAAGGGATTAAAAGAATTGGCGGAAAAGTCAAAGGTTTTTTGGTATTGAAATAATCCGACTTTTGCGCGCACATCATGGACTTAATAGGAGATTTCAAAAATGAGTTGGTACAAAAATCTCAAAGCGACATGTCCAGAGGTATGCATTGGTATATTCTGGAAGGATGAAAAGAGATGGAAAAATAACAGACCTGTTTGCGGCGCCAAGTGTCGCGATGGCCATCAATGCAAAGCAAAGGCGGTAATTGACTCAATGACAGATAAGCCGGTGAATGGCCGTTGTCGAATGCGTGGCGGACTATCCACAGGTCCGAAGACTGAAGAAGGTAGACATGGGGTAAGAGAAGCATCCAGAAAAGGAATGATCGAATATTGGAAAAAGAAAAAAATGACCAATGAAAAGATTGGTAGATTTGATTAATGAAATCAAGCGGTGAACAGATTAAGATTAAAAAATAAATTATTATAAAAATGCGGCAAATTGAGGCAAAATGTGGCAGCTAAAGAAAATTTATAGGATCGGCAACAGCAGGTGTTAATTCATATTGTTAGCTCGCCGACAATTAAGCAGGGTTGCAAGCAGGCAGGGATCAATCGAGAAACTTACTATCGCTGGACTGAAAACGAAGCGTTCAAAAATGAGCTTCTCCGCCTTCGAGAGGAGATTTTGCAAGAAAGCTATGATCAGCTTAAGTTTTCAGTCAAAGCCGCTTCGCAAACGCTTTTAGACCTGTGTACGAATGAAGAGTATCCGCCGGCAGTGCGGCGAGGGGCTGCCAGTGATATACTGAACCACTTTGTAAAATTTAAAGAGATAAACGAAATTGAAACCTGTATAACGAAAATGGAGGAAAAATTAAAATGAAGAATTTTTCAAATCGCTTGAATCGTATTGAGAATGCGGTTATCCCAAAAGACAGATTCGCTCTTTGCTTTGTCCGGTATGATTATCAGGACGAGGATTTCTTAAAGCAAAAAAAGGAATATGAAGAGCTGCATGAAGATGTTAAGGGCGTTACATTCATTTGCTGCACTGACTATGCATTTTGCGGATCAGACAATCAGAACTATGAGGAGTTTGTCTTAGGCAACAGAAGAAGGTGCGGAAACAGCAATCCTTTTGGCTGGTGGCCTGAAGTTCCGCAGGATGAAGAAAAGGACAATAGCTCAGATATAACGACCCCAGAGCCTCCAAATAACGATATATTGCAAGTTATGAAGAGGCGTTGAGGCTGGAAAATTCAATATTTGGATAGATGAAATGCATCGACGAATTTTATTTAACTGAACATCTCGATTTTTTTTTCATTTCTTTCGTTTAAAATGAGTCTACCATTTTCCGAGCGAAACATTGGTGAACCAAAAGGAATATCGATCGACAGTTCATGTTTTGATGAATTTTCTTTTTTTACGACTTTTTCTAGATTTCTATTTGAATTTTTTAATTTTTCGTTTCTTCTGTCTTTTGGTTGGTTCCAAAATATTTCTCTACCTTTCTTTTTTTCAGCAAATTGATTTCTTTCTTCTATGTATTGATCTTTTTCAGACTCCAAAATTAAATTTTCTTCAATTTTCTCTTTTTCCGATTCGCGAAAATTATTTTTAGCACCGGCTGAAATTTCCGTCCCTTTAAAAATCATCGTAAGCCCAGAAACAAGTAATGTTGGAGCTGTAACAAAAACTGAAGGAGGATAAATAACAGTGCCAACCATTATTGCTGGAACGGTAAGCATGCTCAAAGATACTCCCACACCAGATATTATATCGCCTTTTTTTTGAGTTTTCTTTACTGTTTTCAGGTTTTTCGATATTTTTTTGTAATTTTCAGTTCTTCTATCCCGTTTAACATCATATGTTACAGAATGCTTGAGAGTGATTTTTTCTCTTTTGATTATTTTAACAGGTTTATCATCGTCAATATAAGTCGGTTCAACATCATCATTCATTCCATTTTTCAAATGAAGCCGAGTTATTGAAATAATTTTATCCAGCCGCAGATCGGTGAATTCAACACCTATGCTTTCAAGCTTTGTTTTTGCCCATGTAAAGCAGTTCTGCTGACGAATTGACAATTGAAAAATCGTTTCTTCATCAAACAGACTAACTAGATAATCATAATTATACTCAATATCATCTCCGACAAGTTCAGGAGAATTTTCACGTATGGATTCGATAGCTTTATTTATGCGAGCCGTAAATTTCTTTTCACTCATTCCTGTATGGAGACCTTCGTTTTTAGCACTGTCGAAAAGCCTCATAAATAAATTTTGATCTATTTCGTCAATTGCAGCGAGAAGCGGATCGCATATTTTATAAAGTTCGGCATTTCTGGATAAAAATGATCGACGGCCTGCAAGGATAAATGGAAAATCTTTACCATTTTCATCTTGAATTTCTTCTATTAATGTCTTTATTTTATCTCGAGTGGCAACCCATGTTTGCAGGGAAATTGCATGAAGAAATGATTTGATATATCAAAACTGATTTTGAATACTTTACCTCCCAAATTTGGAGGTGTATAATGGCAGTTCAAAATCTTAATGAAACTTCAATCATGCTTAGTTTTTCAGCTCTTCCCGATCCTAGAAAAAATAGAAATCAAGTCTACTCCCTTTTTGATATCATTACAGTCAGCATACTCTCGGTGCTTTGTGGAGCAGATGACTGGATGGAAGTCAATCTTTGGGGAGAATCCAACTTACCATGGCTACAGGATCGAGGACTATGCCTGAATGGCATTCCATCTCATGACACTTTCAGCCGCTTTTTTCGCTTTGTTGATGCCCCTTCTTTTGAAAAATGTTTCATCAATTGGACACAGAGAATTTCTAAGGTAGTTGGAGGAGTTATCGCACTGGACGGTAAAACCATATGCAACTCTGGTTGCGGAGACGAAAAAGCAATTCACTTGGTTAGTGCATTTTCTGCTGAGAATAATATCGTTCTAGGCCAAATAACCGTAGAAGCAAAATCTAATGAAATTACCGCTTTCCCATCCCTGATTCAATTGTTGGATCTGAATAAGGCAATAGTAACAATCGATGCAGCTGGATGCCAAAGGGATATAGCATCTAAAATTCGTGATCAGGGCGGTGATTATGTTTTAGCCTTGAAAGGCAATCAGGGTAGTTTACATGCTGAAGTCCTTAATTTTTTTAATCAAGCAACCCTGGTTCAGCATGAAGAAGCAGATTGTGATTACTACATCAATGAGGAAAAATCACGAGGCCGCATCGAAAAGCGTGAAGTATGGGTAACAGAATGCTTGGATTGGCTCCCACAAAAAGATGTCTGGAAAGACCTTATCAGCATAGCTTGTCTGAAGAGTACCCGAGAGACAAAAGGAAAAGAAACAGTCGAGTACAGATATTATATATCTAGCTTAAAAGCTGATGCTTGGAAAATTGGGCATGCAATTAGGAGTCATTGGTCTGTAGAGAACAAACTGCATTGGCAGCTGGATGTATCTTATGGGGAAGATGGTTGTAAGATACGAAAAGATAATGGGGCAGAAAATTTTTCAGTAATTAGGAGAGTGACTCTAAATCTTCTTAAAGCAGACAAGAAAACAAAAGCAGGGATTAAGAACAGGCGGTCAAAGGCGGGATGGAACAAAGACTACATGCTAGAGATTTTGGGTATGAGTTGTTAAGAAAAATCTTCATGCAATTTCCCTGCCCATGTTTGAGATTTTCTTGAGCATTTGTTTATATTAAATTCATCTATTGGTTTTTGATTTCTTAATATTACTTTTCCTAATTGATTCCGTTTAATTATATTTTTAATATCGTCGGATGTTGTTATAAGATTTTTAGTGTTTGTAATTTTTGTTGCACATAATTCAGCTACTCTAAAAAAGTGCTCAGGATTACCTGTTGTTTTTGAAATTTTTATATACTCAAATACTATTCGAGCATGATTACCTTTTTTGTTACATGTTATAGTAGCCCCCCAATGACCAGTATCTAAAATGGTTGAAGGGTTGAGCAACCCGTTATGAGTTTCTATCATAATTTAAATTCTCTTTTGTTATGTATTCGTGAAAATTAATGTTTATTCAATAGGATTTGGCATTGAATAATAAAGATCGTCATAAGGATCAGATACAGATGGATTGAAAATTGTATAATATACGAAGTCTCGCAACCAACCGAAAAATCTTGTTATTAAATTGGCGTGTTTTATTATATCATCTTTTATTTTTTCTATTTTTTTAATTTTTATTTCTACTTTTATAAGCAGATTGTGTTCATCAATATTAATTTCTTTATGAGACTGATACAAATTAAGAACTTTCAAAGCTAGTTCATCGGCGGCAATAGACCCTTTATATCCAATAGCTCTTACTCTTCTGCCTCCAAAAAATGTCAATGTGACATATGAGTTTTTCATGAAATCATGCAACTGCTCATAAGAATTTTCATTGTATTTTGTGATTTGAGAAATGATGCTCATATTTTTCCTTTGTGTGTTCTTATGTTTTTAGAACTATTTAATAAACAAAGATTAATTTTAGAAGCATAATACTAGGGTCGAATGATTTATGTAAATATTAACGAAATCTTTAATAAACAATAATTTCTTTTAAATTTAGAAAATCTGTGCAAAAAGTGGAAGAATTTCAACAGCGCTTCTATACTGCCTCAGAAACTAATTTGAGGTAAAATAATGAAACATAAGTCCTGTCTACTCTCCAGGGTAATTTGACAAGAAAGACTTGATAAAATAACACCCTATACATTTTCCTATACAGTTGATAAAAATCTTTTCCAAGGAGATCAACTGTGAACGCTGATAATTCTAAGTCCAAAGAGCCTCAAAATAGTCAAGTCGAGACATTTCGCAATTCCATTTTCTCACATTTTTCACAAGTAGAGGATCAACGAGACAGTAACAAGCCGATCAAACACGAGTTACTCAATGTTCTTTTTATCACTTTATGTGCTGTATTGTGTTCAGCTAACAACCTCAAAGAGGTGGCTGCATATGCAAAACGTCGAAAAAAATGGCTGGAATCTATTCTCAATTTACCGAACGGTGTTCCCTGTTACAATACTTTTTGGTGGATATTCCTTTTACTTGATCCAAAACAACTCAATGATGGATTTGTGTCTTGGGTACAATCAATAACCGAGCTAAGTGGAAGAAAAGTTATTGCTATTGATGGAAAAGCCTTGCGAGGTACAGCCAGCAAATCAAAACCAAATTCATTTGTGCACATGGTAAGTATGTGGGCTGCCGATACAGGATTGACCTTAGCTCAGACAAAAGTGGATGACAAATCGAATGAAATTACGGCGATACCCAAATTGATCGAAATGATCAATGTTGATGGAGCGGTAATTACTATCGATGCTATGGGAACACAGACCGCAATTGCAAAGCAAATCATAGACAATAATGCGGACTATTTACTGGCGTTGAAAGGAAATCAATCCAGTTTACATGATGAAGTAGAAAATTTTTTTGACCAAGCAGAGGCTGTTGATTTTGACGATGTTAAGCACTCAGCTTATCATACAACAGAGGAGGGACATGGTAGATATGAGGAACGGCATATTTACTCTACAGAAGATATCGAATGGTTTTACCGGTCAAAGAAAGGAGGAAGTGGGCAGGCCTTAAATCAATTACTCTCATCATATCGATACGCATCGTGGATGGCAAAAAAAGTATTGAAAGGCGATTATATATTTCAAGCCTACCTGCAGATTCTCATAGAATTGCGTGCGCTATACGTTCACACTGGGGAATTGAGGCCTGTCATTGGGTGCTTGATGTGGCTTTTGAGGAAGATGTCCAGAAGTCCCGAGCCGGTAATATTGCAGAAAACATGTCAGTGTTACGGAGAATTGCCTTGAACCTTCTCAAACAGGACAAAAAAACTGATGGAGGGATTGAGCTAAAAAGGAAGCAAGCGGGTTGGGATGAAGATTATCTTTTGGAGGTGATGGGTGTAAAATCTTTGTAATCAAATTGCCCTGGTTAACCGGCAAAGATAATTGTCGTCGAATAATACGATTTTGCTTTTATCAACAATTATTGATTGTTTTGGAAAGTTTGATAATTATTTAAAAAGTTCAGAATGGCTACCTGCCCTTTCAAAACGAATCGAGTATTTAGCATCATCCTTTTTATAGATTAAAAGGAAATCAGGCTGAATATGACATTCACGATAACCTATCCAATTCCCACTTAATGAATGGTCTCGTTTTTCCTCTGACAGTGGTTTGTCTTCAACGAGCATTTCCATCGTTTTTTTAAGTTCTTCAATGTTTCGTTTTGGAGATGTTTGCTTAAGCGCTTTCTTAATATCCTTTTTGAATTGCTTTGATCGTTCTATTGATCGCATTAAATTCCCAAATCCTCGTACAAATCACCCATTGATTCAAAGCCTTTTAAATCTTTGCCTTTCTCACTTTTTTCAATTGAAGAGATAGTTTCTTCATTTGGGACATGACTTAATTCAAGAGGACACCAAGTATATTTCTCCTCAACAAGATCAAGCAAAAAATCGGTAATGCTCTTGTCTTGAGAAGCGGCTAACATTTTAATTTTTCTCTTTTGTTCAGTGGAGCAGTCGATAGATAGCCTTGCTTCCCTGGCTCTATAGTTTTTTTTGTGTGTATTTTTATCCATAATACAAAACTCCTATAATCCTATTATATCAAGTTTAATCATTTGTAACAATGTGACTTGTCACCATGGATTACAAGATCTAGTCAAAGCAGACAAAATCTGACAAGGAAATAGTTCATGTTAACTTTTATCAAAATGCGCCGAAAAACCTCTTCCTTTAGGGAGAGGATGTAAGGCGCTTTAGTGAGGCATTTGTTGTTGCTCGATATATTTTCGGATAATATCAATTGGTGCACCTCCACAACTTCCAGAAAAATAGCTTGGAGACCAAAGGTTGTTTTTCCAAAGAAATTGACTAATGTACTCTCTATGATCTCGTTTAATTAACCGACTAGAAACTCCTTTCAGACTATTAACTAGTTTTGAAATAGCTACTTTTGGAGGATAGTTAATTAATAGATGAACATGGTCTTGTTCCCCATCAAACTCAACGAGATTAGATTCAAAGTCATTGCAAACATCAGAGAAAATTTGTTTTAGATCATTTAAAATTTTTTTGTTAAAAACTTTTCTTCGATATTTGGTGACAAAGACCAAGTGAACATGCATATTAAAAACACAGTGCCTACCGGATCTAATTGTTGTTGATTTTTTCATGGACCAAATGTAACATGAGCGCATGTTAATACGCAAAGCCTATCAATTTAAGTTAAAGACAAATCACGAGATAGAAAAACAACTATCACAAACAGCTGGATGTTGTCGTTTTTTGTGGAACAAAACCTTAGCGCTTAACATGAAAAGACTAGAAGAAAAACAACCATTAATGTGGTATCGAGAGCTTGCCTTTTGGCTTACATTTTGGAAGAAAACAGATGAACTTAGCTTCTTAAAGCAGTCTCATTCTCAACCTCTTCAGCAAACATTAAAACATCTTGAAAGAGCTTTTCAGGATGGTTTTGACAGAAAACAATCTCATAAACGTCTTCCTAAATTTAAAAAGAAATTTTCTGGAGATAGTTTTTGCTATCCTCAAGGATTTAAATTTGAAAACCGACGTGTTTTTCTTCCCAAAATAGGTTGGGTTGGTTTTCACAAAAGCAGAAATATCGAAGGGAAACAAAAAAATCTCACTGTAAAAAGAGAGGCTGATGGGTGGTACATTTCTGTACAAGTAGAATTAGAAGTTGCAGATCCTGTTCATCCATCCGAATCAAGTATTGGTATTGATCTTGGTGTTTCTCGATTTGCTACACTTTCGACAGGAGAATACTTTGAGCCATCTAATTCTTTTCGAAAACAAGAAAGAAGACTTGCAAAGTCACAAAAGAAACTCTCAAGACAAGTCAAATTTTCCAATAATTGGAGGAAACAAAAAAGAAAAATATCAAGACAACATCGAAAGATCCGAAATTGCCGATTAGACCATTTGCATCAAATCACAAGAGAAATTAGCAAAAACCACGCTATTGTTTTCTTAGAGGATCTGCAAATCAAAAATATGTCTAAATCTGCAAAGGGATCAATCGAATCGCCAGGCAGAAATGTTAAGGCGAAATCTGGATTAAATAAATCCATCATAGATCAAGGTTGGGGGATCTTTTGCAATCTACTAAATTACAAATTGTCGTGGCTAGGAGGGGAACTACATTACGTTAATCCCCAGTATACGAGTCAAAAATGTCCAAGTTGTTCGAATATCGACTCTCAAAACAGACCAAGCCAATCACAATTTCAATGTAGAAAGTGCTATTACGAAAATCATGCTGACAATGTTGGTGCATTAAATATATTAGCGGCAGGGCTTGCCGTGATAGCCTGTCAAGCGAACTCTGTTAGGAGTCGGCAGCAGGAACCAGTAGGAAACCACAAGGAAATACTACCCTGTGCAATATAAGTACAGGAATCCTCTTCCTTCAGGGAGAGGAGGATGTCAAGAGAGTTGCTGGTTTAATGGATGGCACAAAAATGGCACACTAGCCAGCAAAAAAACACCAATAGACACATGAAGTTACAAAAGACTGAATCAACTAAAAGATTTAATTATCAATTACCTACGTTTGTGACTTATTGTGATCTTTCAATTAACTACGCATTATGTATGCGGTGTTGCTGTTTTTGGAGTGATGTTTTACGCTTTCGCAAATTATTATTAGGAGATTAATACATGAAAGGAATTCAGAAAAGACAAACTAAAGATGGAAAAAATCATTACCGCGTCCAAATTAGGATAAAAGGGCATCCGATTGTTCGAAAAACATTTAGTAGTTTGACAAAAGCCAGACTATGGAAGCAGCAAACCGAATGTGAAATTCGGGATGGAAAATATTTTAAGAAAGCAGAAGCGCAAAAGCACACCCTTGAGGAAGCTATATCCAGATATGAAAAAGATGTGCTTCCGAACAAGCCTCGAGCAAAGCAGGAGCAACAATTAGCTTGGTGGAAAGAAACACTTGGTCCCTATCTCCTATCAGATATCACTCCGGCATTGATTGCCTCACATT
The DNA here is from genome assembly GCA_963749725.1 of Waddliaceae bacterium. GTDB lineage: Bacteria > Chlamydiota > Chlamydiia > Chlamydiales > Waddliaceae > Waddlia. The sequence goes on from CAVVNU010000013.1 coordinate 84,832, forward strand.
ATAAAACGTCAATTACTTTTGCCGCCTGACGACAATTATCTTTGCCAGTTCAGGCACGCTAAAGCGGTATCATTTTTTGATCATCCTTATATGCTTTTGCAAGCTAATAAAGATGATTAATCACTATTTATTAGCTGATTTTGCTTTCGTATCAACTTTTTGAGATTTTAGCTCTTACGGAAGCCTTTTCTGTAAAGGCTACCCTCCGGCTCGCTTCGCTCGGCCTTGACAGCAGACCGCTTCAGAGCTTTCATCTTTTTAGGTTGGCACTTCAGCAAAAAAACAGTTATTGCCTCATTGTTAGATATCTATTGCTTGTCGACCACTCCTCGTGAATCCTCATCGCAATCGCAATCACAAGTCGTTCGCAAGATGCTACGCTAGGAAACAACCTTACTGTTCGCGTTCTTCTTTTTTGCTCCTGATTCAGACGTTCTATTAGATTATTTGTCCTTATGTTTTTCCAGTGTTCTTTGGGAAAATCAAAAAATGTCAGCCCCTCAATAAAATTCTCTTCAAGCCAGTCGCAAAATTTTGAAGCCTTCTCTTTATATCTCTCGATAACTTTTTGCATTCTCTGTTCCGCTTCATTCTTATCTATGGCTTGATAAATCTCTCTTACTGCAGCTGATGCCTCTTTTCTCATGCTTGCCATCGGTACATGAGAGCCTGCGTTTTGAGCCAAATGAAATAGACATCTTTGCCATTTTACAGCAGGAAGCGTGGATCGAAGCGCGCTCCTAAGCCCCGCGTGATCATCGCTGATCAAAAGCTCAAGGCCTCGCATCCCTCTTCTGATCAAACCTTCAAGAAATCCTCTCCAGTGAACTTCCGCCTCTGAAAGACTGCAAGATATTCCAAGAATCTCTCTAATACCTTCCTTATTTACTCCTACCGCTTTTAATACCGCCAACGAACGCACGCTCCCTTCATATCTCACTTTCTCATATTGAGCGTCAAGGTAAAGATAACAGTATTCCCCAAGCGGTCGTTCCTTAAATTGGTTAATTTCTTCATCCATAACTTGGGCAAAACGGGAAACTTGTGTTGATGATATTTCGGTTCCACAAATAATTGGTCAAAAAATCAATGAAAGGAATCTATGGAAGTTTGAGCCGGCAACAGCAAAGCAGCGATTTTTTCTCACTTCCAAAGGTTTTAAGATTCCACAGAACTTGACAAAAGGCGAGGCAGCGAATTTAATCGGCGAGATGAAACAAGGGGCTGCATAGCTTAAAAAAAGACTTTTCTAGAGCGTAATGCGCATACGTCATGGGGTATATATGAATAAATATAACGTTTACGATTTTGACAAGGCCGAGGAGATTCGAGATGATTACTACAAAAAATCTATCGATCTGTATAAAAAACTTTTCGAGGCTAGGGAAAATGGTGATGAGAAAGCAATCAAAAAAGCGATGAGGGCTTTAGTGAAACACAGGGCAAAGGAAAAGGGATTAAAAGAATTGGCGGAAAAGTCAAAGGTTTTTTGGTATTGAAATAATCCGACTTTTGCGCGCACATCATGGACTTAATAGGAGATTTCAAAAATGAGTTGGTACAAAAATCTCAAAGCGACATGTCCAGAGGTATGCATTGGTATATTCTGGAAGGATGAAAAGAGATGGAAAAATAACAGACCTGTTTGCGGCGCCAAGTGTCGCGATGGCCATCAATGCAAAGCAAAGGCGGTAATTGACTCAATGACAGATAAGCCGGTGAATGGCCGTTGTCGAATGCGTGGCGGACTATCCACAGGTCCGAAGACTGAAGAAGGTAGACTGAGGGTAAGAGAAGCATCCAGAAAAGGAATGATCGAATATTGGAAAAAGAAAAAAATGACCAATGAAAAGATTGGTAGATTTGATTAATGAAATCAAGCGGTGAACAGATTAAGATTAAAAAATAAATTATTATAAAAATGCGGCAAATTGAGGCAAAATGTGGCAGCTAAAGAAAATTTATAGGATCGGCAACAGTAGGTGTTAATTCATATTGTTAGCTCGCCGACAATTAAGCAGGGTTGCAAGCAGGCAGGGATCAATCGAGAAACTTACTATCGCTGGACTGAAAACGAAGCGTTCAAAAATGAGCTTCTCCGCCTTCGAGAGGAGATTTTGCAAGAAAGCTATGATCAGCTTAAGTTTTCAGTCAAAGCCGCTTCGCAAACGCTTTTAGACCTGTGTACGAATGAAGAGTATCCGCCGGCAGTGCGGCGAGGGGCTGCCAGTGATATACTGAACCACTTTGTAAAATTTAAAGAGATAAACGAAATTGAAACCTGTATAACGAAAATGGAGGAAAAATTAAAATGAAGAATTTTTCAAATCGCTTGAATCGTATTGAGAATGCGGTTATCCCAAAAGACAGATTCGCTCTTTGCTTTGTCCGGTATGATTATCAGGACGAGGATTTCTTAAAGCAAAAAAAGGAATATGAAGAGCTGCATGAAAATGTTAAGGGCGTTACATTCATTTGCTGCACTGACTATGCATTTTGCGGATCAGACAATCAGAACTATGAGGAGTTTGTCTTAGGCAACAGAAGAAGGTGCGGAAACAGCAATCCTTTTGGCTGGTGGCCTGAAGTTCCGCAGGATGAAGAAAAGGACGATAAATCAGACATAACGACCCCAGAGCTCCAAATAACGATATATTGCGAATTTTGAGGGGGCGTTGAGGTTGGAAGTGTAAATCTAAAACGCAGGGATTTCAAACCCTTTATTTTGTTTTTCCCATTCTTGCATATAACCGTCGAAAATTAGACTCCATCCATGACCGATCATTATTCCTGCCAACCAGGCACAACCAGGGAAAGGGAGAACGCCAATTAAAAGTCCGCACCCTATTTCAACACCGCCAAACAAAGCTCTATCAGGTATGTGATCTAATTCGCCTGATTTCGCAATAAAATCCACGTCTTGATTATATCTATTATAATCGGGATGTTTTGGAGGACGGGCCTTTTTGTTTTCGGAATAATATTTAATTCTACCAGAAAAAGCTTTCATTCCAACAAATCTTTCATCATCAGCTATTTCATCAAACTTGACTAATATCTCATCAATTTTACCGGTATTATGGACTTTTCTATCTATCTTTCTTTTGAATTTTGCGACCGTATAAGCGCAATCATCAGCATTCCTAAAATCTTTAACATTAATTATTTTTTTAACAACTTTGATGAGTCTTTTTTTGAAATATCTTTTTGCTTTTTTACACCACTTTTTTACAAAAAATTCTTTTGATTCATTTTCATTTTCTTCGGAAAGCCGGTCAAATTCCAAAAACATTTCTTCAAAATCACCGAGTTTCGAATAATCAAATTCATTTTCTATTTTTTCATTCGCGCAAAAATTGCATTGGCATTCAGATGCGTTTAAGGAAATACTTTGTATAAAATAAGTATAAATAAAGAAATTAAATACACACTTAAGAAAAGCGTTCCTGTTAATCTTTGCCATTTTTTTCTATCTTTTTTGTTTATTTTAAAACCGACGGTTTCCAATGCCAGAGACATTTCTCTTACAATTCTTATTGAGAATACAAAAGAGAAAATTCCATAGATAATAGTTACCCACACAACAGGACTTTTTGGATAATCCTTGATTATGTTTAATATTTCTTCATTCATTTTCAAAACCAACAACGATTGAGCTGCAAAGCATGATAATAAAATTGAATGTTTTAATGGAATGTTAGCAAAAATTTTAATGGAAAATATGTGTGTAAAGGTTACACGCTCAAAAAAAACCCAATGGAACAAATCTGAATACATTCAGGCCCTCTCAAAGATAATTGTTGTTGTATATCGAACTCAATATGACGTTCCCAATGACATTTTAATCTTCTTTTTGATCAATTTGTAAAAGGTTTTCGCAGTCGTATTCGAAGAATGCATATTACGTGTGTACGTGCGTGTTTAAAGCTTTCTCTTTGTCCTTTCTTAATGTCGGTTATTTTATTTATTAGAAATTTTTCCGGTCTGGTCTTGGGTTTGGCAAGAAGTAATTCTGCCTTGAGATCTACTTACTCATTTACTCATTTACTCATTTACTCAAATTTGTTATAATGAAAAAAAGGAGAAAAATCATGAAAAACACCGTTCGCTTAAATTTTGAGTTTCCAAGAGAGCACTACCCATATCTTAAAATGATTTGTGCTCAAAAAGGAAAAACATTAAAGGATTTTGTCTCTGATCTACTGATTAAGGAAATCGAAGAATACGAAGACCGGCAACTAGCCAAAAAAGCAGATATACGTCTGAAAGAAATGAAAGATAGCGACCTGATCGACTTCAACGACGCCACGCGACTAGCTGGATGGGATGATGCCGAATAGGTACAGGATTTAGTTTAATAAGCACTATCTGAAAGATCTCGAAAAAATCCCAAAGAAACACCGGGAGCAAATCAAGGAAAGCGTTCTATCTCTAGAAAAAGATCCCAGACCGGATGGCTGTAAAAAGTTGAAAGGGTCGAAGGATTCTCTATACCGAATCAGATGTGGCGACTATCGGGTGGTATACACTATCCACGATGATGTTCTGATCGTATTGGTGATTGAGGTCGGTCATCGAAAAGACGTCTATAGATGAGATATTCTTGAAGACAACGGTGGTTTGTCTAATATTTACAAAGAAGACGACTCTTTTAAAAGAGGGGTAAAACGATGTATTTCTGTGTCTTGAGATTTTGAATTATCTGCGTCTAGTTTTAATAAAAAATCTATTGTAGTTTGTGAAACTTCAACCGGTAAATCCTCTCCGTTATGTTCAGCACTAAATCTTGCATGACGCAATCCAAAAACATTTTTTAAAAAATCAAGAGTTCTAAACATATAATGATTTATCCTAATTTTGTTTGCAGGCCTTTTCTCGTTAAATGGACCCTCATTTCTGGAATAGTTTTCATCCACAGCAAAGTATTGAGGATAATATTTTGCGAAATGAGGGTTATCTACTGACTCAACTCGTTCTGGACGAACTATACAGCGAACAGCTTTATCTATTTCAGAAGAACATCTAACAAGCAATTCTGTCAAAAGTTCTCCGGAATTAAAATTCACAGACTCAACATTAGAAGTTCCAAAATTTAAATAGTTGGAAGTTACTCCACCAATCAGAGGATGATCATATTTTTTCAGAAATTCAATAAGGTTCGAATCTTCAATAGGGAAAAAGAAAAGATCGGTATCCGCGATTATTAGCCACTTTGCCTTCCCTCTGCTTCGATAAATTGCATCTTTATAGCAACTGCATTGTCCATAAACAAAATTCTCTACGGGCCATTCAAACAACTCCACTTCACCGCTCTCGATGTATTTTTTAATTTCTGGTAAGAAATTCTCCGAGCTCATGTTGTCATAAAGGTAAAAATGTTGCACACCCATCAGTTTGTGAAATTCAATAAATTCTCTCAGATAAGGAGTTTCATTTTGAAAGACCGCTACTAAAGCAAGCTCCCAATTGGAACCTATAGTGTTTTCCGGTTGTCGTTTCTCTGTTTTTAAAAAAAACTTATGATCACCGCTGTTTTTTATTTTTGGTATCGAAAGAAAATAATTTTTTGATTGATATTGCAACCATACATTTAGCTCTTTTTTCTCGTTGTCTGTAAGCTGAAACAGCCCTGTTTTAACAAGATCTTCTTCGCTCATTCCGTTGGTTATTTCTTCAAGTGTAATCCCTGAAATTTCCAAAACACAAAAAAACGAAACTGTCAAAATTAAAAAAAAATTTCTTATCAGCATATCTTTTATCCAAGAGTAATTTTCTAAAAAATTACATCAATTCTATGTTTAAGGGTAGAAAAACAATCTGTATGTTACTCAAAAATATAGAAGTTTTAATTTTCACAGCATTTCCCTCTGGAGAATTTTTCCTAGAGATAATTGAAAATTCATTCGTAGGCTTTTATGATTCTAAGGTATCATTTTCTTTTGAAAATGCTAGATTTTCAGAAGTATCTGAAAGTATGCTTTCAGGGAGTTTTCCAGCGGGAACTGCTGTTAAAAACCTACAAAAGATTTGTAAACAGAGACATTTGACCGCCAGGAGATATTTTCAAATGTTGTGTTTCGAATCCTTAAGCGTACCCTGATTTAAAAATTTCTTAAGCTATCTTTTTGGCCTCTAAAACTTCCTCTCCATCCTTGAAAATAACTCCTTTAATCACTTTTTCAATCATTTCACATCCCTTGAGTTTTCGCCATTTTTTCTCAGCTGACATCGCAAGTTTGAACACCATTGTCAATGTCGCAATAACAGAGCCGCAGCCTTTCGTTTGCCTTGTCCGATGTCTGATTGTTGCAAAAGTGGATTCGATTGGATTGGTTGTCCTGATATGCTGCCAGTGTATTGCAGGGAAATTATAGAAGGTAAACAACTGAGCCTTATCTTTTTCAAGACAAGCACAGGCTTTGGGGTATTTGTCACGGTATGTTTTTAAAAACGCTTCAAATGCAGCCAACCCATCTTCTTTGGTCGGGGCCATATAAATTTCATGAATTGCCTTTTTTGCATTCACTTGAATACTTTTGGGCATTTTATCCAGAATATTGGCAGTCTTATGTACCCAACATCGCTGCTGTTTTGTCTTTGGAAAGACTTCTTCTATCGCCGACCAAAACCCAAGAGCGCCATCTCCTATCGCAAGCTCAGGAGGAGTGCAAAGCCCACGCAGTTTTAAATTTTCTAAAACCTCCGTCCAGGAAATCTTACTCTCTCTATAGCCATTATGAATTGCAACGAGTTCCTTTTTGCCGTCAGGTAAGGCTCCGAGGATCACTAGAAAACATATTCGATCGTCTCCAAGGCGAACATTGAAATAGATCCCATCAACCCAGATGTAAACATAGCGTTTTCCTTCTAAAGAGCGCTTATTCCAGTGTTTGTACTCCTGCTCCCATGATTGTTTTAAACGTGTAATATTGGCTGCGGACAACCCTTTAGCATCCTTACCCATTATTGCTTCAAGAGCTTCTTGGAAACTACCTGTAGAAATTCCCCTGAGATAAAGAGCCGGAATTACTGCGTCGAGTGATGGAGCTCTTCTTAAATATTTGGGAAGTATCGCGCTTGAGTATGTTGTGGAACCGTCCTTATTACGAACTCTAGGTTGTTTCACTTGAATCGGCCCTATTCCTGTCTGTACTTGCCTTTTCGGAAGGTAACCGTTGCGAACAAATTGTTTTCTCCCTTCTGAATTCTTCACGTCTCTCATTGATTCCAGGTATTCGTTTACTTCATTTTCAATAGCCTGTTGAAGTAACAAACGGGCTCCATCTCTTAGAGTTTGTTCCAACAAGTTGTTCATCTCATTTATTGCGTGAAATTTATCGAAAGAAATGACATCATCTTTCATGAGCGTATCTCCTATAAAATTTATTTTTGTTTTCAAAATTTCATAGGATACGCTCTTTTCATCTCAAACACAACTTTCTGTTATATCTCTTTGTTGTTTTTTTCTTTCCATTCCATTTTCTAAACAAAAAACAAATCTAACAAACATTTGTTTGATCATGATTTTTAAGAAAATTGATGTTTAATAATTTATTTGTTATGATTTTTGTTATTTTTTAACTTAAACAAGGATGTTTAATTATGCTAAAAAAGCTATTTTCATTATTAACTTTTTCGTTTCTGTTTGCTTCAGGTTATTTGTCCGCTGAAATCGAATATGATATTCACGACATCGATACACTGCAAACACACTCAAGTGAAGCTATAGCCCTTAACAATGAGGGGCAAATACTCGGATGGTACAACATTGATGGATCGAAAGACGGGAAACACTTTTTTGTAAGAGATCGAAATGGAGATTTTCATGAGATTTCTAATAGAGAAAATGAAAATGAAGTTGAAATCAATTGGAGATATTTAACGGACAACGGAAATACATACGGTACATATGATGGGAACACAAATTTTTCTGTTCTCTATATGTGGGATCAAAAAAACGGTGTCATTAAACTAGGAAATCTTCCAGGGAAAGAGATTTCTGCCATAAATAATTCAGGGCAAGTTTTAATAAAATCGGTAAAGGAAACAGAGAATGGAATAACTATCACAAGACCTGTAATTTGGCATAACGGGCAAATAACCAAACTAAAAGGTTTAGAGGGTGATCTAGGAATCGAATCTCTGGAATCATACGGTTTCGACATGAACAATAAAGGCGAAGTAGTTGGACAAAGCTTAACTTCCTTGGTTTATAAAAATAATGTTTATTATCAAATTCATGCAGTTAAGTGGGTAGGTGATCAAGCTATCGATCTTCATAACACCGTGCCCAAACAAGAAAAAACGAGCGCGGTTGCCATCAATGATGCAGGAAACATATTAATCAATTATAACCATGACACCAAGCTTAACAATAGCAATTATACGATCCATGGAGGTGTTAGAAGGTGCACATTTAAAGATGAAGTACTTATGAGTAATATTGTGTTGTTATCAACAACTACAGTTAACCAAAAACTCCAAAAAGATTACGAATCGCCTTGGTTTCCTGGTGTGAAATTTATTAGTATAAACAACAATGGAGAAATCATTGCTAAGGGAAAAACCATATATGGTGAATCACATGCCATGCTTTTAACCATATCTAAAACCCCGTAATACAATAAATCATATCCCCACAAGGCTTGCTCGCCTTGCGGAGATATTTTTTTTCCAACCACTCAAAAAGGCGTCTGAATCAACAAAGAGAAAGAGATAGATTCTTTAGAAACATGTAAACATAAGATTAAATTAAAAAAATATTATAATATCAAAAACATAAAACAGGAAATTAAAATGAAAAAACAATTAATTATATTGAGTATTTTATTAAGTTCATTTTTTTGCAATTATTCATATGGGGATAGTAGTGATGAATATGTGAAAGATATTATTGGTTTTCTTTCAGATGGAGATTTCGGATCAATTTATGATGATGTAAAAAAAGTTTTCGGTGGAAACATGTACGAAAACGAGGGAACACGCATAGTAACCTATCATTCAAGACATTCAGAGACAATTCAAATAGCATGGTTTTCAGATGGTTACGTTGTTACAAATCTCGGTGGAGATAAGAAAGGATATCAAGTTGTTATCTGGAACGATGAAATTGTTGGCATATCATATCCAAGTGAAATAAGAGGTAAAGATCTGACAAATCAATATTGGTGGGGAAGTGTAAGTTGTGATTCACATTTAGTAGAAATTAAAGGGATTAGCAATATAAAAAATGAAACTATTGCAAATGATTAATGCCTAACGGTTATATACCGCTCGTGATTCAAAATTTGGTTTTTGGCAAAGAAAAAGCTCTCGTGATTGAACGATCGCAAGCCGCTTAATATTAATCAATATTGAGTGGCTTGCGATCGTTCAACCACGAGGCGTTTTCAAAGCTAAAATCCCAAATTTTGAAACACGAGCGGTATAAATCATCCATATTAAACAAAACAGAACAAAAAGGTAATTAAAATGAAAAAAATAATTTATCAAATAATTTTAAAAACAGCACTTAACATAAACATTAATGCAGATTCGATAGAACCAAAAAACTCTAAAGAATCAATCTCAACCAACATAAACTATTTAAGAAACACAGCAATACGAACCATTGAATATTCTCAAAATAAATTAGCAGAATACAATCAAGAATCAGCAATTCCCACTGAACAGCGAATAGAGTAGAGTTTGTGACTAATCAATTTTCAGATTATTTTTGGACGCAAGAGTCTCCATAGACCTTTCTTGAGTCCTATGATCAGGGATTATTTGAGAGTATGGGGATACTTTTGGAAATACGCTGAATGATCTGGAATACAGTTAGCTCTTAGGAAGTATCCATTATCAATGTCTTCTTTTTCAGTATGAGAGCGTATAAATTCTTCCAATTCCCGACTACCACCTCTTGAAACAAGGCGCGCATTGCTTCCCAAAGACGCCGGTATGTACCCTTTCTTTTTTTGCAGTCCTGAAAGACTGTGCAGCAGGCCTCTTGGATCTGATCGACTAAAAACGCCAACATCATCAAGAGGCAAAAAATAGTGGACAGATTCTGCTTGCCATGCCCGTAGTTATGTTCGAAATTGTATCCCAGATTTTTCAGCGTATTGAAGGTTTCATTTTCTACTTTCCATCTTGCCCTCCCAGCTTGAGCGATTTGTAACACATTGGATTCTTTTAACTTAAAATCTGTAATCCAAGAAAAGTTAATTTCTTTCCCATTCTTGTTTGTACAGCGGTACTCTAGCAGATTCACTTTGAGATCTGCACGGGACTTGTTTAGAGACGTGCTATTTAAAAAACGAAACTGATGATAACAGTCGTCTTCGGTATTAATTTCGTGATAAACGGTCTGTTCGCTTTCCTCTAATTGCTCAAAAAGATGGCGGTGATCTCCGGGTTTGGCGATGAGAATAAAACGCAGGTTGCTTTCTTTAAGCATCTCAATGTTAGGTGCGTTAGAAGATAAACCATCGGCCAAAAAAATAGCTTTAAGATGGGGGTGCTCTCGGCGAAAATGCTTTAAAAACCGCTTGCAGGCACTGCGTTCGCAGTCATTTTTCTCTGATCCATCTTTTTTAAGGATAGGCTCTGGGCAAAAAGGAATGACGTTCTTTTTTTGGGGATGCACCATACACACTCCAAACATTTGATGGTAGTAGGAGACGGTTCCATCACGGGATTGTTTTTGGCAGCAGGAAGGGCAACTGATTTTGTTAGAGTGAAACTGCCCTGTACCATCTCCGGATAGCAGCACATGACCGTCCAAAAACTCATACTCTTCAAGACCTTTTCCCCGTTGGAAAACAGCAAACAGTTTTTTGAAGGCAGAGCGGAGGTGGCTAGGGGACACCGCATCAAGGCGTTTTCTGAGATAGGTGTCGCTAGGCGCTCGGTTAACATGATAAAGATCCCTGAGATTGTTTTCTGTAGGTGTTTCTTCTTTTTGTCTTTCAAAGTCAAGAAGAGAAGGGCATTTCAGTCCAAAGATAGCAAGTCCTGACATTAAGTGATCAGATAGAGTGATGGACGGCTTACGCTTAAAAGTAGCTTCGTCTGGGATTTTAACAAACTCTTTGTAAATTGTATTGATAAGACCTGGGGCACTGAGGTGTTTGCGGAAAGATAACGTCATCGCGAGATAAAGAAGGTAAAGGTTTTTAATGCCTCACAAGTTTACGAAACCTAATTTTAAATTACCTCTAAAAAATCACTCAGTGGGAATTGCTGATCAAGAATTACAAAACTGTTCAAATGGACAAGAAGTTCAATACTGGCTCAAGAAGATATCAAAAATAAAAAGTAAAATAAAAAAACTTGAAGACACGGTTCTTGCTTTAGATCTTGCGGAAACAAGAGTTAACTTTATATAACACTTCTATACATCAATAAATATCATGCCATCACCAAGTATTAAAACAGTTAAAGATCTTATCTTTTATCAATATGCAAAATTAATTGCATCCTCTTCTGGTTTCGACAAAAGACGCAAAAAAGAATATTACAAATTCATAATGAATCGTGTGAAAAAAAGCTAGAAATGGTGAAATTTGCATGAGCAAAATAACCCGAGAACTCAAAAAGCAAATAGCGTCACAAGAAAAGAAATGCGAATATTGCGGAAGTTTGGAGAGCTTATCATGGGATCACATTATCCCACAAAGCAAAGGTGGCTCTGATATAGCCGACAATCTGATTTTGTGTTGCAAAACATGCAACTCATCTAAAGGAAACAAAGGATTATATCGCTGGTTCGGGGTCAATAGAAAAGATGATCTACCAAGAGTCAATTAACGATAATAGTGATATGCTGATTAATGGCCCATCTAATACGAGGCTTAGTAATAATGGATACTTTGTTTCTGGAAATGTAAAAAAATATATTTTTAAAAACGGAGTGCATGTCGGTGGGTCTACGGTTTTGTCAGTCACAGGTGCGAATAATACTCTTAAAAAAGATTATGACTCACCCTGGCTTTCTGTAGTGAGGTTTATTCATGTAAACGATAGTGGTGAAGTTGTCGCTGAAGGAAAAACTATATATGGGGAAAAACACGCAATGTTTCTTACTCCAGCTGTTAGTTCTAACTAGCCTGCAAAGAGAAGGGGGCGCTAAATTCCTTTTGAATATCTTTTCGCCTGTACGACACTCATTAAATCAAACTTGGTACAAATTTAGTACAGCAATCTCAAAAAAAGATCTGCAATCGACAAAAAACCACAACACCATTAAACTTCTAACCAGCAAAGAATAATACGGTTAAATACTTTTCTTTGCTGTTAGTTTAGAGGTGTGTGGCATTCGTAATGCGGAGGCCGGGGGTTCGAATCCCTTTCCAGGCAATTCTTGCTCAATAACTTACCTCTTGTGACAAAGGTGCTTGTCGGCTCTTTGGAAAATTTCTCATTGTGTCCGCTTATACCGCTCGTGTTTCAAAATTTGGTTTTTGGCAAAGAGAAAACCTCGTGATTGAACGATCGCAAGTCGTTCAATATTGATTAATATTAAGCGGCTTGCGATCGCTCAACCACGAGGTTTTTTCAAAGCCAAAATCTCAAATTTTGAAACACGAGCGGTATAAGTTGCTTTTTTCTAACTTGTTCTAAGACAGCACACCTGTCTATTTCCTTTTTACTCATGGTAATCATCTCCTCCATATTACCCCTCCTTTTCTTGCTAGTTGAGCTAATTGCTCAATCTAACAGAAAAAGCGGAAATTTCTACTTTGGCCTTACACCTATATTTGACAAAAATACACACTAGTGTTACACTTAAAATGTAAAAGGAGGTAATTAAATGCCTACATCCAAACCAAGAGTAAATGTTACTTTTTCGGAAAGTGATGCAGAAATTTTGCATTGGATTTGCAAAAAAGAAAACGTGAGTATGTCCGGCTTAGTTAGAAAAGTTATGGAGGATTGGCTCGAGGACTATGAAGATATATTGTTATCTAAGCAGGCAGATGAAATATATGAAAAATGGGAAAGGGAAGGAAAAAAGACTATATCTCATGAGGAGCTGTGGAAAAAGCTAGATACTTGATTGAATATGAATTGGGAATTGAAGAAAAACTGAAAAGTTTTACAAAACCAGTAAAAGAAATGATCCGAAAGTTTATAGAGAAAAAATTAGCAGTTAATCCAACAGCTTTTGGAAAACCGTTAAAATATAGTCTAAAAGGATTTCGCAGATTGTGTGTCGGTGATTATCGAATTGTTTTTAAAATACTCGAAGACAAAGTGCTGGTTTTAATTATAGATATTGACCATAGGAAATTAATATACGATGAGTGAAAATAACAGAAAAATAAATGCAGGAATTTATATTGTAGCAACTCTGTTTCTTTCCGGATTATCATGGTGGCTCTTGCCTATTGGAGGCGGAATTAAATCGGTACTTGCTGTGGTATCTACCTATCTTTTTTGTCTTTGGACTGATTCCTAAGAAAAGCTCAATTTTCCTGAGTTAATCGATATTTTCTGATATCTTCATTTGCAGCTTTTCGAATTGGACGGATATCAATTTTTAGAGATTTTAAACGGGCTCTCAATAGAGGGTTCCAATTTTCTTTCATGAAGAATGCGTTCCGCAGCTTCATCTGAGAGAATATGGCCAAAGTGATAAAACTGTACTTCAGCAATTTGTTTGCGAAAGTTTTTGACTTTTTCATCTAAAAAACCGTACCTGATTCCTGTAAAGGGAAGCGCGAACTTTTCACAGTACTCTTCCACCGGTAATAAATGAGAGTATTTGTCGTTGATGAACATGATGGAGGAAGGATTGCAGCCGACAGTCTTTAGAAACTTTTCAAGAGCTTTGCCTTTATGCGTTCCCGCCGTAAAGAGTACTCCGCCTCTAAATAAGACTCCACGTTCATTCATGAAAAAAATCTCCTCATTTGTTGGAGCCGTCGCTGTCAGGTTGATCTTGACTGTTTGGAGCTGATCTATGGTGCGCGTTGAAATTCCCAGGCCGCGAGTTGTCAGTCCGATTACAGTATACCCTTGATTTTGAAGATCTTTCACAATATGCTCAATGCCGGGTTCCACAAGTTTAACTAGAGTGATACTTTGAATGGCTGTCCATTCTTGCAATGCTTTTTCTAAAGAGTCGGGTTTTGAATGGCCATATGAAATGTATTCTTTGATTCGGTTTTCAAACCATTGATTCGTTCCCAATTCCTGAACAGGTTCAATTAACGTGTTATCAATGTCAAAGATCACCAACATTCCCGGTTGCAAATGTTGGTAGATTTCATCCATTCGATAAGTGTCAAGGATTTCAGCTTGCGCAGTGTGGACGAATAAAAAGGTAAACGCTGTCAAAATTAAATAATTCAAATTTTTCATATTAACCTTCTTAAAAAAATACTGAAAGTAGAAACTTATACTAAGATTTTATTTGTTAATCAATCACTTTTTATGTATAGTGTTTACTATGGAATTTTTGTTGTTCGTACAGAGTATCCCTTCAAAAATATGGGTTCAGCTTGGGTTGGTTCTAGCTTTCACAGCCATTATTGCGGTTTTGGCAAGGAAGACTCTTGGGTATGTGATTCAGTTGAAGTCCTTACCGGAGTGGCTGCGAACTCTTTGCGATTCATTCTATCTTCCTATATTTTGGCTTGTGTGGGGGTATGGAGCGTTTTTATCGATTCAGTTTTTGGTAGAGTCTTCTCATTTTTTGATTTCAACCGAAATCATCGCTAAGTTCCGCAATATTTTTTTTGTGTTTTTTTCAACTTGGATTATTTTACGCTGGAAATTCCGTTTTCAGGAGTTATTGATTAAACGCTCAGAGTATCGAATAAGCGCAACACAAGATCAAGCGTTAATTAATGCCATAGGAAAGGTCTTTACTGTTTTTGTCATATTTGTTGCAGGTTTGTTATTTCTAGATATTCTCAACGTGCAATTAACGGCATTGCTTGCATTTGGCGGTATTGGCGGTGTCGCTATTGGTTTTGCAGGCAAGGACGTGGTGGCAAATTTTTTTGGCGGCGTGATGATTCATATCAATCGTCATTTTGCCATTGGAGAGTGGGTTTTTTCTCCAAATAAAAATTTTGAAGGGGTGGTGGAAGATATCGGTTGGTATATGACCCGGATACGCACATTTGCCAGGCGTCCCATGTTTATTCCGAATGCGATTTTTATCGATGCGATTATTGAAAATCCGGGCCGGATGTATAATCGCCGCATTAAGGAAACGGTCGGAATCCGTCTTGAGGACGTGAAAAAAATAGAACCTATTGTTAAAGATATGCGTTCTATGTTGGAGAATCACTCTGAAATCGATCAGACAAAAACGTTGTTTGTTCATTTTGTCAGCTTTGGCGCTCATTCACTCAATATCGAGATCTATTGCTTCACGAAAACAACAAATTGGGGCAAATGGCGCGATGTTCAGCAGGATGTGTTTTTGAAAATTGCAGATATTATTTCTTCTCATGGAGCTGAAATTGCTCTTCCTTCTTCAACTGTACATTTAGAATCTGTTCAAAATCTCTGAAAAAGTGCTTTTTGCGCCTTTCACTTTGTTTTTGCAACCTTTAAAACTCCTCTACTTTTCCAAGTATGCGCAAGTTTTAAAGGTTGCAAAAACAAAGCAAAATTCGCTAAAAATCACAATTTCCAGAGATTTTGAACAGGTTCTTAGAAAAGGAGGCATAGAATGCACGATTCATTCAGCTGCTGGGCTCATGATCTATTCTTTACTCAATCATATGCACTAGAAAGAGTCGCACTTCTTTGAGCGTTAACTGTATTGATTGCACTTCTGATGTTAATATCCTGACCCTATGATACGGCGTATCATATCGATGCTGCAGGAATTATGTACAGGCCAAAACTGCTGATGTCTTTTATTCCAATAATGAGTGAAAATTTTTCTGCTCCTTAAAACAACAACGATTATTTTTGGTATTTTCGCTTTGATAGGGTTATATACCGCTCGTGTTTCAAAATTTGGTTTTTGGCAAAGAAAAGCTCTCGTGCTTGAACGATCGCAAGCCGCTCAATATTGATTAATATTAAGCGGCTTGCGATCGTTCAACCACGAGGCTTTTTCAAAGCCAAAATCCCAAATTTTGAAACACGAGCGGTATATACCTCTTCAAATTGAAGAATCGGTAACAAGAGAGAAAAATTCAAATAATCCTGTAAAAAATAAGCTGTTTCCTCCCAAATAACAGGCTGCTTGGCTGTGTACCTAAAAGACCCAGTAGGCTACAATGTCTCCTTTCAATTTATGCTTGCTACGATGGATTTTTTTACCACAGAGCTCACCGAGCCCACAGAGAGAAGAGAGAATGACACTTTAACTGGTGAAATTATAGGTGCAGCCATAGAAGTTCATCGAAGTTTAGGGCCTGGACTTCTTGAGTCTGCATATGTTGCATGTCTAGCCTATGAGCTCCGTTTAAGAAAATTAAAAGTGGAACAAGAAATACCATTACCAATTTTCTATAAGGACGTTATGCTCGATTGTGGATACCGGTTAGATTTAGTCGTGGATGATCAAGTAATTATAGAGGTTAAGTCTGTTAAGGCATTGACGCCCTTATATGAGGCCCAATTGCTTTCCTATATCAAAATGTCTGATTACCATAAGGGCTTGCTAATCAACTTCAATGTGAAAATGCTGAAGGATGGTATTCGAAGAATGAGAAATTGAATTCTCTCTGTGATCTCGGTGAGCTCTGTGGTAAAAATCAAAAAAGCTGCCTAAGTTGGAGCGCCGATGGCTCTGAATCTATCACGTATTCTGCCAGCAAACTCTTGCCCAAAAACAGACGTTGGATCCAGCCCCGATATATTTTCCAAAAAGCTCATTATAGCCTGTTTAAATTCGTGAAAATCTTCGTAATACGTGTTGTACAGCACTCGTTCTTTCATCCATTTCCAAACCCGCTCAATCGGGTTTAAATTTGGACTGTAAGGAGGAAGAAAATGTAAGTTGATTTTAGAATTTTGGAGATGTGAAGTTACACTCTTATTTCGGTAATAGCGAGCATTATCACAAAACACATGTATTTTATCCTTAGTTGGATAGGCGTCCTCAATCTTCTTAAGGAAAGAGATAGTAGATTCGGCATTCAGCGTCTTATCTTCCTGAACATGCAATTTCGATGAAAGTAAATCAACAGCACCAGAAAGATTTAGTCGAGATCTTCCGCTATTTGCAGCAATTTCCTTGCGTAATCCTGTCTTGATCCAGCCATAGGTCACTTGAGTATTGTGAGTAGGATGCACTCCATCCATAAAACAAATCGTTTCTCCATCTGTCAAAGACCTTTTTAGTTGTTCGTATTCCTCAATCCATTTCTCTTGACGCTCCTTATCTGCTTTACCTGGAACGAGGGCTGGTTTTTTATAGGAAAATCCATGTCGATGCATCCAATTGCACAGTCCTGGCACGGTATAATCAATTTTGAACACTGTTTTTACATACAACAAAATATCTTTAATATAGAGATAGGTATGCTCTTGTAAATGCTTTTCAAGCTGTTCTGATTGATCTAAAGAGAGCTTTTCTACAGAGCCACCATTTTCCGGTTTCAACTTTTTTGACTCTTTATAATCTCGAATGTGTTGGCGAATAGCGTCATCAGAAAGTAAAAGGGCTTCTGCGATTTGCATAAGAGTCCACCCCTTGTCGTAAAGCAGAACAGCTTTGATGCGATCACAAATTCGTTTATCCCTCTCTTTTTTATGTTGGGCCACCAAATCGCTTCGTTCGTAAACAGTAAGGAAATTTCTCATGAAAAGAATTATTACGTATGAATGAATTTTGGAAAAGGATTTTCAGAAAAACATCTCTATCCTGCCAGTGGAAATCCCGGCTCTTGAATCAAGAGAGGTATACACTAAATGGAGCTTAATATTATTCACAATTGGATATTGTTTTCTCAACTTTGTTATCCATGCCTATCAAACTTATTACTGCATGAACCAGGCACATTTAAACTTTATCTTATTTTTCCTCTGTTTTGCTAAAACAAACCAAATTTTGGCAGTTGACAAACTGCTGTTTAAAGGTAAACAATCAGAAGATGAAATAAAATTTGCATCTTGGATTCTGACGTGTAGCGGGGCTTTTATTGCTACCCTATTATTTCAAACGGGTTTATCTAAACTGATTTATGGTGGTTGGGGTTGGTTTACTTCCGGAGATACTCTTTATGTTGAAACAATTCTCGATGGCACAGCATTTAGCCGCAAACTGACAATGTTTAGCGGTATATCGATTATTTGAATGGGGGGTGCAATTTTTGAACTTGGATTCCTCCGGCTGTTCCTCCGGAAAAAATATCATTTCTTCCTTGGCTTGACTTTGCTTTTAGTTCATTATAGGAACATTTGCTATCATGGGTATTAATTTCTGGTTTCTTTGGCCATTGTACTTTCCTATATTTTTGATGAGCAGTGGGACGAAATCTATGTCATTATTATTCAATCACCTCTGATGAGTATGCTCTTAGTCCTTCTTTGATGATTTCTGTCATTTCAATTTTAGAAGGGCAGACAAATGTTGGAAGTGCAAAATCTTCACTGTCAACAGCAAGAAGCCCTAATTCTTCTGCAAGATCGTAGTCCTCAGCCATAACAGCTTTAACAAGTTGCATTGCGGGAACATTAAGCTCCATCACATGGTCGTATAATGTGGGATCGATAAATGCTCTTGGCTCTCCATGCAGATTTGTAGTAAAGTCATAATCCCTGTTTTTTGGGTCAATATGTCCGGAATAATAGGCTCTGCTGCAACTATACTTGTGAAGGCCTAATCTAAAAAAATGCAGCAATTCGCGGTTAACATTTTCCGGTATTGCGCAAAAACAAAAGTGATAAAAACCTAAGAATTCATCTGATTCGACTTTCTTTCCATTAAGGGGGTCTCCAGAGATTAGACGAATAAATCCTGTTTTTAATCGATTGGAAATCAGGTTTTCAATCGGACATCCATTGCGCACTTTGAAATAACCGGTGCGTTCTTGAATTAGGCCCGGTCCGGCAATGCTGATGACCCGCTTTGTATAAGTGCGCCCTGCGGCGAGTAAGTAGCCTAGCGAAACAACATCATAAACATTCAGCGTCCAAATCACATCTTCTGCATTTTGGATCGGGTCTATTCGATCGATATGAAGTGAGTGGGTGCCCGCAGGATGGGGGCCTTCAATTGTGTGTTTTTGCACATTTTGCGCATGAGTAAATGCTTTGCACTCTGAGTCTTTATGATAAACAAGGTGCACAGAACCGTCGGTCAGTTTTGAAAGAGCATCGAGCCCTGTTTGAAAAGCAGATTCCATCCCTTCTACTTGAAGTTCGGCAGGAGGGATAAAAGGTGCGGATTCAATAGCTTTAACGAAAATTTGCCTTGGAGATTTTTCGGGATTCGCTAAAATATTAAATGGGCGTTGCCTGATTAAAGCAAAAATTCCGCCTTTTAATAGTTGATCGAGAATTTGTTTTTTAGATGCTTGCTCGACATTTATCTCGCCGTGAATGATTTCCTCTTCATTTGGATCGGGTGCAATGACAATATCGATTAAACGCCTTTTGAGACCTCTTCTCACCTCAATAATAACGCCGCCAGCCGGAGAAGTAAAGACGCGTCCCGGAGTAGATTTATCTTCAACAAGAGGCTCGCCGATTTTGACACGGTCTCCTTTTTTCGCAAGAAGTTTAAAACGAAGATCTTCAAAAGGATCGAGATTAAGCGAGATCGTTTTAGGTGTTTTGTGCTCTTTTGCTTCCCCTCCAAGTATTATGGGCTGCACTTTTCCGGACGGCTTTCCGGAAATTGGAATGTCTAATCCTCTTTTAACTTTGATATGTACCATGCTTCCTCTCTTGGAAAGATTTGTTTTACAAGTTATCGAATTTGCGGGGTTTTTGGCAAAGAAAAAGCTTTCGTGGTTGAACGATCGCAAGCCGCTCAATATTAATCAATATTGAGCGGCTTGCGATCGTTCGACCACGAGGCTTTTTCTTTGCCAAAATCCCAAATTTTGAAACACGAGCGGTATAAACGGCAAGATTGCTAATCTTGTATTCAATTCGGATAGGTTCTTAATTTGACTTGAGAAAAAACTTAAGTCCGGCCATGGCCGCTATTCCAATGATAATACCGGGAGCCATTAAAAAGAGAGCCAGAGTTCCTCCGCCAAGCACAATGCTTTTTCCATATCCTTGTTCCTCAAGATAGGTGTTGAAATTTTTGATAAATTCGACCAATTCTTTGGAAAAATAAAAGCCGACGACCAACCCTGTCAGAATTCCTCCATTGAAAGGATAGGCCAGCATCCAAAGTATTCCGATGACTAAAAGGATATAAGCTATGGTATCTTGAGTATTTTTTTGCGCATAAGAGATGATCGGGTCGATATTTTTATGTTTTTTGAGATTTTCGACTGTTTCTGAAAATCTGCAGCCTTTTTTCTTTTCCTTCTCTTCTTTTTCTTGTTTCTTTGGTTCTATCGGCTCTACTTCAATTTCTTCTTCGTTTCGGTTTTGTTCCATTTGAAAGGTCCCCCTTATTTTTCTCAATAAATGTTTATATCTCACTTATATAGCGTGACTAAAAATTTGTCACTATAAAGAATTACCCCGGATGGGTTATACTTTTGGGGAATTCAAACTACGACGATATCATTGACAAATGGCAAAAGACTGGATTACTTGGATTAACAGGTTTTTATTAGCGATCATTGGGGGGGTGATTATTCTTGCATTGATCTATGGGTTAAATAGTTCAAATGAGATGTTTATCCCTGAATTGTCTAAGAAAAAAATGACCTTGCCTAAGAGTGCGTTTGCAAAAACTCCGGAAGAATACAATGCAATAGGCCCCCCGCTTTTAAAACTGAAATATTCTCCTATGAGTCTGCAGTTGCCTGACTTGCGCAATTTTCTAAGTTATTATGGGAAAAATGAGCGTCCCGATGCAGGCGATGGAGAAGCATTATTGCATTTTGGCATCGCAGGTTCGAAAGAAATCCAATCTATCGCGCCCGAATCCCCTTTATATTTAGTCTATGAAAAGGATCAGCCTAAGGTTCAATACATATTCAGCCCGGAAAATAAAGAAACTTCCCTCTGGATTGAAGCAACTCCAAGGGAAAAAGAGGCTCTTGTGAATGTTTCAATGAAAAATGAAAGGGGGGAAATTATTAGGAAACCCGTTGAATACGCCCGGTTTGTTCTTAAAGAAAAAATTTTTACTCCTTACGGAAACAGACGCTGGGAAATTGGCAAGTGGAAAGTCGATGGGACTTTGCTCGCCAGACAGCGGGCGCGTTGGTATGGAAAAGATTTGTTTTTGGAAAAACACGGAGGGGAGGAATATAAAGAAATCGCAAACAAACAAAGAATCGACTTTGGAGAAAAAGAGGATCGTTATTCAATTTTTCTGGGAGAGGGAGATGCAGCAGCTTGGATAAATGGGCGTTGGAAGCCTGTAGCGCCCGGCGGCAATTCTCAGAAATATCCTTTGCTTGTTTTGACTAAAGTCGAGGATCGGCTTTTGAGGTTTGAATTATGGAACGTGGGCGGCAAGGGAAAAGTTTCCTTAAATCTCATCAAGTCTTCTCTTCCGCAGCCTCGCTACAATTTAGAAAAAGAGCTGCATTTCGTAGGCGCCAGGACGCGATCCCAATTGATGTTTGAAATTAAAGGAAAACGGATTTTGATGGGTCCTAAAGATTGGTTTATTATTGAAAATGGAGATTGGATTAAGCTTGCCTCTCCTGAACAAATTGATGACTATGTCGATAGAAAGCTAGTAGGGCCGTTGTTTGTTGTCGATGAAATTTTAAGAGAAGATGGAAGACAGGTCCTAATCGGATCATTGTATAATGAAACGCGCACCGATGTAAAAACAATTGAAATTCCTTTGCAGCAAGGAGGAGTCCCTGTTATCAAAGACTCCCTTCGGGAATCATTAAAAGAAGAACTTCAAAAAATTCGTGAAAAGCAAAAAGTAGATAAAGAGAGGAAATTTCAAGAAGGAGGGTCTCCTGAACGAAAATCTACAAGTCAAGTCTCTGAAAGATATCATGGCAGAGCCACAGAAGAGCAGCTTGAGCGCTTAAGAAAGTTGAGGGACTCTCAAATAAAAAAATAAATACTAATAGTTGGAAAGAGTCAGTTATGAAATATCCTTTAATTGTAATATTTATGGTCATATATGCGGCATCTCTTTTTGGGCAAACAATTGCCGAAAAAAAAGCTGGAATTGCATCGGGAGAAAGTGAGTTGAGCCCTGAAATGCAAAAGTTTTTAGGGGAAGTCAATCGCGACCTTTTAAAAAGACAGGAAAGTTTGCGAAAATTGCAGCGGAAAGTTATTGAGCTTTATGATCAAAATGCTCCGGTTGCAGCATTTCATGACCTTCTTTTAGAGATTAATGACGCAAAAGAAAATATCCGAATCCTGCAGGAAAGTTGGCGGGAGATGGTGACAAAACCCGGGATTAAAGACGAGGGGTATGCGTTGTGGCATCAACCTGATACAACGCTGGAGCAACTGGTCATTGATTATGGAGCTTTGGATTATGTCTACATGATTCCAAGAGATATTGGCGAGATTCAAGTAAGTATCAGCTCAAATATTCCTATTCCTCAAGCGTCTTGGGGCGAAATGCTGGAACAAATTTTGATGCAAAGCGGTATTGGCATTAAAGAACTCAATCCTTATCTGCGCCGGCTTTACCGCCTCCAAAGCGATTTTTCTTCTGTTCAATTGATTACAAGCGATCCTCAGGATTTAGAAATCTACCCGGACGCAGCGCGCGTCTCTTTTGTTTTGGCCCCTGAGCCGATGGATGTGAAGCGGGTGTGGTTCTTTTTAGAAAAATTTATCAATCCAAACAGCATGGTTTTACAGCGCATTGGGCGTTTGATCATGATTACTGCAGCGGTTAACGAGGTCAAAGATTTATTGAAAGTCTATGACTTTGTCATGGCAAGTAAAAGAGAGCTTGAGTACAAGGCTGTTCCTCTTTTTAGAGTAGAAGCAGAAGAGATGGCAAAAATTTTAACCTCAATTTTTGAAGAATTTTCCGGAGAAGAGGGAGTTGAAGAGAGCGCACAGCCGGAAATTGCACAAAGAGAAAATTTGAGAAACCGAAAGGTCGTGGGCGCTAGGCCTCCAAGAAATCCATCCCGCAGACAACAGGATCAAACCAAAGGAATAAGCGCTTTAACTGTGATTGCTCTTCCAAAGGCCGCCCAAGCGGTTTTTCTGATTGGAACAGCAGAAGAGATCAAAAAAGCGGAAGATATTATTTATGAGGTGGAAAAACAGGTAGGGGCGGCAAGGGATAAAAGTGTCTTTTCTTACACTGTCAAACATTCCGATCCTGAAGATTTGGCGCAAGTTTTAGCAAAAATTTATCATTTGATGATTGAAAATCGCGTGACTTTTGATCAATGCAATATAACGCAAGCTGAAGAAGAATTAAGAGGGGAGCTTAAGGATGCCGAAGATCAGGCAAAGGAAGAGATAAAAGAGGCTGTAAGAGAGGAAAGAGAGAATATTCAGCGCCGGGATCCAATCCCTAGTTATTTTACCCCTCCTTTTTATCAGCAAGGCAACTACACGATTAACCCGCGCCCGATTGAAACACGTCCCGGGATAGATGAGCGCAATGTAAACAAGGGAAGGGATAATTTCATTATAGATCCCAAAACGGGCTGCTTGATCATGGTAGTGGAAACAGACCTTCTGCCAAAGCTAAAAGAGATCATTGCCAAGTTGGATGTTCCTAAAAAGATGGTTCAGATTGAAGTGCTTCTTTTCGAGAGAATTTTAAAGCGCGACTTGAATTATGGCTTGAATCTTTTAAAGATCGGATCGGCAGCTTCGCAAAAACACCGCACTTCTTCTGTTTGGGCAGGAGGGCTGGATCAATGCGCAGCCATTTCCGATCCCCAAACAATAAGGAATTGCGGACCGGGAATATTAGATTTTTTTATCAGCCGTCAAAAGTCGGACAGTGGAATTCCGGCCTTTGATCTCGCCTACAAATTTTTGATGACTCAAGATAATGTTTACTTGACAGCAAGCCCCTCCGTTGTGGCGATCAATCAAACAGAAGCGGTCATTTCCATTCAGGATGAGCGCTCGATTTTAGTGGGAACAACGATTACAGACAGTGCGGCAGTTCCTGCCCAAAATGCTTATACCCGAGCCCAATATGGAATTACAATACGGGTCACGCCGACAATCCATTATTCAGACGAGGACGATTTTTTTGGAGATCCCGAGAACTATATCACAATGGTCTCGGAAATCACGTTTGATACCTTTCCTCCCGGGCAGGAAAATTCTGTTCAGCCGCAGGTAAATCGCCGGCAAATTCTCAACGAGGTCAATATCCCGGATGGTCAAGCGGTGATTATTGGCGGGCTGCGCAGAAAACAAGGAAGCGATGCTTGCGATAAAATTCCTTTTCTAGGGGAGCTTCCCGGTCTTGGAAAGTTATTCAGCACAACGGCTCTGAGCGATGAAGAAACAGAGCTTGTGATTTTTATGACTCCAAAAATTATCGACAATCCAAGAGAAGATTTTTTCCGACTTAGAAGGGAGTACCTATGCAAGCGTCCGGGCGATCTGCCTTGTTTTATGGCAAAGCTCAATGAAGCGCTTGAGTGTGAAAAAAATCGATGCCTGCAAGGATACATGACGATTTTGTTTGGCCCAAGAAGTCCTCGTTATATTTGCGAAGAGAATGAATATGACGGAAGGTGAGCCAAAAGAAAAACAGGGTGATTCTGCCTTAAGGCGTGTATTGGGAGGAGAAGATGTAAATCGTTCCATGGCAGAGCAATTCGGCATGGAGGTTTATGATGATTTGACCGGTTGCTATGCTTCAAAAGAGACTCTTAAGGCGATTCCTTATAGTTTTGTCAAAAAACACACGCTTATTCCGATTAAAGAAGAAGGAAACTGTGTTATTGTGGCAGTTTCCGATCCTTTAAGTTTGGACCCGCTTGAGGAAATGAGGATTATGCTGGATCGCGAAATTATCGCTGTTTATAGCCCCAGAGAAGTGATTGAAACGGCTATAGGAGAGTGTTATGATGTAGAAACAGGCGCCGCTTCTGAACTGATTGCATCTCTTGGGAAAGATAGGGAAGAGGGTAAAGAAGATGATGTTGAAGTTTACGACCTTTTTGAAACCTCGCGCGAACAATCTCCTATTGTTAAACTGCTCAATTTAATCCTTACAGAGGCCATTCAACAAGGCGCTTCCGATATTCATTTTGAACCGCAGGAATCCGGATTGAAAGTGCGTTACCGCATTGACGGAGTCTTGCAAACGCGCCATTCGCCTTCTCCTGAGTATCAATCTCAGTTGCTTGCTCGAATCAAAGTGATGGCGAAAATGGATATTGCAGAGCATCGTTTGCCGCAAGATGGGCGTATCAAACTCAAGATGGGGCGCCGTGAGATCGATTTTCGAGTCAGCACCGTTCCAATTACCGGAGGAGAAAGAATCGTTTTAAGAATCCTTGATAAAGGAAATGTGGTTTTAGGCTTGGAAAGCCTGGGAATGATGCCTCAAGTATTCGAAGATTTTAAGAAGCTGATTAAATTGCCGGAAGGAATTATTTTGGTTACCGGGCCGACAGGGAGCGGAAAAACAACAACATTGTATAGCGCCATCAGCGACATCTATAGCGATGAGATCAACATTATGACAATTGAAGACCCGGTGGAATACAATTTAAAGGGAATTGCCCAAATAGGTGTAAAGCCAAAAATCAACTTAACGTTCGCGGCAGGTCTTCGAACGATTTTGAGGCAAGATCCCGACGTCGTAATGGTAGGAGAAATTCGCGATATTGAAACAGCTCGGATTGCGATTCAAGCCTCGCTCACAGGACATCTTGTAATGAGCACCCTGCACACAAATGATGCACCTTCAGCCATTACACGGCTTGTGGATATGGGAATTGAACCCTACTTGTTATCCTCGACAATCGTTGGTGTTTTAGCTCAGCGGCTTGTACGTCGTATTTGCCCCAAATGCATGATTCCTTATCAAGCAACCGATGATGAGATGAAAAGCCTTGGAGTCAAACATCCTCTTTTAGAGAAAGAGCAGTTTTTTAGAGGAGAAGGGTGCAAAGAGTGCTATGATACAGGATATCGAGGACGCCATGGAATCTATGAATTAATGGTAGTGAATAATCCGATTAAAAAGCAGATTGTTAAAAGCCCGGATGCTGTGGAGTTGAGAAAAATCGCTTTAGAAAATGGAATGGCCGGTTTAATTGCAAATGGGGCTGAGTTGGCGCAAAAAGGAATCACAACAGTTGCCGAGGTTTTGCGTGTCACTCGCGGGTTTGAGGAGATCGAGTGATGCCTCTTTATATCTATCAGGCGATCGACCACACAGGAAAAAAAAAATCGGGTTTGATCGATGCTCATAACGAAAAAGATGCACGTATCCGTTTGAGAGAGCAGCGAGTCATGGTTATTTCCCTGGAGCTCAAAAAAGGAGCTGTTTCTAAGGAAAATATGACAGGAGAGCAGCTTCTCGGATTTACCGTTCAATTATCGCAGCTATTCAACGCGGGCGTTCCCATTTTTGAGAGTTTGGTTGCGTTAGAAGAGCAGTATCGGACAGAAAAATTTCAGAGGATCTTGTTGAGTTTGTGTGAACAGATCAAGGCGGGTAAATCACTTTCTGCCTCTATGGAGAATTTTCCTGATACATTTGATCATCTTTATTGTTCGATGATTCGTGCTGGAGAATCCTCCGGGTCATTAGGAGTTGTCTTAGAAAAATTAACAGAGCTTTTAGCAAAGCGTCAAAAATTAAGAAAAGAGATTATGACAGCAATGATCTATCCGGGAATACTTGCCGGGTTTTGCCTAATCTTGATCATTATTTTGCTCGGTTTTGTTGTTCCGATGATCGAGGGGATTTTTCAAGGGAGACGTCTAAATGCGTTTACGAATCTTGTTATGGGGCTGAGTTATGCTTTTCGCAAATGGTGGTGGGTGTATTTTCCGGTTTTTTTAGTTGTTTCAATATGGGCATTTTTAAGGTTGCGGACTTCTGATGGCAAGAGGTGGCTTGAAAGACAATTGTTAAAACTGCCGGTTGTAAAGACATTGATGATTCAAGCGGCAATTGCTCGTTTTTCCCGTACGATGAGCACCCTATTAAACGGTGGTATGACTATGATCGACTCCTTGACTATAGCAAGAGGTGTGATGCAAAATGCCGCGTTAGAAGAAGAAATTAAGCAGGCTGAGGCAAAGATTGTGGAAGGAAGCTCTTTAAGCAAAGAATTATCCAAGTCTAAATGGATGCCTAAGATGGTCACAAGGATGCTGGCTATTGGAGAGGATTCCGGAACAGTTGTTGTCATGCTCAATAAAATTGCCGATATGTATGAGGAAAATCTCGAAAAAAGCCTGGATCGATTAATGGCTTTAGCACAGCCTGTCATTCTTATTTTTATGGGGGTTGTCATTGGGACGGTTCTTCTTGCTATCTTGCTGCCGCTTGCTGACATGAGTTCTTTTAGTATTTAATCCAAATATTGAGGCTGTTTTTGGAAATCGTGTTGTGATTCAAATAATTAGAGGGGATTGCAAGGAAAGATTATGATTAAGGCTGCCCTTTTCCGGTATAGATTGTCTCTTTGTAAGTTGTTCTATATTAATCGATTAAAATATAAAAAAAATATTTACAATTATTCGGTGCTGTCATATATCCTTGTTTAGAGGGAAAAATGAGGGGGTAGGATGATTCCAAGATTTCTTAATAGGATGAATGTCTTCATATTTTTGCTTATCGTTGCAGCAGCATCCATTCAGGCACAAGAGCAAGGTCAGAATGAAAATAAACTCGATCATCCCCTTCAGAAAACCAAAAAGCCAAATATTTTAGTGATTATGGCAGACGATATCGGCTGGTTTAACATTGGAGCTTATCACAGAGGCATTATGTCCGGAAAGACACCTAATCTGGATAAGCTGGCGAGTGAAGGAATGATTTTTACAGATTACTATGCAGAGGCAAGTTGCACCGCAGGTCGAGCAAATTTTATTACCGGCGAACTCCCAATTCGTACCGGCTTAACAACTGTTGGACAGGCAGGCGCCGATGTCGGGATTCCAGCGCAAGCATGCACAATAGCAACTGCATTGAAAGAAGAGGGATATGCTACCGGGCAATTTGGTAAAAACCACTTGGGTGATTTGAATAAATATTTGCCGACAGTTCATGGCTTTGACGAATTCTTTGGCTATCTATACCATCTCGACGCAATGTCTGATCCTTATTGGTTCGATTATCCCCAAGATTGGATTAGTAAAACCGGTCCGCGCAATCTGATTCACACCTTTGCAACAGATGTCGATGATCCAACTGTACAACCGCGATGGGGTAAAATCGGCAAGCAAAAGATTGTGGACGAAGGTCCTCTGGCTCCATTTCCCGACATGAAAGATCGACAAAATTGGCAAGTTGGCCAGAAAGCCAAGTATGATATGGAAACATTTGACGATGTGCTCGTTGAGAGTTCTATCAAATTCATAGACAAGGCCAAGGCGGATGGCAAGCCATTTTTTCTTTGGCACAATCCAACCCGTATGCATGTTTTTACTTATCTGCCTCCTAAGTATCAAGCGATGATGAATTATGATACGAATTATAATGTAGAAGAGGCAGGCATGGCTCAGTTGGATGATTGTGTCGGCAAACTCCTCAAACACTTGGAAGAAATTGGCGAGGCTGAAAATACCATTGTCATCTTTACAACAGACAATGGCGCTGAAGTGTTCACGTGGCCCGATGGAGGGATGACTCCCTTTAGGGCGACTAAAGGTACGGTTTTCGAGGGTGGATTCCGTGTTCCATGCATCGTTCGTTGGCCTGGCCGTATCAAAGCCGGTGTGGTTGAAAATGGAATTTTTTCAGGACTCGATTGGTTCCCAACTCTTTTGGCTGCAGCGGGCAATCAAGATGTGAAAGACCAGCTGCTTAAGGGGGTTGATCTCAACGGGCGCACCTATAAAAATCATCTTGACGGATACAATCAGCTAGACCTTTTATTAGGAAAAAAAACCTCTGCTCGACGTGAGATTTTTTATTTTGGAGGACCTCAATTGGGGGCTATTCGGATAGATGATTTCAAATTTCAATTCTTCACAGCAACCATGGGGATGGACCGGGAGAAAAGATCACAACCGATATGCCGACTATAGTAAATATCCGTCAAGATCCTTTCGAGAGAACGCCAAATTTGCGCGGGGAAAGCTTGAATGATATGGGAGGAGGGTATTTAAATGACTTCTTTGCTCGAGAGTTTTGGCGTTTTGTATTAGTTCAAGACTTGGTCGGAAAACTTGCAAAGACAGCAATTGACTATCCGCCCATGCAGGATCCGGCTTCTTTCAATCTTGATGCAGTGAAGAAAAAAATTGACGATATAATGAAGCGGCAAGCAGGTCAATAATTCGGAAGCGGATTTTTTGTTTGACTAATCTTGATTTTTAGCTGCAGATTTTGCGCATCGAAACCCTAAATGGTTTAGACTTGTATCCGGACAGGTTTTCATGCGCGCACTGATACGATATCCTTTACAATAGCTGTCGTGGCAGAGAAAAGATCTTCCTCGATGTATGTGTTTGACGGTATATGGCTCATCAGGGTCAAAGCTTGTCTCTGGGCCGTGGATTGATAGAGACTCCCATTTTTTGTTCTTCTTGATAATGTCTGAAATGATAGAGATCGGAACACCACTCCCAGACATTGCCGGCCATATCATACAGAGCATAGGGATTGGGTTGATAGAACTTTACAGGTGTCGTTCCATAGGCACCGTCTTGCTTTGTGGATTTGCAAGGGAATTCTCCCTGCCATATGGTGGCTTTAGGATCTGTTTCTGTAGTAGGAGAATAACGCGGAGGAAGATTGGAGCAGCAGCAATTGGAACAACTATACCTCTCTTGATTCAAGAGCCGGGATTTCCACTGGCAGGATAGAGATGTTTTTCTGAAAATCCTTTTCCAAAATTCATTCATACGTAATAATTCTTTTCATGAGAAATTTCCTTACTGTTTACGAACGAAGCGATTTGGTGGCCCAACATAAAAAAGAGAGGGATAAACGAATTTGTGATCGCATCAAAGCTGTTCTGCTTTACGACAAGGGGTGGACTCTTATGCAAATCGCAGAAGCCCTTTTACTTTCTGATGACGCTATTCGCCAACACATTCGAGATTATAAAGAGTCAAAAAAGTTGAAACCGGAAAATGGTGGCTCTGTAGAAAAGCTCTCTTTAGATCAATCAGAACAGCTTGAAAAGCATTTACAAGAGCATACCTATCTCTATATTAAAGATATTTTGTTGTATGTAAAAACAGTGTTCAAAATTGATTATACCGTGCCAGGACTGTGCAATTGGATGCATCGACATGGATTTTCCTATAAAAAACCAGCCCTCGTTCCAGGTAAAGCAGATAAGGAGCGTCAAGAGAAATGGATTGAGGAATACGAACAACTAAAAAGGTCTTTGACAGATGGAGAAACGATTTGTTTTATGGATGGAGTGCATCCTACTCACAATACTCAAGTGACCTATGGCTGGATCAAGACAGGATTACGCAAGGAAATTGCTGCAAATAGCGGAAGATCTCGACTAAATCTTTCTGGTGCTGTTGATTTACTTTCATCGAAATTGCATGTTCAGGAAGATAAGACGCTGAATGCCGAATCTACTATCTCTTTCCTTAAGAAGATTGAGGACGCCTATCCAACTAAGGATAAAATACATGTGTTTTGTGATAATGCTCGCTATTACCGAAATAAGAGTGTAACTTCACATCTCCAAAATTCTAAAATCAACTTACATTTTCTTCCTCCTTACAGTCCAAATTTAAACCCGATTGAGCGGGTTTGGAAATGGATGAAAGAACGAGTGCTGTACAACACGTATTACGAAGATTTTCACGAATTTAAACAGGCTATAATGAGCTTTTTGGAAAATATATCGGGGCTGGATCCAACGTCTGTTTTTGGGCAAGAGTTTGCTGGCAGAATACGTGATAGATTCAGAGCCATCGGCGCTCCAACTTAGGCAGTTTTTTTGATTTTTACCACAGAACTCACCGAGATCACAGAGAGAATTCAATTTCTCATTCTTCGAATACCATCCTTCAGCATTTTCACATTGAAGTTGATTAGCAAGCCCTTATGGTAATCAGACATTTTGATATAGGAAAGCAATTGGGCCTCATATAAGGGCGTCAATGCCTTAACAGACTTAACCTCTATAATTACTTGATCATCCACGACTAAATCTAACCGGTATCCACAATCGAGCATAACGTCCTTATAGAAAATTGGTAATGGTACTTCTTGTTCCACTTTTAATTTTCTTAAACGGAGCTCATAGGCTAGACATGCAACATATGCAGACTCAAGAAGTCCAGGCCCTAAACTTCGATGAACTTCTATGGCTGCACCTATAATTTCACCAGTTAAAGTGTCATTCTCTCTTCTCTCTGTGGGCTCGGTGAGCTCTGTGGTAAAAAAATCCATCGTAGCAAGCATAAATTGAAAGGAGACATTGTAGCCTACTGGGTCTTTTAGGTACACAGCCAAGCAGCCTGTTATTTGGGAGGAAACAGCTTATTTTTTACAGGATTATTTGAATTTTTCTCTCTTGTTACCGATTCTTCAATTTGAAGAGGTATATATCGCTCGTGTTTTATTGTTTCCCTATATTGAAAATAATTAATACCTTATTAATAACATCTAACCAATGCAATGACTCTTGAGCCATCTGTTTTGTTAAAACCTTCCATCCTATTGTAATAAGTGTTAAGCCAAGCAACGATTTAAGAGGAAGGCCCAGGAAAGTGATCTGCACTTGCGTGGCAAGACGATTGGCAATTCCGAGAAAAACGTCAGTCATCAAGATGGCAATTAACGCAGGCGAGGCCAGCTGTACAGCAAGTTTCATTGCAGAATTCAATAGTTGAAACATTATTTGAGAAAAAGCGGATGTTTTATCAAAAAACATGGGATTGAAAAAACGGTCCGGAGGAATTGCCGAATAAGATGAATTGATAGCGTCAATAAAATAAAATGGACCATCTATGATAAAAAAAATATAAATCAAAACCATATTGAACATGGTGCCAAGAGGAGATGATTGATTTTGTATTGTTGGGTCGTTGACCATCAAACTTGCACCGCCTCGTTGATGATCAATAAGCATTCCGGCAGTTTGTACAATAGTAAAAGGAATACTGATCAAAAAACCCAATAAATAACCGACAAAGATTTCCTTGGCAAACAAAGCGATCGATAAGGGGGTAAAGCTGAGCTTTGATTGAGTGACAACCAATAAATGAGGGACAAAAATTGCAAATAATGAAATCGCAAAAGTCAGCTTTACCGGGTGTGGTAGAACACGAGACCCAAAAAAGGGAGAAAGCGCTATAATAGGAAGCATTCTTGCCAAAAAAAGAAAAAGCAAAACAAATATTGCCCCGGGATCTTCAAGACTTAATGCGCTGTTTGTAAAAAAATCCCAATAACTATCCGTCATTAAGAGACGATGCTCCACCTAGGAAAGTTAGAAAAGATGTTCATGGCAAACGACATGATTTGCGCTCCCAACCATCCCCCCAAAAACATCAGGGTCAATGTAACCGCAACTAATTTGACTGTAAACGAGAGAGTTGCTCTTGAATTTGTGTAGCAGCCTGAAAGATTGCAACCATCAAGCCGAAAAACATGCTAATCAAAATCGGAGGGGCCGATAAAATTAAAATAAGGAGCATTCCTTGATAAGCTAACTGGACTACTTGTGTTTGAAACATAATATTAAATCCTCTACCTAAAGGTATTTACTAATCCTTGGACAAGGAGCGTCCAACCGTCAAGCATTACGAGTAAAAAAAGCTTTAACGGCATGGAAATTGTAACCGGAGACAACATCATCATCCCCATTGCAAGTAAAATATTTGAAGTTACAAGGTCGATGACAAAAAATGGGATATAGATAAGAACTCCTATTTGAAATGCATCTTTAAGTTGGCTGGTA
>CAVVNU010000014.1:0-76367 GCA_963749725.1 Waddliaceae bacterium
TGGCGCCCACGGGGCACGCTGGAGTCTGTACAAGAACTTCAATCTGCTTTTTATGGTACAAGTATTTATTAGAAAGCTCAAACCAAAGCTTTCCTAAATTTGACAAGTCGGGAGTATGGTGACGTCTCTGATTGAGAGCTTCTACAATATTTGTAGAATATATATCCATTTTGCTCTCATCTTCGTCAGATACTGCCTTCTCTAAAATCTGAAGAATATGACGCAACTGATTCAAACGAGTCGCTCTTACAAGGTAGTCGCCAACGCCTTGAAGCAGTCTTTTGGCTTCAGTTTTGCTTAATCCTGTTTTCTCTTTAAACGCTTTCATGTTGCATGCAAGAGTAAGGAACTTTAAATCATCCCATGTTAATTCCCCTTTCTGCCCAAACCGATTCATCTGATTCATCAATTTAGCTTCTTCATTTTCATTAATTTCACGGTTAAGATGCCAGACAAGCGTTTCTTTCTGAAAGCTAAGGGAAGTATTTAAAGTCTCTATCTTTGCCTTTAGATCATTTTGAAGATCTTCAAGATTTTTTCCATCTTTTACTTGAGCGTAAATCCGATCAACACGAATCTCGTTGCGGTATTCATTAAGCGCTTCCTTCTCTTTTCGCAGTTTAGCCTCAATTAGGGAATCTCCTCCATCAACCCCATCCCAATTTTCGTCCCGATCCGGATGAGTGTATAAATTAAAATACTCATCTACCAGGTTTTGAAGATAGCAATCAAAAACCTTATCAGTTTTTTCAAGAAATTCCGAGTCAAGCTCTATTTTCTCTTCTGGTTGAAAAACCTTGTTAGCAGAAAAGATATCGCGAACCAGATAAAAATGCCGATTGAGAAATTTTTTCCCCATCCAAAAGAGCTTCCAGACCTGGCCAACCAACTTAAATATAGGTTTTACATACCGGTCGATGAAAATCCAAATTTTTCCAAAAAATGATGAGTCGGAAGAGATTGAACTAAAAAGCGCTTCCAACTCTCCTTCTATCTTGTCCTTGTTTTCAATTTCATCTCCAACTTTATCCTGAGCCTTACCAAGTTCTATTAATGCGCTATTCAACGCCTTTTCCGCATTTCTCACATTGCTTCTTGCATCTTCTAATTTAGGCTGCAGCTCTTTGAAATCCTTTATCCTTTCCTCAAGGTCGGCAGTTTTCTTCCTCGAATTATAATCTAAATGATTTTTTCTCTTTTCAGCTTTAAGTGCACCTTCCATCTCCCTAATGGATGAATATTCTCCCAATAGACCAGCTTTTTTAGAATTTAGACGATTAAGAGCATCTTCTGAATTTTCGAATTCAGCATCTGCCTGATTATAAATCTCGTTTTTGTTAGTGTACTCAATTTGGGCCTCCTCAATTTTTTTCGGAGCTTCTACTTTAAGTTCAGTCAATTTTCGATTCATTTTTTCAAAAGTCGGGTAGCGCCCGGGTTTTTCCAAAACCCAGAGAATGATATTGCGTTCCGGAGAACGCAGATGCGCTGTTAAATCAAGCTCATCTTTTAGCTTGTTTCTTTGATCATCGGTTCCTGAGCGCGCTATATAATAAAGATCAATAAAATGATTACGCCAGTAAGCCGGATCTTTTTCTAGAACTTCCAGGCATGAATCGATCTTTTCTTCATCCGGAGTCAAAATTTTTAAGCCATCTTCACCCAAATATTCTGTAAACAACCGGACAATCTCTTGACCCTCAAGATAGGGTGTCGCATTTTCTTTTTGTCCAAAATTATTAACCGAAGGCGTGGTTAACCAGTTAATTTTTCTTATTCCTAGTTTTCCTTGTTTTCCTTTATCTTTTGAACAAAGAGCATCGGTACGGTCTGCTAAACGTTGTTCAGCAAGTCCTAAAGCACAAGTTGTCACCTTATTTTTAAACCAATTTTCTGCTTTTCGAAGAAGGCTTTGTACAAAAGAACCATGCTCATCAGCTTCTGCTTCTGCTTCTGCTCTTGCTTCTCTATTAAAATAAAAAGATGTAAAACCAACCAATTTAGTATGAATATGTTCTAAAACTTGACGCTCTTCCTCATCAGAGATTCGAAATTTAGCTGTTTTTGTAAGATTTTCACGGTAGCGGTCATAAGCGACCAACATTGCAATGCCCTCAACGTCCTCAATACTAAAACCTTGATGTTGGCCGTTCCCTTCATTAAAGGCATCTTTTGCTTTTCGATATTTTAAATCATTATTCTCCTTTATAAGGGCTAATTTTAGCGCAATTGCATTAGCTTCCGGATGATTATACCCAAAAAGTAAAAGAAATATCCCCTGAAAGATTCGATTCTCTTCTTCCGATAAAGCTTCAAGAGGATTGAATTTATTCAAAATCTCCAGCATTTTACTGAAATTCTTTTGATGAGCATTCATGAATAATTGGATCAATTGCCCCAATACTTCATTAGAGTGAATATCAAAATGAGTTTTTCCATTTGATTTCACTCTTTTTACTCCAAAATCAATCCATTCAAGAGGCTTTTCATCCAAATTAATTTCTTCAACTTGAAGAACATCCGGAATCAAAACCTTCAACTCTCCTGAAGCGCTGCGCAAAGTAAGATAAGGCAGATTGGATCCTTCCATGCTCTGCATTAACTCAGGAAGGGAGTAAGAATATCCCGGAAAATTTTGACAATGTATCGGAATTTGATCAAAAAATTCTAGAAAAATCGTAGACATTTCAACAGGATTTACAGGAAGATTTCCAGAATGCGCAAATCTTTGAGAAAGACGGGTTAATTGCTTATTCAATGCAGACTGAATTTCACTAGAAAGTAATTCAAAAATAAGCCCCAATCTCTTAAAGTCTACGATGATTTTTTCACCATCAGGACTTGACCAGCATTCTATATAGCTCGGGTCTGCCTCTCCCAATGCAAATCCTCTAAATAGGTTTTTGAGTTTTGAGATATTAAAATCAAATTCACCAGGATTCTCCTCATTAAAGATAAAATTTAAATCTAAATCTAAATCTAAATCTAAATCCACAGTAGTAAAGTTTTGAGCGATCATGCCATCCTTTAATCTGGTGATCGATTCAACAGCATTACCCTGGTATTTAATTTTGTAGACTTTTTTGTTATTCCGATAGGCTAAAATTTTTCCGTTGCGTTCCCAGCAAACTATCGATTCATCAAACACTGTCGGCATGTTTTCGATAAGTTTTCTAGGCGTTGGGACATAGCGGTAATTTTTACCATCGATCAACCTTTCGATTTCAACATTTTCCCCATCATCATAGGAACGAATTTCTAATCCTTTTTCTGAATCGCGGGGATGTAAAACATAAGTCCACTTATTTTTTCTCTCGCATGTGAGGCTATCAAATGAAAAAGGATACGCCCGTCTTAGCGTTTCGTTGCCCGTTATCCAATCAGGCGTAACGACCATAGGTTTTCCTTCTAAGCAAATTACTCCAGTCCTGACATTAATTGTATATATGCCTGATTGATAGAGGCCTTTTCCCAAGTATTCCCAACGCAATGAGTCGTTTAAACTCTCATCTTGAATAGCGACCCGGACTGCGTTTGTTAGATCATCATGACTTATCTCTTTGTTTAACAGAGGTTGATATCTTAAGACAGAAGAAGCAATTAAAGTTTCATCTTCCTCTTCGCTATCTATTGGGCTCTCTTGAAGCTGTTGACAAACACGCAGAGCCAAAAGATCCTGAATCGCGTATTTTTTTGTTGTTTCGTCTCCATCTCCCCCATCCAAAACATCGTTGAATGCATGTAAAATCACGAGAGTGCGGTATGCTTCCAATTTTGCTGCATTATCATCCTTAAAAACCGGAATGATCTCTTTTAAAACAACAGAACGCAAATCAGCAAATGCTGAATCATCTCCTATTGCTTCTTTAGTCGCTCGCTTAAATTTATCTCCTAAGCGAATCATTGCAACACAAGTCTCGATATTTTTAGTCTCTTTATAGTGGCCCACAGCTGAAAGGATAAATTCATTCATTTTCTCGGCAATTTGAGGGTTATCTCTCAACTGGCTATGAAGAAAATCGGGCCTAAATAGCAAAGCTTCTATATACTCGAGAATATCGGGCTGGCTGAGCAAAATGATATTCTCTCGAAAAAATCCGATTGTACGGTTCAAGGTGTCATAGGGGTCTATGCCCAACATCCGCAACTGCCTTGACTTTTCAACATCCAGACCATAAAAAGTCTGTTTTGAAGTTATAATATCATTTTGAGTCCAATTACCTCTAAAATCCAAACCAAACTGCTGTAATATATCATCATTGTCAAGATCAATACGAACGATTGAAGGCTTAGCAGAAATATTTTTTAATCCAAAATTTTTAATATTAGCGTCGAATAAGCATGGAGCTCCATTACTTGGTTTTATTTTGCACACGATGCTCGTTTTTCTATCCTGACTATCCAAGGGAAGAGGCCCCCAATAAGGCACTTCAATATTATAAGAAACCAATTCTGCTTCGTCTTCTGAAAGCATATTACAGATATTTGGTCGAGCAAAAACTTGCGTCCTCAATGCGTTTTGCCAAATCCGATTCATCTTTTCCGGAATACATTTCCTCCCCTCTTCATCGCACAGCAAGCAAATAAGCTGATCAACAATAGAATCTGTTGGATATTGTCCCGGATGCTCCGGCTCTGCAGGTGCTATTAACTTCTCCAAACGCAGCCTATTTTCCTTTAGATTCAGTTGAGGAAAGAATAAACTTTTTTCTCTATCCCTGCATGCCTCTTCATATGACTCGATGATTTCACCGTAATTTTCACCTAGTTCTTCACTAAACCAATTTTCATAGCCTTTGATACTTTGTTGCACGGCTGCATCGTCATAATGAACATTATCCTTTGCCTCTATATAATCATCAAAATCTTGATAATAGTTCGAGTAATCTCCTCTCAAAATTTGTTCAAAATCGAAACTATTATTAATAGTTTCGATTTCAGTTTCTAATTTACCAATTTCTTCTGTTATTTGTTTTTTTTCTTCGAAATAACGTGCAAGCCTTTCTCTATAGTCTGCAAGATTTTCTTCATACCTTTGTTGAAGTTCTTCGTTTTTAGCATTGAGCACTTCAATAACGCCCTCTCTTACCCCTTCTTCATCCAGCATCATTTCTAAGTATTTTTGATCAACGCTTTTCTCAAGGTCAGTATTTACAAATTTCAACTCCCATGGCCGAAATGATGAATATTGTGAAATTTTGTAGTAACCTTCAGAGTCACCGACCCCCCCAATATCGAACTCCCCAAAACTAAATAGTGAATAAGGGGACTCAACATCATGTTTTTTCGAAAATTTTCGAGTGATCTCTTCAACGTTCCAATTAGGGTTGAAAAAATGCATTAACTCATTAACCATTTTCCCAACAACCGGGTTTTGAATGACAAACTTTGTATCTCTCATCTTCATTAAGTATCTGAAATAACTAAAACTTTGTCCTTCAAGGTGGTAATCAGGGTCGTTTGAAGCAAGTTGTAATTGGATGGCATAAATCGCAAGGACAAGGACTGATTCCTCCGCGGAATGTTCACCCCTGCTCATCCTCCCGGTATATGTGTACTTTTTATTCAAAATGGAAAATTTGAATAGAAGGAGTAATAACTTCTCCGTTTGCTGCAACCAATTTTCTGTCATCTCAGGAGAAAGATTAGCCCAATAAGAATCATCTTCTCGTGAAAAGATCGGTAAAGATGCAATCACATCTTGCAGTGTGCGTTCATATAAACTAAAAACCGCCTCTTTCACAGAATTTTCAGCAGGGATTTCCCTACCAAAAAAGCCTCGTTTATAACTCAACTCCGGATTTTCCGATAAACTCTGATACAAACCGGATAAATGGTCAAAGTTCTCGGCGAATTTCTCAAGGTGGCTTTCTTTATCGCCGATGGTGAAATCAATTTGATAATCAAACGTTGCAAGCCTCTCGACAAAATCTTCAGCGGGCTTAGCTTGAATTTCTTGTGTACTGCCTTCGTTGTCTGCTCCCCCGCTAAAGTTAAAAGGATCGACCGCTTGAGGCATAATATCCACATCTAGCACGCCCCCTTGGCTTTGATACGATGGTAAAGCAGCGTAAATACCGACTCTTGCCAAAATTTCCGACTCCGGTACCTCTAGTTGTTCCGTTAGATTCAGTCCCAGTTGACTCGGGTCTACTAATTCAGGTCTTTCAAAGATAGATTTTAATTGTTGGCATGCAGCAAAAAAACCTGAAATCTGTTCATGCGAAATTCCATTAATTTTTTTAAGTTTCTCTGCCGACCTCATTAAATTGTGCATCAAATCATTAAGAAACATCTTTTCTGATTGACTGACCTCATTCCATGCACCTCTCCGATCAATTTTTCCGACATATGCTAAAAAAACTTGCGACTGCAATAAAAATTTGATTTTTTTATATCGAAGAACTGCCTGGCTTAAATCTTTTTCAACGTCAAAAAAGGGGTTGATGCTCAAATAATACAACGCTGCTGAAAGACTGTTGAAGGACGTATCCTTGTCGCTTTCTTCAAAATGACGATACATCTTTCTAAATAACTGGCTATGTTCACTTGATGCCTTTAGACGCTTTCCTCTAATATATTTTGGAAGGGCCTTGTGTATCACTCCTTCAACATCGTAATCCTGATCCTGATCCTTGATCCAAGCAGGAAATAGGCTTCCTTTAATTAAAGATCTAAAAAAGTTTTGATCGCCTATTCTCTCGGGATCACCTGAACTATAAGAGATAAACTGTTGACTTTTAAAGGCTTCTATTTCTCTTCCTGTTAGATCTTGGTAAGTATGGGCAATGCAGTCTTGCCGGCGTTCCATATTTTGAACATCGAACTTGTTTAGAAAATTAAAGCTCGTTAAATATCCCAAAGGATCTTTTTCAACCTGTATAATCGAAAAGCCGCGCTCTTTATCAATGCGCACCATTTGTGAATATTTTCCTTCTGCATCCAGCAATGGAAAATGAACAACTCTTTTTTCATTCAGCAATTCCTTCAACTCCAATGCAAATGCGTCAATCAGCTCTTTTGCCTCCTCGTCATTTTCTGCGGTTTCTCGAATCCCACGAAGCTTGTTTGCAAGTTTACATGCTTCTTGAAAATTTGAAGAAATTTTAGTCAGCTCATCTAATTCAATGCCATAATCTTGACAAACCTGTCCATTTTCCGATAATTCTTTCAAAAAATCCGAGACTAACTGGAGAGCATCGCGGTTTAATCCAAAAACGCTTTGTTCTCCCGGTTGTTCTCCCAAAATCCCGCCATAAGCGCCGCCGCCGGCAATGCGAACCAATCCCCCAAGCCCCAAGCCGGAAAGGTCTTCTCCATTAATAGAATTGCCAATAGGATGGCCCTTATCCATCCAAGAGTTTTTTTCATCAATTTCACAAGATTTATCATTTTTTTCGTCGTATAATTGTTTCGAAATCGGAGTTCTATAGTTTTTATTTTCAAACCCCAATAACTGATAAATGTTAAAGTTTGGATCTTGACGATTGTTTGGATCTTGGCTGCTAAACATAGGGGACTTTTCACCTCTTAATTTTGGGGATAAAAACGCTGTTATTTTAATATAACTCTGTAACTTTTAAAAAACTTGTTTATTAACTTACAAGGAAAATGTTAAGAAAATATTAAGAATAGCAAAAAAATTAACAAAAACCGGTTAATTATGTAAATGTTTAAAATGAATTAAATTTTATGGAGGTTGAAAAACAAAACAACTCGACTTTGCAAAATTTTGCATATCCTTCAAACGTACTGGTTCCACAAAAATAATTGAAACACAGAGGCTCAAAGACAGTGGTCAGATAAAGCAATTGCTAGGACAACCCCTATATTAATGGCGCTATATTCAATTGTGTGTTTGATTGGAAATCGAATACATAATAATGAGCCTCTAACAGCAGAAAAGACAGCGTGGTATGACAAGGAGGCTATCTCGTTCTCTGATTTAATCAAAGCGATTCGAACTCGACTGTGGAGAGATAATTTATTTTTCAGGAAGGGGGATTCGACACCTTCCGGAGAAATTAAACTGGAGGAACACGGGGTTTGGAGGGACTGGTTGGTGGAAACCTTGGCGCTAGCGGTCTAATTTTTTGCAAAGTCGAGGAGGTTGAAAAAC
The DNA here is from genome assembly GCA_963749725.1 of Waddliaceae bacterium. Taxonomy (GTDB): domain Bacteria; phylum Chlamydiota; class Chlamydiia; order Chlamydiales; family Waddliaceae; genus Waddlia. The sequence goes on from CAVVNU010000014.1 coordinate 8,120, forward strand.
AAAGCAAAATTCGCTAAAAATCACAATTTCCGGAGATTTTGAACAGGTTCTCAGAACAGGCTCTTAAGATTTGCAACAGGTTCTTGCAAAATCCTAAGCGTTTTTTTTGCAGCATCGAGTTCGGCCATTGCATTAAGCGGAAGAGTTGTCTGGTTTTCAACATGCCCTGAAGGAAATCCCATCATAACCGGGTAGGCAGCATCCGAAAAGTAATTTCTAAAAATATGCTCTAGAGACAAAGTGCGATCGGGTCTATGTCCTTTACACCCTCTCCAGCTGCACAAAATGACGCCTGCCGGTTTTTTAAGAAACCCTGCCAACTTTAGTTGACTTAACATCCGATCAATACGGTATGGCTGTTCCTCAACTTCTTCAAGAATCAAAATATTGCCTTCTGTTTCTATTTCCCAAGGAGTGCCAATCAATGATACAACAAGAGACAAAGTGCCCCCGACAAGGCGTCCTCGCGCAATTCCGGGACTTATTGTCATGACATTCTGATCTCGCGGTGGGTATTGTTCCGGCATTGAAACCAAATGCCCTCCAACCGGAAAATCGCTTTTTGAAATCATATTCCAAGCCTGGATTTCATTGTATGTAAAATTGGATTTTGCTCCTTTTCCAAAAACGCTATTAAGATTTGGACCAAGAAAGGTAATCAATCCGGTCTCTTTAATAATAGCTGCGTGGAGAGCTGTGATATCGCTCATTCCAATAAAAATTTTGGGATGTTTTCTAATAACATTATAATCAATAAGATCCAATATTCGCATACATCCAAATCCGCCTCTCCAACACCAAATCGCCTTGACCTCCGGATCAATCCACGCTTCCATTAATGCGCGGGCCCGCTCGCAATCAGTCCCGGCTAAATAACCATACCTTGTCATAAGATTAGGAGAAATTTTAACTTTGTATCCCTTCTGCATCAGCATTTTGATACCGGCAGCAATTGTATCTTGATTTTCTTCAGGACATGACGCAGGAGCAATAATGGCAACCGTATCACCGGGACATAAAGGAGAAGGCGCCAATACGCATAAAAGTTCTTTAGGCAGAAAAAAACAGAAAATAGCCAAACGAATTATCAATTTCATGGTATCGGATAAGATAGCAAGCATTCAGCTTTTTTTGATATAGGATTTTTCTTCTTGCGATCATGTTTTGATCTCTGCGAAGTTCTGTCAACTTCAAGTTGACACTAGGCTATCAAAACCCCTATTGCTGCAAGGACTGAAACTAAAACCATCAAGACGCTTAATAAAAAAATCCATAAAACAGGCACACCGACCTCTTTATGAGACGGAATAATGGATCCCACATATGCAAACCGCCAAGCGCCCAAAATAAATGAAAAAATACTAAAAAAAAGAAGCGACATAGAAATCATCCTAATCACAGGATCAGGAATGACACCGCCTAAAAATCGCTCTATTCCCAATCCTGTGGCAAGGGCTGTCAATCCTGTTCGAACCCATGCGGCATATGTTCTTTCATTGGCCAAAATTGTGTTATAGTCAGCTTCAGCAGACATAAATTCCTACCATGGTTATCAAGACATTGATTTTGTATAGACTAAAATTTTTTTAAAGTCTATGAAGAAAAAGAAGTCTTTGAAACACGACCGGTATCAAAGTGCACGATGACCCCTTTTTGGCAAAGCTTTCAAAGACGCGCAGTATCATAAATAGGATTTATTCTATCAATGAGGGCCTAAAGGTATGAATAAAATAAGATACCCGCTCAGACTCAAAAATTGGCTGAGCATCATCCCGTTATTCTTCCTGACAACAAGCTGCGATCAATCGCAGGAGCCTCCCAATTCGATCAACAAGGACGATATTAAAAAAATTTCCGAAACAATGGGACACTACATTGTAGAAAATTTAAATTCTCGAAACTTGGTTTTAGATAAAGAAAGCTTTGTTAAAGGAATGGAAAACGCTAATGCAGGACAAAACCCTCCATTATCAAGAAAACAATTTTATGAACTCCTCGCTTCTTACAGAAAAAAAGCACAAAATTTGAGAAACTCTGAAAACCTTAAAATTGCTGAAGATTTTCTTGAAAGCAACAAATCGAATCCGAATACCATTGTAATCGAAAGCGGTAAACTGCAATACCAAATATTAAAAGAAGGAAAAGGAAAACAGGTATCAATCAACGGAACGCCTCTTATTCATTACAAAGGCAAATTTATTGGCGGTAAAGTTTTCGACAGCAGCGATAAACAAGAAAAGCCGATTAAGATATCCTTAAAATCGACAATACCAGGTTTCCAAAAGGGTTTAGCAGGCATGAAAGAAGGAGAAAAAAGGCGGTTATTCATTCATCCTGATCTTGGATGCGGAAAGCGCGGAGGCCTGCCGCTAAATTCATTGCTCATTTTTGATATTGAAGTGATCCATGCAGAAGAAAGCATACCTCTTTTTCCACAACAATAGAGCTATGCTGCCCGCCTCCTCAAAATCTCGGGAAATTTCCGAATATACATGGTTAAGGTTGTCAAAGAATCCCGCTTTCTCTAACATCTCCATTATTGTGCAATCTATATAAAAAACCCGAGCAATCTTTAACCATAAGGAATTCAAGTAATGACACAATCTACACTACGAACAATTACGAGATCATTTCTTTCAGGTCTTTTTGCGGTATTAGGCCTTATATTTGGATTAGTTATTCTTATTATGCTTCTCGGAATCCTTCTTAATGAAAGTTCGGACACAATCAAAATTAAAAGTTTCTACACCCCTACAATTACAGCTAATGCCAATGATGTAAGAAAAGAATTATCGGAAAAAGCCCCGGTCATTCTTAGAGTCCCTATTTCCGGCGTCATTGGCACGCCGAAACTCAACATGCAAACCGTTAGACAGCTTTTAACGGAATCGAGAGAAGGTTTATTTAAAAACAATCGGGTCAAAGCTCTATTGGTTGAGATCCGCTCTCCCGGAGGAACTGTTGTTGATTCCGACGGAATTTACCACGCCCTTAGAGAGTATAAGGAAAAATACAATGTTCCTGTTTATTGCTATGTCGATGGGCTCTGCGCTTCCGGAGGGATGTACATTGCATCTGCATGCGATAAAATCTGCGCCAGCAATACAAGCCTGATCGGCAGCGTCGGTGTATTATCCCCTCCTTTTTTCAATGTAGTCGGGCTAATGGACAAGGTCGGCATATTTGCAAAAACACTTTCGATGGGGAAAGGAAAAGACGAGCTTAATCCCTTTCGTGCTTGGAAGGAAGGAGAGTCGGATTCTTATCAAGCGATTATTGATTATTATTACAATCAATTTGTCGACATCGTTTTAAAAAGCCGCCCAAACATCAAACGAACAAGGCTGATCAATGATTATGGAGCTCATATCTTCCCTGCAGAAAAAGCTAAAGAGTTTGGCTATATTGATGAATCCGGCTACTCCTATGATCAAACATTGAAGCTCCTTGCAAAAGAAATAGGAATTGAAGATCAATTTTATCAAGTCGTCACAATGGAAAGAAAATTTGAATTTTCCGATCTTTTTAGCAATGGATCCATGATGCTGGGCGGAAAAGTCAAGCATCAAATCGATCTGCCGCAAGAATTTGATCCGAACCTGCTTAACAAATTTTTATATCTATACCTCCCTTAGAACCTGTTTAAATTTGCTAAAAATCATAATTTTCAGATTTTGAATAGGTTCTTAAGAACCTATTCAATATCTCCGGAATTGCGATTTTTAGTGAATTTTGCTTTGCTTTTACAACCTTTAAAACTTGCGCATACTTGGAAAAGTAGAGAAGTTTTAAAGGCTGCAAAAACAAAGTGAAAGGCGCAAAAAGCACTTTTCAGAGATTTTGAATAGGTTCTTAAGAACCTATTCAATATCTCCGGAATTGTGATTTTTAGTGAATTTTGCTTTGCTTTTACAACCTTTAAAACTTGCACATACTTGGAAAAGTAGAGAAGTTTTAAAGGCTGCAAAAACAAAGTGAAAGGCGCAAAAAGCACTTTTCAGAGATTTTGAATAGGTTCTTAAATGAAAAAACTATTTATCATTGACGCTTCAGGCTATTTGTATCGGTCATACCACGCAATACAAAATTTAACGAACGCTAAAGGAGAATCTACTAATGCTCTTTTTGGGTTTATTCGTTCCTTGTTGAAATTAATGCATGATTTTGCACCGGAGCACATTGTTGCAGTATTTGATGGACCGCAAGGGACAGAAAAGCGCAAAACTCTATATCCCGAATATAAAGCCAACCGCAAAATCATGCCCGAAGATCTTCGCTATCAAATCGTCTGGGCTCAAGAATTTTGCAGTTTAATGGGAATTCCAAAACTCATTGTTCCTAAAGTAGAAGCCGACGATACAATGGGATCGGTAGCCCTTTGGGCTGAGCAATCCGGAACTGAAGTTTATTTATGCACAAGCGATAAAGATCTTTGCCAGTTGGTAAGCGATCATGTTTGCGTTTTGAATACCCATAAAGACAACAAAATCTTGGGCCCTTCAGAAGTCAGAGAAACCTTTGGAGTTTCTCCTAGTCAAATGATCGATTATCTTGCCATGACGGGTGATTCTTCCGATAACATTCCCGGATTGCCCGGGTTTGGATCGAAAACTTCCTCGAAAATTCTTAATGAAGTGGGAAGTTTGGATTATATTCTTTCTCATCCGGAAAAAATAAAAGGAAAAAAACAAGAAATTATCCGATCTTCCCATGACCTTGCAAAACTTAGCCAACAACTAGTTACCATTGACACTCAAGTAGATTTTCCTAAAAACCATTCATTTTTCTCTCTTGAAAAGCCGAACATCGACTCGCTGAAATTATTTTATCAAGAAAAAGGGTTTAACTCTCTCATTAAGGAACTGCCCTCTGAAAAGGAAATCTCCGATCAAAAACAAGTCTGTTATCATTTAGTCGATGATCCGGATTCTTTAGAAGATCTCGCGCAAAAACTTCAATCTGAAAATGAAATCTGCTTTGATACGGAAACAACTGATTTGAATCCGCTTGAAGCAGAGTTAGTAGGAATTGGGTTTTCTATTAAGCCCGGCACCGCATGGTATGTTCCTGTCAACGGAAATTTAGGATTAAAAAACGTTTTAAAAGCTCTTGCTCCCATCTTTAACAACCCGAATATCAAATTTTTTGCGCATAATTTGAAGTATGATTTACATATCCTGAAAAACTCGGGTCTTAGAATTCCCAATGTGTGTTTCGATACTATCCTCGCCTCATATCTCCTATCTCCCCAAAGCCGCAGGCATTCACTTGACGCCCTTTCTCTGGAAGTCTTAGGAAAAGTTAAAATTCCAACTTCAGATTTGATAGGCAAAGGCAAACAGCAAATTTCAATGAAGGAAGCTCCTATCGAAAAAGTCACGGCATACTGTTGCGAAGATGTCGACTACACCTTGAGACTTAAAGAAATTTATCAACCGAAACTAAAAGAGAGAAAACTCGAATCGCTTCTTATAGATCTTGAGCTGCCATTGCTAAAAGTATTGTTAAGAATGGAAAGAAGAGGAATTTTTCTCGATAAGGAGATCATTCATCGGTTAAGCGGCCGGGTCAATGCCGAACTTGAAAAAATCGAACAAGAAGTTCGTCAACTTGCAGGAGGCTGCTCATTTAATCTAAAATCACCAAAGCAATTAGGCGAAGTACTCTTTGATAAAATGGGAATTACTCCCCCGAAAAAAACAAAGGCAGGATTTTCGACATCGGCAAAAATCCTGGAAACTTTGCAAGCAGATCATCCTATTGCCAAGAAAATGCTGGAATTTCGCTCGCTTGAAAAGCTGCGCTCCTCTTATATTGAAACTTTGCCAAAAGAAATCAACCCCAAGACAGGAAGGATTCATCCCACTTTTAATCAATCCGTTGCTGCAACCGGAAGGCTCTCTTGCCAAAGCCCCAATCTCCAGCAAATTCCCATCCGCACCCCTTTAGGACGCGAAATACGTAAAGCCTTTAAACCGGAAAAAGAAGGCTGGAGTTTCCTTTCTGCCGATTATTCTCAAATAGAGTTAAGGCTGCTTGCCCACTTTAGCGAAGATCCTAGACTTATTTCTGCTTTTGAAAACGGAGAAGATATCCATACGCATACAGCAGCAACTGTTTTAAATATTTCGCCGGAAAGCGTCACAAAAGAACAAAGAAGACAAGCTAAAGCAGTTAACTTTGGCATCATCTATGGACAACAAGCCTTTGGACTTTCTCAAGAGCTGGGAATTTCTATTGAAGAAGCGGGAAAGTTTATACGAACGTACTTTGAACGCTACAAACGCGTACAGGATTTTATAGAATCATGCAAAAAAAAGGTGCGGAAAACAGGAGTTGCCTCAACAATCATTGGCAGAGAACGTCCAATTCCGGAAATACATAGCAAAAATCCGCAAATCCGTGCGTCGGCAGAACGCCTGGCAGTTAATACTCCTTTGCAAGGAACCGCAGCCGATTTGATCAAAAAAGCCATGATTATGATTGATCAAAAACTTAAACAAGAGCAACATCTTGGGTATATGGTGTTGCAAATTCATGATGAATTGATATTTGAAACCCCAGACTTCGAACTTTTAGCTTTAGAACAAATGGTAAAAAAGGAAATGGAGGGGGTTTACCAATTAAAAGTTCCATTAACTGTAGACGTCTCTATTGGCAAAAATTGGAAAGAATGTTAAACTTAAAGAAAGTAGCCGTTACAGGCGTTATCTCGAGTGGAAAATCCCTTGTATGTCATTACTTAAGCGAATTTGGAGCTTATGTGGTCGACTCGGATAAAATTGTTCACCAATTACTAAACCCGAATACAGAAGTAGGTCAGCAAGTTATTGAACTCCTGGGGCCGCGCATACTAAAAGGAGATACAATTAACCGCTCTATAATGGCAAAAATCGTATTTCTAAACCCTAGGTTGCTGCAATCGCTTGAAAATCTTTTACATCCTCCCGTGTATAAAGAAATTAACCGGCAATATGATGAAGTTGTTAATCAAAAAAATCCGCCCTCTTTATTTGTTGCAGAAGTGCCGCTCTTATTTGAAAGCGGAGGAGAAAAGTTTTTTGATTTAACAATTGCGGTCGTATCCGACCTGGAACAGTGTTGGGAAAGGTACAGAAAAAATACCGGACATGAGAGAGAGGACTTTAACAGGAGGGCTGCTTGTCAGCTTAGTCAAAAGGAAAAGGAGGCGATTGCAGACATTGTCATCCACAATGAAGGGTCTGCAGAATCCTTGAAAAATGAAACAAAAAAAATTTATGACTCACTAGTAAAATAGGAGATTTCCGTTGAATGGAATCGGAGAATAATCGTCAAAACGTGACTTCCACAGTACCAGAAGAAAAAAAAATCAAACAAAAAAGATCTGAAGAACAATACCAAAAGCAAAATCAGCGCGAACCGGAACGCACGACAAAAATTTCCGATATTCAGCGCATGAATATTGACCAGTTAAATCAACTGGGTAAAAAGTTGGGAATCAAACACACAGGCTCTCTCACAATATCTCAAATGGTTTTTGAGATCGTAAAATCCATTTCTGAAAACCCCAACGAGATTTTATATGGTGAAGGGGTATTGGAAATTCTGCCGGACGGATTCGGCTTTCTCAGATCAACTAACTACAATTATCTCCCTTCAGCCGAAGATATTTATGTTTCTCCGGCTCAAATTCGGCGTTTTGACTTGAAGAAGGGAGACACCGTCAAAGGTACAATTCGTCCACCAAAAGAAAAAGAGAAGTTTTTTGCTTTGCTAAAAGTGGATACGATCAACGAAGCCACACCGGAAAAAACACGAGACAGGATTCATTTTGAGAACCTTACTCCTCTCTATCCCAGCGAACGCATTGTTATGGAAACCGCCTCGGAAAAGCTTTCCACGCGAGTGCTTGATTTAGCGGCTCCCATTGGCAAAGGGCAGCGCGGATTGATTGTTGCACCGCCGCGCTCAGGGAAAACGATTATTTTACAAAATATTGCAAATGCAATCGCTACAAATAATCAAGAAATTAAGCTTATTGTATTATTGATTGATGAAAGGCCTGAAGAGGTCACTGACATGCATCGGATCGTTAAGGGAGAGGTGATTTCCTCAACATTTGACGAACCGCCGGAACGACATATTCAAGTTGCGGAAATGGCGATTGAAAAAGCAAGACGTCTTGTGGAGCAAAGGCACGATGTTGTCATCTTGCTTGATTCGATCACCCGTCTTGCAAGGGCCTACAATACTGTTCAGCCGCATTCCGGAAAAATTCTTACCGGCGGTATTGATGCCAACGCCCTGCATAAGCCCAAACGTTTTTTTGGTGCCGCCAGGAACGTTGAACAGGGCGGATCTCTAACGATTATTGCGACAGCTCTCATTGAGACCGGGTCACGAATGGACGAGGTCATTTTCGAGGAGTTTAAAGGTACAGGCAACATGGAACTTGTTCTTGACCGTCGTCTAGCTGATCGCCGCCTTTATCCGGCAATTGACTTAATCAAAAGCGGAACGCGTAAAGAAGAGCTTCTCTATCATCCAAATGAATTGGAGAAAATTTATCTATTGCGCCAGGCAGTAGCCGACTTAACTGCAGTAGATGCAATGAACCTATTGCTTGGGCGACTAAAAAAGACCAAAAATAATGTGGAATTTCTTCTTTCAATGAAAGATTGATCCGGCTTCGGAACTTGGAAATAATTAATCTTACCCGTATAAATTATCGTATATAGTGCTTCCAGTTGAAAGCGCTATATCCGATAGTTGTCTAAAAATTCGGGAGCTTCCCCCAAGGCAAAATCCCGAATTTTGAAACCTCGATCGGCATAATTGGGTATAAAGGTGTATAATGTCATTAATTCGCACTCTCTTTATTTGTACAGTATTTATTTCAGGAATTTGGTTATTATGGGAGAATAACCCATCTTTTAGAGATGCCGTTCAGTCTTATGTGGAAAATGGCGAATTTTTAACGCTTGAAGCGCGGTACTCTGCCGAACAAATCATGAAATCTCATGAAAAGGAACTGATACCGGATTCAGAGTATCGTTTTCAAGACCCTCAACTCAAATTCCATCCATATCTTCTCATGGAAGTCAAATATACCCAACCTAGCGGGAAAACACGAGAGGGAGTGATCTTATGGAGCATGGTGGATGGAGAAATGGTGCTGGATACCGATACATGGCAAAAAACTCATGGATTTGAAGATGCCATCAATGCAGGTGCCAATAGATCAGACTTTGTTTTGATGAATACTCTGGCTAAGTACAGAGGTTCGCTGCCCCTTTCCAGACTTCAAAAAGAACTGAAGCTTGAAGATCAGGCTTTCAAACAGTTGATTGAAAATGGACGACGCAAATATTTAATCATATTAAGAGAAAATCAAGCAGCCCTCCACTTTGAAAACCCCTATTTCCTTGTTGCTCCTAAAACGAATATCAATCAATGGCTGGTAACCAAACCGTATGATAAAGCTAACCGTATTTCAAAAAGATATTCTCAAAAACAAATTGAAAAAGTGGCAAAAGCAGCATTTGGCCACGACTTTACTGTCCGCAGCGCCAAAGTAGCCTTTCTTCCTGTCTATAGTATTGAGGTGTTAAACCCCGACGGATCGGTTTTAACAAGTTACTGGAATGCACTCAATGGAAATCGGATTAATGACAAATATTTATCTATTTCTCCGTATTAACTCAGCCTATGCAAATAATTCGCTAAAAATAACAGGCTCTAAGGACTCTTTAATTGATTTTTCAATCTTTCAACCCCTTCGCCGGTCAAAGCAGAAAGTTCGAAAACCTGTTCTGAATTTAAGTGGTGGGTACGATAAAAATGAGCAAGATGTTCTTTAGATTCATCAAAGTCGATTTTGTTTAAAACAACGTAGTAAGGCAGCTCAAGCAAGGTGGAATTGTACCGGCATATTTCATGACGTAAAATTTTGAAATCTTCTGCCGGATTGCGGCCATCAATACCTGAAGCATCAAGAACAAAGATCAATAATTTTGTTCTTTCGATATGCCTTAAAAATTCTAAGCCCAACCCTCTATCTCGATGCGCATCTTTGATAATCCCCGGAATATCTGCAATAAATAATCGGGTATAATTATCTCTTTCAATATAGCCCAGATTAGGAGACAAAGTCGTAAAGGGATAGGGAGCAATTTTTACTTTTACTTTTGCAAGGTTTGAGATTAATGTCGATTTCCCTGCATTAGGAAATCCAACAAGTCCAACGTCTGCGATTAATTTAAGCTCAAGCTCTAACTTGCGCGTTTCTCCAAGCTTACCGGGCGTACATTGATTGGGAGCTCTATTGGTTGAGGTCTTAAATGTTGCATTGCCTCGTCCTCCCCGTCCTCCTTTGCAAGCCTCCCATTTTTGTTGATGAACGGTTAAATCGCAAAGAATTTCGCCATTTTTTGCATCTTTGATCAACGTGCCGCACGGAACTTTTAAAATAAGGTCTTTACCCCCTCTTCCTTGCATCTTACTAGCCCCCCCTTGCTGCCCGTTCTCAGCAGAAAAAAAATATTTTTGTCTAAAATATTCCAGGGATATCAGATGCTCGTCCGCTTGGAAATAAACAGAACCTCCTCTGCCGCCATTTCCTCCAGCAGGTCCTCCTTTAGGGACATACTTTTCCCTACGCCAGGCAACTACGCCATTGCCGCCTTTACCGGCAGCAACTTCAATTTTAACTCGATCAGTAAACATAAAAAAATGCCGCTCTTAATCATTCATAAGCAGCGGCGTACACCCAATAAAAAGCGTTTAAATTAAGCCTTTACAGAAACAAAAGTCTTCGTTGACTTACGAAAATCAACAACTCCATCGCAAAGAGCAAACAATGTATCATCATTACCTCTCTTTACGTTAACTCCCGGATGCCATTTTGTTCCTCGTTGACGAACAAGAATTGTACCGGCTTTTACAATTTCTCCATGAGTTCTTTTAACGCCTAGACGCTTAGATCTTGAATCTCGTCCGTTGCGACTGGATCCTTGTCCTTTCTTATGAGCCATTATTTATCCTCTGCTTTTTTCTTCTAGCGCTTAGAAGCGGCATTTGCTGTTTTTGTTTCCGGAACTTCTGTTGCCGACTTTGCAGCAGCCTTTTTTTCCGTTTTTCCTGCAATTTTGCCGGACACTCCAATATCTGTAATTTTTATTCTAGTAAAATGCTGGCGGTGCCCCCAATGTTTTTGAGTGTGTCCTCGAGGCCTATACTTTAAACTAGACACTTTTGGACCGGCGGCTGTGCCAATAACTTCGCCTTTAACCAAACAACCGGCAACAAAAGGCTCGCCTATCAAAGCCTCTTTTCCATCATTTACAAAAAGAACTTCACTGAATTCTACAGCTGAGCCTTGGTCTGCATTTAATAATTCTACATCAATCACATCGTCTTTCGCGACACGATACTGTTTTCCACCTGTTTTGATGATGGCGTACATGTTTTTTTCTCCAAATAACGATATTTATATTTCAATAATACTAACAGGTTATCGCAATTATTTAATGAAATCAACGAAAAAAACACAAAAAAAAACCTTGTGAAAAACTTCTTTACATTGACAGATCGTAGACAAAAAGACTAATGTTTTGATGGTATGAATATTGTCTTATTACAAAACACTTTTTCCGATCAGGATATTAAAGATCTTATCAGCGAATTTCCCCAGTTTCTTTTTTTAGCGCCTACGGAATTTCATATGAACAAATTAAGCTCTGAAGATTGGGAAAGGGTTGAAATTATATTCGGAAATCATTTAAGCGTTGAAAATTTTGAAAAAGCCGTTCAACTCAAGTGGATTCATTCTCCGGTTCCGAATTTATCTCCTCTTTGCCTTTCTCATTTAAAAAAAAGACAATCAATTCTTGTTACAGCATCTAAAGAAGAAAATTCTTACCAAATTGGCGAATATGTGATGTGCGGCATTCTTTCCTTTGCTAAAAACGTTTTTCATTGGTTAAAGGCCGATCAAAATCCTTCGCTCCTTTGGACGAGCAAGTGGCGCGACTCCATGTGGACGCTTAAAAACAAATTATTTATACAACTTGGATTAGGAATCGAAGGAACAGAAATCGCCAGGCGCGCTCAACAAATGGGCATGAATGTTTGGGGAGTTCAGGAAAAAAAAACCTTCCACCCCTATTGCCGCAAAATTTTTAATCTATCTAATCTTGATGAAATTTTGCCGGATGCAGATATTGTCTGTTTAGCTCTTCCAAGACTTAAAAAGAAAGAAATCCTTTTGGGAAAACAGCAATTTAAAAAAATGAAAAAAGATTCGATTATAATCGTTGTCGGCTCCAAACCTCTAATTGATGAAGATGCATTGGCAAACGAACAAAATTCTGAAAAATTTCGAGGGATTTTAATCGATGCCTCATATGAAACACCTCTTCCTTCTTCTTCAAAGCTTTGGAATCTTCCCAATACCTTAATTACGCCTGAAGTTTCGCCAAGACCCAAAACCTCTTACCAGGAATCATTTCGCCTTTTTCGCTATAACTTAAGACAATATGTTCATGGAAACTTTTCTGACATGCGCAATCCTGTCGATCCTGCAAAGTCCGCCTTTACTTTATAAGCTCACGCAATGGGCGAATTATACCGGCTGCGCCCTCGAAATTTGGTTTTTGGCAAAGAAAAATTCCGAATTTTGAGGGCGCGGCCGGTATAATTCGCCCATTGCGTGAGCTTATAAAACGATTAATAATTTTTTCTCGATTTATGAAAAAAAATATGTATAATCAGTCCCTTTATTCATCATGATATGGAGTTGTCAATTGTGAAAATCGATAAATTTTTTCAACATTTTTCCGGCACAAGCCTTACATATGACGACCTTATACTTCTCCCAAAATTCGTTAATTTTTCTATTGACAAGGTCAACCTTTCTACTCAACTTACAAAAGAAATTTCTTTAAATATACCTCTTGCAAGCTCGCCCATGGATACGGTTACAGAGTCGGAACTTGCCATTGCTGTCGCTCTTCAAGGCGGAGTAGGATTAATCCATTATAATATGTCTCCGGAGCAGCAAAGAATCGAAGTGCAAAAAGTTAAACGGTTCAAAAATGGATTTGTTTCCGAACCGATTGTTCTTCCGCCGACTGCAACAATCCTGGACGTAATCAGAATCCGCAAAGAACATGGATACTCTACAATCCCAATTACTGAAGCAGGCCGCCCTAGAGGAAAACTTCTAGGAATGATTTCAAAATACGACTACTCCTCTTTTTCACCCGATTATCAAGAAAACAGCGTTTTGGAAAGGATGATACCCAAAGAGCTGCTCTCTTGTGCAACATTTGATGAGCTTTGCGATGAAAATGGAATTTTCGATCTTTACCATGCCAATGAAAAATTATTGGAAGCTCACAGCGCCGCATTGCCTATCATCGATCAAAACGGATGCCTTCTCTACCTAATTACCCGTTCCGACTTAGATAAACATCAAAATTTTCCGAATGCGGCTCTTGATTCAAAAAACAGCCTGCTGGTAGGAGCTGCGGTAGAAACCTGGAAAACAAAAGCCGAAGAACGAATCGAATGCCTCGAAGACCTTGTCGACATTATCGTATTCGATACATCGCAAGGATATACTCAATATGAAATCGAACTCATTCAATGGACCAAAAAAAAATTCCCCCACCTCCAAATCATTGGAGGCAACGTTGTAACTGAAGAAGGCTGCAGAGCGCTGATCAAAGCCGGGGCCGATGCCATTCGGATCGGCATGGGATCGGGATCCATCTGTACAACGCAAGAAGTAGGCGGAATTGGCAGAGGACAAGCGACGGCCGTTTATCTTTGCGCTCAAGAATGTAAAAAACAAAAGATACCGGCAATTGCCGATGGAGGAATTAGCAAAAGCGCAGATATCGTAAAAGCGCTGGCTTTAGGAGCAAGCAGCGTAATGCTGGGCTCTTTGCTGGGCGCAACTAATGAAGCTCCCGGGCTCACGCAGATTAAAAACGGAATCCGGCTCAAAGAGTATCGGGGAATGGGCTCATCTCAAGCAATGGATAAGGGAAGCTCTGTCCGATACGGCACCCATCAAAGTCAAATTCGTATTCCTGAAGGTGTTTCGGGACTTGTTCCTTCTCGAGGATCGATTTCCGAATGGATACCGTGTCTGATGCAAGGAGTTAGGCAAGGTTTTCATAAACTTGGTTTTCCTACGCTTCAAAGTCTTGAAGGACAGATCGAACTTGAGAGGCGATCTGATGGCGCAAAGCGGGAAGGACAAATCCATAACCTCTATGAATTCAACTTTGACCATCATCCGATAAAACACAAAAATGAACAACCGATCCCCAACCCTCAACAATATTTTGCAATGTCGTCCCATGCTTAATTATTCAAAAAGCGGTGTCGATATCGCTGCCGGAAACAAACTTGTCGGCCTTCTTAAAAATAAGCTTCCTCATATTGGAGGGTTTGCCGGTTTATATCCTTTGGGAAATCAATATTTGGTCGCGAGCGCCGACGGGGTTGGAACAAAACTCAAACTTGCGATTTCTCAGAAAAAATATCACACAATCGGAATTGATCTTGTCGCCATGTGTGTAAACGATGTGATCACAACAGGGGCGGATCCGCTTTTCTTTCTCGATTATTATGCAACGTCCAAACTCGATATTGCTCAAGCGGAAGAGGTCATCTCCGGCATAGCCGCAGGCTGCCGGGAAGCCGGTATCATTTTGCTTGGAGGAGAAACCGCGGAAATGCCGGGATTTTATCAACCGGGCGATTTTGATTTATCCGGATTCTCTGTCGGAATCGTTGACAAAAACCAATTAATCGATGGCAAAAAGATTAAAGAAGGAGACTCAATCATCGGATTTGCTTCAAGCGGAGTTCACAGCAATGGCTTTTCATTGGTTCATAAAATTCTGGAAATTGACCCGGTTCCGCCTTTTGATTTACTGACTCCGACAAAAATTTATACAAAAGAAATCGAACGTCTGAAAAGCTGTGCGGCGGTTAAAGGAATGGCGCATATTACCGGAGGAGGCTTGCTTGAAAATATTCCTAGAATCCTTCCGGAAGGTTTGGGGGCTGTCATACAGGCAAGCGCCTGGAAAACCCCGGAAATTTTCTCATGGATGCAAGAGGCCGGCAATCTCAATCTCAATGAAATGTATCGCGTATTCAACATGGGAATCGGCATGATCGCCATTGTTTCAAGCGATGCAGTCGATTCAATACAAGATGGAATCGTAATCGGATCGATTCACCAAGGCGAAGGAGTCGATTTGAAATGAACATTCCTCATCATTTAATCTCTGTTCGTTCAAAGCCTGAAATCGCAAATCCTCGTGTAAACCAATTGATTAAAACCATTCGGCAATATTATCAATACCCTCTTGACCATCTTGAAATAGAAAAAATTTTTTATATCAAAAAACCGCTGTCCCAAGAACAATTGCAACATCTTGTAAATGGCCCTTTTGCAGATCCGATTCTTGAAGACTCGTCATTAACTCCATTTCCCGCTTGCGGCTTCGACTGGGTCATCGAAATCGGATATAAATCCGGATTAACAGACAATACAGCAAACACAGCCCAAACAACCATCGAAGATGTCTTAGGGACAACTTTTCAAGGGGGCGAACGAATAGACACACTTACTATTTATAAATTAAAAGGCGGGCTAACGCATACAGAAGTTAGACAAATGTCTGAAGAATTGTTGGCAAATCCGCTGATTGAAACTATCGAAATTCGCAAGCTGCGTCCGCACCGGGTTGAAGAAATTCACCTAAATGTAGACGATCATCAGTTAATGGAAATCAGCAAAGACCGCTGTCTTGCTCTTAATTTAGACGAAATGCATGCAATTCAGCAATACTTTCAGAGAGAGGATGTCCAACACGAAAGGATGAAAATAGGTCTCCCCCTTTGCCCGACAGATGTGGAAATTGAAGCAATTGCGCAAACATGGAGCGAGCATTGCAAACACAAGATTTTTAATTCGATAATTACCTATACGGATAAAGAATCTTCCCGAACAATAAACAGCCTATTCAAGACATACATTAAAGGTGTCACAAACGCGCTTTCAGATTCTTGTCCATGGTTGATTTCCGTTTTTGACGACAATGCCGGCATTATCGAATACACAAGCGCCCATTATGCCGCATTCAAAGTTGAAACTCATAACAGTCCCTCGGCTCTCGATCCTTACGGAGGAGCTTTGACAGGAATTCTAGGTGTTAATCGAGATATTATGGGTGTTGGAATGGGCGCTCGGCTGATTGGCAATACAGATGTCTTTTGCTTTGCCCCCCCTGATTATCAAAAAGAATTGCCTCCCAGACTTCTTCACCCAAAAAGAATTTTTGAAGGGGTGCGAAAAGGCGTTGAACATGGAGGAAATAAAAGCGGAGTTCCAACGGTTAATGGAGCCATCGTATTTGATGAGCGCTACCTTGGAAAACCGCTTGTCTACTGCGGAACAGTTGGAATTCTTCCCAAATCCATTCAAGGAATTCCCTCGGAAACAAAAGAGATTCAGCCAAATGACTTGATTGTCATTGCCGGCGGCAGAACCGGAAAAGATGGAATCCATGGGGCCACATTTTCTTCAGAAGCCCTTCACTCAGAGAGTCCGACGGGTGCCGTTCAGATCGGAGATCCGTTTACCCAAAAAAAATTGCACGATTTTTTATTAGATGCAAGAGACCGCTTGCTGTATCGTGCATTAACCGACAATGGCGCCGGAGGCTTTTCCTCATCTGTTGGAGAGCTGGCCAACCTGTCCGGAGGCTGCGAAATCCATTTAGACCGGGCCGCTTTAAAATTCCAAAATCTATTGCCCTTTGAAATTCTCATTAGCGAATCTCAAGAAAGAATGACCCTTGCAGTGCCGCCCGGTCAATTTACAGCGCTTGCAGAACTTGCAAATAAACATGAAGTAGAAATTTGTGAAATCGGAACATTCACAGACAAAGGATTTTTTCATGTATATGACAAAGAAAAAACAGTAGCTTTCCTTCCTTTGGACTTTCTCCATAACGGCGTTGCGCAAATGACTTTGGAAGCTGTTTTAGAATATCAGCCGGAAAAAATGCTTTCCACTCCGGACCACTTTCACCTTGAGGACCTGCACGAAATATTAAAAAGATTAAATATTTGCAGTAAAGAGCAGATAATCAGGCAGTATGACCACGAAGTCCAGGGCGCAACTATACTGAAGCCTCTTCAAGGAGCAAGAGAGGAAGGACCCGGAAATGCTGCAATCCTGTATCCTTTAGAAGCTGAAAAATCCTCAAAAGGGATCGTCATTTCAAATGGAATCTGTCCAAAATTCAGTGATTTCGATACTTACCAAATGGCAGCAAATGCCGTTGATGAAGCTGTCCGCAATGCCGTTTCAGTTGGATGCGATCCGAATAAAATTGCCATTCTCGATAATTTTTGCTGGCCTGACCCCATCTATCATGAGGTACATAACCCCGATGGCAAGCAAAAGCTTGCTCAACTTGTCAGAGCATGTGAAGGACTATATGACACCGCCCTTGCTTATCGAACTCCCATTATTTCAGGAAAAGACAGTATGAAAAACGACTATCGAATGGGAAATATCAAAATTTCTGTTCCTCCAACTCTTCTTATTTCCGCCATTGGCATCATTCCTGATGTCGAAAAAGCTGTGACAATGGAATTAAAGGCTGCCGGTGATTGGATCTACATCATCGGGATGACGAAAAATGAGCTGGGCGGCTCGGAGTACGCGTTAATGAAAGGAATCTCCGACGGCTATGTTCCCAAGGTTGATCAACAAGCTGCAAAACAAATTTATGAAAAAATTTTTGATGCCATGCAGCTTAACTTCATTGTATCTTGTCATGACTGCTCTGAAGGAGGATTGATCACAGCCTTATCAGAATCTGCTTTTAGCGGGAGTTTAGGCGCTTCTATCGACTTGCATACAGCTCCTGTAGAAGACATTGAAAATGATCATGAACTTCTTTTCTCAGAGTCTGCCTCCCGTTTTATTGTCAGCGTAAATCCGAACCATGCCGCTGAATTTGAAAAAATCTTTCAATCCATTCCGATTGGAAGAATTGGAATTGTTCAAAAAGATTTTTACCTAAAAGTAGAGGGACTTAATGGAGAGACGATCATTAATGAAAATCTCGACTCGCTCAAACAATCTTGGCAAAAACCTCTTGGAGAAGTCTTATGACTTGCGCTCTTGTGATCAAAGGATACGGCATCAATTGCGAAAATGAAATGGGTGCCGCCTGTCAAAAAGCCGGGGCGCAGGCTTCTCTTGTCCATATGAGCGACTTGCTGAACAACCGCTGCTCATTAGACGCATTTAAGCTTCTCATGCTGCCCGGAGGATTTTCATTTGGCGATGAACTGGGAGCGGGAAAAACTTTTGCAAATCGTCTTCGCTATGTGTCTAAATTCAAGGAAAAACTTCAGGATTTTGTTGCAAACGGGGGCTGTATTTTAGGAGTTTGCAATGGATTCCAGCTCCTGATTAAATTAGGGCTTTTACCCTTTGGAAATGAGCAAACGGCGGCCCTTGCCCCTAATGATTCGATGCGATTTGAAAATCGATGGGCGCATCATGCCATTACTGAATCCCGCTGTATTTTTACAAAAGGTTTAAAGCGCCTCTACCTTCCGGTACGGCATGGAGAAGGAAAACTGTTATTTAAAGAGAACAAATTCTACCGCAAGCTCGTCGATAATGGACAAATTGTCATGCGCTATGCAAATCCTGAAGGTATTCCCGCACAAACTTATCCTGATAATCCCAACGGGTCGTTTGATGCGATTGCCGGAATTTGCGATTCAACCGGAAGAATCTTAGGAATGATGGCCCACCCCGAGGCATTTACAGACATCCTTCAACATCCGAGTTGGACAAAACAAAAAGACCAATTTTCTCGTAATAACCGGCATTTTGATCGCGCAGGCGATGGTTTAAAGCTTTTTCAAAATGCTGTCAACTATGCCGATAGTGTTTCAAAATTTGGTTTTCGGCAAAGAGAAAACTCTAGTGCTTGAGAGATCGCAAGTCGTTCAATATTGATTAATCTCTCAATCACGAGGTTTTCTTAAAGCCAAAATCTCAAATTTTGAAACACTATCAGCATACATAAAAGGAGCCATGAATGAATGCCAACCTTCTTCCTATTCGTAAAGTTTTAGTCAGTGTTGCAGATAAAACCGGCCTTAATGAAATGATTAAAGGCTTAAAGGAAACAATTCAAGACGTTGAATTAATCGCCTCCGGAGGGACAGCAAAAGTCTTAGAAGAAAAAGGAATCGCCTATACGCCCCTTAATCAGTATACCGGGTTTCCGGAGTGTTTTGACGGAAGAGTCAAAACTTTGCATCCCCGCATTGCCGGCGGTATTTTAATGCGCCGAGGAAAAGACGATCAAGAAGCTTTTCAACTAAATATCGAGCCGATTGATTTAGTCATTTGCAACTTATACGATTTCCAAAAAGCAAGCTTGCAAGCAGATTTAGACACACTGCAATTGATCGAATCAATGGATATAGGAGGATCTGCGCTCATACGCAGTGCATGCAAAAATTTTCCATACGTTGCTGTCGTCGTCGATCCCAAGGACTACCCTTCCATTCTTCACGAACTCAGGTGTAATAACGGATGCATTTCTCGGCAAACGCGTGAAAAGCTGGCAGTGAAAGGGATCAATGCGAGCGCTGACTATGAAGCCATCGTTGCCAAAGTGCTGACAAAACGGATTGCGAAAGAAAAAACAGACAGACCGCTGTTAACTCGCGGGCGCAAACTTCCTTATGGAGAAAATCCCGATCAGGAAGCCTGGGTGTTTGAATTTGAAGATCAAAAAGGTTTAGCAAAAGCTAAAGTGCTATCGAAAAAAGAGCTCTCTTACAATAATTACGAAGATTCCACAATTGCTTATCACGCAGCTCAAGAACTTTTGCAATTAAAAACCGAACACGGAGTGGCTATTATCAAACATGGAAGCCTTTGCGCATACGCAACAGGACAAACTCTCAATGAAGCTTTTGAGATGGCTTGGGAAGGAGATTCAAAGTCTGCGTATGGAAGCGTGATCGCTATTACCTCTCATGTTGGAAATGAATTACAGGAAAAAATTAGAAATAAATTTATCGAAGTTCTCATTGCTCCCTCATTCGATCTCGATTTTATAAAATGGGCAAAAGAAACGAAAAAACGATTGCGATTAGTCGAAGTCCCTAACCATTTGACGTCCCCATTTTCCTATAAAAACATTAACGGGGGAATGCTTTTTCAATTAAGAAAAAGCAGATTAATCTCTCAAAATTTCGAGGAGTTATTCAAAAAGTCTGATTCCCGCCTCGGTGTTGTCACAAAAAGGAATCCTCCAAAGGAATACTACCCGCTATTTGCATTTGGCATTTCTGCTGTCAATTATGCAAAATCCAATGCTGTGGCCATTGTACGAGAACCTAAACCCGGATGCTATCAGCTGATAGCCATGGGTGCAGGACAGCCTAATCGCATTGATAGTATCGAACGGCTGGCAATTCCCAAAGCGATCGAAAATCTTCAGCATGAGCATGGGTTTGATCCGCAGTACAATCCCAAAACCGATCTGGGAAAATGTGTTTTTGCAAGCGATGGATTTTTTCCTTTTGATGACAGCGTGCGTATTGCTTCTTCGGCAGGGTTGAAATATTGCATCCAACCGGGAGGCTCGAAACGAGACGAAGAAGTGATCAAAGCTGCAGATGAAGCCGGGATGTGCATGGTGATGACGGGTTCGCGCTATTTTTTTCATTAATGATTTCATGGTTTGGCGAGTTTACCTAATCGACCCTGAAAAAGTAAGGTCGCCGAGAGAAAAATTTGCACCTGCTCCGGGAAGAGGATTTGGTAAAATTTGCAAGCTTTTGACAGGTATTATTCAAATATTTGCAAATTTTTCTCGAGACGTCCGTGCCTTCGAGTGAAAAAATAAGCATTTTTGAAACAGAAAATAGGATCGACGACGCGTTCAACCCCTTGAGGGTTGGACAAGGAGTCGATCACTTTTTCTGTAAAAAGGCTATTTTTTCGCCGAAGGGACTTTTTCAGGGTCGACTACCTATACTGACCTCAAGTTCAAAGCTAATGGATATACCTGTCGTGTTTCAAAATTCTGGATTTTGAAACACGGCCGGTAAACTTTTGAACCGGAAGGGGTATTGCCGCTTATCTCGCCATGCGTTGTTTTATCCATTCTTTAAGAAGATTGGTTGCTTCTTCTAAAGCTGCATGCAATCGATCTCTAAAAGGAACTTTTTTATTAGGGTCCTCTTCCTTTGCTAGTTTGGCACGGTCTTTCACTTCATTAATCAAACCTTTTCCCTCTTCGTCCACTTGAATTATGACATCTTCTTTGCCTTGGCGCTCAACTTTAATCTGTATATCGTTTTCATCAGAATTCAGCGGGATGCGGGCATTGCCTTCTCCTATAGGTATCTGAAGTTCATCCTCTGGACTAGACTTTGGAATCGCATCAAGCAATCCTATTACTGCACTGCTCCCTAAAGGAGCGTTAAATTCGCTATCCTCATTCATTTGACGCAGCAACTCCTCATCCCCATGAATAGGAGGGTTTTCCCTATGAATAGAGGCGTCGGAAGAAATTTTTTCTGAATCTTCGGAAATGACAATTTTATCGGGCAAACTATTGACCTCTTCCAATAATTTTTGATCACTTGTTTTCGAAATTTTTTGATCCCCTCCTATAGGACCAATTTGTCCGGGAATATTTCCTGTACCTCCAGGACCGCTAATATTAGGATTCATTTTTTACCTCCTATTTTTTCTGTTAACCGCTTTGCCCACTTTTTGAGATAAGCGTATTCATCACCCTCGGCCAATAACTTTTCGCCATAAGTTAAACACCTTTTAGCCTCTGAAAAACTGCCTTGTTCGATATAACATTCAGCCGCATGAATAAAAGGCTCGGGAGCTGCCGGATTCAAAGAATTTGCCATTGAAAAAGAATCGAGAGCAGAATCCAAATCTGTTTTTTCCAGTTTTTTTGCCATACCGTACCCAAACCAATATCGATAATCATTGACATTCATCGAAACCAAAGTAAAAAAAGCATCGGCGGCATCTGTATATTTTTTATTTTCGAACAAATATCGCGCTGTTTCATACAAAACATCCATTTGTTCCTTTGCAAGGCCTATCACTTGGTACCAGTTTTTCTGATTTTGCTGATTGAATGCTTCTGAAACTTTTTTTAAATCGGTAAATTCCATAATCTTTTCAATTGGCAGGTTTAAAGCCTGAATAATTTCTTTTCGTTTTGCCTCTTGATTCACTTCCATTGCTTGAAAT
This sequence comes from Waddliaceae bacterium, assembly GCA_963749725.1. Taxonomy (GTDB): domain Bacteria; phylum Chlamydiota; class Chlamydiia; order Chlamydiales; family Waddliaceae; genus Waddlia. Next base: position 30,462 of record CAVVNU010000014.1, read on the forward strand.
AAGACTTTCCAACCTCTCTTGCATCGGTCCTGAAATTCTTCAAACTTTCTTTTAAATTCCAACTTCATGCGCTTGAGCTTTAACTCAGGACTTTCAAGATCTGCTTCGCTTGGGAGATAAGTTTGTTGAAAGCAGTTTTCCGCCAGCTTCTCCGCGCATTCTTCCACAGTTAATTTTACACGATTGATCCCTTCATCAGGTGTTTGGGGCAAAGAAGCTTTTTCTTCTATTTGAGTATTCTCTTGCAATTGACGCTCTTTCACCTCTCTTTCGCTGCCGCCTTCAGGCTGCGCATATTCGGATTCAAGCTGCCGGGTTTGAATATCGGTTTCCAGATGCTGTTCAATCGATTTCCCCTCCTCTCCATCGCTCAAAAGGCCGTTTTTTTTACCGTTCTCCTCTTGCACTTTGTCCATAACAGGCATTTCCTCTACCGAAGACACCTCTTCTTCATGAGCAGGCGCTTGCTCCTCGCGCTTTAATTCTTTTCTAATTGATGCTTTATCTTTTGAAGAAGGCAAAGATTTTTCAAGCTCCTTAACGTGTGCGGCGGCCGGCTTATCAGGAGTTGATGCCGTTTCAATTAACGTGCGTCTATTAACCAAAAACTCTGCTTTCAAAACGCTTGCAGATATGGAAATTCCATCAACGGCTTTCAACATCATGTAGGAAAGCGGATCCCTAGAAAAATGCGATATTTCCAGTAAAATTTTAACGTTTTCAGCCGCCTCTTTGCCAAAGTTCCCCTCAATGATCTTTCTTAAAAAATTAGCCTGTTTGTCAATCTGTTCTGCTTCTTGTTCGATATCTTGCCCATAACTACCTATATACAATACAATTGCGATCCTCGATAAGTCTTCAGGAGATAAACCTTGGAAACTTTCCTGAATCTGAAAAGACAGATCCCGGGTTGATGCCATCCCGACAATCGGGCAAATTCCTTGCTTCAGAGACTGCGAGATCTTTTGCGAGGCGCCTTGGGCAGACTCTTTTAACACATCACGGCTCAAACGATCTCCAATCACGATAAACGAGGCTCCTTGATCTTTAAACAGATCAAGAAAAACCCGGTCTCCTAAGCGCCCTAGCCCCATTGAATGCCCCCAAATCCCCCAATTCAGTCCTTCCAAATTTGGTTTTTGCTCCAAACTGCCGAAAGGCAGAGCAAAAAGACATTCAATATCTATTAAATCCTGTGCTTCAGCAATAAATTCATGCGATCGTTTAATAAGTTTTTCTAAATCATCAAATGCATGGCAATAGACGAAGCAGATACTCTTTCTCTTCCCTCTATAAAACAGATCTTCCAAGGGTTTATTTTCAACAATTAGCTCTTTTACCTCCGAATTTTCTTCTTGATTTTCAACCTCGCGCTCTTCAATAAAAATTTCTTTTTGAGGAAGCTCTTGTTGAACAGATTTCTTTTCAACTGCAGCAACAGGATTAAAGTGTTTCGGAAGAATATTGGAATTTATGCAAACACCGTCAAACGGGTTTTGCAAACAAATATCCCACCATTTGGGAGCGTATTTAGGAACCAACAATAAAATTTTAACATTTTTTGCATACTCCTCTCCCCCAATCTCTTTAAGAATCCCTCGGCAATTTTGCACGGCAGTTTGCAAATCGTCGACATTCATTAATTTAAGAGGAGATGAGTCAATATGACAGACGATCGATACCCGGCTTCTTTCATCTTCGGATAAATCTTGAAGACTTTCCTTCAACAGATCCTCAAACCCATTTTTTGAATCCGACTCCGATGCAAAAACACGCAATAATACAGGAAGCCCTGATTTAACAGATGATTTGACTTTCTTTTTTATGGTCAATAATTCCTCTCGATCCGCATTTGTTTTTTCAAGATCGCCGACGATGACGAATTCTGCATCAATATCTTTAAAAATCTGATTTTCGACTGATAAAGAAAATTTAGAACTTCCATTGCTGCCAATTGAAAAAGCTCCAAAACGAATCTCAGGAAAGTTCTTTTTTGCCTCATGCGAAAGTTGTCTAACATCCGATACTGCAACAAGAGCATCGATGCTGCAAAAGTCTATATATTGATTTTTCAGCTCATGAATACCTTTTATAATTTTTTCAAAATTATCATAAGGTTTACAAGAAACTAAACAAATAAACCTTTTATCCATCAACAAACCTAAAATTAATAAAAAAAACCACTTATATATGATTATTATACTAATGTTTATAAATATTGTATAGAGGTATACCTCTTCAAATTGAAGAATCGGTAACAAGAGAGAAAAATTCAAATAATCCTGTAAAAAATAAGCTGTTTCCTCCCAAATAACAGGCTGCTTGGCTGTGTACCTAAAAGACCCAGTAGGCTACAATGTCTCCTTTCAATTTATGCTTGCTACGATGGATTTTTTTACCACAGAGCTCACCGAGCCCACAGAGAGAAGAGAGAATGACACTTTAACTGGTGAAATTATAGGTGCAGCCATAGAAGTTCATCGAAGTTTAGGGCCGGGACTTCTTGAGTCTGCATATGTTGCATGTCTAGCCTATGAGCTCCGTTTAAGAAAATTAAAAGTGGAACAAGAAGTACCATTACCAATTTTCTATAAGGACGTTATGCTCGATTGTGGATACCGGTTAGATTTAGTCGTGGATGATCAAGTAATTATAGAGGTTAAGTCTGTTAAGGCATTGACGCCCTTATATGAGGCCCAATTGCTTTCCTATATCAAAATGTCTGATTACCATAAGGGCTTGCTAATCAACTTCAATGTGAAAATGCTGAAGGATGGTATTCGAAGAATGAGAAATTGAATTCTCTCTGTGATCTCGGTGAGCTCTGTGGTAAAAATCAAAAAAGCTGCCTAAGTTGGAGCGCCGATGGCTCTGAATCTATCACGTATTCTGCCAGCAAACTCTTGCCCAAAAACAGACGTTGGATCCAGCCCCGATATATTTTCCAAAAAGCTCATTATAGCCTGTTTAAATTCGTGAAAATCTTCGTAATACGTGTTGTACAGCACTCGTTCTTTCATCCATTTCCAAACCCGCTCAATCGGGTTTAAATTTGGACTGTAAGGAGGAAGAAAATGTAAGTTGATTTTAGAATTTTGGAGATGTGAAATTACACTCTTATTTCGGTAATAGCGAGCATTATCACAAAACACATGTATTTTATCCTTAGTTGGATAGGCGTCCTCAATCTTCTTAAGGAAAGAGATAGTAGATTCGGCATTCAGCGTCTTATCTTCCTGAACATGCAATTTCGATGAAAGTAAATCAACAGCACCAGAAAGATTTAGTCGAGATCTTCCGCTATTTGCAGCAATTTCCTTGCGTAATCCTGTCTTGATCCAGCCATAGGTCACTTGAGTATTGTGAGTAGGATGCACTCCATCCATAAAACAAATCGTTTCTCCATCTGTCAAAGACCTTTTTAGTTGTTCGTATTCCTCAATCCATTTCTCTTGACGCTCCTTATCTGCTTTACCTGGAACGAGGGCTGGTTTTTTATAGGAAAATCCATGTCGATGCATCCAATTGCACAGTCCTGGCACGGTATAATCAATTTTGAACACTGTTTTTACATACAACAAAATATCTTTAATATAGAGATAGGTATGCTCTTGTAAATGCTTTTCAAGCTGTTCTGATTGATCTAAAGAGAGCTTTTCTACAGAGCCACCATTTTCCGGTTTCAACTTTTTTGACTCTTTATAATCTCGAATGTGTTGGCGAATAGCGTCATCAGAAAGTAAAAGGGCTTCTGCGATTTGCATAAGAGTCCACCCCTTGTCGTAAAGCAGAACAGCTTTGATGCGATCACAAATTCGTTTATCCCTCTCTTTTTTATGTTGGGCCACCAAATCGCTTCGTTCGTAAACAGTAAGGAAATTTCTCATGAAAAGAATTATTACGTATGAATGAATTTTGGAAAAGGATTTTCAGAAAAACATCTCCATCCTGCCAGTGGAAATCCCGGCTCTTGAATCAAGAGAGGTATATGTATACCGCTCGTGTTTCAAAATTTGGTTTTTGGCAAAGAAAAACATTATTAAATTTACAGAATCTAAACATTTACATCTTAAAATTTAAGCAAGACAGAAGGAGATCTAATGAAGATAAAATGTATAAAGTCAATTCCTAAAAATTATTCTACTCCAAAAAATTCCTTATTTGGAGAAGTAACTTATGGAGGACAAAAATATACAGTTTTAGGCTGCTCAAAAAAACGTTTTTCCTTTTTACATAGGATGAAAGTTGGAATTCGCGTTTTTCTAAAAACAATATTTACGTTGGGGATTTGGTTGTGTTCTGAAAAAACAAGAGATGATTGGAAAGCATTTTGGAATGGAAAGCGAGTTGTAATGTTATATACTGATTCTGAAAATCTTATTGAAAATGTTAAAAAGGCTAATCGATATAAAAAGGAAGCGAAAAATGATGATGCCCGCGCTCAATGTCATCTTGGCGTTATGTATGCAGAAGGCCGAGGGGTTGAGCAAAATGATAAAAAAGCGGCGGAGTATTTTCGTCAAGCAGCAAAGAAGGGGAGTGCTCGCGCTCAATATCATCTCGGCATTATGTATGCAAAAGGCCAAGGGGTTGAGCAAAATGTTAAAAAAGCGCTGAAGTATCTTGATCGAGCAGCATTTAAGGGGTGTACTCCAGCTCTAGATGCTCTCGGTGTTATGTATGCGGAAGGTCTAGGATTGGTTAAGCAAGATGATACAATAGCGCTGAGCTATTTTCATGCAGCAGCAAAGAAGGGGCATGCTCCAGCTCAATATCATCTCGGCCTTATGTATGCGGAAGGCCGAGTAAGAGGGATTGAGCAAAGTGAAAGTAAAAGAAAGGCAGTGGAATATTATACTAAGGCAGCGGATAAAGGGTATACTCCAGCTCTAGAAGCTCTCAAGGTTATACGTACGGAGGAGGAGGTGGTGGGTGAGTAGGCCAAAGGAACCTCCCCCTTAGCCCCTCGCAGAACGGTACGCGAGCCTCTCAACTCATACCGCTCCCATTAGGCAAACGCTCCCTTCATACCTACACGCCAGTGTGTAAACATTTCCTTTTGCGATCAGCGAACTGCGGGAGATTTGACGCAGCCCAATGTATATGAATTTATGCAATTAGACACTAGCCCGCCCTCCTTTCATCAAATTATAGATATTTCTTTTTGTAATGTGAATGTTAGTTATACTGAGTCCGATTGTCCTTAAAACTGCAGCGGCCGTTCTCTTTCCGCGAGCAAGGATGGCGCCTAAGAGTAGTGTAGAGGCTATTCTCCAGGTGCAGGAAGAAAATAGTATAGAAAATGGGGCAATAATAGATATGATATGCGGCGATAGAGAGTGAAATGTCATAAATGACTAAGCTCCTTCCTCAGGCTTGGCCTGCTCATAAATTTTGGTTCCAGACATTTAAAAAGTGGAATAACCCGTGTAATAAACGGGTAGATTCTCTGTGTCTTTGAGCCTCTGTGTTTCAATTATTTTTGTGGAACCAGTACGTTTGAAGGATATGCAAAATTTTGCAAAGTCGAGTGTATTGCGTTTTGCAGTCTGTTGGAAATGTGATATTCTTTTCCATTACTGTTGTGTCCACAATTGCTTTTTGCAAGCTGTTTTTATTGACTTCTTTAAAAATCTTTGCAAAATTTTACATTAAATATTTTAAACAGACTCTCAAATCCAAAAACCAAATTTTGAGATAGCAAGCGGTATATCAACACCCATTTTTTCACTATGAAACTGCAGCATCAGACGCATTCTACTCTATGTTCAACATCTATTCCCGAACTTGGGCAGGCCGAACAAGGAAAGGTTCGCGATATTTATCGTTTGGATGATAAACGGCTGATTCTAATCGCTACCGATCGAATCTCCATATTCGATAGAGTGTTAAATCAAACGATTAGAGATAAAGGAAAAACGTTAAACCTGCTCGCTGAGTTTTGGTTGAATCAAACACAAGACATCATCGCAAACCACATGCTGGATGTCCCCGATCCTAATGTCATGGTTGTTCAATTTTGCAGGCCGCTGCCCATTGAAGTTGTCGTTCGCGGATATATTGCAGGTTCAATGTGGCGGGATTATGCAAAAGGCAAGCGCGTTAAATGCGGAATATCTCTTCCTGACAATCTTAAAAAACACGACCCTCTTCCCGAACCTATCATCAGCCCCTCAACCAAAAACCGCCTAGGCCATGATCTTGATATATCGGAACAAGAACTGGTTAAAAAAGGCATAGTCGCAAAAGAACTTTGGAAAGAAATTGCAGATAAAGCAATCCGCCTTTTTCAAAGAGGAACCGAAAGAATGCAATCTAACGGAATCATCTTAGTCGACACCAAATATGAGTTTGGAATCGATGATTCAGGAAATCTCATGCTAATTGATGAAATCCATACGCCGGATTCTTCTCGGTTTTGGTTTGCAAATGATCAAGCGAAATCGTTTCGGGATAAAGAATATCTGCGGGAATGGTCTATGCAAAATAGTTTTATGGGAGATGGCCGAATTCCGGACATTCCGACTGATGTGCAAGAAAATATGCGATCCGGTTATCTGAAGCTCTACCAAGCAATGACTAATACATCCATCCCTAACACATCAGAAAGCATCCATGATCGTCTTTACAAGAACTTGACAAACAAAAATCTTATACAAGGCCGCTGCATCATTATTTTCGCGCAAAAAAGCAAACATTCAATTAAAAGCATGTGCCGGCTTTTTAAAAAACATCATATTCCTTTTTTCATACACCCTTATTCTGAAGAATTTATTTCAAAACTTAACCGATCCATAGAGCCTTTAGTTTGCATCGATCTCGATCAAAGATACAACGGGGGTTTGAAATGGCCTGTATTATCGAGCGGGTTAAAATATTCAATGAATGAAACGGCTTTGTCTGCAATTCAGCTTATCAACACAATGGAGATTCCAATATGAAAATATTAGTCCTGGGTTCCGGCGGCAGAGAGCATGCTCTTGCCAACACTTTTCATCGACAAGGATATCAAGTCTATTGTTTGCCCGGAAATGGAGGCACGAAAACTTTTTGCGAGCCTATTTCATCTGAATGGAACTCATTCCACCTCGATGAACACGAGCGCTTGCTGGAATTTATTGAACAATACAAAATCACCTTGTCTGTGGTCGGTCCGGAGATGCCTTTGGCAAATGGAATCGTCGATTTTTTACAAAAGCACGATGTCAGGGTTTTCGGCCCGACAAAAACCGGAGCCCAATTAGAAAGCAGCAAAATGCGGGCAAAATCTTTTATGCACGCTCATCAAATTCCAACAGCTGCTTCTTTTGCCTGCAACAACTCTCAAGAAGCCCTTGATGTAATTCATCGGCAATTTCCTAAATGGAACGGCCTCGTTATCAAACCGGACGGCCTCACTGCAGGAAAAGGGGTAACGCTCTGCAAAACCCTTCAAGAAGCGCATGAAGCGATCGATCTCATCATGGAAGTAGGCAAATATGGAAACGCAGGCAGACGCATCATTGTTGAAGAAATGTTAACAGGACCTGAAATTTCCATTTTAGCCTTTTCAGACGGAAATATAATGATCCCTATGATTCCCTCTCAAGATCATAAAAAACTACTGGATGGAGATAAAGGTCCCAATACCGGCGGAGTCGGGGCGTATGCTCCGGTTCCTTTTATTAAAGAACAGGATCTTCAAATAATTCATCAAGAAATTATTGAAAAAACAAATCTAGGACTAAAAAAAGAGGGAATTTCGTACAAAGGAATTTTATACTTTGGTTTAATTCTTACAGCATCGGGACCTAAAGTCCTTGAATTCAACTGCCGCTTTGGCGACCCGGAGGCTCAAGTGGTTTTACCTTTACTGGAAAGCGATTTAAAAGAAATCATGTCGGCCTGCATCGATGGAAAACTTCATGAACTTCCTCCTTTAAAATGGAAAAACAAGTGGGCTTGCGGCGTTGTTATTTATTCCAAAGGCTATCCGAGGGAATACAAAACCGGCTATCCGATTAATGGACTGGAAAATACAAAAAAAATTTCCGGCCTGCATATCTTTCACTCCGGCACAAAAATCAATCTCGAAGGGTCTCTGGTGACTTCGGGAGGTCGAGTATTGACTATTACTGCTCTAGAGGATTCATTAATGAAAAGCATTGAAAAATCCTATCGGGGCGCTGCGCACATTGACTTTGAAGGCGCAGCCTTTCGAAAAGACATTGCTCATCAAGCTTGCAAATAAAAATTAACTATGTGAAATTATCTTTTTAACAAAGGAGCCTTTGTGAAAGGCTCAAAGAGGTATGACTTGTTAAAACCCCTTTTTATGCCCGGTAAAAAACGCTCGATGAACGTCATTGTGTTTGGCTCCGGTTCCGGAACGGTTTTAGAGGCTCTTCTTAGAGGTCGACAATCCTTGCACACTCCTGATGGCGCACCTCTTTTTGAAATCAAGGCGCTTTTTACAGATCGCATATGCCGCTTTCAAGAAATTGCAGAAAGAGAGAGAATCCCTCTGGTATTTCATTCTTTCTCTCGCTTTTTTAAAAACAGCAATAGCGAGAATCGCAACGATCCGAAGGTGCGAAAAGCATTTGACGAAATCAACGGCGAATTAATCGGCCAATGCGCAATCGATCGCGGATTTGAAATTGACCTCATCTTTCTTGCCGGATATATGAGACTTATTCACCCCCCCCTTCTCAAAAAATTTAAAGATAAAATCATCAACATTCATCCTTCCGACCTTACCGTCAAAAATCAAAACGGGACTCGGTGTTATGTGGGAGCTAATGCTGTTTATGATGCTCTTATGTCAGGAGAAACGAAAACCCGCTCTTCTGTGATTCTTATTGATGAAAATGTTGATAACGGCCCCATCCTGGCTTCAGGACCTTGGGTGCCTTACAAAGGGGATTTCCCGATTACATACAAGCGCGCGGCCTATCATCAGGAAAAGCAAAAAGTTTTAAGCGACTGGCCTACATGTGTAAAGTCCTTGGAACTGATTGCCCAGGGGCGGTTGGCAATAGACAAAAACCGTCAAGTGTACATAGATGATGAACTGCAGCCTGAAGGCGGATATATTATGGAACGTTTTGAAGTCACGGAGTTTTTAGAATGTGCGGAATTTTCGGTATAATAGGAAAATTGCCAGTTTCCAACTCTATCTATCATGGCATGATTCAATTGCAGCACCGGGGACAGGATGCAGCCGGAATTTTTACTTACGACCCAAAAACCCATAAGCATGCTCTTCATAAAGAGTTAGGCCTTGTCAAAGATGTTTATAAATCCGATATCCACACCCTTCCATATGCTTCTTGGGGAATCGGCCATGTACGCTATTCAACCATTGGAAAAGGCAGACAAGCCGATGCGCAACCGCTATGCATTCAGGACGCTCGTACAATTGCAATGGCTTATAATGGCAACCTCGTTAACTATGGACAACTCAAACGCGAACTAGAGGATTATAATTGTTTATTTGAGACAACATGCGATCTAGAACCTCTTCTTCACCTTTTTTCTTCTCAATTGCCAAATGAAAATATTCAATTTTCCCATATAAAATCCGCTGCAAAACACATATTTCAAAAAGCTGTTGGAGCATATTCCATTGTTTGTTTGATTGCCGGAGTTGGAATACTTGCAATCCGGGATCCTTATGGAATCAAACCATTATTAATGGGATTTGACGATGATCTTCAGTCATTTGCATTTGCTTCAGAAAATAATGCATTAAACGTCTTAGCTTATCAAAATATCAAAGACATCGCTCCCGGAGAACTGGTCTTTATCGACAAATATTTATATATTCATCGTGAAATTATTGAAACAAAACAGCAAGCTCTTTGCAGCTTTGAACATAACTATTTTTCCAAGCCTAATACCATTATTGATGGCCGAGAAGTCTACGAAAGCAGGAGCTTGCTCGGAAAAGCGCTGGCAAAACACATTCAAAATGCCGATATTGAGATTGATCTCGTTTCAGCCGTTCCCTCATCAGCTAGAGCTGCAGCGATTGCATTGTCTAAAACACTTAATATTGACTATCAAGAAGGATTTGTTAAACAAGACTACATCGGCCGGACCTTTATTATGCCGACGCAAGGTTCGCGCCAAACAGCGCTATCGCGAAAACTGACTGCAGTCCGCTCTGTATTTAAGGACAAAAACGTATTGCTTGTCGATGACAGTGTTGTCAGAGGCTCGGTTTCAAAACGTGCAATTTCTCTTGCCAAATGGGCGGGAGCGAAGAACGTCTATTTTGCATCCACATTTCCGCCTATCCGGCATCCATGTTTATACGGAATCGATTTCCCTACATTCGAGCAGCTCATCGCCTATGGAAAAACCGTTGAGGAAATCGCTCAAGAGATCGATGCAAAAGCTCTTTTCTATAACACAATTGATGATCTCAAAAAAGCAATCGATACGCCTGCTTTGTGTACAGCATGCCTCTCAGGAAATTATCCAACCGAAGTTTGCGGAAAAGAGGAACTTCAAAAAGCAAGACTTGAAGACTTAAAGGACCTGGAAACAGCACTATGCCATCACTAGAACCCATTCTTATTTTAGATTTTGGATCTCAATATACACAACTCATCGCCCGCAGAATTCGAGAGCTGGGAGTATTTACGGAAATCCTTCCCCCTGAAACACCATTTGAAGAAATCAATCAATACAAACCAAAGGGAATTATTCTATCAGGAGGCCCGGGCTCCATTCATAAAAACCCTGTTAGCTGCGATCCTAAAATTGTTTCCTCGCCGCTTCCTGTTCTTGGAATCTGCTATGGCATGCAATTGTTGAATACTCTGCATAACGGATCGGTAACCCCTTCTATTTCAGGAGAATATGGCAAGCAATCGATTAAACTGATCGATAAAAACGGAATATTTAAAGGTCTGCAATCCGATCAAGTCGCCTGGATGAGCCATGGAGACAGCATATATGAACTTGCTAAAAGTTTAATGGTTACAGCCGTGAGCCGGTCGGGCCTCGTCGCCGCGATTCAGCATGGCACATTGCCTCAATTCGGCGTGCAATTCCACCCTGAAGTTACGCACACAAAAGAAGGTATTCATATCTTAGATAATTTTCTAAAGATCTGCAGGTGCAAGCAAAACTGGTCGCTTAGCAACTACATAGAGAATATTAAAACCCAAATCCGAGATCAGGTCGGAAAAGGCCAAGTGATCAGCCTTGTCAGCGGAGGAGTGGATTCGACGGCAGCGACACTCCTTTGTTTTGAAGCTTTGGGCTCTGAAAAAGTGATCCCCTTGCATATCAATAACGGGCTTATGCGTGCAAACGAATCAGAAGAAGTGTGCACGCTGCTTAAAAAACATGGCATGTCCAACCTCCATTATATTAACGCTTCACAAGAGTTTCTAAAAGCATTGAAAGGGATCGTTGAACCTGAGAAGAAACGGGTAATCATAGGAGATCTCTTTATGCAAATCCTGGACAGAGAGCTTAAAAAGCTTAACTCTTCCAAAGAACGCACTTTTTTATGTCAGGGAACCCTATATACAGATCTTATTGAAAGCGGAAAAGGAACTGGACAACACGCCGATGTTATTAAAAGCCATCATAATGTCAACTCTCCTATTGTTCAACAAAAGCGGGATGCCGGGCTGATCGTAGAGCCAAATAAAAAGGTTTTCAAAGATGAAGTGCGAAAAGTTTGCCGGGAGCTCGGCGTTCCTCGCTCTCTCACTTCAAGGCATCCATTTCCCGGCCCGGGGCTTGCAATCCGCATTCTTGGAGAAATTACAGAGAAGCGATTAGATACATTAAGGCATGCCGATCAAATCTATCTGGAAGAAATTATTCAAGCGGGCTATTATGATCAAATTTGGCAAGCTTTTGCCTGCCTGCTTCCTATTTCTACAGTAGGAGTGATGGGAGATAAGCGAACCACAGGCAATGTAATTGCTCTAAGGGCCGTGAGCAGCGTGGATGGCATGACTGCTGATTTTTCTCCGCTTCCAATGGACCTGCTTGGCCGTATCAGTACGCGTATCATCAATGAAGTCGCTTCCATTAACCGCGTTGTCTATGATGTCACTTCAAAACCTCCCGGAACAATTGAGTGGGAATGACAAATATGATCTATCGAAATCATTTCAGAATTTAAAGGAAAAAGCCATCGATTACGACTATTTTAACAATTTCATTGAAGCCGGAAAAAGAGCTAAAGAGGTTCGGGATTACGGAAAGCCCCTCATTAAAAAAGGCGCGTCCTATCGATACGTGGTCTCTTGCATTCGAAAAAAGATCAAAGAACTTGGAGCAATTCCTGCATTCCCCCCGCAAATTGCTCTGAATGAAGTGGCGGCTCACTTCCTTCCCCGTTCCGGTGAAGACATTGTTTTTTCCAATGAAGTCATCAAACTCGATGTTGGAGTTTGCTATAAGGGAGCAATTGGAGACTGCGCCGCTACCATCGATCTTTCTGGAAAATATCAATCTCTTGTTGACTCTGTCGAAAAAGCTTTGAGCGCTGCAGAAGAAATAATTGAAGTCGGCCTGCCCATTCAAGAAATTGGAAGAGTCATTCAAAATACAATCGAATCATATGGTTTTAAACCCGTTAAGAACTTAGCCGGTCATGGACTGGGTCATTATTGTGTGCATAAAGAACCCATGATTCCAAATTGTTTTTATCGCATGAAAGAAAAAATCAAACCGGGAATGACTTTCGCGATTGAACCTTTTGCCACAAACGGAGAGGGATTTATTATTGAAAAAGGCATGCCTGAAATTTTTTCTTTAACAAAACGTCGTTCTTCTCTTACTGTTGAAGCTAAAATGATGGTTGATCAAATCAAAACCTTGCATGGGCTTCCCTTTGAAATAGGTGATTTAATTGGAGAGAACACGGATAAAATCATCAACCAGCTGCTTGACAAAGGAATTATAGAGGGTTATCCTCCTCTAGTAGAAAAACAGAGCGGCATGGTCGCGCAAGCAGAAAATTCTATCCTTATTACACCTGAAGGATCTGTTATTGCCACTACCCGTTAGAATCAGTTTATACCGATCGCGTTCTCAAAATGCAGTTTTTGGCAAAGAAAAATCCCGAACTTTGAGAGCGCGATCGATATAATTTGCCGCTTTATTTATGCAATTAGACACTAGTCGGAAGAGAATTTTAATAATAGCGTTCGTTGATGAGGTTTATCACGAAATTCAGCCAAAAAAATTCCTTGCCATTGGCCAAGGATTAACTGCCCATCTTCAACAGGAATGGCAAGATGCTGTTGCAAAAGGATCGATTTCATATGAGATGGAGAGTCATCTTCTCCTTCCAATGTGTGCTGAATATAGGGAAGATTTCGAGGAGCTAAATGTTTAAGAAAACTCTCCAGATCTTTTCTTGCCGTTGGGTCATAATTTTCTGATATTGTCAAAGCGCAACTGGTATGTATCAAAAATAGGTACAATATTCCTGAGTTTCTTGAAATATTTTTTTTAAGCCACTGTTCAACAATCTCTGTGATTGGATAAAAGCTCTCACCTTGAGTTGTAATTTGAATGCGTTGAATATTCATCAAAAATGGTGGCCAGAGCCAGAATCGAACTGGCGACACAAGGATTTTCAGTCCTCTGCTCTACCGACTGAGCTATCTGGCCGAACAAAGTAAAAAAGATAGAGCAAATAACATTTATTCGCAAGCGAGAAATTCTATTTATGAAAAACACTAAGAGCCTGTTTAAAATCTCTGAAAAAGCACTTTTTCAGAGATTTTAAACAGGCTCTATACCGCTCGTGTTTCAAAATTTGAGATTTTGGCTTTGAGAAAACTTTCGCGGTTGAACGATTGCAAGTCGCTTAATATTAATCAATATTGAACGACTTGCAATCGTTCAACCACGAGGTTTTCTCTTTGCCAAAAACCAAATTTTGAAACACGAGCGGTATATACCGATCGCGCCCTCAAACAATGTATATGAATTTATGAAATTAGACATTAGATTCGCGCAGGGACTGATCCAACGTGATCATGTCCTTCATAATCGCTTCTGCTTCTTTTAGTTGATAGTCAGGTTTATTGGAAGAACCCTCTTCTCCTTGACTTAAAGGCGGATTCCAATCTGAATCTCCATCAATTATGTGTTGGTATATCGAATTATTTGCCAGCCTCTTTTGGCTTCTTTCTCTTAAAATCGGAAGAAATTTCTTCCATTCTGTTTTTCTTTTCTGAAGAGTTGGCATATAATAACGCACATACCACGGCTTAAGGCTTTTGCTAACGTCTGTTAAACTATCTTGAAATGAAGGGTCAATACTATCTGGCTTCAAAGGATGTTGAAGATACTCCTCCCCGATTAATTCATTGCTAAAATAGCTGGGGACAACAACATCCGCTTTTACTCCGTTGATCTGGGGAGTTTTTCCCGAAACTGTATAATATTTCCCCACAGTGACTTTAAAACGAGAAACATTGCCTCCATCTGTAATTGTTTGACTTTGAATTGTCCCCTTTCCATAAGTACGCTTATCTCCAACTATCAAAGCAACACCATAATCTTGAAGAGCTTGAGAGACGATCTCAGCTGCAGAAGCCGTCGCCTTTGAGGTCAGAATGATCAAAGGTCCGTCAAATGAAACTTTACTATCCATGTCGCGGTAGTAGTGCTTGACTCCATTATTGTACTTTGATACAACGACAACACCATTTGTAATAAACTCCCCGGCAACCTGGACTGCCTGGCTTAAAAAACCTCCGCCGTTTTCTCGAAAATCTAAAATCAACCCTTTAAGTTTACCCTGTTTCTTTAAGTCGCTGATCGCTTTACGCATATCATTTGCACTGGATATTCCATTTTTTCCCTGATAAAATGAATCCATGGATAATATTCCAATGATTCCATTTTCAAAAGGTATGGATTTTGTTTTTACTCTTCCTTGATCAACCTCAATAAATTCTCGAGGCAAGGTCACCTTCACTTCTTTATCGCGGCCATCAATTTGCCTTTTTAGAACCAAATTAACATGAGGCTTGGTCTGATCCCTTAATTTATTTGCCAGCTCTTGAAGAGTGCTTCTTTCAACATCTGTTCCATTAATTTGAATAATCCGATCGCCAATTTTCACCTCGCCGCTTTTTTGAGCAGGCCCGCCTTTAATCATGCGCGCAATTACAACACCTTCAGGTTTTTCTGTTAATACAACTCCTATCCCCTTAAAACCTTTTTCAAGACGAATTTTCAAATCAAGAGCTTCATTCTTATCGAGAAACGCGGTATGGGAGTCCAAACTTTTCGAAAGAGCTTTTAAAATGTGCATGACAAACAAATTTTCTTTTTGCGGTTGTGAAAGTTGCCTGCCCTGGCTATCGACATACAAGTATTGGTTTTCTTTGTGCGCCAATACTTCCAGAAATTCATTCAATGTTTTTTCCCGGTTCTCCATCACTGCCCGATCTCCGTACTGCGCTCTTTCACTGCTGATATAAAGAATAATCTCATCTTTAATTCGTTTTTTTAGCACCTGGATAGAATCGGCAAAAGAGCGGTTTTTATCCTTATTGAAAAAGTCCAACTCATTAGGATCTTCTTTGCTGCTTTGAAATAGAATTTCAGGTTTCTCCAGTATCTCTTTTCTATAGTTTCTTGCACGTAAAATCGCATTTTGAATCACTCGATTAATCTCTTCAAACTTATAAAATTTTCCCTCTTTGTATTCCTTCAGTTCACGATCAAGCTGGCCATTAGTGATATTCAAAATCTCATTTACTTCAGATTGAAAGAGATAGACCCGATCCGGATCAAACTGATCAATATATTCCCGGTAAGACCTTTTCAATATCTCGCCGGTCATTTGTTTTTGACCAAGGTGCTGATTTAAAATATCTCCCATTATCCTTTGCACATCATCTGCTTTTAGTAAATCGCTGCTTTGTGCAAAAGCGCTATTAGGTAAAACGAGTATAACAAAAATAAGAAGATATCGAGAGAAATGCCTAATACGGTGAAATGGATTCATGCTGTCTATTCCTTAATAATCGCCTAAAACATTTTTGCATTGCCTAAGAACCTGTTCAAAAGTGTACCGGTCGCGCCCTCAAAATTTGGGATTTTGGCTTTGAGAAAACGTGCTTGCGATCGTCCAACCAAGAGGGATTTCTCTTTGCCGAAAACCAAATTTTGAGGGCGCGAGCGGTATATAACTTAATACTATAATTGTAACTTTTTTTTTGAAAGTTTTCAACTCGACTTTGAAAAATCAAGTTCAAGAAAACAAAAAAATTGTGTAAGGCCTCAAAATTTAGGATTTTGAACCCGCAATCGGTATACAATAACTACAAATTCGGCTAGAATGCCATTGATATCTAAATAGTTAAAATCTATACCCAATGAACTCCAAGATTTGGTTTTTGGCAAAGAAAAAGTCCCGAATCTTGAAGCTGATTGGGTATATGCCGCTCCTCACCCCTAAAATCCCGAATTTTGAAATGCGGCGGGTATAAATTCAAAAAATTTAATAAAATATATATACTCCGATTATGATGAATCATCAGCCAGAAAATACGTTTTCATTGGATATTTTTGAAGGGCCGCTCGCTTTTCTTTTGCACTTGATACAAAAGAGTGAAATCAATATCCACGATATTCCCATCGCGGAAATCACCAAACAGTATCATGAAAAAATTCATGAATGGTTAACGCTTTCCGTAGATGAAGGAGCGGAATTTATCAGCACGGCAACATTGCTGATATTAATGAAAAGCAGACATTTGCTTCCCAAACACGAAACTTTAGAAGAAGTGGAAGATGATCCGGATCCAAATTTTGAAATCATTCATCAACTTCTTGAATACTGCCGCTTCAAAGAAGCCGCAAAAAACTTATCTGAGCAAGAATCTAAACAACATGCCTTTTTTCGACGAGGAGTACACTCCTTGCCGGAAGCGCAAAAACAGCTGGGTATCGAGCATATAAGTATAAATGATTTAGCTGCCCTTTTTGAAAAAATATTGCATAAATTTGAATCGCAAAACAAAAAAATCACCGAAGAAGAATGGCGTGTTTCAGATAAAATTCATCTTTTAAGAAAGGCTCTTAAAGAAAAGGAAAAAATTTCTTTTAATTTTCTTTTTTCAGCAGACCGCCTAAAACCGGAGCTGATTGTAAATTTTTTAGCATTGCTTGAATTGATGAAAATCGGAGAATGCTTTGTCGCCAAAGAAGAGCAATCCGGCCAGGTGTATATTTTCAAGGGTTCGTATGACGCAAAACATGATCAAAAAATCTGAGCAAACCATCGATACCGCGGTAAAAGAACATGGCAAAAGGATCATTGAAAGCCTTTTATTTTCATCAAGCGAACCTGTAGCTTTAAAAAAGCTAAAAGAGATCTTGGATACCGCCCATTCTTTTTCAACATCGGAAGTAAAGGAGATGATTGACTCATTGCAAAAAGAATATACAGAGCAAAATCGTGCCTTTCAAATCGAAGAAATTGCAAAAGGATACCTTTTAAGAACGCGTGAAAAATATAATCATTATATTCGACTGCTCCTGAAAAGTTCAAGACCCGACCGCTTGTCGAATGCCGCTTTGGAAGTGCTGGCAATTATTGTCTACCGGCAACCCATCACCCGCCCTCAAATCGATGCAATCAGAGGAGTGGATTCTTCAGGAATCCTTCACACTCTAATGGATAGGCAATTGATTGAACCAAGCGGCAGACTAGAAGTTCCGGGGCGGCCGACACTTTATTCGATCACTTCACAGTTTTTACAACATTTTGGACTCAAAGATAAAAACGACTTGCCTATACCGAAACAACTTCAAAATCCAAATTTTGAAATCGAAAGCAGTATGCAGCTTCAACAACAATGAGCGTCATTATGATGAAAAAAGTCGTAATCCATAAGCCGGGAAGCTACCGACAGCTCAGGATTGAGAAAGCTGAAGACCCTATTCCCGATGATGACGGGGTACTAATTGAAGTTAAGGCCTGCGGAGTCAATTTTGCCGACTGTTGTATCCGTTTAGGCGTCTATGCTTCCGCGAAAAAATATATTGGATGGCCCATCACACCCGGTTTCGAAGTTTCCGGCAATATCATTAAAGTTGGAAAAAATGTTAAAGAGCAAAAAATCGGATCAAGAGTAATCGCTGTCACCCGTTTTGGAGGCTATAGCAGCCGCATTGTTGTTCCTGCTAATCAAGTATTCCCTCTTCCTTCTTCACTCAGTTACGAAGAGGGCGCTTCCCTTCCTGCGGTTTTTCTAACCGCTTATTACGGCATGCATGAACTTGCTCATCCTCATTGCTGTTCGCATTTGCTTATTCACTCGGCTGCCGGTGGAGTTGGAAGCGCACTTGTACAATTAGGCAAGGCGGCAAACTGTATCGTGACCGGAGTCGTGGGTTCCGGACATAAGACAGCCTCTGTGCAATCTCTCGGCGCTGATAACGTCATTGATAAATCCACTCAACCACTCTGGAAAAAGGCAGAAGACCTGGCTCCAAAAGGATTCGATGTCATTTTTGATGCAAACGGACCCGAAACGTTGAAAAGAAGCTATCAACACCTGGCTCCAGGGGGAAAATTAGTTGTCTATGGATTTCATTCCATGTTGAGCAAAGGCAAAGGGTCGCTAAACTGGCTCCGCATTATTTGGGGATATTTGATCACTCCTAGATTTAATCCATTGAACATGACAGGAGACAACCGCAGCGTGCTTGCATTTAACCTCAGCTATCTATTCGACCAAAATTGGATGCTCCAAGAGGGGATGAAATACATACTAAACCTCTACAACTTAAAAAAAATTATCCCTCCTCCAATTACCGTTTATTCATTGGAAAATGTGCAAGAAGCGCATCGAGCTCTTGAATCCAGTCAAACTATCGGAAAGTTGATTCTTATTCCTTGATAATCGCGCGATCAGTATAGGTTTTTACTATACCGGTCGCGCCCTCGAAATTTGGAAGTCTAACTTTGAGAAAACGTGCTTGTGGACGATCGCAAGCCGCTTTATATTAATCAATATTAAGCGGCTTGCGATCGTCCAACCAAGAGGGATTTCTCTTTGCCAAAAACCAAATCTTGAAACACGACCGGTATAAAAGTACAACTAAATAAAAAACTAATATGACGCAAACAACAATTCCGCCTGTAGAAAAAGCCGAACCGAAAACTGTCAGCAAATGACGCGACAGCGCAACTCCTGCAATTGAAGACAAAGCGCCAATAAAAGCAGATAACGCTAGCATGGTTTTAAGGTGGTAAGTGAGTTGTCTTGCAATTAATACAGGCCCGGTCATGAGCGTCAACACCATCAAAACTCCAACAGCACGGAACCCCCCAATCGCTGTTGCAGAGACTTGTATCATCAGAAGGTAGTTAAAAAATACAGGAGAAAACCCTAAAGCTTTCGATAGGCCTCCATCAAAAGTTGTTATTTTAAATTCCTTATAAAAAATTCCAATCAAAACCAAATTTAAAAATAAAATATAACAGACAAGCTTAACATCTTTTAAACGCAGCGCATCAGCATTCCCCATAATAATTTCTGTGCCAATGTGCGCATTTCGCGTTAATACAGTGACAAATACCACTCCGATTGCAAACAAGCTTGTAAAAACGATTCCAATGCTGGCATCTTCTTGCAGGCCGGTTGCCTTGGTAAGAAATTCGGTTAAAAACGTTGTTGCAACCCCCATTAATAAAGAGGCGAAAACCATCGATTGAATAGAGAGAGTCAGATCCGAGTGATGCGTATGAACGCTGCCATAAAATGAAAAAAAATAAACGATAACAATTCCAAGAAGAATCGTGTGTGAAAGCGCATTTGCTATCATTGTCATTTTACGAAGCACCAAATAACATCCCAAAACCGCAGCTGATATAGCAATCCCAACTAAAACAAAAACTTGAATCTCATCGGAAACGAGGTCTTGAATTCCAATTCGCCCTAATAAAAACGACCAAATTCTGGAAAAAAACAATACAAAAAAGCCGATAAACTGTTTTCCTGTGTAAGGATTGATTATTTGCATCGTTAATGCACCTCT
Organism: Waddliaceae bacterium; assembly: GCA_963749725.1. Classification (GTDB taxonomy): domain Bacteria; phylum Chlamydiota; class Chlamydiia; order Chlamydiales; family Waddliaceae; genus Waddlia. The sequence goes on from CAVVNU010000014.1 coordinate 50,493, forward strand.
AATCCAAGCGAAGAAGGAATTGGCTGATCATGGGGATCTTTTTTAGGGTTTTTTAACAACCTTGTCAACTCAGCTTCCAATTCGGGGGTTAAAATGTGTTCCATCTCTTCAGCGCTTCTGTGTACGCGTTCAACTCCTACGCCTAAATACTCTGCCAAATAGACTTCCCAAAGCCTGTGCAAGCGCACAATATGCGCTGCTCGATGGAGGCCATCCATTGTTAAGCGAAAGCGCCTGCCTCTCTTTTCAACCCAGCCCTGTTTTTCTAAACGGTAAAAAATATGCCTAAGATAAAAATAAGAGACAGTTTGATAGCGTGCGACCTCTTTTACTAGAATCCATTGTTCTTTTCCAATTCTCCACATTGTCTTGATCACATTTTCTCTAATACATCGATGACGAAAAAATGCGATCCTTATCAAACGAAAAATAAGCCCTCTTTCAGGAGCAAGAAGCAGTGCTGCCAAGCAAAAAAACGTAGCAACCAAAACAATCATAGGTCCTGTGGGTAAAGCCAGCCTCTCGTTTGGATAAAGGATTTGAAACAAATGCGACAATTCAACAGAAAAGACGTTGCCTAAAAAACCGCTGATCATTCCTATTGCGCCTGCGATGAAAAGCATATTCAAAAGGCGGTTCGTAAACTGCCTTGCAACGACTGCCGGAGCGATCAGCATAGCAGACATTAACACAACACCAACAGAACGAATTCCGACAACAATCGCTAGCGCTAATAATATAAAAATGATCGAGTCCAACATATCAACTCTTATTCCAAGACTTGCAGCATAATCTCTGTCAAAAGTTAGAACTTTGATTTCTTTATAAAAAAATAAAATCGAAGCAATCACCAGCAAAGATAATAGGCCGTATAAAGCAATATGAATATCGGTCATCGTTGCCGCTTGGCCGTATAAATAACTTAAACTCTGTTTGTAAAGTGTAGAATGAGTGAATTGAATATGCGATGCCATTGTAATCCCTACGCCGACAAATGCCGAAAGAATAAAACACATGGCAGCATCTACAGATACTTTCTGTTTTCTTTGAAGATAATGAATCGCATATAAAGCAAGCAAAGAGGCCGCAAAAGCTCCAAGCATTCCCAAAAGGGGCACCCAATGCCATGAATTTTCTTCCTGAAAGAGGAAAGAACAAACAATTGCGCCTAAAATCACTCCCGGGTAAGAGGCGTGCGAAAGCGCTTCGCCCAATAGAGACTGCTTTCTTAAGTACGCAATAACACCGACCCAGGCCGCTGAAAGACACATCAATATGCAGCCAATTGTCGGGGCTCGAAGAATTGGATCGGTGAAATAGAGCATAAGTTTTTGAATCAATGCACAAGCCCTTGCTGCTTATTTTTTGAAATCTTTAGCGCTTCATCAAAAAGGGCATAACTTTTTCCATAGCACGAATTGAGATTCTCCTTAGTAAAAACACTGCATGTTTTCCCTGAAGCGACTAATCGAATATTGAGCATGATTACCCAATCAAAATAATGATCAACACTGTCTAATTCATGGTGAACCACACAAACAGTTTTTCCCTGATCCCGCAGTTGGTGCAAGATATCCATAATGACCTGTCTTGTCACCAGATCGATCCCTACAAACGGTTCGTCCATCAAATAAATATCTGCTTCTTGAATTAAAGCTCTAGCTAAAAACACCCTTTGCTGCTGCCCTCCGGATAGCTGGCTGATCTGCCTGTGTGCAAAATTCTCCATTCCCACCATTTGCAAGTAATCATGAACCGCTTCATAATCTGCTTGTCTTGGCCAACGAAAAAGTCCTAAATGCCCGTATCGTCCCATTAGAACAAGATCGCGCACGGTAATGGGAAAATCCCAATCCACAGACTCTTTTTGCGGCACATACGCAATCCGTTTCCTTACTTTAGATAACGGCAAGCCAAAGTACTCCACCTTTCCGGAAATTGGACGAATGAGGTTTAACAGCGTTTTAAGAAAGGTGGTTTTTCCGGCCCCATTCGGACCAATAATCCCGGCAACAACTCCTTTGGGCACGTGCAAAGAAATATCCCATAATGCAGAAACCTTTCCGTAATTAACAGAGAGATGGTGGGTTTGAAGCGCAAATTCTTCAGCTTTCATTGGCTTCTCCGCTGTGTTGATTAAGGTATTTTGAAATAATACGGACATTGTGGGTCAACATCTTCATATAGGTATCCCCCGATGATCCGGGCCCTCCCATAGCATCTCCATAAAGAGTTTTGGGGACAATTGTAAGATGCATACCTTCTTCATTGCCTGCATTTAAAAGTTTCTGAATAGAAGCCCGGCTTACATTCGATTCCGGAAAAATGGCATGGATATTGTATTTTTTCATATGATTCAGAATTAGACGAATATCGGTTGCGCTCAACTGGCTTTCCGGCGCCAATCCTTCCGGAGCTGCAAAGCGCTTTTTCCATCCACCGAATTTTTTCTCATGCTTTGTTGCCAAATAGGCGCGCGCAAAATAATTAAATGCATCATGACTAGTAACCAAATACCGCTTTTCTTCCGGCACCGCTTCCATAGTATGGATAAACTTTACATGAGCATCCATCATTTTTTGGTAAACAAAATCGCCGCGCGCTTTGTATTCTTCAGCATTTCCCGGGTCAAATTGACTAAGCTTTTCAACAATCGGATCAATAATCTGCGCCCAAAGACTCGCATCCATCCAAATGTGGGGATCTAATGTCCCTTTTTCAGACAATATCAAAGATGGACTCCGTTTTTGAATCCAATCTCCAACACCCAATGCTTTGGGATTTTCTTTTAAAACTTCTCTTAGGCTGGGTCCGTGTTCCAATCCCAGCCCATTATAAAAAATGAGATCGGCATAGGCAACTTTCTCATCATCGCCTTTAACAAGTTGGTATGAATGAGGATCTAATTCACCTTTTACCAATACAATAGCATCCACATGACTGCCGCCGATTTGCACAACGACATCATCTATCATAGCAATCGTGCTCAACACTTTAACTTTGCCATTAGGCTGCAGCCATCTAGCAAGCTCATTCGGTTGGGATGAACATCCAAAAAACACCAGCAATAATAAAATTAAATACTTCTTAATCATTTGCAGCTCTCAAATCATCGCAGCTGAATATTCCCTTAGAGCATCCTGAGGTAAAATCAATACGAATTGCATAGCGTCCGACGCTGACAATGCGCTTTGCTTTAACATGCTCATCAATTGTATTCGGATCCACAACTCTCTTCCCGGTCAGCTCATCTGTGCAATTAGCGCAAGGACAGCGTTTTTGCAGCTCTGAAAGCTTATAATCGATCACTTCGCCATCATTCCACGTAATTGTAAAGACATAATTATCTTTTTGCTTGATCTCCTTTATTCGATAAACGCTCATATCGGCATATCCTTCCATTCCAGCTCAAAAGCTCCAATATCTGAATGATTGAGCGCATTCACATGTTCATTAAGCGTGTTTGCAAATTCTAAGAAAATCTGCGCTGTATGCGTTTTCTCTGCAAAAATCGACTGGCCCGAGTCGGATTTTTGACATAAAACAGGGTCTAAGGGAACTGCGCCGAGAAAAGGCACGCCGGCCTCTCGCGCCAGCTTCTCCCCTCCTCCTTTGCCAAAAGGATAAACAACCTGCCCGCTGCCTTCAATAGAAAGACCGCACATATTTTCAATAACGCCTAAGACAGGAATTTTGACTTGGTTAAATAAGTGCATCGATTTTCTAACATCCATTAAAGCAATTTCTTGCGGAGTTGTCACCATGACGGCTCCGGCAATATTCGCTTGTTGACAAAGAGTTAACTGCACATCTCCTGTCCCGGGCGGGAAATCAACAATCAAATAATCCAGCTCCCCCCAATTTACTTGATGGACAAACTGCGCTATAACACTATTTGCAATGGGCGCACGAATCACTGCAGCTTCATTTTCTTGTCGAAAATACGCCATTGACATGAGGTGAATACCCTGGCTCATTGCCGGAGACATCCTTTCCCCAATTTGACCGGGCATCTTATCTTCCGGAAGCATTTTACGGACTGAAGGCCCATAAATATCTGTATCGAGCAATCCAACCCGAAAGTTAAGAGCCTTTAAAGCCAATGCTAAATTAACTGCAACAGTGGATTTTCCTACCCCTCCTTTTCCTGATGCAACAGCAAGAGTGCATTTAATTGAGTTTAAACCTTTTTTTGAGGATGTTTTACCATACATAGGCAAAGGCATGCTTACTCCTTATAAGTATTGGCTGCAATGCAGCATACCCAAGCAACTTCAAAATTTATGGTTTTGAAGTTATACCGCTCGTAATTCAAATATTATCTTAAACTTTTCAAGTCGAGATTATAATGACGTATTTTACACTGAAAGATATTTAGAAGAAACACTAAATGACCGCATTATACCGTTCGCGTTTCAAAATTTGGTTTTCAGCAAGGAGAAATCCCAACTTTTGAAACACGAACGGTACAAAATAATCAACAAAACAAATGACCAATACAAAAACCTACAGATTAAAATAAAAACGCCCGTTAAATCACATTGAGCTGTTGGTTGATTCATCAATCCCTCTTTATTATCATAAAGTGTTTTTGTTCTAGTTTATCTTAAACTAAAAATCTAAAAAACGAGGATTTTTTTGCAAAAAAATCAGAAAGGTGATTAAATCCTATTTCTATGTCTTTTGTAAAAGTAGAACATTTTAAGCGGATTGCTTAATAATACAGGTGGTTTTGCTAAATACTATTGGCATAGAAATGGGAATAATTTTCATCAACAAGGGACTTTTGATTGATAAGAAATTGAATTTAGTTGCTATCTCAGAGTATCGTTAATTAATGAGCAAGAACTAACATTCTTTATACCGTTCGTGCTTCAAAATTTGGTTTTCTGCAAAGAGAAATCCCAACTTTTGAAACACGAACGGTATAGAATAGAAATCAAAAGTTTAAATTTTCAGCTTTGTTGAAGAAATGAAGAATAAATGAAAAACGAGAGGGTGCCTGCGAAGGACAAGAACTACTAGCGCTCCGGCAACTTTAAAACGAGAGTAGATTTATCAATTTTTCTACATCTGGCTTTTTGTTCGATCTTGATAACATTTAAATGTTTATATCGATCTTCACACTTCGTCATATGAAAAAATCTCGATAAATCTTTATTTCTTGCGCTACGCAGGCATCCTCTTAAATCAATCTTAAATTTTTAAGGAAGGTAAAATGTCACAAGACAAGCTTAGCTCAACAGAAAAGGAACTCGAAAACCTTATTGGCGCTGCTATTAAAAAGGTGCAAGGTTCCAAAGAAAACGATATTTGTAGATATCTGCCCGTAAACTCGGGAGGATACATACACCATTTTACTATGCGTAAAATGAAGTATGAAGATCCTAAAAAACTAACAAGCATGATAAAAGAAAATATCATCAATGTAGACAAGCCTTCCACAGTTCCTCCAAAACCAAGAGCTGCCAGAGGGTCAAGAAAAAGACGGGATCAGTTTTTATTTACAAAAGAAGACATTGAGCGCATGCTGAATATGGCGCGCCTTGCCGGGGATAAGGAGATGATTCGCAAACTTACTCCTCGGAAAGATCTAAAACAGATTAAAAAAGAGCTTATTGCTTCCATTCGTCATAATCATATTGATCACGAACTTTGGAATTCTTATGTAGAAATCGTGACAACTGTCGAAGCGGCAACTGCAGGTATTCCTCAGCAGTAACAATTCTTTCTAAAGCAGGTTTCAGAATCTTTTTCTAAAACCTGCATCATCGACTTTGCAAACTTTTTGTTTATCTTTTCCAAAAACTGTTTGCAAAGTCAATCATATTCTAAAAAACTTATCTTATTCACTTCCATAGGGTTGCGTAAAGGTGTTTAAATTCCTCTTGATTTCATTTTAACTTAATAATATAAGTTTAAGATCCGGTAGAAAAGAAATTTTATTTTACTGATTTGTATTGTGACCTATCGTGGAAATAAAAAGAATTCCACCATGATTTCTTCTAATCCGCTCTTAAAAAGTCAGTCGGTATTAGGAGAAGTAAATCGATAGTTTAACGGCCGCAAAACGGCATCATATCTTGGTTTTTGAGTTCTCTTTGATAAATCTTTTTAGATGACACTGTCTATCTATTTATTTAAAACAAAAAGAAATGAAAAACCAAAATTCAAAGGGCTATCAAACATCACTTTACAAAAGTATTGTGCCGGTCGTGTTTCAAAATTCGGGATTTCTCTTTGCCAAAATCCCGAATTTTGAAAACACGAACGGTATACCGATCAAGATTCAGGAGCAATAGAATGAATGCTCTTTTTTTTGAATCGCGGTCCCTATAATGCAAACAATACAAAAAATAATGAGGTTAAATTATGTCGAATGAAACCCAACAAGAATTTGGGAAACTTCGAACGTTTTTTTGGCCCGTACATAGTTACGAGATCAAAAAGCTTCTTCCAATGTTTCTCATGTTCTTCTGTATTTCTTTTAATTATACGATATTAAGAGATACCAAAGACACGCTGATAGTCACTTCCTCAGGAGCGGAAACCATTCCTTTTCTAAAAGTATGGGGAGTAGTGCCCGCTGCTGTTATTTTTATGCTAATTTACGCGAAACTAAGTAATACTTTAAGCAAGGAATCGTTATTTTATGTAACGATTACTCCTTTTTTAATTTTTTTTGGTTTATTCGCCGCTGTTCTCTATCCAAATAAAGAGTTGCTACATCCGACAACCTTTGCCGATTCACTGCAAGCAGCGCTTCCGATGGGTTTTGCCGGACTGATCGGGTGTTTTAGAAACTGGACTTATTCGGTTTTCTACATATTAGCTGAACTCTGGGGAAGCGCTGTACTTTCATTAATGTTCTGGGGTTTTGCAAACGATATCATGCGCGTGACAGAAGCAAAGCGATTTTACAACCTGCTTGGTCTCGGAGCCAATGTTGCATTATTAGCTTCAGGAACTGCAATTATCCACTTTTCCGATATTAGAAAACACCTTCCTACAGGCGTTGATGCATGGCAAGTTTCTCTGAACTATCTAATGAGCATGGTGGTTCTTGCCGGCATCGCAATCATTGGAATTTATTGGTGGATGCAGCGCAATGTTTTGACTGATCCAAAATTTTATGACCCCTCCGACGTTAAGAAAAAGAAGGAAAAGCCGAAAATGTCAATCGTGGAGAGTTTCAAATATTTGTTGAGTTCAAAATATATCCTGTGCATCGCAATTCTTGTTATAGGTTACGGAATTTCTATTAATCTCGTAGAAGTAACCTGGAAAAACCAACTCAAACTCCAATATCCTAACCCTAATGACTACAGCGCATTCATGGGCGGCTTCTCTCGCTGGACCGGAATCATTACGATTTGCATGATGTTTATCGGAGGCTATATCATCCGCACGCGCGGTTGGGGATTTGCTGCTTCAATCACTCCGATCGTCTTGCTCCTTACCGGAGTTGCATTCTTTACTTTTGTTCTGTTTAGGGAAAATTTGACAGGGTATATCGCCGCACTTGGAACGACACCTTTGTTTTTAGCTGTGACAATTGGAATGGTCCAAAACATCATGAGCAAATCGAGCAAATATTCCCTCTTTGATCCTACCAAAGAAATGACTTATATCCCTCTTGACCAAGAATCTAAAGTCAAAGGCAAGGCTGCCATTGACGTAGTGGGAGCTCGACTTGGAAAATCCGGCGGTTCATTAATTCAGCAAGGTTTGCTGGTTGCTTTTGGAACAATTTCTGCAATTACTCCTTATGTCGCAATCGCAACAATTGCTGTCATTATCGGTTGGTTATTTGCTGTAAAGACCTTAAACAGGCAATTTATAGCATTGACGACCGGCGACACCACCGCAAAAGAACCCATGCCTGCTTCAGAAAAAGCTTCAGCTGCCGTTGCAGCCAACTAATTACTCTTTAATTAAGAAGCTATTAAAAAGCCGGGTGCAGCACAAACTGTATCCGGCTTTTTTTGTCAAAAACGCAGCTGTCTAATCCCGCGCTTCATCAACTTTATACCGTTCGCCCCCTCAAAATTCGGGATTTTAAGGGGGCGGCCGACATAAATATCAGTCTTTTTTGAACCTGTTCAAAATCTCCGGAAATTGCGATTTTTAGCGAATTTTGAACAGGTTCTAAAAAAATTGCAAATTCAAGTTAAAAACGTTATATAATTATTTTTTTTATACTACTATAACCGGGTGATGAATGAAATTTCGCAAGAGGAAAATCCACTGCTTCCAAGCCGGCGCAGCCTTTGCGGTCATGTCTTGTTTCTTTGGATGCTCTGTCCTCGATCCGACCGGAAACAATCAATCCCCTGCACACCCTGGAGCTCAGTGGGATCCCGATTATAGCGAATGGTACTGCACAAAACGCTTGATGAAAAAGCAAGAAAGCTTTCTTCCGGAATTTACAGAAAACACGGATGTCGCAGAATTATTAGATATCGCCCTTCGAAATCATCCGGAGACCAAGCAAGCATGGGAACAGGCACGGTCATGCGCTTTCGCTTTGGGAGCTGCCCAAAGTGCATGGTTTCCTGAAATCACAGGCGTTGAAGGGTTTGAATATAGAAACACCTCAGGAGGAGGAATTGCAGGAACATCTGTAACCCCAACCAATCCCACCTCAAGTTTTAGCAACGGCTCCTTTGTTACAGGCGAGACAGAATCTCTGTACTGGGATTTATCGATTTCCTATCTTTTATGGGATTATGGAGGAAGAAGGGCTTCAATTGAATCTGCCCGCCAAGCTCTTTACGCTGCAAATTGGACGCAAAATCGAACAATTCAAGAGGTCATTATCAATGTTATCCAAGGCTACTACAACTACGTAAGTTCCAAAGAACTTCTTCTAGCCTCTGAAAGCGACCTAAAAAATAGTCAAGAGGGATTGGCCGCAGCTGATGCATTATTCCAAAGCGGCGTAGGAAAATATCTTGACGTTCTCCAATCAAAATCCAACGTTGCAGACAAGGAATTAAGCCTAATACAGGCCAAAGGGCAAGTCGAAATCTACCTCGCCCAGCTTGCAACGGCATTAGGCGTTCCCCCGTCAACTAAGATCGACACAAAAAAACTTCCCGACGAGTTTCCGGTCGATAAGATCTCCGGAGATGTTGAAGACCTGATGGAAATGGCAAGAATCCATCGACCTGATCTTGCTTCTGCATGGGCCGCAATGCTGCAAAAAAAACAAGATATTCAAGTACAAATTTCCTCTTCGCTCCCGACAGTTACCTCATCTGTCTATCTGGAAAAATCAAAATATATCAAAGGCACAAGCATTGTAACTCATTATTACAACAGCGATCTTCAAATCAATTTCCCCATTTTCCAGGGTTTCAACTATATCAATCTGATCAGAAAAGCAAGAGCGGATTACAAAGCGGCTAAAGCCAATTATGACAACCTGGAATCGCTTGCCCTGCTTGATGTGGTCACCGGCTATACTAATTTCATCTCTGCCAAAGAGGCTCTCGTTTCAAGCCGGGAGTACTTGAAATATTCAGGAGAATCACGGGATGTCGCTTTTGAAAGCTATAAAGCCGGGACATCGAATTTTCTCGATCTTCTTGCCGCAGACGCAGCTCTTGCAGAGGCTAAATCGAGAAATATTACAGCCAGGGCTAATCTGGGAGTTGCTTTATTTAATATCGCATTTTCCACAGGAATGCTTAATATCCCTTTTGTTGCCCAATCGATTTCCAAAAGAGAGAGTGTCAAACATGAGTAAATATTTTATTGCTTTGTGTTTATTGCTATCGGCATGTACAAGCGGTCAAAAAGAAAAAGAGGCGCCTCTTGTACGAGTAGAGGCTGTCAAAGCTGAAGAAAAAGAAGTTCCGATCTTTATTCAAAGCATCGGCAATGTTGTCGAAAAAAGCATCGTACAGATAAGACCTCAGGTGCAAGGCGTCTTGCTCAAAGCATATGTCAAGCAGGGACAGGATGTAAAAAAAGGAGATCTTCTGTATAAGATCGATCCAAGACCCTACCAGGCAGCGCTCGATGAAGCAAAAGGAAACCTTGAACGAGATCAAGCTAACCTGGAGCAGGCAAAAATCACTTTAAAACGCAATAAAGAGCTTGTCAAAAAAAAATACATCCCCGTTCTTACTTTTGAGCAATATGAAACCAGTGTCAAAACAGCCGAAGCTCAGGTCAAAATTAGCGAAGCGGAGGTGGAAAAGGCAACAATCAATTTAGACTGGTGCACCATTATCTCCCCTATCAGCGGAAAAGTGAGCGTATTCAATATCTATCCGGGAAACCTTGTTCTTGTCAATGATACGCAGTCAATCACAGAAATCCGAGAGTTGGATCCGATCAACGTCAAATTTACATTAACTCAAGAGGAATTTCAGCAATTTCAAGAAGCACGGAAGAAGGGGGATTTAGAATTTGAAGCGGCCTTGCCTAATGAAAAAGGAAAGACATTTATCGGAAAAATTAACTTTATTGACAATCATATCGATTTGGCTACCGGAACGATCATGTTTAAAGGTGTCGTAAACAATGCAAAGAGAGAACTTTGGCCGGGAGAGTTTGTCAATGTGAAAATTATCCTAAAGACAGAGCCGCATGCTATTGTAGTTCCCTCTTCAGCTTTGCAAGTTGGAGCTAAAGGATCGTTTGTTTATGTAGTGCAAAAGGACAAGACAGCAAGAGCCGTACCTGTCAAAAGAGGAGAGGTAATGGATTCCATGACTGTAGTCACAGGAATACACAAAGGAGATATTGTTGTCACTAACGGGCAAAACAACCTAAAAGAAGGAGCAAAGGTTCGGATCATTCAAAGAGGGCAGAAATAATGAATCTATCCTCCCTTTTCATTAGGAGGCCGGTTATGACCTCTCTTGTCATGGCTGCCATTCTGATCCTGGGAATTGTTTCCTATTTTCAACTTCCTGTCAGCAGCATGCCGGATGTTGCTTATCCTTTCATCAACGTCAATGTCAAATATCCCGGAGCAAGCCCTGAAACGATGGCTAACAATGTAGCGACACCTCTGGAAGAAGAATTCTTAACCATTTCCGGGCTCCTCTATGCGACTTCCAACAACACTCTTGGAAATACAAACATCATTTTGCAATTCGATCTCTCCAAAAACATCGATTCGGCAGCAGTCGATGTTGAATCCGCAATCTCGCGGGCGCTTCCTAAGCTTCCTCCCGACCTTCCCAGCAATCCCACTTACAAAAAAGTCAATCCCTCCCAGGTCCCGATCATTTACTTCGCCTTGACATCCGAGACAATGCCTCTCAGCGAAATGTATGATTACGCCAATACCTACATTGGGCAAAAATTCGCTCTGATCGATGGAGTTGCCGAAGTCAATGTGTATGGCTCGCCTTTTGCGGTAAGAGTGCAGACAGACCCCGGAAAAATGGCAGCGCTCGATGTGACCCTCCAAGACGTTTCAGAGGCTATTATTAATGGAAATCCCTATCTTCCCACAGGAGCATTAGACGGTCCTGAGCACTCGGCAACGATTATAACAAATGGCCAGCTAAAAAATGCAGCAGATTATCAACCTCTTATCATCCGATACGAAAACCAGTCGCCTCTGAGAATTCAAGACATTGGCAAAGCAATTGACAGTCTTCGGGATTATAAATCCAAGCATACCTTTTACCAAGGCAAAATGAAACTGCCTGCTGTCATTTTAGCCATCAATCCTCAACCGGGAGCAAATACTATTCAAATTGCTGATGATATTTATCAGTTGCTGCCTTCAATTCTTGAGAATCTTCCCTCTTCGCTGAACCTAAAAGAAGTTTATGACCGTTCAATATCAGTAAGAGACTCGATTTGGGACGTGCAATTTACACTGGTCATTGCTTTCATCCTCGTTGTGTTGATCATTTTCATTTATCTCGGAGATGCGGCAGAAACAATTATTCCGGCATTAGTTCTTCCCATGTCGGTTATCGGAACATTTGCTTTAATGAAAGCTTTTAATTTCAGCCTTGACAATCTCTCTCTTATGGCATTGATATTAGCAATCGGGTTTATCATCGACGATGCCATTGTTGTGATTGAAAACATCGTCCGCCACGTTGAAGCCGGTCAAAGTCCCTGGAAAGCAGCAATGGATGGATCCAGGGAGATCGGCTTTACCATTGTTTCCATGACTGTTTCTCTGATTGCAGTTTTTATCCCGATACTCTTTATGGCAGGGTTGCTTGGGAAAGTTCTGGCAGAATTTGCAGTTACGCTGACGATGATTACTTTGCTTTCCGGTTTCATCTCATTAACTTTGACTCCGATGCTTTGCAGTATTTTTATCCGTTCGCGAAAAGAAGGCGGCAAAAGCAAAAAACCAAAGATTGGAAAGCGTTTCAACGATTTAATGATCAGTTATTATAAACCGAGCTTAAAATGGATTTTAAACCATCCTCCCTTTTCCCTTTCGATATTAGTGATCTGCATCGCTGCAAGCGGAGCTTTATTTCTCTATCTTCCCAAAGACCTCATGCCAAACGATGATATCGGATTTTTCGTCATCTACACACAATCTGCACAAGGGACATCATCTGAAAGGATGGATGCCTATCAAAACGAGATTGTCGATATTGTAAGGAAAGATCCCAACATCGAAAAATTCGTCTCAATCGCTCCTTTTCAAACGTATCGAAACGGCGTTGTTTTTGCGCAATTAAAACCCAGGAATGAAAGAAAACCTATTATGGATGTCATTCATCACCTTTGGAAGCAAACCGGCCAACTGATCGGAATTAACTCTTTCTACAAGAATATCCCCCTGATTGATCTTTCCGTTGGATTTCAAGTAAAAGGCGCCTACCAATACACTTTGCAAAGCTTAAAGCCGGAAGAACTCTACCCGGCAGCAAAAATATTTTTGGAAAGAATGAAAGAGATTCCCGGTCTGCAGGGCGTAAGCAGCGACCTGGAAGTAGACAGTCCTCAGCTTTATGTAGATATCAAAAGAGATAAAGCATCCTCTCTTGGCATTACGGCTGAAAACATAGAAAATGCCTTGCAGCTCGCTTATTCCGGGGGAAAAATTTCTTCAATTATGACACCAATTAACCAGTATGATGTCATCCTTGAGCTCAATCCTGCCTTTCAAAAAAATCCTTCTGCATTAGATTTGATCTATCTTCGATCAAGCACAACAAATCAAACAGTACCGCTAAGAGCTGTTTCCGACTGGCACCTAGGACTTGGCCCCGACAGCGTCAACCACATCAATCAGTTTCCAAGCGTCGCCATCTCTTTCAATGTTTTACCCGATTTTCCTTTAAGTGTTATCATCGATAAGCTTCACAACTTAGCTGAAGAGGTGCTGCCAAAAACAGTTCAAGGAAATGTCGTGGGCGCAGCGCAAACCTTTCAGGAGTCGATTGCCAGTGGATTTTTGCTGATTTTTGTCACGATCATTGTCATCTATATCGTTTTGGGCATCCTATATGAAAGTTATATCCATCCTATTACGATTTTAACTACGCTGCCTCCGGCAACTCTTGGAGGGCTGCTCATTCTTTTATTCTCAGGGCTTTCACTTTCTCTTTACTCATTTCTAGGAATTATTCTTTTAATCGGAATCGTAAAAAAGAATGGAATCATGATGGTGGATTTTGCTCTTGAAAATATCAGAAAAAAAGGAGAAAGCGCAGAAAAATCGATCTATGATGCCTGCATCGTCCGTTTCCGTCCCATCATGATGACAACGCTCACATCGATTATGGGAGCGCTTCCTATAGCGCTTGGAGTCGGCGCGGGAGCCGAAGGAAGACGGCCTCTCGGACTTGTAATCATTGGAGGGTTGCTTCTCTCTCAATTAATTACGCTTTATATTACACCCGTTATCTACCTCTATCTCGAAAGGGTCAGAGAAAGAATGGAATTGAAAAACTCCTCTGCTTTTCCAAGCATACGCAAGTTTTAAAGGCTGCAAAAACAAAGTGAAAGGCGCAAAAAGCACTTTTTCAGAAATTTTAAATCGGTTCTTAAACCATACCTGAAGCGCCAAGCTTCCATTTGACTTTGGCAAGAGTAAAAGGAACGATGGGCTGGCGTTCCGGAACTTCAATCTCTTTGCGCAGCACGCGCGCCGCCTCGCGGATAGTTGCTCCCGATCCGATATAATCGTCGAGAAGAATGACTGTTCCTTGAGAAAAAAAAGGTCTTTCAGCATGAGTCATAAGCTTGTCAACATTGTAGCGTCGTTGATCATTATTTGTTAACTCCCCTTGGCGGTCCTGAGGAAAACTCTTCCACTGCAGCAAATGGGAATAGACAGGAACGCGACACTGCTCCCCCAGCCAGCTAACAAAAGACTCGCGCGCACCCCATGTACGGGAAGGAATGGACACAATAGCTGAAATCGGTCCATCGAGCTTACGAATTTCCCTCAGAACCATTTCCAAAAGCTTTGGCGCTATGCCCCATGCTTCTGCCGAAGAGCTGCCGCGCCCTCGCAGGAAATCGACAACAAGAGGAACTCGAAAAGATGCGTCCAATAAAGCCACCCCCGCAGAAATTTTTGCGCTCTTCATTTCGGCAATAGAATGAACGCGATCGGCCATCCACAAGGCGACCTTGGCGCGCTCCCGAGAATCGTCGGCAGCAATAAAACGAGGCGCTCTGCATACCGAACAATGGCCGCAACGCTCTGCTTTCTGATCACCAAGAGCCAGGCGCAAAATCGTCATGCAGCACTCTTTTTGCTGCGAGGCGTAGTGGATCATCTGATTCAGATCGCGCATTTTTATACGGTACTGAGTTTTATAACGGCTAAGATCTAAAGGCTGCGTAGAATCGTTAAGGAAATAACAGACCCTGCCGTTAACGGAGGCTTTTTTGAGAAAGCCTTGTTCGATAAGCTCGGCAACGACAACAACAATTTTGGTAGGATGCAGCCCCGTCTCTCTTTTAATCGCATAGATGTTCGGCGGATTTTCTGATTTCTTTACAGCCTCCATCACCTTCGTAAAATCTTCTTCAAGAGGCTGCGAAGAGATGATAAAATAGTTTTGTATGCGCCTGTCAGCGGAATCGTAGAGAAGGATGCCTTCTGCCGGCCGGCCATCCCGTCCGGCGCGCCCCACTTCTTGGTAGTAAGCGGTGATTGATCCGGGAAAATCGAAATGAATGATATAGCGCAGATTTGGCTTATCGATTCCCATTCCCAACGCATTTGTCGCTGCAATTGCGGGGCAAAGATCTTGAACGAATGCCTGCTGCAGACTTCGCTTTTTTTCTGCGGGAAGCCCAGCATGATACGCCTGAACAGCAAGTCCGCGGCTTTGAAAGAACTCCGCGACAAGTTCGGTATTTTCACGCGTCGCGCAATAGATGATGCCGCTTCCTTGCAGCTGCGATAGCAGCTGAAAACAAGTATCGAGCTTTTGCTCAATTCCCGATGCCGGAACGACAGTCAGGCGGATATTGGGACGATCCATGCTTCTTCGCAGCACCTTTAGAGGCCTTTGCGCCGTCCCAAGCTGCTTTGCAATATCGCTTTCCGTATGGCGATCGGCCGTCGCTGTCAATCCGAGAACCCTAACATCCGCATCTTTTTGCTGAAGCGCATGGATATAAGCCATGATATTGCGGTAGCTTGGACGGAAGTCATGGCCCCAGGTGGAAATGCAGTGCGCTTCATCAACAACAACGAGGCTGACAGGCAATCCCGTCAAGAACTGCAGCCTATCGGGGTTGTCAAACTGTTCCGGAGCGGCAAAGAGGACTTTGATCTCTCCTTTGTTTATCCTTTCCAAAACTGCAGCATTTTCTATATCATCCTGGTCGCTATTGATCGAAGCGGCAGCGACCTCAAAGCGATGTTCCAGATGATTGATTTGATCGCGCATCAAAGCGAGCAGAGGAGAGATGACCACAGTCATTCCCGGCAGAAGCAGGGAAGGGAACTGGTAGAGCAAGGACTTGCCAAATCCCGTCGGCAGGATGCAAAGAACCCGCTTTTCTTCCAAAAGAGCTTCAATTGCTTCCTTCTGCCCTTGGCGAAAGGCGGAAAATCCAAATCTCTCTTGCAGCAAATCTTTAAATTTTTCTACTTTCATCGTCATAAGAAAAAGAAGATAACATATGAAAGCTTTGCCTGCATTAAAGTATTGTTACTGATATTGAAGGAAAGAAAAAACCTTAAATAAGATCTTACTTCCTAAAGGGGGTGGTACTGACGCCCGGAAGAGATCTGACCTGCGACCTGCGCATTACGAATGCCACACATCTCTAAACTGACAACAAAGAACAATATTTAACATTTTTATTCTTTGTGAGTTAAAAGTGTAGCGGTGTTGTGATTTTTTGTCGATTATTGATCTTTTTTTGAGGTTGCTGTGAAAAAAATGTGACAAAGGTTGAAGTATCAAAGCTTAGAAGTTGTACTCAACAGGTCTAGTAACGATTAAGTTTCCTCCAACATCGTAAATTTCCTTAGGAAAAAGACATTCTTCTAGCATTTTTATAGATATTTTACTTTTGTTGTGAGCCGCTTTTGCCAATTCGTTACAATGACCAAGATGTGGAGGGGGCGACCACAGTAATGCCTTTTCCAGGAAATTTTCGTTTGATAGTGTTTATCGGTGGTGCTAAATCTGAATCTCTTGATATCAAAATTGCATCATCAAACCGATCCTCAAAAGCTGATGTAAGCATTGCGACGGCAAGATTTACATCCGACTCTTTTTCCTCATGTCCTTTCCACTTATACTTGCATTTTGGACATCTTCTATCTTTTACCTTGAATTGCCCCATAACAGGTTTTACGTCAACACTTCGAAGTGCTGCTACATATTGTCTATGCCTCTGATACGACCCAAATTTCCACGTTGCATAAGCAGAAAAAAAATAGACATCACTAAGTACATGAGTTTTTTTTTACAAATCTCAAAGCCAACTTTCTAAGATCCAACCATTTCAATTGATTTTGATTTAAGTTGTCGATTGCATGATACAAGTTAAATCCATCTATAAAACAAATGACTTTTCGCATGATTCTTCCAAAAAAAAGAACCACAAGCCTAAGCCTGTGGTTTTCGCACGGACGCACCATGCGGGATTCTATACCCATACTATACCAAATTCCGCCTTTTCTGTGTCAAGCATCTTCAAATAGATCGATTAAGCAACTGTTTTTCTGTAAAATTTGAGATCTCTTTCTCTAAACTTTCATTTTTTATCAATTTTTTTCCTGTCTTGCTTCCATAACCAACCTTGCAAGATTTTAGCTCTTTCGCAGTCCTCAAGCTGTCAAGGCTGCCCTCCTTCGTCGGCTCGCTTCGCTCGGCCTTGACAGCAGACTGCTTCAGAGCTTTCATCTTTTCAGGTTAGCACTTCAGCAAAAAAACAGTTATTGCCTCATTGTTAGATATCTATTGCCTGTCGACCAATCCTCGTGAATCCTCATCGCAATCGCAATCACAAGTCGTTCGCAAGATGCTACGCTAGGAAACAACCTTACTGTTCGCGTTCTTCTTTTTTGCTCCTGATTCAGACGTTCTATTAGATTTTCTCAAGCAATTTCTCTCTTGCCTTTTGAATCTGAATTTACAGAAAGAATGTTACACTACCCGACTTCTTCTCGGCATAAACGACTTTCCACAGATGAGTGGGAACGCCGACGTCATTTGAGCCAATTACCCGATAATGCACATATCTTGAGCCATCCTTGAAGGTCGTGGGTATATACGCTGTTCCAGAGATTACATGCAGAGCAATATATGAAGTTGTAAATTGTCTAACGTGATCCTCAAGTGATTTCCACACTCCACGATTGCAAGCCGGATATTGAGGGCACATATTCGATAGAGCAAACGAATCTTTCATCTCTTCTTTTGGTGAATAGGGTCGTCTGACATTCTAAATCTGATGAAATTATCTTTGAGAGGGTTTGAACGTATTCAGATTTGTTCCATTGAGTTTTTTTGAGCGTGTAACCTTTACACACATATTTTCCATTAAAATTTTTGTTAACATTTCATTAAAACATCCAATTTTATTATTATGCTTTGCAGCTCAATCGTTATTGGTTTTGAAAATGAACGAAGAAATATTTATTTCATATATAAATTCTTTTAAAAATCCTATTTTCTGGATTCTAGGACTGTGTTTTTTTGTTTCTTATTTTTTCTCGATAAGAATTGCAAATGAACTTTCTAAAGCATTGGAAACATTAGGGATTAAACTCAATCAGGAAGAAAGGAAAAAATGGAAAAAATTAATTTATTTAATTTTAAGTTTTTTGATAATTATTTTTTTATTGCTGCATGCATATTCCTTTCTTTTTCGTCTTTTCTACCCTCTTCATTAAGTGCGGATGAATGTAAATGCAATTTTTGCACGAGTGAAAAAATAGAAAATGAATTTGATTATTCGAAACTCGGTGATTTTGAAGAAATGTTTTTGGAATTTGACCAGAGAAATTGCATGAAGATTTTTCTTAACAACTCATACCCAAAATCTCTAGCATGTAGTCTTTGTTCCATCCCGCTTTTGACCGTTTGTTCTTAATCCCTGCTTTTGTTTTCTTGTCTGCTTTAAGAAGATTTAGTGTCACTCTTCTAATCACTGAAAAATTTTCTGCCCCATTATCTTTTCGTATCTTACAACCATCTTCCCCATAAGAAACATCCAGCTGCCAATGTAGTTTGTTCTCTACAGACCAATGACTCCTAATTGCATTCCCAATTTTCTAAGCATCTGCCTTTAAGCTAGATATATAATATCTGTACTCGACTGTTTCCTTTCCTTTTGTCTCTCGGGTACTCTTCAGAGCAAGCTATGCTTGTAAGGTCTTTCCAGACATCTTTTTGTGGGAGCCAATCCAAGCATTCTGTTACCCATACTTCACGCTTTTCGATACGACCTCTTGATTTTTCTTCATTGATGTAGTAATCACAGTCTGCTTCTTCATGCTGAACTAGGATTGCTTGATTAAAAAAATTATGGACTTCAGCATGTAAACTACCCTGATTTCCCTTCAAGGCTAAAACATAATCACCGCCTTGATCACGAATTTTAGATGCTACATCCTTTTGACATCCGGCTGCATCAATTGTCACTATTGCCTTATTCAGATCCAACAATTGAATCAGGGATGGAAAAGCGGTAATTTCATTCGATTTTGCTTCTATGGCTATTTGGCCTAGAACGATATTATTCTCAGCAGAAAATGCACTAACCAAGTGAATCGCTTTTTCGTCTCCGCAACCAGAGTTGCATATGGTTTTACCGTCCAGCGCGATAACTCCTCCAACTACCTTAGAAATTCTCTGCGTCCAATTGATGAAACATTTTTCAAAGGAAGGGGCATCAACAAAGCGAAAAAAGCGACTGAAAGTGTCATGAGATGGAATGCCATTCAGGCATAGTCCTCGATCCTGTAGCCATGTTAAGTTGGATTCTCCCCAAAAACTGACTTCCATCCAGTCATCTGCCCCACAAAGCACTGAGAGTATGCTGACTGTAATGATATCAAAAAGGGAGTAGACTTGATTTCTATTTTTTCTAGGATCAGGAAGAACTGAAAAACTGAGCATGATTGAAGTTTCATTAAGATTTTGAACTGCCATTATACACCTCCAGATTTGGGAGGTAAAGTATTCAAAATCAGCTTTGATATATCAAATCATTTCTTCATGCAATTTCCCTGGGAATTTGACCGACTTTCTGAAGAAAACGAAAATGAATCAAAAGAATTTTTTGTAAAAAAGTGGTGTAAAAAAGCAAAAAGATATTTCAAAAAAAGACTCGTCAAAGTTGTTAAAAAAATAATTAATATTAAAGATTTTAGGAATGCTGATGATTGCGCTTATACGGTCGCAAAATTCAAAAGAAAGATAGATAGAAAAATCCATAATACCGGTAAAATTGATGAGATATTAGTCAAGTTTGATGAAATAGCTGATGATGAAAGATTTATTGGAATGAAAGCTTTTTCTGATAGAATTAAATATTATTCCGAAAACAAAAAAGCTCGTCCCCAAAGACATCCTGATCATAACAGATATAATCAGAATATAGATTATATTGCTAAAGGCAATGAATTAGATGATGTTCCTCCTCAAGCTTTATTTGGAGGAGTAGAGATGGCGTGTGGTGCTTTAATTTCAGTTATTCCTTTTCCCGCATGTGTTGCGATAGGTACATTTTTGATAAGTCATGGATTTTCTCAAATTGTTGATGGTTATTGGAAAGAATGGGAAAAACAAAATAAAGAATACGAGATTTCTGTGTTTTAGATTTATGTTTTTAACATAAAACAGAAATTTAACAAAAAAAATCAAGGATACGCCTCATGAGTGAGGCATAAATCGACTGTCATTCTCCAAATACCCCTATTGCAAGCCGCTTAATATTAATCAATATTGAGCGGCTTGCGATCGTCCAATCAAGAGGGATTTCTCTTTGACAAAAACCAAATTTTGAGGGCGCGATCGGTATACATCATGTTTGCACAAGAGAAAAAAAGAAAGTTTGGAGAAAAAAATCTCAAATTTTACAGAAAAACTGTTGCTTTATCACAGATTTTTATGTGCAAAACAATTCATGAATTTGAAAATTCTCCGTCAATTCCGGATGGAATGTACAAGCAATATGCATGCCCTGGCGAACAAAGACAGGATCGCCAAGGCAAGAAGCTAATATGTCAACATCATTTCCGCACTCAAGGATGCGGGGCGCTCTTATGAAAACACCGGTAAAATCCTTGAGAACTTCAGATTCTAACGGACTTATAAACGAATGAATTTGAGTGCCATACCCATTGCGCAAAACTTTTATCTCCAATAATTCCAAATCCTGAGCCATAATGATCAGCCCTGCACAAGTTCCAAAAACAGGATGCGTTTTAGCAAAAGCTTTCAAGCGGGGCAGCAAACCATGCTCTTTGAGATGGCGGCGAATCGTCGTGGATTCCCCCCCCGGAATAATTAAATGGGAACAACGTTCAAGATCTGATGAAAAGCGGACAAATTCATAGTCGACACCCAATGAACGCACCATGCTCGCATGTTTTTCAAAGCCGCCTTGAAGCGCTAAAATTCCCACTCGAACCACTACCAACCTCTGCTTGCCAACAATTCTTCTTTGCTCATCTGATGAATATCAATCCCCTTCATTCCGCTTAATAAGCCCGATGATACTTTAACCAACATTTCAGGATCATTGTAATAAGCAACAGCTGCAACAATTGCCCCGGCTCTTTCCTCCGGATCATCCGATTTAAAAATACCGGAACCGACAAAAACGGTTTCAGCGCCCAGCTGCATCATTAAGGCCGCATCGGCAGGGGTTGCAATTCCTCCGGCCGCAAAGTTAGGAACAGGGAGCTTTCCGGTTTGCGCAACTTGCTTGACAAGGTGATAAGGCGCCCCCATAAGCTTGGCTTCTGCCATCAATTCCTCAGCATCCATTGTTGTTAATGAACGCATCTGCTTGCTGATTGCGCGCATATGCCTGACAGCTTCTACAACATTGCCTGTTCCCGCTTCGCCTTTTGTTCGAATCATGGCAGCCCCCTCGCCAATCCGTCTCAAGGCCTCTCCTAGATTGCAAGCGCCGCA
Source organism: Waddliaceae bacterium (assembly GCA_963749725.1). Taxonomy (GTDB): domain Bacteria; phylum Chlamydiota; class Chlamydiia; order Chlamydiales; family Waddliaceae; genus Waddlia. The sequence goes on from CAVVNU010000014.1 coordinate 72,065, forward strand.
GACAAAGGGTACTTTAAATACCTGTTTATCGATATGATTGCTCTCATCCGCAGGCGTTAATACTTCGCTTTCATCAATAAAGTCGACTCCAAGCGCTTCCAAAATCTGCGCTTCTACAAAGTGACCAATTCGACATTTTGCCATTACCGGAATAGATACAGTCTCTTGAATTTGTTTGATCATCGCAGGGTTTGTCATCCGGGCAACTCCCCCCTCCAGACGAATATCGGAAGGAATTTTTTCAAGAGCCATTACAGCCACAGCTCCGGCATCTTCAGCAATCTTCGCTTGCTCGGCATTGGTCACATCCATAATCACCCCGCCTTTCAGCATTTCAGCCAGGCCGATTTTTAGCTCAAAAGCTCCGTGGTTGTTCTCTTTTGTCATGATCATTCTCCTAATTTTATACCGATCGTATTTCAAAATTTTGTTTTTGGCAAAGAGAAAACTCTCGTGATTAAGCGATCGCAAATCTTTCAATATTGATAATATTAAGAACCTGTTTAAATTCGCTAAAAATCACAATTTCAGAGATTTTAAACAGGTTCTAAGCGGCTTGCGGCCGCTCAATCACATGGTTTTCTCAAAGCCAAAATCTCAAATTTTGAGGGCGCGAGTCGATATAATATTTCACTATCTATTAGAATTCATCATAAATTCTGAAATGGATTTGCCGCCTGGGAAAAAAGATTGCCTTGCTTACGCCTCTTCAACTCCGATCGGATTGAATACAAAAGGTCTTGATCAAAATCTTGATAAGCAGCCCAGCGCAAATATTGTTCAGGAATATCCTTAAAAGATCTTCCTTTATGTTTTCCAAGAGGCATCTCTTTTAGCAATATAGGTTTTGCAAGCACTTTTTCCAATTGCGCTAAACTCGAATAAGTTTTCATTAATTGCTTAAAAACTTCAATATTTACTGTTACATCGCTCATAGCCCGATGGGCAATTTCTGCTGCGATATTAAAGTGTTTTCGTAAATGCTCCAAGGAATTAATGGGACTGTCCCCATAAAGCCTGGCCATCCGCAAAGTGTCTATAAACTTGTTTTCCCGCAAATTCCGCTTGATCCCGGCTCTGTCGCAACTGCTTGAAATTACCTCGATATCAAAACCAATTCCATGGCCGACAATAATGTGCGAACCAACAAAATCTAAAACTTCGGGTAAGACTTCTTCTATTGCAGGCTGTCCGGCAACCATTTTTGGGGTGATATGATGGATCGCAATCGAGGTTTCCGGTATTTCACAATGGGGGTTTACCAAAGTTTCAAATCGCTCAAAGTTTTTCTCCAATGAAAAGGAAACGCAGGCCACCTCGATAATTCGATCTTCTTTCGGATCCAGTCCTGTTGTTTCGCAATCCAGGCAGATAAACTTTTGGTTTTCCAACTTGCTCATAGACAAGCCCTCTATCATTTGTATTAATTTGTCCCGACCGCGATTCTTGGGCACTGAATATTGAACATAAAGATCATTTTCCATCCGGAAAGCCTGCAGTATTTTTTTAGTATTCATGTGCTTTTCACTCTGGTTTAACTTGTCGCTTTTTGTTAAAACAAGAATAATCGGCTTTTCATAATATAAAAGCCATTGCAGCAAAGCAAGATCCTCATCATTGGGGATGCGTCGAATATCAAACAGAAAAAGGACAAGTTTCAACTGCTCTCGCTCTTGCAAGTAATTCTCAATTATAGGGCCCCACTCTTTTCTTACAGAAAGTGGAACGCGGGCATATCCATATCCCGGCAAATCAACAAAAACACACCGGCTTTTGATGTAAAAAAAATTCAACGCTGTAGTTTTTCCGGGTTTTGAGGAAGTTCTTACTAATCCCTTTCTTTGAAAAAGATGATTGAGCAAACTCGATTTGCCTACATTTGAACGTCCAACCACAGCAACTTCCGGAAGAAGCTTTCCCTCTTCATCTTTTAAAGCAGGATAATCCTTAGGAGATACAACGGTTTTTAAAAAAGAGACTTGTTGGTAATTCATCATTTGATTTGTATTTCTCTTCGCTGTTGATCAAGATGCTTCATTTCAATGCGAATGGCATGCAAAGGCAGCAATTCCTCAATGCGTTCCGACCATTCCAAACAGCAAACTCCAGGACTGCCAAGATATTCATCAAACCCCATTGCGATAAACTCTTTTGCATTTTGCAAACGATAAAGATCAAAATGATAAACGGTCTGCATTCCTTCGTAAATATTAAGATAGACAAATGTTGGACTGTTAACAACATCAGGATCAAAATCTGTAATTGCTTTGACGATCCCCTTAATCAGGGTTGTCTTGCCTGCTCCCAAATCACCAAAAAAACAGAGAATACTCCCCTCCGAAAGCTGAGAACCGATCTTCTGACCGGCCTTTATTGTTTCTTCAGGAGATGCAGTAACCACTTTTCCAGGTTTTATGCCAGCCATGATTCTACAACCGGTTGAAACTCCGGCACCTCTGCCATCGCCTCCACAAAGCCGGTAATTTTATCTTCAACGAGTTGCTGTTGAATAAACTCAAGAAAGCTTTCTTCAATAGAAAACTTATTTTGATTCTGAACTTCAACTAAAGTTAAAGGTTTTAGATAATTTTTCTTAAAATCCCTAATCACAGCTTCCTTGCTATTAAATAACTTTCCGCTTAAAACAGAGGAGTATACTGTTTTCGTTATCGGCTCTTTTTTCACTTCGCGAGTCAAGTAATTTTGAATCACCTCCGGATCTTCTGAAACAAAGAAACGCTTTACTCTCAACCCTCCCGATCTTTCGGTATTTTCAGGACACTTGGATACCCAATCATAAATAGCATCTTGCGGATTCGGATGGGTATTGTCTCCGAACACTTTACCGGTAAAAGGGCAGATATAAATTTTCTTAGTCTGTTCATTAACGCTCTCTTCGCCGAAAGTAATCTTAATTTCTGTCTGATGCCAAATCTGATTTTCCTGATCAAGGCGGCGAACTGCATCTTCTGCGCTTTGATAAATCATCTTTTCTTTAGGAAAAAGCACAGGTTGAAGCTTAAACTTATTTTCTATATAAAAAAGATAAGTATTGACCAATGGGGCAGGACGATTCTTTTCTAAAAACCGATTTAGCAGCGACTTGGTCTCTTCGGAAATGATCACTCTTGTCATCTGTGCCTCTTAAATATGTAAAACGTATGCCGGCCGTGTTTCAAAATTCCGGATTTCGGCTTTAGGAAAACTCACGTGTGGACAATGCAAAAGTTTTCTCTTTGGCTAAAAACCGAATTTTGAAAGACGATCGGTATAACTATAAAGACTAATTATGCCAGCGCTCTGCCAACTTTAAAATAAGGGTCTCTTCACCGATCTTTTTACATCTGACTTTGTGTTTGATCGTGATAACATGCAAATGCTTCATCAATCTCTACACTTCGTCATATAAAAAAATCCCAGCAAACCCACCCTCGTCTTAAAGTTGGCGGAGCACCAGATTTAATTAAAAATCATATATTGCGATGTGATTAAAAATCAAGAGGTTTTTTACTATGAAAATACTCAATACAAAAGAAAACTCTCCGATGACAATAACAGAGATTGCAGTTCCTGATTATGAAAAGGTGATCGAGGCAAAAGATCCCCGATCAGGGCTTCATTGTCTAATCGCAATTCACGATACAACTCTTGGACCCGCTCTTGGAGGAGCCCGTATTTATCCCTATCAAAAAAAAGAGGACGCCTTAAAAGACGTCTTAAGATTAGCAAAAGGAATGACTTACAAATCCGCAATCGTAGAAGATGGATTTGGCGGAGGCAAAAGCGTCATTATCGCAGACCCGAAAACAGACAAAACGGATCAACTCCTCGAAGCTTTCGGCAGTGTCATCCAATCTCTAAAGGGCAAATATATTGTCGCAGAAGATGTAGGATCGAACGTTCAAGATATGATGATCATCCGCAGAAAAACACCGTATGTAGCAGCGCTTCCCACAGAAAATAGCAGCGGAGACCCCAGCAGATTTACAGCATGGGGAGTTTTTAAAGGAATGCAGGCGGTATCCATGAAAATTTGGAATACCCCTTCTCTGAAAGACAAAACTATCGCTATTCAAGGCTTGGGCCATGTTGGCAATCTGCTTGCAGACCTTTTATTTTGGGAAGGAGCCCGCTTAGTTTTTGCCGACGTCGACACCCAAAAAATCCGTCTTTTAGCCAGACGATATGGCGCACAAATCACTGATCCAAAATCCATTATAGAAACAACTTGCGATATTCTCTCTCCCTGTGCGCTTGGAGGCATACTCAATCATCAAACGATTCCCCGCTTAAACTGCTTGGC
>CAVVNU010000015.1:0-171396 GCA_963749725.1 Waddliaceae bacterium
TATACCTCTTCAAATTGAAGAATCGGTAACAAGAGAGAAAAATTCAAATAATCCTGTAAAAAATAAGCTGTTCTCCTCCCAAATAACAGGCTGCTTGGCTGTGTACCTAAAAGACCCAGTAGGCTACAATGTTCCTTTCAATTTATGCTTGCTACGATGGATTTTTTTATCACAGAGCTCACCGAGCCCACAGAGAGAAGAGAGAATGACACTTTAACTGGTGAAATTATAAGTGCAGCCATAGAAAGTTCATCGAAAATTTAGGGCCTGGACTTCTTCAGTCTGCATATGTTGCATGTCTAGCCTATGAGCTCCGTTTAAGAAAATTAAAAGTGGAACAAGAATACCATTACCAATTTTCTATAAGACGTTATGCTCGATTGTGGATACCGGTTAGATTTAGTCGTGGATGATCAAGTAATTATAGAGGTTAGTCTGTTAAGGCATTGAGCCTTATATGGAGATATAACAGAAAGTTGTGTTTGAGATGAAAAGAGCGTATCCTATGAAATTTTGAAAACAAAAATAAATTTTATAGGAGATACGCTCATGAAAGATGATGTCATTTCTTTCGATAAATTTCACGCAATAAATGAGATGAACAACTTGTTGGAACAAACTCTAAGAGATGGAGCCCGCTTGTTACTTCAACAGGCTATTGAAAATGAAGTAAACGAATACCTGGAATCAATGAGAGACATGAAGAATTCAGAAGGGAGAAAACAATTTGTTCGCAACGGTTACCTTCCGAAAAGGCAAGTACAAACAGGAATAGGGCCGATTCAAGTGAAACAACCTAGAGTTCGTAATAAGAACGGTTCCACAACATACTCAAGCGCGATACTTCCCAAATATTTAAGAAGAGCTCCATCACTCGACGCAGTAATTCCGGCTCTTTATCTCAGGGGAATTTCTACAGGTAGTTTCCAAGAAGCTCTTGAAGCAATAATGGGTAAGGATGCTAAAGGGTTGTCCGCAGCCAATATTACACGTTTAAAACAATCATGGGAGCAGGAGTACAAACACTGGAATAAGCGCTCTTTAGAAGGAAAACGCTATGTTTACATCTGGGTTGATGGGATCTATTTCAATGTTCGCCTTGGAGACGATCGAATATGTTTTCTAGTGATCCTCGGAGCTTTACCTGACGGCAAAAAGGAACTCGTTGCAATTCATAATGGCTATAGAGAGAGTAAGATTTCCTGGACGGAGGTTTTAGAAAATTTAAAACTGCGTGGGCTTTGCAATCCTCCTGAGCTTGCGATAGGAGATGGCGCTCTTGGGTTTTGGTCGGCTATAGAAGAAGTCTTTCCAAAGACAAAACAGCAGCGATGTTGGGTACATAAGACGGCCAATATTCTGGATAAAATGCCCAAAAGTATTCAAGTGAATGCAAAAAAGGCAATTCATGAAATTTATATGGCCCCGACCAAAGAAGATGGGTTGGCTGCATTTGAAGCGTTTTTAAAAACATACCGTGACAAATACCCCAAAGCCTGTGCTTGTCTTGAAAAAGATAAGGCTCAGTTGTTTACCTTCTATAATTTCCCTGCAATACACTGGCAGCATATCAGGACAACCAATCCAATCGAATCCACTTTTGCAACAATCAGACATCGGACAAGGCAAACGAAAGGCTGCGGCTCTGTTATTGCGACATTGACAATGGTGTTCAAACTAGCGATGTCTGCTGAGAAAAAATGGCGAAAACTCAAGGGATGTGAAATGATTGAAAAAGTGATTAAAGGAGTTATTTTCAAGGATGGAGAGGAAGTTTTAGAGGCCAAAAGGATAGCTTAAGAAATTTTTAAATCAGGGTACGCTTAAGGATTCGAAACACAACATTTGAAAATATCTCCCTTATATGAGGCCCAATTGCTTTCCTATATCAAAATGTCTGATTACCATAAGGGCTTGCTAATCAACTTCAATGTGAAAATGTGAAGGATGGTATTCGAAGAATGAGAAATTGAATTCTCTCTGTGATCTCGGTGAGCTCTGTGGTAAAAATCAAAAAAGCTGCCTAAGTTGGAGCGCCGATGGCTCTGAATCTATCACGTATTCTGCCAGCAAACTCTTGCCCAAAAACAGACGTTGGATCCAGCCCCAATATATTTTCCAAAAAGCTCATTATAGCCTGTTTAAATTCGTGAAAATCTTCGTAATACGTGTTGTACAGCACTCGTTCTTTCATCCATTTCCAAACCCGCTCAATCGGGTTTAAATTTGGACTGTAAGGAGGAAGAAAATGTAAGTTGATTTTAGAATTTTGGAGATGTGAAGTTACACTCTTATTTCGGTAATAGCGAGCATTATCACAAAACACATGTATTTTATCCTTAGTTGGATAGGCGTCCTCAATCTTCTTAAGGAAAGAGATAGTAGATTCGGCATTCAGCGTCTTATCTTCCTGAACATGCAATTTCGATGAAAGTAAATCAACAGCACCAGAAAGATTTAGTCGAGATCTTCCGCTATTTGCAGCAATTTCCTTGCGTAATCCTGTCTTCATCCAGCCATAGGTCACTTGAGTATTGTGAGTAGGATGCACTCCATCCATAAAACAAATCGTTTCTCCATCTGTCAAAGACCTTTTTAGTTGTTCGTATTCCTCAATCCATTTCTCTTGACGCTCCTTATCTGCTTTACCTGAACGAGGGCTGGTTTTTTATAGGAAAATCCATGTCGATGCATCCAATTGCACAGTCCTGGCACGGTATAATCAATTTTGAACACTGTTTTTACATACAACAAAATATCTTTAATATAGAGATAGGTATGCTCTTGTAAATGCTTTTCAAGCTGTTCTGATTGATCTAAAGAGAGCTTTTCTACAGAGCCACCATTTTCCGGTTTCAACTTTTTTGACTCTTTATAATCTCGAATGTGTTGGCGAATAGCGTCATCAGAAAGTAAAAGGGCTTCTGCGATTTGCATAAGAGTCCACCCCTTGTCGTAAAGCAGAACAGCTTTGATGCGATCACAAATTCGTTTATCCCTCTCTTTTTTATGTTGGGCCACCAAATCGCTTCGTTCGTAAACAGTAAGGAAATTTCTCATGAAAAGAATTATTACGTATGAATGAATTTTGGAAAAGGATTTTCAGAAAAACATCTCTATCCTGCCAGTGGAAATCCCGGCTCTTGAATCAAGAGAGGTATATACCGGTCGTGTTTCAAAATTCGGGATTTTGAAACACGACCGATATAAGAGCTCTAGAAGGAGGATAGGAGGAATTTTTTAATATTATTTAGTTGGTTCTTCTATCACTTTAGGTAATTTTAAATAACGCTCATAATTTGGTTGTTTGATAATAACTCCTTCGGATGTAATTCCCGATAGAGTTCCTTTTTGCAAATCATGCAATTTCAATGAAATCATTTGGCGAGCTACAGCAACCACAGAAACGGCAGGAACCAAAACAGGGAATGCGATTGAGCAGATCGAAACAGCCAGATACCCTAAATCAGCGCCTAAGCCAATTCCCTGATAAGTAATCTTTCGGTTTAGCAATGTATGCATATCTGAAAGAGCATGATTGGCAGTTTCTAAATCATTTTCATTATTATTAATGTGATTCAGCAGGTTTTGCATTAAATTCACAATTTTTTTGTCCGTGCGCCTTGTGAGTTGGTTGATTTTTCGTGATTTGAGCAATTCAATTCGTTTTTCTAGATCTTCTATTCCATGTTTATTTTGAATTTCTTTCTTTTCGGCTGCTGTAACTGTTAATTTTTTCTCTAAATAAGCTTTCAGTTTACCTATATCATCTGCTGTCGAAACTTTTTTTATCGTTTGGTGTTTAATCATTCCTAAATGAACAAGTTGATAACTTACTTTAAGAATTTTATAGGATAGTAATGTTATGCCGAGAGGCAGAGCTATTATTGAAAAAAATCCTATTACAGGGATTGCTTCAATCGCAGATAAAGTGTTCACAAATGACGTGATAGAGTCGAGAGCATCAGCGGGGTTGCTAATAAGGTCAAGACCTTTTAAAAAGATTCCTTCTATATCTTTTAAGGAAATATTTTTGACAAATTCTTCAATTTGTTCTGGTAATCGTGATAAGGTTAATATGGCATTGATGATTACAGCTAAACCAAGAGCTTTAATAACTCTCAATACTTTAAGATTTTGTTCTAAAATTATATTGGCGCATTTAATTGTAATGCCAATTCTATGTGATATTTTTTTCCAAATAGTATCTCGAAAAATTTCGAATGTAAGTCTTTCTTTTTTGTAGGTTTTTTGATATAAATTATCATCTGATATTTGGTAGTTTTGAATATTACTATTATAACTTTCTATTTTATTCATTTTAAATACTAAATGCTTGTTTAGAAACGTTATGTTAAACAATTTTTAATTAATTGTCAAATTAAAAATTGATTATTGTTAAACCAAATTTGAAATTTCCGCTTTTACCAAAGTAGAAATTTCCGGTTTTCTCCAAAATTTATAATAACATATATTTCATTTTATTAGCCTTTAAGTTATTAAAATTAAATAAATTGGGGCTCTGCCCCAAACCCCGACCAGGAAGAAGACTACTCCAGGCTCCTTTCTCAAGGCTCCTGGTCCGGATGCTCATTCTTTTATTTGAATTTCCTCTAGATAATTATTACCGTTCTTTTTACGCTGAGGATCACCAGGAAGAAGGCTGTTCCAGGCTCTGATCGAAAGGTGATAGGAGACGGATGCTCTTCTTTTACTATGGAGAGCTGTTTAGCTCTCCTTTTTAAAATGCTCAAACCATATTTACCGACATTTCTTTTTTTACCTTTTCCCGTCTAAATCGGTCTTTCCAAGGATGAGTGCGAGGCACACAGCGAGATTTTTTTGGTTTCCAATGCAACACCTCCGTTCTGTCCATTATCGGAGCCTGTGTAGGAGCTGTGATCCCTTCTAAATCACAAAATTCCAATTCCAAAGATTCCAGAAAAACCCTCATTTTTCCATTTCTGGTGAGTCTTACTTCAACTTTCCGACCTTTAGGCCTACGAATTTCCGGCACTTCCTTTATTTTGTAACATCTGTTATGGAATTGGAATATGTAGTCTTTGCTTAGGGTCCGCTCTTCCCTTTTGCAAAGTAAACGTTCAAGGTCATGATCTTTTTCCAAGGGGCGGTGAGCATCAAAGATACTTGCCGGCTCCTTGGAAAATTTTGCATTGTGTTTGCTTAAATACTCCGAAAGAAATTTATTCGCTTCTTCAATTGTTGTGATCCCCCTTAACATAAGTTCTTTAACCAGTCGATCTTGCAGAGTGCGATTGACTCTTTCCACTCTTCCCTTGGCCTCAGCCGATTGAGCTAAAATTGATTCGATTTCAAGCGAACAAAGAGCTTGTTGAAATTGTGAGAGTTGTTTCTCTCCATTAAACACTTTAAGTCTATCACTGTAAATGCCGCGCGGAATTCCGTATTGTTTAAGGTGGACTTCAAGAGTTTTGAAATAATCATCCAGTGTTTCCTGCTCGCAAAAATGCAAAGCTGTCACTTTGCTGGTTGCATCGTCGATAAAAACTAGAAGAGTTACCATTGGACCATCCGGTCCAAACCAGCGGTGATGAGAACCGTCAACCTGAATCAACTCACCGAAACAAGCTCTTCTCTTCCTTGGAGGATGTGCATTTCTGCGACTTTCCCTAGGAATCCAAATATTTGATTCTATCATCCACAGCCGTAAGGTTTCTGAATTAATTTGTATCCCGTCAAGTTCTTCAAATTTTTCACTGGCAAAGGTTGGTCCAAATCCCTCATATTTTGATTGGATTAAGGAAAGAACCTTCTTTTTGAGTTCTTTCGGTTTTTGATTATTGCTTGGCCGCCCTCTTTTCTTTGAAATTAGCCCCCTGGCACCTTCATTTTTGTATGCTGTCAATAAATTCCTTATATGACGGTCTGTAATATCTAAAATTTCTGCTGCCTCGCATTGCTTAAGTTGCCTTTTTCTAACCTGTTCTAAAACAGCACATCTATCAACTTCCTTTTTACTCATGGTAATCATCTCCTCCATATTACCCCTCCTTTTCTTGCTAGTTGAGCTAATTGCTCAATCTAACAGAAAAAGCGGAAATTTCTACTTTGGAGAAAACCGGAAATTTCTACTTTGGCCTTACAATTAAAAATTGATTATTTAAAACTTTTGTAGAAACGTTGCATTTCTTGTTTAATTAGCTTTAATGGAATAATTGATTTTTGGCAGGGTGGGAGGCTATTGAGAAAGTGCTGTCCATATGGGCGATTGACCAGGCGTGAATCAAGACAGACGATGCAGCCGCGGTCTTGCTTATGACGAATGAGCCGGCCAAATCCTTGTTTAAATTTGACTATAGCTGTCGGCAAGTGATAGTTTTGAAAAGGATCCTCTCCATGGGATTTCATAAATTCTGTCCTTGCCTGAATGAGAGGTTCGCTTGGCACACGAAATGGGAGTTTGACTAAAATCACTGAGCGAAGCGATTCGCCTGATACATCGACTCCCTCCCAAAATGAGTCTGTGCCAAATAGTACGGAGTAATTTGTATTTTTGAATTGTTCAAGGGTTTGTTTTCTATTTGAACTTCCTTGTTTGAATAAAGGAAATTTGTGTTTTTTTAGTTCATTTTCTAAAATTTTAGCACATTTCTCCATCATTGCATATGAAGTAAACAGAACAAAGGCATTTCCCCTGCTTGCTTTGATTGCTTCCCAAATTCCGATTACAGCTTGATTGAAAAATTCCGGAGATTGCGGATCGGGGATATCGGCCGGTATAAATAGTTTTGCTTGTCTTGGATAGTCAAAAGGCGATAGGTATTTGCTTTCAATAACTTCTTGATCATCAAGAAGAGATTCTGTAAGGCCAATGCGGCGTCGAAAAAAAATAAAATTCTGATTTGTTGCAAGCGTTGCTGAAGTCAATACCGTTGTACCGAATGCATTAAAGAGGTTGTCAGCCATTAATTTTCCAATTTCCAACGGCGCTTCGATCAAATGCACATTTGTAGATGTTTTCAAAGAATGGGTCTCAATCCATTTAACCTTGTTTGGAGAACAGTCGGCTTGTAAAATTTGTTCGATCAATTGAATCATTGTTTCTAAACGGAATAGTAGAGCTTTAATGTCTGAAGCATGGCTTTCAATTTTTTCTTGAAAATGTTTGTCGTCTACGGCGGCAAGGTCTTGTATGATTTGTTTTGAGCTAAGAAGAAAACGCTTGCCGCTGTCGATTGCGCGCGATGCGGCAGGAACAATAGAGCTGTTCCATTCAGGGTGCGCAAAATGATTCTCTTGCAAACGCATTTTGCTCTTTATTTCTTCTTTATCATTGTCTGCAAACTTAGCAACAGCGTTAAACAAATCAGTAATATGTACAAGAAACTCTCGTCTTAAGGAGGGAATATCGATATTCAGACGCGCAAGAATGGGAGAAATAAAAGACGGGGTATGTTTCTGAAAATGGAATTGGATTTGGTCTCTTAACACAGAAAATTTTCCTTGACGATCAGTTCCAATTCTTCCTATTAATCGCACCAGCGATAAATAGGAAACTCTATCGGCAAAAAAATTAGTTGCGGCATCTTCAATCCTATGGGCTTCATCTAAAATAACTCTAGAATAATCAGGAAGCAATCCTTCGTCGTTTTCTTCTCCTCTCATTGCAAGATCGGCAAAAAGAAGGCTGTGGTTGGAGATCAGAAGGTGAGCTGTTTCCGCTTCTTTACGCGCTTTGAAAAAGCAGCATTGTGTGTAGTAAGGACATTTGCGAAAACTACAGGTGTCGGATTCAGCGCCAATTTTTTCCCATACAGAATGCATAGGAGTAATTGATAAATCAGAAAGAGTGCCGTCTACAGTGAGTTCGGCCCAATCTTCGATATGCCGAATCTGTTGATACTCTTCCTTATTGAATGTATGCTGTTCCAGGTGGATTTCTTTAAGCTTTCTCAGACAAAGATAATTAGACATACCTTTGACCAGTACCACTTTAATTTCTGAATTTAGGGCTTTTTGGGCCAGAGGGATGTCTTTATTGAGAAGCTGTTCTTGAAGGTTGATCGTGTTTGTGGAGATCAGAACCCGTTCTTTGCGATTGATTGCCCAATAAATTGAAGGAATGAGATAGGCCATGCTCTTCCCTACCCCGGTTCCCGCTTCTATGATGGCATTTTTATTTTTCTTGAAAGAGTCAACAATATCTGCCAACATATTTAATTGCTGCTCTCGAGATTCATAGTTGGGGATAATCTTGCTGAGGGCGCCATCGGGTTTTAATATTTCTTGAAGTTTTTCTTGCACAATCTATACCAAAGCTTATACCGATCGCGCCTTCAAAATTTGGGTTTTTGGCAAAGAGAAATCCCTCTTGATTGGACGATCGCAAGCCGCTCAATATTAATCAATATTAAACGGCTTGCGGTCGTTCAATCAAGAGGTTTCTGAGAAAGTCCCGAATCTTGAAGTTAATGGGGTATAAACACGATTTGTGAATTTTAATAGGAAATAGGCATTATTCCGCCTCTAATAGGTCAAGGAATGCTTTAAGTTGTTTCGATCGTGTCGGATGGCGCATTTTTCGTAAGGCTTTTGCTTCGATCTGACGGATTCTTTCTCGGGTGACATTAAACTCAACTCCGACCTCTTCAAGAGTTTTGGGTTTGCCATCATTGAAGTCCAAAACGTTGGATCAACACTTTTCTTTCCCGATCTGTAAGCGTGTCAAGGACTTCGTTCATCTTATCTTTAAGAATCGAGTATCCTGTTGCCTCTGCCGGAGAATCTGCTCCGGTATCTTCAAGAAAGTCTCCAAACTGGCTTTCTCCGCCATCTCCAACTTCTGCTTGAAGAGAGATTGGGTGCTGGGCGATTTTGTAAATTTCCCGCACTCTTTCTGCTGAAAGTCCAAGCTCATTGGCAAGCTCTTCGGGTGTAGGCTCTCTTCCTGTCTCCATCATCAATTTTTTGGCGCCTCGCAGTACTTTATTGATCGTTTCGATCATGTGGACAGGAATACGGATCGTTCGAGCCTGATCGGCAATGGCACGGGTAACAGCTTGACGAATCCACCAGGTTGCATAGGTGGAAAATTTGTACCCTCGGCGATACTCAAACTTTTCGACAGCTTTCATCAGTCCCATATTTCCTTCTTGAATCAGATCTAAGAAAGAAAGGCCGCGGTTAGTGTATTTTTTTGCAATGGAGATGACAAGACGAAGATTGGACTCGACCATTTCTCTTTTGGCTTCTTGGCTCTTGTCCATCCAGCGTTGGAGCATGCGGACATCTTTTTTGAACTCTTCAAGAGTTCTGCCTGCTGCAAGTTCTTTTTTCTTGAGTTTTCTTTTTGCAGCGGCAAGTTTTGCGCTGCGAATTTGTTTCTTTCGGCTCTTGGCGTTAAGCTCAATGATTTCTTTTTCAAGATTGAGAAAGCGATCATAGGACTCCATAATGACTTCGCCAAAATCTTCAATGATGTTGTGGCGCAAATGAAGGCGTCTTAGGTAGGCTTGGGTTCGAATTCTGCTTTTTCGATTTCTTCCAAATATTTTGCTTGGTCTGCTTTTTATAGTTTAGGATCTTTCAAGTTCAAGCAGATACTGTTCAAGAATCTTATCTTCTTTTTGAATAAGTTCGGATAAGCGTGGAAGAAGTTTGAGAAACTCTGTTTTATTTTCAATTTCTTTTTCGGTGATGCATTTATCAAAGCGTTCTTTACCATGGATCAAGGCAATAGCAAATGGAGATGGCTTCGCGTGAGGAATAGCGGAACCTCATGATAATTCGTTCAATTTGAATCTGAGCTTTTTCGATCCTTTTGGAGATTTCCACTTCCTCTTCTCGTGTTAGAAGAGGAACCGATCCCATTTCTTTCAAGTACATGCGTACAGGATCATCAGGAGTTCCTTCAGCGCTTCGAGGAAGCCCTTCGAGCTCTTTCGCTTCTTTTTTTCGTTCTTTTTGGCGCTCGACTTCTGATTGATTTAGAATTTGAACGTCCATTCCGCTAAGAAAAATCAAAACTTGATCGATTTGATCCGCGGTATCAATAGTCATGGGGAGAATTTCATTGATCTCCTCATAGGTGATAAATCCTTGATCTTTTGCGATGGCAACCAACTCATCAACTTTTTGTTGATGCTGGTGGGAAATAGCTTCCTTATTATTGCTCTTGTTTTTCATTTTCTCCTAGGATGTTCGGTAATGGCACGGCTAAAAGTAAAAAATTTCGGTGCGTGAAATAATCTATCATGATAAATTTTAAGAACATAGAAATAGTTAGATAACTGGTACGGCAATTGTCCTCTAAGGATATTGTTTTTGTCAAGCTTCATTAATTTTTAAAATACTTTTACCTTTTCTACAAGCCTTTATGCAACTTTTAGCTTTAAATGTTGAAAATCAATTAGTTGAAGCTTCATTCGCTCAGAAAAAGTGTGATTATTTCTGTATGGAGTGCGGAAAACTAGTTCGATTGCGTGGAGGAACTCATAGGCAAAACCACTTTTACCACCTTAAACCGGATCCTAAATGTCGTCAAAGTCAGAAAAGCCTGCAGCATCTTCAAGTGCAGAATTACTTGTACAATTTGCTGCCGATCGGATGTGTTCAGTTAGAAAAACGGTTTCCGGAAATTGCACGTATTGCCGATGTTGTATGGGAGGATCAAAAAATTGTATTTGAAGTTCAGTGCTCTCCGATTACGCAAAAGGAAGTCGAGTCAAGGAATCGCGATTATGGCCGGATGGGTTATCAGGTTGTTTGGATTCTTCATGAAAAAAGATTTATAAAAAGAAAAGTTTCTGCTGCTGAAGAGTGGTTGAATCATCATCTCCTCTATTATACGAATTTTGATGCTAATGGTTTTGGTGAAATCTATGATCAACTTCATGTGTTCAACCGCGGATTGAGAAGGTATTCTTCAAAACGCTCTATTGTCAATCTAAATTTTCCAAGATTTCTTCCCGATGGCTTGTGTTTTGATGGAGATTGGAGAGATAGAGTGCGGTGTTCTGATCCGGAAACGCGGGAAACCTGGAAAAGATATCGCCGCGAGAAAAAAAAATGGGAATCTATTAGAAGAAATTTTAGCTTGGTCGAGATTAAGCGTTGGTACTTAAATTGTTTGAATCTTATTCTTGAAAAATGCTGCCGGTGATGATCTCGACGGAGCGCTAGTGCCTAATTGCATAAATTCATCAATTAACCGCATCTTCCACTGTAGATTTGAAAGATCCTTTCTCGCTTGTATTCAATAATATAAGCATCGAAACGATCTTCCAAATCTACAGCGCGATCCCCAGTTAATTAATGAACTTTCATTCGAGGATTGGTATTAGACGCTAGATGATCGAAAATTTTGTGAAAAATGCGGATTATGCCGGGTAAAGAATTCCAATGACATAGTGGCGAAAAATTCCGGTCGGGATCATCTTAAGATGACAGTTAACCAACAAATTTTGACCATTATTTGTTTTTAAGAGTAGTCTTGCTTTTGTTTCGCTAGAAGGCGACAGCCTGCACAGAGCATGGTTCCAATCCTCATACCCTTCTCTGATGATTTCTGAAAAATGTTGAGTAAATCTTTCCGGATCCCAACCAAGCATGGAGTGGATTTGGTTGTTTGCAAATATTAGCCGATTTTCCTTAAGAGAGTAAACAATGACTCCGCTGGAAACTTCACTTCTTAAGCTGTCAAACAATCTTCTGAAATCAAGAGCGGAATTATCTAAAGGCATATGTTGAAATCTAGACGAGCCGTTGTTAAATCGATTCGAACTTGTGATCTTTTGTGCAATGTCGATACATTTACCCAGGTGAAGGGATGCTTCTTCAGGACTTTTGACTATTGCTGCCGTATAGTGGATTGGGGAGTCGGAAATTTTTTCATCCTTTTGATCTGAATGATTCGTATTCCGTTTTTTATCGTTGCTATTGATTTCAGCTAACTGCAGAAGTGTTTTCACTTCGTATTTGAGGTCCCGCACTTTTGTTTCAAGTTCGTTGGTTTGATCTTGCTTCTTTTGGATCACTTCCCGTTGCTGGTTGATCGTTTCTTGATATTCGCTTAACAGCGTGGTTTTTCTTCTTAACTCTTCATCAGCTTCGGAAGATTTTGAAGCAAGTTGATGATGGATATCTTTTATTTTTTGTTCAAACTGAGCTTTTTCATTTTCCAGCTTGTGCAAAGCTTCTTCCAAAACATTTTGTTTTTGAATCAGTTCGATATTTTTGTTTTGCGCCTCGTTGAGAATTTGCTCTAGTTCATGAACACTTTCGAGGTGTTCGATCGGATTTTTTGTCGTTTCTTTTTTTGCATTAAGAGGGGGGTGAAAATGGGGTTTAGTTTGAGATTTTTCCCATTGTCTTAGGAGTAAAAAAATACAGATAGAGCCGCTCGATGCGATAAACAGTCCATAAACTGATTTTTTGAAGCTGATTTCGGGGTAGACGCTCAAGAGGAGGGTCGAAAAAAAGTACAAGACAATAATAAGACCCGATAACTGTAAACGACAACGCAAGGCCGACAACATTTGAATGCAACACTACTTTAATTTAAACAACCAGTATACAAATTTCCGTTTTATTAAGAAATGTTCCTATACCGGTCGTGTTTCAAAATTCAGGAAAAACCTAACTTTAATCTGCTTTCGGCGTTGATATCGATAAAAGACAAGAAATGCTGCTGACTGTAAGATTCGGACGCCTCGGATTTTGAGCGCTTATCGGTTCAATACATGCAAAAGAAGCTCCTTCAGGATGCCACAATTGCCAGGAATTTTCAGAAGAAGGGGCATTTGTGCGTATGATTAGATGATGAGAATCTGTTTCGAGGGCAATCTCCCCTTCAAGCAAGTTTGGATAAGGAAAAAGCGTGCAATCGATATCTTCTCCAATGGGATAAGTCAGCTGTTGCCGAGAGTCTATATCCCACTCTTTCGGCAAAGGCATTTTTTCAATATTTAAAAGATAATAGTTTTGAATAGAAGCCCGCACCCGGCTTTGTCCTTTTCCAAGCGAATAGTAATAGTGGTAGCCGACGACAGAATCTCTTTCGCTTACCACAGATAAGTCTAGTTTAAGTCCTTTCGGAGTCAACTCTGCGTCAAAACGCATTTTAAAATTTTGTCCTTCAATTTCAGACAGAGGGACCTCTTCCAATGTATCTTCTCCGCAGAGTTGTGCGTGTATAGAATTTCCCTTGGTTTCAGTTTTCCAACTTGCGTAGCGGCCGACTCCGTGAGAAAAAATGTCTGTTTTTTTACGTTTTTCCAAATACTTCTGGTGTAGAAATACATGATTAAGATTCGGGATAAGCCCGCTTGGCCTTTCGTGAAAATGAGGGCCGATCAACGCTCCTAATCCATTGCGGGAAGTTTCGTAGTTTTTTCTTGTCGATTGATCAATTACCTCTATATCATCTAATTTATAACTGGTTAAATTCATCCCAACTTCAGGATTGAAGGCTGCCTCCAATTTATTTCCGCTTTCTGTCATAGTCGATAATACAATAGACTTCATTGATGATGCTCCTCTGCGCATACCGTTCGCGCTCTCAAAATTCGGGATTTTGGCTTTGAGAAAACCTCGAGATTAAACGATTGCAAGCCACTTAATATTAATCAATATTGAGTGGCTTGCGATCGTTCAATCACGAGGCTTTTTTCAAAGCCAAAATCCCAAATTTTGAAACACGAGCGGTATAATAACCAAGCCAAATAAAATAAAACAAGATGCTCCATACTATGGCAGTATAAATACACGATTTCAATGGAAAAAAACGGTTTATTGTAGAATTTTTTGGTTGAGAAGAAGAATACCGGATTGTCACAGGTGTTTTCATTTGCTTGCTTAAGAAGTATTCGGCTGTTTGAATATTTTTATATGCCATCGAAGGAAAAGCTGTGCGGCCGTTGATTTCTTTGCCATTCAACGAAAATGTATAGTCGGCAATTAAAATAAATCGACCCTCTGCCTTTTTTTCTATCTTCCAATTTATAGAAGTTGGAGATGATTTTGCCGATTGAGTCATCCAACGATAAATTTGATATCCCGATTGCAAAGAAAACCAAAAAGCGATCAGTGCAAAGCCTGCTAAAAAAGTGATCCAAAGCTGTTTTTTATTCATTTGCGATTTTCCCGGATTGGAACGATCTTATTAAAAGATTCCGGCGGCTGGGCGGTAAACTGCATATTTTGATGTTTGACCGGATGTACAAAGCTAAGATGAAAAGCGTGCAGCATAAGTCTTTTGGCCGGGTTGCTTGTTGCGCCATACTTGATGTCTCCTGCAACAGGGTGGCCGGCATCTTTGCTGTGTACTCGAATTTGATTTTTTTTCCCGGTTTCCAAAGTAAAATTGACTCGTGTGTACTTTTTTGAGTATCCTGCAACTTTGTAATGAGTTGTTGCCAGCTGCCCTTTTTTTGAGTGATTTGTGCTGTGCACGAAATAGTTGCTATCCTCGAAAAGATATGAATTCCATGTTCCTTCGCTTTGTGCAAGCTTTCCCTCAAGAATTGCTGTATATTGACGGTTGATGCGATGTTTTTCAAAAAGAGTTTTTAATGATTCTTGGGTCTTTGGGTCCAAAGCAAAGACCATAACGCCCGAGGTGTCTTTGTCAAGCCTGTGGACAACTTCAACTTTTTTTGGATAAAAATGTTTTTTTAAAATTTTGTGCGCTGTTAAATCTTTCTCGAAATCTGTAGAGACGCTTAACAAACCTGTAGGTTTGTTAATAACAGCCAGATAAGGGTCTTGATAAAGAATTTCTATATCTCCCTCTATCTGCATATGTTTGTTTTTTTTGATAACTTCAATTGTTTGTCCGGCTTCCAGCAGTACACTTGCTATTTTGCAAACCACTTCATTCACTCGCACTCTTTCCTCTTTGAGGAGTGAGCGGAGAGTGCTTTTCGAGGAATCGGGATACATTTCCTGAAGAGCGGCAAGAAGTGTTTGTGTTTTTTTTATTTTATTTCGCATAGTAAAAAAATAGATAGGTTTTGAAACACAAACAGTATATCTTCTCCAAAAATTTTGCAAAACCAAGATTATAGATCCATTTACTTTTTGACGAAATCCCCTTTTTACAGGTATAATGACTACCTAGATAGAGTTTTTTCAAGACCTAGAATATAGAAAATCAGAGGAATCATGGCTGATCAAAAAGAAAATAAGAAAAAAAATAAAAGAGCGACAGCTCTTAAACGCGACATTCAAAATAAAAAGAAAAGAGCTGAAAATCGTATTTTTAAATCTCGAGTAAGAACCTCGATTAGACGTTTCGAAGAAGCTGTGGAAAAGAAGGAAGCGGAAGTAATTCAAGAGAGTTTAAATACAGTTTATGCACTTATGGACAAAGGTGTTAAAAAAGGGCTTTATAAGCTGAATACGGCAAGTCGTACAAAGTCGCGTTTAGCGGCTAAAGCAGCAAGAACAAAGTAATTTTTTTTCTTTTTGTTTTTCAATACCCGGGAATGTTTCAAAAAATCAGGTTGAATCCATCCCGGTTTTTTTGTTCAAAATCGAATCCGAACTGTATACCGATCGTCTTTCAAAATTTGGTTTTTAGCAAAGAGAAAACCTCTTGATTGGATGATTTCAAACCGCTCAACATTAATCTATGTTAAGCGGCTTGCGATCCTTTAATCACGAGAGTTTTTTCAAACCAAAACTCTAAACTTTGTAAGCGTTGGCAGTATATATCAAGCAGCTTGTGAAACAGCTCCGTTTTCTTTGGGCAGGCTAACCTCTGGAGAAGTCTCGCCCTCTAAAGTTTTAATGCTATGATCAAGCTTAAATACAGCTGCAATCCAAGCGGCTAGGATTCCAATAGTTAAAATGGCGAGCACTGGAATGAGCTGAACCAATGAAACTCCAGGCAGGATTGTTTGGATAATAAAGAAGGTTAATGCACCTCCTGATTTGCCTAAACGTGCGCCTACAACGTCAACAGCTGCCTTTCCTTTGGTTTTGAAATCTTTGCTTAAGGGGATGAATGCCATTTCTTTTGTTGGATCGAAAAGCGAGTATTTTGTCGCTTTTGTAATCGCGTTTTGAAATAACCCGAATTGGACTCCTAAACCCAAGAAAGTTACTGGCAGTCCGAAAAGAGTAAAAAGTGTAGTATTAGGCTCTCCGTGGTAGTAGCCTGTTAGAATCAGTGTGAAAAATCCAAAGCCTGTTATTAAAAGAATAGCCGGTGTAATTAAGGCTGCATTTTTCCAGCTCAAGTATCGAAGAATATTGCCTCCTACAAGCATGATTGGAATAGCAAGCATACCTGTCGTAATCGCGAAATTTCCCATGTAATCTGCGAAAGCGTTTTTATCTCCTTCAAAGAAGGTTTTCACCTGGCCTTTCCAAATCACATCAACATAATTAATGCTTATGCCGTAACCAAGAACAATAACGGCAATACAAAGAAGATGGGGAGAGGTGATGAGAATTTTAAATGATTCTCCTAAGCTGAGTTTTGGTTTTTTCTTTTTTTCGACTTTTTCTTCCGGTATTGAATTTTCTTCTGAAGTTCGAGTTTCTAAGTAACGATTGATTGAGTAATAGAGTACGCCAATGATAATTCCGCTTATAACAATGCACGGCATCAAATAATTTAATGTAACTTGCCATGGGTCGAGCTTGCCGCTGGGTACTTTCGAGAAATATTTTACCATAGTTCCTGCAACAATCAAACCAACATTTGCTACCATTCCGAATAAAGGATAAAAACGTTTAGTTTGGTGTCTTTTTACAGTATCATTTGCAAATTGCCAGAATAAAAGCGAAAGAATGACGCTTCCCCAAAGCTCTGCTAAAATATAAAAAACGGAATAAGACCAGTTGCCCCAAATTGTGATAAACCACTTAAAGTTTGGATAGTTTTCTTTTAGGTTTGCGACCAACTCCGGATTGGGATGTAAGAAATCAATATTTGGATAGATGATAAAAGCGAAGGCTCCGAAAAATATCAAAAATGACGATAAGCATAAATAAAATATACGCTCCCGAGACATTAGGTCGGCAATTTTACTATAAAACAGCATAAATAAAAATGCTGAGGGCATAGTACCCCATAGCTTTAGAAAAGAGATAATTTCTGCATCCGATCCTCTGGCATTAACGACAAGAGAATCTTTTACGTTTCTTAAGATTGTGTAGTTGCACAAAATAAAAAGCATCATTAAAGCCATAGGTATAAATAGCCTTAATTCATGCATATGAATAGGAAAGAATATGCCTCTCCAAAAAGAGAAAGTCTCAATATTATTTTTATTTTCCATGTTTAACTCAATTAATTTAAAAGTTTTTAATTTCGAATTTTAAACAATCTTTTTTTTTATGTCAACTAGAAGTTTTTGTTTTAAATTAATGTTAATTTAATATATCATGTAATGTGTTTATAATTATTATTTTGAGTTTTTTATGAAGCACGAATGGTATAAATAATTTTAAAAAGATAAGAAATTCGATTAAAGGGATGAGATATGTTGACTTATCAAAAACTTCAGATTTTTGTCGTTGTGTTTGGTTATTTAGCGATTATTTTTGAACATATCTTAAACATTCACAAGACTGCGACATCGCTTTTGATTGCGGGAATATGTTGGGTGATTTTCTTTACAGGAAGCGGTTTGCCGATAGATTCGTCTATGCAATTGTTAGACTTCCATCTTAAAGAAACAAGTCAAATTGTGTTTTTTCTTATTGGTGCAATGATCATTGTAGAGGTGATTGATATCCATAATGGTTTTGATTTAATCTCAAAAAAAATCCGTCGCTGCCGTCCGAGTTTAAGGTTGTGGTTTTTTGGGTTTACAAGTTTTTTTATGTCAGGAGTACTTGATAATTTAACAACGACAATTGCAATGATTTCAGTGCTCAGAAAAATGGTTAAAGTAAAAGAGGAGCGTTGGATTATTGGATCATTGGTCGTTATTGCAGCAAATGCAGGGGGGGCTTGGACTCCAATTGGAGATGTGACAACGACAATGCTTTGGATGAATGGAAAAATCACAACGCTTTCTGTTATGAAATATCTTTTTCTCCCTAGTTTTATTGCTTTATCTGTTGCAATATTATTGTTTAGTTTTTTCTTTAATAAAAATCAATCTCCTTCGGACTCTAAAAAAGAAGATGAACAATCAGATCTATTAGGCAATTTTGTTTTAATATTCGGAATTGCTCTTCTGGTCTTAGTGCCTGTTTTAAAAATGGCGGCCCATATACCGCCTTATTTGGGGATGTTGATTTCCCTTGGAATTGTTTGGATTTTTACAGATTTATTGCATCTTCCTAAAAAAAGAAGAGATCATATGAAGATTTCTTCGGCAATGAATAAAATCGACTTATCAAGCCCGTTATTTTTTGTGGGAATTTTACTTTCCATAGGTTCTCTTGAAGCAGCGGGTATTCTTGACTCGCTGACCCATATGATGCAGCGTTATCTTAGCAGCGAGATAATTGTTGCGGGAACAATAGGTGTTGCTTCTTCAATTATTGATAATGTGCCGATTGTTGCCGGATGTATGAATATGTATAAAATGAGTGCTTATCCAATTGATTGTCCATTTTGGCATATGGTAGCTTATTGCAGCGGTGTTGGTGGAAGTATCTTAATTATTGGTTCTGCAGCCGGGGTCACGCTGATGGGAGTGGAAAAAGTAGACTTTCTTTGGTATTTAAGAAAAATAAGTTTGATTGCTTTTATTAGTTATCTGGCTGGATTGATTACTTTTGTACTTCAGGGTGCATGGTATTAGAAAATTAATTTGAATATATACCGCTCGTGTTTCAAAATTTGGTTTTTGTCTTTGCTTAAAATTAAATTTCGAACAATAGGTTTTAAGAACCTGTTTAAAATCTCTGAAAACGTGCTTTTTGCGCCTTTCCCTTTGTTTTTAAGGGTTCATATGCGATTGCAAACAATTGTATTCATGTCGGCCAATCATATCC
The DNA here is from genome assembly GCA_963749725.1 of Waddliaceae bacterium. Classification (GTDB taxonomy): domain Bacteria; phylum Chlamydiota; class Chlamydiia; order Chlamydiales; family Waddliaceae; genus Waddlia. The sequence continues at coordinate 18,943 of CAVVNU010000015.1, forward strand.
TTCTCAACTGATATTTCCGGTTGTTAATTGTTAAATAAATTTCCGGTTATTGTTGAAGTGGGGAGTTGAGAAAAAGAGGGGTTCAATTCTTTGATATTTTCATTGAAATTGCAATTTCTGGTAGAGAGAATAAAGTTTCTTTTTTGAATACATTCTTGGACGGTATCGCTGCAAGGTTTATTCGGAAAGTTAATAAAGTGTCCGGCACCTGCTATTACAAATACTTTTTTACCTTCAGCTAACCATTTATTAATGGAGTGAATGAGGGATTCATTGCGTACAGGCACAGCATCATATATTTCATTGAGGGCATTTTCTCCAAGATTAGAATAAAGAGCTTTTTCCTGACATTTTTCAAGTTTCTTAAGAATTTTACGTATAAAGCATGTTAGTCCCTTGTCAAGTTCGATGAAGACAAATGTTTTATTTCGTAGACCTTTATATACATCTTGCAGAATTTCATGGATATTTAATATCTGATCATGGTCTGACTGATAATATTGATTGAGTTCTGTAATTTTTTCGGCTGCTTCTTTGAAAATGACTTGCAATTCGCTCCACTCTTTATCGGTAGAGGGATTAATTCCGGACAATCGACGCTTTATTGACTTGCCGAATTGGATCAACTGATCGTGCATGTTTGCGTGAAGATTAAAGTAGGTTGAAATTTCTTCAATATTTTCTGGCTCCCAGCCGTAAATAAGATAATCACCATTTAATTGGAGTAATTGTGTAGATTGTTTGTAGGAAACTTTTTTATATAAGGAATGGCCTTCAACTAATATAATATCCTCTTCTTGATAATATTTTTGAATCACCTGAGTAAAATAATCCCTAAACTCCCAATCTGTATGAAGCTCAGCAAAGCAAAATAATTTACATTCCTCGATATTTGTGTTTCCTAGAACTGTGATATTTTGTTCAATCCAGGGGATGCTTGATTTAGCTATTGTGTCTGTCAATAGTTTTTTGACTTCAAGATTTGGATTTGTATGCAACGGCATTTTTCCATTTTTGTCTTGCTTCTTCAAATCAGCTCCATTATTAATAAGAAGCTTTGCAACTTCAATATCTTCGCAAGTGTGAAGAAGGGTTCTTTTTTCTTGATCAGCTGCGTTTGGATTTGCTCCTTTCTCAAGGAGGATCTTCTTGATGGAAATCGGAGTAGTGAATAACGCTGTTTCATTTTTGTTGTTTCTCCGGTTTAATTCATCAGGAAACTTTTTGACGAGATATTTGGCAATTTCCCGGTCTTGACAAGTATGAAGAGGGAAATCGCCTGCATAATTTTTTTTATAAAGGGCTCCGTTTTCGACTAAAACTTTGACAACATTAATATTGGATGCTTTGTGTAATGCCGAATTTCCATTTATGTCCCATGGTTGATTAAGAAATATTTCTTTTTTGTCGTTTCCAAATCCATTTATTATTTCTGTAGCCATCTTAGAGCTTTTTGCTTTGAACAATGGAATGGAATGTAAATCGAGGTCGCAATCGATGCTTTGTAAAATGGATGGAATTGTATCTACTCGATCATAAGCGATTGCAGTACGAATCAGTTGTTGATATATTTGAGCATCTTGCTTAGGTAGCAACTTAATTTTTTCAGATGCCATTTCTGTTCTTCCTAGCTGAATATCTTGAATAACTTCTTTGAACAGATGTCGTAAATTCGTTAAGGATGAAATGTTTTGATTATTGTTAAAAGCTTTTTGTACTCTTTTTTCGAGGTCGGTTTGATTTCTTTTTTCAATTTTTTCTAGCCTGCGATTTGCCCAGAATAAATAAACTCCGGTTCCTAAGCAAAAAGTAGCGGGAATTGTAAGAATCAACAGCCCAATTCCTTGAATTCTGCGCATAAGCGAGGGATAATCGCCCTTTTTTTCTAATCGAAAGGGGTGAAAAATATGTTGAGAATCTAAGGCGATTGAAAAAATTTTAAAAAAGTGCATTTATAAAGGTATTTTTTTAAATTTTAAATTACAATAATTATTTTTTTGATTTTTTAATAAATCAATTTTAGAACGATGTTTAGTTAAAAATATTGAAATATATAAAAAAATTATAACATAAAATCACTTTAATTAAAAGATTTAAATTTAAAAAAATAGGTTTGGAATATATACCTCTTCAAATTGAAGAATCGGTAACAAGAGAGAAAAATTCAAATAATCCTGTAAAAAATAAGCTGTTTCCTCCCAAATAACAGGCTGCTTGGCTGTGTACCTAAAAGACCCAGTAGGCTACAATGTCTCCTTTCAATTTATGCTTGCTACGATGGATTTTTTTACCACAGAGCTCACCGAGCCCACAGAGAGAAGAGAGAATGACACTTTAACTGGTGAAATTATAGGTGCAGCCATAGAAGTTCATCGAAGTTTAGGGCCTGGACTTCTTGAGTCTGCATATGTTGCATGTCTAGCCTATGAGCTCCGTTTAAGAAAATTAAAAGTGGAACAAGAAGTACCATTACCAATTTTCTATAAGGACGTTATGCTCGATTGTGGATACCGGTTAGATTTAGTCGTGGATGATCAAGTAATTATAGAGGTTAAGTCTGTTAAGGCATTGACGCCCTTATATGAGGCCCAATTGCTTTCCTATATCAAAATGTCTGATTACCATAAGGGCTTGCTAATCAACTTCAATGTGAAAATGCTGAAGGATGGTATTCGAAGAATGAGAAATTGAATTCTCTCTGTGATCTCGGTGAGCTCTGTGGTAAAAATCAAAAAAGCTGCCTAAGTTGGAGCGCCGATGGCTCTGAATCTATCACGTATTCTGCCAGCAAACTCTTGCCCAAAAACAGACGTTGGATCCAGCCCCGATATATTTTCCAAAAAGCTCATTATAGCCTGTTTAAATTCGTGAAAATCTTCGTAATACGTGTTGTACAGCACTCGTTCTTTCATCCATTTCCAAACCCGCTCAATCGGGTTTAAATTTGGACTGTAAGGAGGAAGAAAATGTAAGTTGATTTTAGAATTTTGGAGATGTGAAGTTACACTCTTATTTCGGTAATAGCGAGCATTATCACAAAACACATGTATTTTATCCTTAGTTGGATAGGCGTCCTCAATCTTCTTAAGGAAAGAGATAGTAGATTCGGCATTCAGCGTCTTATCTTCCTGAACATGCAATTTCGATGAAAGTAAATCAACAGCACCAGAAAGATTTAGTCGAGATCTTCCGCTATTTGCAGCAATTTCCTTGCGTAATCCTGTCTTGATCCAGCCATAGGTCACTTGAGTATTGTGAGTAGGATGCACTCCATCCATAAAACAAATCGTTTCTCCATCTGTCAAAGACCTTTTTAGTTGTTCGTATTCCTCAATCCATTTCTCTTGACGCTCCTTATCTGCTTTACCTGGAACGAGGGCTGGTTTTTTATAGGAAAATCCATGTCGATGCATCCAATTGCACAGTCCTGGCACGGTATAATCAATTTTGAACACTGTTTTTACATACAACAAAATATCTTTAATATAGAGATAGGTATGCTCTTGTAAATGCTTTTCAAGCTGTTCTGATTGATCTAAAGAGAGCTTTTCTACAGAGCCACCATTTTCCGGTTTCAACTTTTTTGACTCTTTATAATCTCGAATGTGTTGGCGAATAGCGTCATCAGAAAGTAAAAGGGCTTCTGCGATTTGCATAAGAGTCCACCCCTTGTCGTAAAGCAGAACAGCTTTGATGCGATCACAAATTCGTTTATCCCTCTCTTTTTTATGTTGGGCCACCAAATCGCTTCGTTCGTAAACAGTAAGGAAATTTCTCATGAAAAGAATTATTACGTATGAATGAATTTTGGAAAAGGATTTTCAGAAAAACATCTCTATCCTGCCAGTGGAAATCCCGGCTCTTGAATCAAGAGAGGTATATACCGCTCGTGGTTCAAAATTTGGTTTTTGGCAAAGAAAAAGCTCTCGTAATCGGAGGATCTCAAGCTGTTTAATATTAATCAATATTGAGCGGCTTGCGATCGCTTAATCACGAAGCATTTTCAAAGTCAAAATCCCAAATTTTGAAACACGATCGGTATAGGAATAAAATCATTCGCTAAAAATTGCAATTTTCAGAGATTTTAAACAGGTTCTTAGATTTCGAGTTTTACCTTTTTTAACGTGTGATGAATGAATTCTGCTCGTTTGTGGGGGATTTCCTCGAGGGGAATTTCTTCTTCAAATCGAGAAAGAAGATGTGCGCGCCGGCAATCAAAAAAAAGGCGATTGAGCTCTTGAGCTGATACACCGGATAACCATCCTAGAGAAGCTCCGAGCTTAAGCAAGCTTAAAGAGTTTAATGCTTCAATTGTGTCCATCTGATAGGAGTGTACTAAAATAGCATAAGCTCGGCTGACTTTATCCATGAGAGAAGGATTTGGTTCATTCTTTAAATGAGAACGTGTATTGTTTTCTTCAACCATCAGTTTTGTAACAAATAACCTAACTGTAGAAATGATATTTTCTTCAGTTAATCCTAGAGTATACCGATTTCTTATTTTTAAAATATCTCCAATGATTTCATCCGGATTGCCTTGCAAACCTGTAATACTGATTCCATCTTGCATGATTTGATCAATAGCATTGTCAAGAAGACCTAAATGGATTAAAGCAGAAGGTTGCAAGTAGACTGAAAGTAAAAATCCGGTACCGCAATGAATGGGCTGTGCAGCGAGAAAGCCGAATTTTTTCGAAAATGCGTAGTTTACTGTATTGCCAACTTCAGTTTCAATTTTTATCATGCGATTCCAGGCGGACTCTAATTCTGCATCACAGTCAATTAATTCAAATTTTACATGGTTTTCCATGTTAATGGTTGTAAGAAATTTTCCCGAATGATCCAAGATAAATGCCTCTCCGGAATGAGCGTGTTGAAAGCTGGAACTACTTAAAAAGTGCTCGAACAAATATTCTTTTTCAATGGGCGATGTTTCTTCAGATCTTATTAAAAAAGGAGAATCCAGATGTTTTGATTGGAGAATCGAGCGGCTGACAAGCGAAATGACTTGATTTCTTTTTTCTCCTTCTAGTTTTCCCGGAAAAGAAAGTTTGTTAATATTTCGGATTAATGAAATGGTAGAAGCCAGCCATATATTGTTTTTATTGTTTTTCCATGGTTTATTTTGATAAAGGGCTTCATGCGATGCTGTTTTTTTAGTCATTTTTACCCTTATTATCTTCTGTAAGTTTTCGAATCTGGTCGCGTAACAAGGCTGCTTGTTCGTAATCTTCTTTTTTTAATGTCTGCTCTAATGCTTCGTTTAATGCAATTAGTTTAAGTGATGGGCTAATTTCCTGTGTTTCACCAGGACCTCTTCCTATATGTAAGGGGACTGACTTTTTTTGTTTTACAATTCCGGGAAACAGAGCTTGGGCTTGAATAAGTTCATTGATTAAAACATCTCCGAATACATCATAGCAATTAGAGCACCCTACATGATGGCTTATTTTGACATTGGCAAGCGTGGTTCCGCATTCTCCGCAGACAAGCCCTGTCCCCCCTTTTGTAGGTGATTCATACTCTTCAAATGGAATTCCTTTTAAGCGCTTTTGAAGTTCCGGACAGGTATTACACATACCAATGTTTATACATTGATTGTTGATAATTTCCGAATAATGAACTTTGATGGGAATATTGCATTCACTGCATTCCAAAGGTCGATCAGGGTGAACATTTTCTTGATTGGCACTGTTTTCCATTGTTAAACTCTTGATTTGTTGAATAAACTATACCGGTCACGTTTCAAAATCCAAATTTTGAGGTCGCGATCGGTATAAGATAAAATTCTTTTTAGAGTTTTACCAATCTTTGAGATTAGATGCAAATACACATCTCTATCTTGCCGCAAAAAAAGAAAAAATATCGGCTGGTTGAATTTTTGCATGTAAGAAATGCGAATTTATAGAAAATGTGAGTCTTGATGGACTCGAACCATCGACCCTCTCATTAAAAGTGAGATGCTCTACCAACTGAGCTAAAGACTCATACATTTGACCCCAAGGGGATTCGAACCCCTGTTATCGGAATGAAAATCCGGTGTCCTAGGCCTGACTAGACGATGGGGCCAGTTTTATTCAATTCTAAGATGCTATTATCCTACCTGTTAGATTCTTAAATTGCAAACCCTAAATTGAGGAAACTTCTTTTTCCTTTATCGAAGATAAATTCGTCAGTTTCTTTACAGTATTTATCTGTAAGATTTGGATATCTTTTTCAAGTTTTTTTTCAATATCTTCTCCAATTTCACCATCAGATTTTTGCTTTCTAACTAATTCATTCGATTCTCGGCGAATATTGCGGATACTGACTTTCGCTTCTTCTCTTTTTTTGTGACAGAGTTTTACCATATCCTGTCTGAACGCTTTCATCCATTTGAGGAATATTGATGCGTACGACATTGCCGTCGACAATTGGTCGGAATCCTAAGTTGGCTTTTTCAATGGCTTTTCCAATGACATCAGTATTATTTCTATCGTAAGGGGTGATAAGCAGTTGTCTTGACTCCGGAGAGGTGACAGAAGCAACATCTCGAAGCTTCATACTCGAGCCGTATACTTCAACTTTGACTTCGTCAACCATTGCCGGATTTGCTTTTCCTGTACGAATTTTTTTTAATTCATCTTTTAAATGTTCAATACTCGCTTGCATCTTTTGTTCTGTCAGATTAAGAATGGACATTTTTTACATTTCTCCTTTCACGATTGTACCCAAATTCTCTTGAGAGAGGGCAGATAAAATTATATTTTCATCCAAGTGCTTCATGTTAAAGACAAAAATTGGAATATTTGAGTTTCGACACATTGCAATAGCTGTAGCATCCATAACTTTAAGATTTTCAGATAGTGCTTTAGAATATGTCAAAGTATGAAATTTTTTTGCATCGGAATAAATTAAAGGATCTTTATCGTATACGCCATCAACTTTTGTCGCTTTTAGCAGGAGGTCGGCTTGAATTTCACTAGCTCTTAGCGCCGCTGCTGTATCTGTTGTAAAATATGGATTTCCTGTTCCGCCTACAAAAATGATGACATGTTCATTTTCCAGGTGCTCAATGGCGCGTCTTAGATCGAAGTTGTCAACGATCCCAGGGCAGCTTAGGGCGCTCATTACCAAAGCCTTGCAGTTAATTTGTCCAAGAGTTTGCTGCAGCGCAATTCCGTTGATTAGTGTGGAAAGCATGCCCATCTGGTCTGCAGGAGAGCGTTCAAGTCCTAAGTTTTCAAGTTGTATTCCTCGAAAAATATTTCCGCCTCCTATTACAACTGCAACTTGAAGACCGCTACTACTCATCATAGCGATTGAACGCGCAAGTTTTTCACAGGCGCTTTGATTAATTCCGAATTGTTGAGACCCCATTAAGACCTCACCTGAAATTTTTAATAGAATCCGTTCAAAAGAAAAGGGCTGCATGTTCATACGATTTTTTTACCAATTTTATTTGTCATAATTACTCTAAAAATTTATACCGATCGTGTTTCAAAATCTTGTTTTTGGCAAAGAGAAATTTTGATTGAATGAACTCGACTTTGTACATTTTTTATGCTCATCTTTCCAAGGATGCTGTCTCCGGCTAAATGAATTTTTCGGTAAGGCTATATCGACCGTGTTTCAAAATCTCCGGAATCTTCACCTAAAAAGTGTACAAAGTCGAAATGAGTATAATGTACTGTTTTTTCATTTAAATTTTATCACAAATTGTTGAGTTTGCAACATTTTTACTACAAAAATTAGAAATATACCGGTCGTATTTCAAAATTTGGTTTTTGGGTTTGAGAAAATCTCTTGATTGGACGATCGCAAGCTACTCAATATTGATGAATATTAAGCGGCTTGCGATCGTCCAATCAAGAGATTTTCTCAAACCCAAAAACCAATAAGAATAAAAAAGGGTGAAAAGAGTATTCTTTTCACCCTCAGGACATTAAAGATCTAAATGAACTTAGTTTTGACCGACTGTCCAACGTTCAAAATGTGTGATAGAAAGGTTGCCGCCCTGTTTCTTCACTAAGTCTTCAATGCGTTGGCTGTCATCTTTAATATATAGTTGACGATTCAAGCAAACTTCATCAAAGTATTTCGAGATTTTTCCTTCTAGAATCTTTTCGATCACATTTTCAGGCTTTCCTGCAACTTGACTTCTTGCGATTTCTTTTTCTTGTTCAATAACGCTTTTGGAAACATCTTCAGGATTAATGAATTCAGGGTGAGCTGCTGCAACGTGCATTGCAATGTTTTTTGCAAGCTCTTGAGCGCCGCCGCTGCCATCAATTCTTACTAGAGTTGCGATTTTCCCGCCTAAATGTGAATAGACTCCAAATGAGTGATTGGAACCTTTCTTAAAGGTTGCCAAACGGCGAATTTGAATATTTTCGCCAATTGCTTGGACAATTGTTGCCCGGTATTCATCAATTGTTAAATTTGGATCTTTAGAGTATTTTTGAGCAAGGAATTCTTCAAGCGAAGAGGGGGTTGTTGCCAGGACTTCTTCTAAAACATCTTTTAAAAATGTTTGGAAGCGTTCATTGTTTACAACAAAATCCGTTTCCGCATTAACTTCGACAAGAGCAATCAAAGAATCGGATTCTCCTATGCCGATTTTTCCTTCATTGGCTGCACGGCCTTCCTTTTTGATAGCGGTCGCCATTCCAGACTTTCTTAAATTTTCAATGGCTGTCTTCAAGGTCGCCGTTGGCTTCTTCCAATGCTTCTTTGCACTTTCCTATGCCAACACCTGTACGGTCTCTTAGCTCTTTAATCAATTGTGGAGTGATTGTCATAATTACTTATCCTCTTTTGCAGCACTAGCAGTTTCACTTTGAGGTTCAGAAGATTTTTCTTTCACCTTGATCTCTTCATTCATTTTTATTTTTTCTTCTGCATCCGTATCTTCATCTTTCTCTTTTGTAGATAACAGCCGCATCTCGTTCTTTTTCTGAGCAATGACATCAGTTAATGCGTTTAGGATCAATTTAATGCTTTTTAGAGCATCGTCATTACATGCAATGACATAATCGATAGGATCGGGATCGCAGTTGGTGTCGACAAGCCCCATGACCGGAATTCCAAGCTTTTTAGCTTCTGCAACTGCAATGTGCTCTTTTGAAGGATCGACAACAACGACAAGACCCGGTAGGTTTGCGCATTGCGCGAATGCCGGAGAGGTTTTTATCTAGTTTGATCTGCTCTTTTGAAAGGATGGAAAGCTCTTTTTTTGTCAGCCCTTCGCCTCCTGAGGAGATTCGTTTTTCAATGCGCTCGAGTTTTTTGACCGACTGGCGGATTGTTGTTAAGGTTGGTCAGCATTCCTCCCAGCCAACGTTCGCAAACATAAAATTCGCCGCATTCTTCTGCAAGTTCTTTGATGACGCTTTTTGCTTGTTTTTTAGTTCCGACAAAAAGAATGGATTTGTGTTTTGATACAATATCTCTGACAACTTCAACAGCATTGCGAATTTGCTGCAGAGTTTTTGCAAGATCGATGATATAGAGTCCGTTGCGCTCCTCAAAAATGTAGCGTTTCATTTTTGGGTTCCAACGGCTTGTCTGGTGCCCAAAATGAGCGCCAGCTTCTAATAAATCCTTAATAGTGACTTCTTTTTGATTGCCAAGCCTTGTCCCTCCTGTTTGACGACGGCATCCTGCCTTTTAAGATCTTATACGGAGATTTTTTATCTGGACAGGATTTCGGTCTTGGTTATTAATATTTGAAAAGTAAGCGCCTGATCAGAATCGAACTGACACTAGTAGCTTGGAAGGCTACTGTTCTACCATTGAACTACAGGCGCATTTGTGCACAAATAGTGCCACAGGCATTATTTTTTTGCAATGGAGAATCAAATAAAATCAGGTATGCCTGTGAAATAATCGATTTTATGACCTTTTTTGACATATTTTGTTCTTCCAGATTTTGAACAGGTTCTTTAGGATAGGCCGTGTTTTAAAATCCTAAATTTTGAAACACGAGCGGTATAATTGTTGAAAATTAGTATAGGAAGGACTTACTATAACCTTTTTAATTTTTTATGGCGATTAATGACGTAATGATGTATTTGTATTAGATAATTTTTTTAAAACACAAGATTAAGGATACATACAGCGATGAACGTTAATTTCGAACGTATAGGACCTGTGCAAATGAATAATACTAATGATAAAATGGGATTGTTTACCAATCAGTTGAAAGAGGCCGGAAAAGAGCTTCACGAAGGAGTAGAAAATACCTGGCTTATTCAATCCATATTTGATGGAAGCATTTCTGAAGAAGCCTATCAAGATTATTTACAGAACTTATATGAGATCTATTCCCAATTGGAGGCTTCGGTAAGGCTGCATAGTTATTCGGATGATGAGTCTATTAGAGAAATATTTCAACCTTTGGTGATTGAAGAGCTATTTCGTGCCGGGCCTATCCAAAATGATTTAATGAAATTCGGGGAAACCTGTCTAGAAACTGTGAAAGCCGCCAAAGATTATAAGAAGCGTTTGGTTGATTTAAGCATAACGAAACCTCATTGTCTTGTTGCTCACTATTATTTACGTTTTTTAGGCGACTTGTTTGGAGGCCAGATATTAGCGGGACGATTAAGCGACTGTTTTGAAGGAAAACTTGATTTTTATGATTTTACAGAGCTTTGCCAAGCTAAAAACCTTGCCGAACCCACCCAATTTGCCAGGGAATTTCGTGATTTGTTAAATAATCTTCCCTTGAATAAACAGCAGCAAGAGGATATTTTCGTGGAAGTTTCAGAAGGATATCGTTTGCACCTTCGATTGTTTAATGAACTTGCAGATCGACATAATGTGTAATGGGTTGGCGAAGGCCTCGTCCGAAAACTAAATTATCAATCGTTGAAAAATCCAATAAAGTATTGAATCTAATACTGATTGGATTGCTCTTGATTCTTCTTAGGATTTGGCATCTTTCGGTTATCCTGCATGAAGAAAAATTAGAAGAGGCTAGGCGGCCGCAAAAAAAAGTTGTGATCGAGCCTTCTAAGCGGGGAACGATTCGGGATCGATTCAATATACCTCTTGCGATTAACAGGGTTCAGTATAATTTAGCGGTTTCCTATGCCCAAATTCGACAAATCCCTCGAGTTGTTTGGGAAAGAAAAAACGGTAAAAAAGAGAAGCGGTTTAGAAGAAAAGAATACGTCGAAGAATTATCGGCAATATTAGGCCGGGAATTGCATATGGATCCTTTAAGAGTAGAGGATCTGATTTATTCTAAAGCAGCTCTCTTTAACCACCTTCCTTATATCATCAAAGAAGACTTAAGTGAGACTCAGTATTATCGCTTAAAGATGTTGGAGCGTGAATATCCCGGAATTCAAACGCAAACGGTATCCAGAAGATATTATCCTCACGGAAAGGTTGGCGGTGAAGTAATCGGGTATATGGGGGCGATCAGCCGCAAGGAGTATGAGTCTGTTGTTCAGGAAGTAAAGATGCTTGAAGATTGGCTTCAGCGGTACGAAATAGGTCAGGATCCTATTCTTCCGGAAGGAATTGATACTTATGAAGGTGTCGAAAAGCGTTATAAAGAACTTGTTGAACATGCGTATTCTATTACTGATGATGTAGGGAAAATGGGAATAGAAGGGTGCTTCGAAGAGGTTTTAAGGGGTTATCACGGGAAAAAGGTTTTTGCTTCGGATGCACAGGGAAATAGAGTTCAAGAACTGCCTGAGGGAAAAAAACCTTTATCCGGCAATCGTATTTTATTAAGTATTTCACAAGAGCTTCAAGAGTATGCAGAAAAATTGCTTATTCAAAATGATCCCATCCGCATTCCTAGAGTTTCTCAAGTAGATGCAAATTCAAGAGAAAAATTGCAAGAGAAGCAGCCGTGGATAAAAGGAGGAGCCATTGTTGCGATGGAGCCGTTTACCGGAGAACTTTTAGCTTTGGCTTCCTATCCTCGCTTCGATCCCAATGATTTTGTCTCAACAGGCAATGAAGAAGAAAAACTGAAAAGAAATGAAAAAATTCGCCAATGGTTTGAAACAGAAGAGTATGTTGCCGATTTATGGAATCAAAAATGCCCCTTGGAGAAAGAAGTTTACGACTTAGATAAACAGCAAGTAGCTGTAGAATCTTTATGGATCGATTGGGAAAATTATTTACGCCTGATTTTGTCTGTGGACTCTCCGATTGCCGAAGCAGTTAAAAGAGTGGGGAATATCGAGCATGCAATTTTAATTCAGAAACACTTGGATGCTATGCTTTGCTGCACTGAATCATCTTCAGTGTATGCCTTATTTAATCTTCTTTATCAAGATCCGCTTCATGAAAGCCATGGAAATCGTCTTCCGGCCCTTCAGCATGAAAGTCTAGAAGAGGCGCTGGAAAATAAATCGGATCAGATAGAGCTTCATAAACGGGTTCTTGATCGGTTTTTTGATGGTTTGAAAAGTAATTATGACAAAGTATTGTTTTTAGATCTTATTCGTCTTGTTGTCGATCCTTCTGCAGTTTCGGATTCTCTTTTAGAGGCGATTGGAAGCCAGTCTCTAGGGGATTATCGCAATGCTCAAGCCGCTTTTGTTTTTGTTGAAGAATCGGTTAAAAAAATGGTTGAAGATTTATTTTCTCAAGTCGATTTTAAAAATTGGCGCGAATATTATCAAAAAGATTTTTTGAAGGAAAAACGCATAGAGGAAAAACTGAATCATGTCAGGTATGCAAAGCCCTATTTAGACTTGCTTGATCAACAGGAATCCAAGATGTTTAAAGAGTTCTGGGAACAGCATCGCTATGCACTGTTGGGGGTATTTCTAACAGGAAAAGAGATCCAAGGCTATCCGGAACTTAAACCTTATCAAGAATTGTTATTGAGTTGGGAAAAAGAGCTGTGTGAGGGTGCGCATCAAGCTCTTGATTGGTGTCACTCCTATTGGATTTTGCGTGAATCGATTACAGGCTTGCCGATAGATTTGTCTCAAGATTATTTGGCAGGAATGAGAGGTTATCATGAATTGAAACGTCCTTTACTAGGGCGATACCCTCATCTTCGAAGTGAAAAAGGCCAACAATTTGAAAGACATCTTGCGGGTGGATTTTATCCTCGTTACGGCTTCGGATTTGCTCGATCATTTGCATTTCGTCAATCAACGATTCAAGGATCGGTTTTTAAATTAGTGGCTGCATACGAGGCTTTGATACAAAAATACAATACTCTTCAGGGAAAGCCGGCGAATCAAGCAAATCTTAACCCTTTATCGATGGTCGATGATACCCATAAAAGAGGAAAGGTAACGTTTGTCGGGTATGATAAAAATGGGAAACCAATTCCTCAAATGTACAAGGGAGGAAGAATTCCAAGGAGCCACCGAAGCGGAATAGGCAAGGTGGATCTTATTACGGCTTTGGAAGTCTCAAGCAATCCATATTTTTCAATATTGGCTGCTGAAGTATTAAACCATCCTGAAGATTTAACTAAAGCGGCAAAAAAATTTGCTTATGGATCTCGAACAGGAGTAGACCTTCCGGCTGAAACTCCAGGAAATATTCCCTATGATGTCGATATAAATCGTAATGGGCTTTATGCGATGGCAATCGGACAGCATTCGCTTGTTGCCACACCTTTGCAAACGGCGGTAATGCTTTCATCAATTGCAAATGGCGGGAAAATTTTAAAGCCAAAAATTGTGAGAATGATTGTTGGTAAAGACAGTAATGGGGAAGGGTCGATTTTGACGTTTGATCCCATCGTGAATAATCGAATATTCATGCCGGGCGCTGTAAGGGATATTTTAATTGAGGGAATGTATCGAGGTGTAACCCGTGTGCAAACGGTAAGTTTGGGAAGTCTTTCACACCTTTACGAGCAATATCCCGAGGCAATTAGTGATTTTATCGAGCTAAAAAACCAATTGGTTGGAAAAAGCAGCACTGCAGAATCCATGGAGCATCTTGACTTGGATCAAAAATTGGGAACAAATCTTTATAACCACGTTGGATTTGGAGGGATTTTATATCATCCGGATAGCGGGCTTCGTCCAAAGACTTTTGTGTTTAATGATCGATTTGGAGTTCCTGAGTTGGTTGTTGTTGTGTATTTACGGTTTGGTTCCTGGGGAAGGGATGCTGTACCTCTTGGCGCGCAAGTTGCTCAAAAGTGGCGTGAAATCAAAAATCGTCATATGCGGAACCATATTCATTTTTCCAATTTTCCAAACAAACATTCAACCGTTGCTTATTGAGATATACCGGTTCAAAGAGGTGTATTCTCGATCTAAAAATTAAGAACTTGTTCAAAATCTCAGAAAATTGTGATTTTTAGCGAATTTTGCTTTGTTTTTGCAATCTTTAAAACTTGCGCATACTTGGGAAAGTAGAGAAGTTTTAAAGGTTGCAAAAACGAAGTGAAAGGCGCAAAAAGCACTTTTTCAGGGATTTTAAACAGGTGCTAAGATATACTAAATAAAATTATAATTATAAATTGAATGCTATGACAATTCATAAAAAATCCAGAACTACGCTTATTGCGCATAGAGGAAACTCTTCCCAGGCCCCAGAAAATTCGCTTGCAGCGTTTATTGAAGCTATCCGCATTCCTGTAGATTATTTGGAATGCGATGTGCAGCTTTCAAAAGAAGGCATTCCTGTAGTTATTCATGACGGAACTTTCTCGCGTATCACAAATAATTTAAATTTGAATAATGTTAATGAGCTGACTGTTAAAGAAATCAAGGAGATCGATTCAGGTTCTTGGTTTGGTGAAAAATTTTTCAATCAGCGCATCATGACTCTTGAGGAGTTTATTCAACTTCCAAAAGGCAAGGTTGGTGTCATGCTTGAAGTTAAGGAGGAAACATTTTTAGAACGTTCTATGGGGATGAGAATAGCTGATGTCATCAAAAAAAATCATGATTTCATCAAAAATTCCGGACCGTTGCTTGTGGGGAGTTTGAATCCTAATGTCTTGCTTTGCACAGCTGCCTATTTGCCTGAACAGCCCTTAATACCTATTGTAAGGGATCTAAATGATTTAAAGGAATTCAGTGCCCTTAGAGCTCATTATTACGCATTTCGATACAATCTAATAACAGCTGAAATCATTGAAGAGTATAACGGTAAAGGGATTCAAATTTGGGCATGGACAGTTGATGACAAAGATACAGCGTTTAATCTTATGCAAATGGGGGTTGATGGAATTATTTCCAATCATCCAAAAAAAATGGTGAGTTTGTGTCATCCTGACAGGAAAGCTGTTGGTGAATTAGCTCAGAGGGTTTTTGATAAGCTGTTGAAAGCTAAACCGAAGGAGTGTGAACATATCTTCGATATTCTTAAAAATCGTATCAATTGCAATTCTTAGAACCTGTTCGAAATCACAATTTTCAGAGATTTTGAACAAGTTCTAAAACAAGCAAGGCTTCTTTTGCTCTGATATCACATTTTACTATCTGCCAAAAACCCTTGCAGAGGAGGTTGAGATGGAAATAAATTTAATGTGGTATCTCCTTGATGGGTTAAAAGATAAAGCAAATTGGTTGTTGCCGCAACTATTTGCTCTTGCGTCATCTCTACGTCATTATATTTTTCCAAATTATTGATTGTAGAAGAGGCAATGTCTGCCAACCCGTCGGTTAACGTCCGCTTTGCTATTACGTACGCATTCGCTTCTTGCCTTGCTAAAAGAATTTTTTCCATTCCTGACTCATAACTAACAGATTGTATTCGGAAAAATTTAATTTTTATTCCAACATTTCCAATTAATTTCGTAAGAGTGTTTTTTCTTGTCGATGAAATCTTGCATTTTCTTTTTATCAACAGTATTCTTTTTTCTATTTCCGAGAAGTTGATAATAAAATATATGCCGTGCCGCTTTTTCCATCTTTATTTGAATGTTGCCTTTGCTACCGCAGTATTCTATTTGACAGCCTTTTTACAGGCGGAATTGGGTTTGGGAGGATATCAAAGAGATTTGGAGAAAGATCTGCAAGTTGTCGAATGGGTAAATTGCCATTTAAACAACCGCATGCCTGTTTATTTCAATCACTTGCTTTATGGAGGGTACTGGAATATGCCCTCATCGCGAATGGGAAAAGAAGGGGACATTGGGATCGGTTGGTCTCATGTTCCTCCCTACGATAATTACAATTTGCGGCTTCAATTATTTAAACATGTAGAGCTTTCAGGAAATTATCGAGTCTTTCGAGGAGTAGAAGACCATGCTTTATCAAAACATGGTTTTGGAGATTTTTCAGATAAAGGAGCTAATGTAAAAGCCGCCTTTTGGTTTCCTGAGGACAGTCAATATTCAATACCGGGATTTGCTATTGGATGGGAAGATTTTCTTGGTACAAAAGCATTTGAGGCCCGCTATGCTGTTTTGACGCAAGTGTTTCCCGATTGGAATTTAGAGTTGAGTTTAGGTTATGGCGATTTAAGGATTAATGGCTGGTTTGGCGGCGTTGCATGGATGCCGTTTCGCAATCGATGCAATTCTTATTTAAAAGATCTTGCTTTGGTTGCTGAATACGATGCGATTCCCTATAAATCTAAATCAAAGGAACCGCATCCGGAAGGTCGTACAGTAAGCTCTCCAATCAATTTCGGGATTAAATATCGTTTATGGGATTGTTTTGATTTTTCAGGAAGTTATGTAAGAGGAGAGAAATGGGCATTTTCGCTTTCTTCTTTCTTTTCTCTTGGAACCTGCAAAGGCATCATGCCTAAAATAGAGAATCCTTTGCCTTATTCGGCGCCCAGAATTTTTGAACCGATTGGACCTCTTCGTCCTTGCGACGTTCTTGTGCAAGAGTTGTACTCCGCTTTTGAATATCAAGGGATGAGCCTGATGCAAGTTTGGCTGTCGAGCGATCAATGCGGCCAATCAATTCTTCGTTTAGAAGTGGAAAACTGCACATGGCGGTATGAGGATTGCTTAAGAGAGCGGCTCAGCCTTTTGTTGGCTTATTTAGTACCGAATAATGTCGATTATGTCGTTGTGGAACTTCAAGTTGACGGACTTCCAATACAAGAGTATCACTATAAGACTGAATATCTTCGTTTGTTTGCAGATAGTGTGATATGTCCTTATGAGTTTTCTCTTTTAAATCGAATATCTGAAGTTTCACGCAAGCAATATTGCGATCATCGACTTATCTATAAAGAGTCGCTGCCTCGATATTGTATTGAGATATTTCCTAAAACATACACTGCTTTTGGCAGTGCCAAAGGAAAATTTAAATATTTGCTAGGAGTTAACTTTGGCGCGTGCGGTTATTTTTGGGGAGATTGGTATTATTCTCTTTTGTTCGGTTATCCTTTGGTTAGCAATCTTCACCATGTGACAGATGTTGATAAAATCAATCCTTCTCAATTAGTCAATGTGCGAACCGATAGTATCAATTATTACAAGCACGATGGATTAACAGTTGATGAGGCTTATATTGAAAAAAATTGGAATTTAGGCAAGGGAAATTACTTTAGAACAGCATTAGGTCTATTTGAAGAAGCTTATGGAGGAATTGCGGGAGAGTGGCTTTATTATCCTGTCTCTTCACGGTTCGCTGTAGGAATCGAAGGAGCTTATCTTAGAAAACGAACCTATACAGGAGTTGGTTTTACTGATCGGGTTAGAAAGTTGAAAGGATATACTCCAACCTATGTAGAGCCTTTCTATCCTTCACAGTATTTTGTTAATTTTTACTACAATTTTGAACAATTTGACCTGGATCTGGAATTAAAAGGGGGAAAATTTCTTGCAAATGACTGGGGGGTGCGAAGTGAATTTTCACGTTATTATCCAAGCGGTCTGCGTTTGTATGCGTGGTATACATATACGGACGGCAGAGATAGGGTAAATGGTCATATTTATTATGATAAAGGGATAGGTTTTTCTATCCCTTTGGATATTTTTCTTCCTCGTTCCTGCTGCAATCGATACCGTTACTCGATATCTGCATGGCTGCGCGATGTAGGAGCTATTTCGCTTACCGGGAATCCTCTGTATTGGAAAATCCGCAATCAAAGAGAGCAATGCATTACTTACTAATTAAGTTCACTGCATGTTTTGCAGCATAAGTAAAAATTATATCAGCTCCCGCCCGTTTTATCGACAACAGCGTTTCAAGGATGATTGCATCTGCATCGAGCCACCCCTTTTCTGCTGCCGCCATGATCATGGCGTATTCGCCGCTTACTTGATAAGCTGCAATAGGAAGGTTTGTTTGTTCTCTCAGCTTTGCGATCACGTCCAGGTATGCAAGAGCAGGTTTTACCATCAGAATATCCGCTCCTTCCCGTTCGTCAATCGAGCATTCAAGAATTGCTTCTCTTACATTAGCAGGATCCATTTGATAGTTTTTTTTATCTCCAATTCTCAATGAAGAGCCAACGCCTTCTCTAAAAGGCCCATAAAAAGAGGAGGCATATTTTGCCGCATAGGAGAGGATCCCGGTGTTTTGAAACCCATGTTCATCAAGATAACGGCGAATAAATCCTATTCTGCCGTCCATCATATCGCTGGGAGCGACAAAATCCGCTCCGGCTTGCGCGGCCAAAAAAGACATTTTCGCCAAGATTTGAACAGTTTTATCGTTAAGTACATAGCCGTCGGGCGCAATGATTCCGTCATGACCATGTGTTGTATAGGGATCCAAGGCGATATCTACCATTACGCACATTTCAGGTATGGCATCTTTAATTTTTCTAATGGCATCAAAAATAAGGTTTTTCGGATTGATTGCTTCTGAACCAAACGGATCTTTTTTTTCTTTGGGCACAACAGGAAAAAGATCGATCGCAAGGATTCCCATTTGGCGAAGCAGCTGCGCTTCTTGAATCGCCAAATCGATAGAGAAGCGCTTTACCTTCGGCATAGAGCTGATGTCTTGCTGCTTCTTTTCACCTTCGATCACAAATAAAGGAGCAACAAGATTAGAGGGTTGTAAGTGCGTTTCTTGAATTAAAGCTCTAACGGCTGCATTTTTCCTGTTTCTCCTTAGTCGGCGCGGGATATCAAGTTGGATTTGATCGCTTTGAATTGAGTGCATGAAACTTTTCTCCGTATGTTTTAACTCGGTTTCCGGGGGAGGCAAACTCCAGCTAAATGCATTTATACCGGCCGCGCCCTCAAAATTTGGTTTTCGGCAAAGAGAAATCCCGAATTTTGAAACACGACCGCTACAAATGAATCAGATTAGCAAGATTGCATAATCTATGCAAAAATATATTGACCTCAATCAGCTTTTGCGATACTCAGGAGTGGAGATTTTTTTGATTTAGGAGGATAATCATGGCGGATGAACTAAAAGTTGGAGATAAAATTCCTGTATTTTTTGTAAAGGACCACGAGGGATTTGATGTGACCGATGAGGATGTTATCGGCACTTCTTTGGTTATTTATTTTTATCCCAAAGATGGAACACCGGCTTGTACGGATGAAGCGTGCGCCTTTGGAAACCACATGGCTCAATTTGATGAAATGCAGACCCTGGTACTTGGAGTCAGTCCCGATGGGGTGGATTCGCACAAAGCATTTATTAAAGAGCAAAAAATAGAGTTTTCTCTATTAAGCGATGAGAAAAAGGAGATGTTTCGCAGTTTCGGACTGCTTGACGGAGAGCGCGTGATACGTGCAACATTTGTAATCAATTCTGAAGGAATCATTCAATGGATTGAAAAGCCTGTAGAAGTCACTGGACATGTCGAACGAGTGATGGAAGCGCTGAAAAAATATTGCAGCGATGAATTGATCAGCTTCGATGATTATGATAAGGATTATGAAGAATTTATGGGAAAAACTTTAGGCGAGGCTCCCGATGAGAAAAAAATTCGCGAGGAAATATTGGAAAAACACAACCTTAAAGAAAGTGATCTGGAGTCTTGACATCCTCCTCTCCCTAAAGGAAGAGGATTCCTGTACTTATATTGCACAGGGTAGTATTTCCTTGTGGTTTCCTACTGGTTCCTGCTGCCGACTCCTAACAGAGTTCGCTTGACAGGCTATCACGGCAAGCCCTGCCGCTAATATATTTAATGCACCAACATTGTCAGCATGATTTTCGTAATAGCACTTTCTACATTGAAATTGTGATTGGCTTGGTCTGTTTTGAGAGTCGATATTCGAACAACTTGGACATTTTTGACTCGTATACTGGGGATTAACGTAATGTAGTTCCCCTCCTAGCCACGACAATTTGTAATTTAGTAGATTGCAAAAGATCCCCCAACCTTGATCTATGATGGATTTATTTAATCCAGATTTCGCCTTAACATTTCTGCCTGGCGATTCGATTGATCCCTTTGCAGATTTAGACATATTTTTGATTTGCAGATCCTCTAAGAAAACAATAGCGTGGTTTTTGCTAATTTCTCTTGTGATTTGATGCAAATGGTCTAATCGGCAATTTCGGATCTTTCGATGTTGTCTTGATATTTTTCTTTTTTGTTTCCTCCAATTATTGGAAAATTTGACTTGTCTTGAGAGTTTCTTTTGTGACTTTGCAAGTCTTCTTTCTTGTTTTCGAAAAGAATTAGATGGCTCAAAGTATTCTCCTGTCGAAAGTGTAGCAAATCGAGAAACACCAAGATCAATACCAATACTTGATTCGGATGGATGAACAGGATCTGCAACTTCTAATTCTACTTGTACAGAAATGTACCACCCATCAGCCTCTCTTTTTACAGTGAGATTTTTTTGTTTCCCTTCGATATTTCTGCTTTTGTGAAAACCAACCCAACCTATTTTGGGAAGAAAAACACGTCGGTTTTCAAATTTAAATCCTTGAGGATAGCAAAAACTATCTCCAGAAAATTTCTTTTTAAATTTAGGAAGACGTTTATGAGATTGTTTTCTGTCAAAACCATCCTGAAAAGCTCTTTCAAAATGTTTTAATGTTTGCTGAAGAGGTTGAGAATGAGACTGCTTTAAGAAGCTAAGTTCATCTGTTTTCTTCCAAAATGTAAGCCAAAAGGCAAGCTCTCGATACCACATTAATGGTTGTTTTTCTTCTAGTCTTTTCATGTTAAGCGCTAAGGTTTTGTTCCACAAAAAACGACAACATCCAGCTGTTTGTGATAGTTGTTTTTCTATCTCGTGATTTGTCTTTAACTTAAATTGATAGGCTTTGCGTATTAACATGCGCTCATGTTACATTTGGTCCATGAAAAAATCAACAACAATTAGATCCGGTAGGCACTGTGTTTTTAATATGCATGTTCACTTGGTCTTTGTCACCAAATATCGAAGAAAAGTTTTTAACAAAAAAATTTTAAATGATCTAAAACAAATTTTCTCTGATGTTTGCAATGACTTTGAATCTAATCTCGTTGAGTTTGATGGGGAACAAGACCATGTTCATCTATTAATTAACTATCCTCCAAAAGTAGCTATTTCAAAACTAGTTATACCTCTCTTGATTCAAGAGCCGGGATTTCCACTGGCAGGATAGAGATGTTTTTCTGAAAATCCTTTTCCAAAATTCATTCATACGTAATAATTCTTTTCATGAGAAATTTCCTTACTGTTTACGAACGAAGCGATTTGGTGGCCCAACATAAAAAAGAGAGGGATAAACGAATTTGTGATCGCATCAAAGCTGTTCTGCTTTACGACAAGGGGTGGACTCTTATGCAAATCGCAGAAGCCCTTTTACTTTCTGATGACGCTATTCGCCAACACATTCGAGATTATAAAGAGTCAAAAAAGTTGAAACCGGAAAATGGTGGCTCTGTAGAAAAGCTCTCTTTAGATCAATCAGAACAGCTTGAAAAGCATTTACAAGAGCATACCTATCTCTATATTAAAGATATTTTGTTGTATGTAAAAACAGTGTTCAAAATTGATTATACCGTGCCAGGACTGTGCAATTGGATGCATCGACATGGATTTTCCTATAAAAAACCAGCCCTCGTTCCAGGTAAAGCAGATAAGGAGCGTCAAGAGAAATGGATTGAGGAATACGAACAACTAAAAAGGTCTTTGACAGATGGAGAAACGATTTGTTTTATGGATGGAGTGCATCCTACTCACAATACTCAAGTGACCTATGGCTGGATCAAGACAGGATTACGCAAGGAAATTGCTGCAAATAGCGGAAGATCTCGACTAAATCTTTCTGGTGCTGTTGATTTACTTTCATCGAAATTGCATGTTCAGGAAGATAAGACGCTGAATGCCGAATCTACTATCTCTTTCCTTAAGAAGATTGAGGACGCCTATCCAACTAAGGATAAAATACATGTGTTTTGTGATAATGCTCGCTATTACCGAAATAAGAGTGTAACTTCACATCTCCAAAATTCTAAAATCAACTTACATTTTCTTCCTCCTTACAGTCCAAATTTAAACCCGATTGAGCGGGTTTGGAAATGGATGAAAGAACGAGTGCTGTACAACACGTATTACGAAGATTTTCACGAATTTAAACAGGCTATAATGAGCTTTTTGGAAAATATATCGGGGCTGGATCCAACGTCTGTTTTTGGGCAAGAGTTTGCTGGCAGAATACGTGATAGATTCAGAGCCATCGACGCTCCAACTTAGGCAGCTTTTTTGATTTTTACCACAGAGCTCACCGAGATCACAGAGAGAATTCAATTTCTCATTCTTCGAATACCATCCTTCAGCATTTTCACATTGAAGTTGATTAGCAAGCCCTTATGGTAATCAGACATTTTGATATAGGAAAGCAATTGGGCCTCATATAAGGGCGTCAATGCCTTAACAGACTTAACCTCTATAATTACTTGATCATCCACGACTAAATCTAACCGGTATCCACAATCGAGCATAACGTCCTTATAGAAAATTGGTAATGGTACTTCTTGTTCCACTTTTAATTTTCTTAAACGGAGCTCATAGGCTAGACATGCAACATATGCAGACTCAAGAAGTCCAGGCCCTAAACTTCGATGAACTTCTATGGCTGCACCTATAATTTCACCAGTTAAAGTGTCATTCTCTCTTCTCTCTGTGGGCTCGGTGAGCTCTGTGGTAAAAAAATCCATCGTAGCAAGCATAAATTGAAAGGAGACATTGTAGCCTACTGGGTCTTTTAGGTACACAGCCAAGCAGCCTGTTATTTGGGAGGAAACAGCTTATTTTTTACAGGATTATTTGAATTTTTCTCTCTTGTTACCGATTCTTCAATTTGAAGAGGTATAATAGTCTGAAAGGAGTTTCTAGTCGGTTAATTAAACGAGATCATAGAGAGTACATTAGTCAATTTCTTTGGAAAAACAACCTTTGGTCTCCAAGCTATTTTTCTGGAAGTTGTGGAGGTGCACCAATTGATATTATCCGAAAATATATCGAGCAACAACAAATGCCTCACTAAAGCGCCTTACATCCTCTCCCTAAAGGAAGAGGTTTTTCGGCGCATTTTGATAAATGACCTAGTGCTTTGCCGCGGTTTAATTTGAGGGTAGATTTGTTGAAATTTTTTTGTCTGATGTAGTGTGGAGATCGAAGACTTGCATTCAGGCAAAAAAAGATTGATGAAGATACCCTTAAATTAAACCGCGGCAAAGCACTAGCTTCTCTATTGGATTTGTGGTAGCATTGCCGTGCTATGATCAGTGTAACTATTCTTACAAAAAATAGTCAGATGTATATAAAAGAAATTTTACAATCTCTTCATGCATTTGATGAAGTTGTCGTCTATGATACGGGATCGACTGATGAAACGATTGAAATTGCTGAAAATTTTTCCAATGCCGCCTTGTATAAGCGTCCATTTGTTGGATTCGGCCCCACACATAATTTAGCCAGCGGGTGTGCAAAACATGATTGGATTTTATCTATCGACAGTGATGAAGTGCCATCTCCTGAGCTGATTGAAGAGCTCTTGAATCTTGATTTAAATCCGCACTGCGTTTACTCCATTTCCCGCCGCAATTTTTTTAATGGAAAATGGATTCGATGGTGCGGCTGGCATCCGGAAAGCGTAGTTCGGCTTTACCACCGCAAATTCACAAAATTTTCAGACGACCAAGTTCATGAAGGAATTATTACAGACAATATGAAGGTGGAAAAGTTGCGCGGAGCTTTGAAACATTATTCTTATGATTCTATTTCTCAGTTCCTTGAAAAAATGCAGCTGTATTCCGAGCTGTTTGCAAAACAAAATGCAGGAGTAAAGCGTTCGGGTCCCCTCAAAGCTGTAGGGCATGGAATGTTTGCTTTTTTTAAATCCTACATTTTAAAACGAGGTTTTCTAGGCGGGTATGAAGGGTTGGTGATTTCTTTGTACAATGGACATACAGCGTATTATAAATATCTTAAACTGAACGAATATAATCAAAAATTTTCCGGTGGCCGGAAGAAAAAGCCAATTTCATAAGATTTTCTTCATTCAGCCATTCAAAGCCCTTTACGTTTTTTCTTTGGGAAGCAGCGAGTATAAAGGGGAAAAGCGATACGCGATATTTGGTAAAGGTGTGCTTGATTAAAGGCAATTCATTCCGAAACCGGGTTTTAATGCCGAAATATTGATGAACTTGTTCAATTAGGTGTTTAACCCCATTTTGTGCCGGGTCTTTTTCAAAATAGGGAAATTCATAGAGGTCTTGCATCACTTTCCCTTTTTCTCCTTTTTGACCAGATAGCGCCCGTTTGATTCAATAACGGCAACAATTCGGTATAGAGAAATTGATACAGGGGGTTTTCCTTTGATGGGGAGTTGCTCTTGAAGGCCGTGTTGAAAACTTAAACATGTTTGATTCAAAAGGCATTTTGGACAATTAGGCTTTCGCTTGCAAATCGTGGCTCCTAGTTCAATTAACGCTTCGTTAATAACCCACGGGGTTTCATCCGGCAGCTGCATTTCAATCCATTTTCTAATAGCTGCAACTGTTTTAGGCTTTTTAATATCATCTTTTAACATACAATAGCGGGAAACGACGCGTAATACATTTCCATCGACGGCCGGAGTTTTTTGATGAAAGGCAAAACTTTGAATTGCGCCTATTGTATACAAGCCTAGGCCTTTAATTTTGGAAAGCGATTCTGTATCCGATGGAAGTTTTCCATGAAAATGTTCTTGCACATATCTTGCCCCGGCATGCAGATTGCGCGCTCTTGAATAATACCCAAGCCCTTCCCAAGCTTTGATGACTTCTTCTGGATCGGCATTGGCCAAGGCTTCGATTGTGGGAAATTGGTCCATCCAACGTAAAAAGTAGGGGATGACGACAGAAGCTTGTGTTTGTTGCAGCATCACTTCTGATATCCAAACAGCATAAGGGGTTGGCGATTCTCTCCAAGGGAAATCGCGCCGGTTTTCCAGGAACCACTTTTTTAGGAGTTCAAAAGGATGATTAGACAAGGCTGGCTCTGGCTTTTTCAAGTAGAGGAGGAAGTTGTTTAAGAAGTGATTGAATGCGGTGGTCCCATGTGTGCTCACGCATGGCTTTCTCTCGTCCGCTTTTTGCGGCAGCTTCTCTTTCGGCTTTATTTTCTAGATAAAAAACAACGATTTCATTGATGTCGCTCCACTCTCCATGAATATAAAATGCAAGATCTTTTCCATTCACAAAATGATGATCTAAAAAAATATTCTGATTAGTTAGAAGGAAAGATTCGGTGCCAAGCGCTGCAAAAACTCTTGCATGAGCTCCATTTTTTGATGTAGGGCTGCTGTTTAGTACGATTTTGCTCATTTTCATGGCTTCGATTGCACTCTCAAAAGGGATTGGAGAATGGATTGAGACATTTTTTTGATTTTTTAAATATTTTTCCCATCCGCTTGGGCCGATTGCTGCGCCAAAAACTGCAACAGGAGCGTCTTTGATTGCTTTGATCATTTCAACACGATCTCTTCCCTTAATAAAAAGTTCTAATTCTTGAATCAATTCGAGCATATTAATGCTTTCAATTTTTATTTTTTCATTTTGAATCGTCGTATTCAAGGATTGGACGAGAGCTTCAATGTAGTTTGTCGAATAATCGGAAAGAGCGATTTCTTGAGCGTTGTTTAATGTATTGTAAATAGGTTTGGGATACTTCTTTTTCCATTCGGACTGGATATATTCATAATCGATGCAAGATCCTACGAACATCACATCGTACTTTTTACTTAAGCTGCGATCCGGTTCTAAAGAGGGATTTACTCCATGCGGCATGAAGAGGCTTTGGCTGCATCCTATCCCTTTGAAGTAGTCGCAGGCGAAAGCATCAGGGCATGCAATAATATTCAATGAGCTTTGCGTTAGAATGTTAAACTCAGTGAAATTTTCGGTTAAGCATGCGATGTGAGGAATTTTAATCATGTCGCAAAAAAAGTTTCCTGCGTCGTCAGGCAATAAGCCATCGAGAGACAGCGTGCAATCGGGAAGGTCGGTAAAAATGGATTCTAGAAATGGTTTAGGGTTATTTCGTTCTGCAACTAATAATTTGCAAGAGACTCCTTGTCGAGTAAGCGCGTTGTAAAATTGCTGCGTTAGATAGGGCAGAAGTCCATATTGGCTGAAAGGGGGCATGAAGAGATCAATGCGTTTAATCATAAGTTCACTTTATTTTTATTTATTGAGTTTGCTGTGAGGATAACAGTTTTTTTCTATCTAATCAAATATACCGCTCGTGTTTCAAAATTTGGTTTTTGGCAAAGAAAAAGCTCTCGTGGTTGAACGATCGCAAGCCGCTCAATATTAATCAATATTGAGCAGCTTGCGATCGTCTACACGAAAATTTTTTCTAAATCTTGAAGTTGTTTCGGTATACATAGGAATATCGGCTACATTTGTATCCATCCTTTTCGGACTCCGAGAGTTTTACCTCGTCTTCCTTTTTGGATTTTCTTTTTTTTCTTGTTTAATATTCCTCTTTGATACTTGATACCAATGCTTGAGTATATTTGCTTCTCGAGAGCTTGTTTTTTTTCTTGCATTCTTAACCAATCTTTATCAGAAAAATTGTTAGGATTTGCAATAAACTCTTCTACCTGTTTGGGAGTCATCCCGCTTAGTTCTGCTATATAATCCATCCGTTTTTGCAAGTCTTCATCCATGTTTCGCAATTTTTTAAATATTATATCGATTTCTTCATTGGAAATTGCGGGCATGTTTTTAGGCGGCACATTTTTTTGGCTTTTTGTACCTTCCTTGATTTTCTTTTTTTTCTGTTTCTTCCTCAAGTTATCCGAAAATGCATCGAATAGGTTTTGAGATTCATTGTTACCCATTGTTTTTTTTCTTCGAAACTCTTTTTATTAAAATGTACAAAGTCGAGTTATATAGGCCGCGCCTTCAAAATTCGGGATTTTGGCTTTGAGAAAACGTGCTTGCGGATGATCGCAAGCCACTCAACATTGAATTAATATTAAGCGGCTTGCGATCGCTTAATCACGAGAGTTTTCTCTTTGCCAAAAACCAAATTTTGAGGGCGCGAGCGGTATATTTCAACCAATACTCACTCACCAGCTTTATCTATGCTGTTTTTTGTAAAATTTTTGATACCATAAAAATGATAAGACCAGAGAAAATTCTCCTTCGTGCTATACGACATTATATCAAAATTTCAAAAATTTAACAAATCTTCACAATTTCCAAAGATTTTAAACGAGTTCTAAGAATGAATAATCTTTGATATCCACGATCTGATTTCTGGCATTTCTTTTTGCCGGTCAAATTCATGAATTTTATCATATTCCCGAAAGTCAATTTTTAAGCCGGCATCTTGCAGTTTTTTAACTTGCATCCGAATAACATCCACAGAAAGATTGTAGTCTTTTTTACCATGAGTCACCAACCAACGTCCTTTTTGGGTGATTAAAGGGTTCTTTTGTGAGATTAAGGCCGGAAGGTTTTCGATTCGGCCGCTAATCGCGATATATCCTGCTAATAAATAGGGGTACCGTAAACCAAATTCAAAAACAAGGGCCCCTCCCTGTGAAAACCCTATTAAAAAAATTTTTTCACGAGAAAAACCGGATTCTATCAGTTGATTGATTGCGTATTCAATGTAATTAAGGGCAGTTTGGCGGCTGCCTTCTGCCTCTGTATACCACCGAAAATTTGAATACTCGAGAATAGGGCCATTTAAGTAAAGGTAGTTCATTTCAGGGAATTGGAGAATGTTTTCCAAACCTTGAAAGTCTGAACCCGAGCCCCCGCTGCCATGCATCGCAATGATTACCCAGTTTCCCCTTTCCTCGGAAGAAGGAATCCAAACGCCTCCGTTGGGAATTTTCTTGATATCAAACATCATTTTTTAAACTCGCTGACAAGAGAAGAAAGAGTTTGTTTAGCATCTCCAAAAAGCATACGCGTGTTCTCTTTATAGAAAAGAGAATTTTCCATTCCCGCGAATCCGGGGTTTAGTCCTCTTTTTAAAACAAGGCAGGTCTTAGCGCCTGCCGCATCAATAATAGGCATTCCATACAACGTACTCAAAGGGTCTTCCTTCGCGGCAGGATTGACCACATCATTTGCACCAATGACAACAGCAACATCAACAGTATTCATGGAAGGATTCACATCTTTGGGTTCCACCAATGATTCATAAGGCACGTTGGCTTCTGCAAGAAGAACATTCATATGTCCGGGCATTCTTCCTGCGACAGGGTGGATTGCATACTGAATTTCTGTGCCGTTATCTTCAAGCAAATCAGCCAGCTCTCTTACGATATGTTGAGCTTGAGAAACTGCCATTCCATACCCGGGAACGAAAACAACGGATTGGGCGGCTTCTAAAAGGTAGTATGCATCAGAAGGTTGAATAGGCTTTGCCTCTCCATTAATTTTTTGTGCGCTTTCTTCTGACGAAATCGATCCAAAGCCGCTGAATAATACGTTCATAATGGACCGATTCATTGCTTTGCACATAATGTTGGTCAAAATTAATCCGCTTGCTCCAACGAGCGAACCTGCAACGATCAATACTGTGTTGTAAATGATAAATCCGGCCATACTTGCAGCAAGGCCTGAGTAACTATTTAACAGGGCAATGACGACGGGCATATCGGCTCCGCCGATCGGAATAACAGAGAGAATTCCCATGATGAGCGACATTGCTGCAATGATGAGAAACAAAGCAGGATCATTTGAGCTTGAAAAGCTGAATAAAAAACCGCATGTCAGTGTAAAAAGCAAGAGGCATGCGTTGATTATTTGCTGTCCTTTGAATAAAATAGGCTTTCCTGACAGCTTCTTAGAAAGCTTGGCATAGGCGATTAAGCTTCCTGTAAAGGTGATTCCGCCTATCAGTACCGTGAGAAAAATAGCAATTTTTGTAAATGAGCCTGTTGGAGGATTTGAATGAAATTCTGCCCAACCGACACAAAGGCTTGCAGCCCCTCCAAAACCGTTAAAGAGCGCTACCATTTCCGGCATGGAAGTCATTTTTATCGATTGAGCAGAGCTTGCTCCAATGATTGAGCCTACAATAAGGCCAATCAAGATCCATTGGTAGCTTAGGCCGCTATATAAAAGGGTGGTTATGATAGCAATGAGCATCCCAATTGCTGAAATTCCATTTCCCTTGCGCGCTGTCTTAGCTGAGTTTAGCATCTTTAAGCCGATGATAAAAAAAATGGAGGCAAATATATAAGCAAAATCAAAATAGACGTTCATAGCAATGATCATTTTTTGTGTTTAAAGATTCTAAGCATGCGGTCGGTAACAAGATATCCGCCAACCACATTGATTGTTGCAAAAATAACAGCTAAGGTGCCGAGGATAACAGTTAAGGTATTATTGCCGGGGTATCCTGCTGCAATAAGAGCTCCTACGATAGTAATTCCGGAAATTGCGTTTGATCCCGACATAAGAGGCGTGTGTAATTGGGATGGAACTTTTGATATAAGCTCAAATCCGGTAAACACAGCGAGAACAAAGACAAAAAGTAATAATCCGATTGATTCCATAATTGAACCTTTAGGCAGGTTGTAGTTTTTGAAGAAGAGGATTGACCGCTTCTCCCTTGTGTGTGATCAGTGATTTTTCAATGAGTTGATCATTTAAATTTAGAGAAAACGAAAAAGTTTCCAAGTCCCAGAAATGCTCGACAAAGTTGGTGATATTATTACTGAACATTTCACTGGCATTGAGAGCAACTTCTCCGGGGAAATTGCTGAGACCGATAATCTTGACGCCGTTGCGGTCGACAATTTGATCTGCTATCGAACCCTCTACATTTCCTCCCGTAGAAACAGCCAGATCAATAAGAAGGCTTCCTTTGGACATTTGGTCCATCATATCATTTGAAATGATTAGAGGCGCTTTTTTCCCAAAAACTTGCGCTGTTGTAATGACAACGTCAGATTGAGCGCATATTTTGGCCATTGCCTGCCTTTGTTTTTCAAGCTGTTCGGCGTTGAGTTCTTTTGCGTACCCTTGTTCAGTTTGAGACATTTCTCCTAAATCAACTTTGACAAATTTTGCTCCAAGAGACTGCACCTGTTCGGCAACAGTTGGACGTGTATCAAATGCTTGAACGCGGGCTCCCAGTCTCTTGGCTGTTGCAATTGCTTGTAAACCCGCAACTCCTGCTCCTATGACAAAAACTCGAGCCGGTTGAATAGTCCCTGAAGGAGTGACCATCATGGGAAAAATTCTATTGAGATATTGAGCGGCCGTGATAACGGCTGCATAACCGGCAAGGCTGGCTTGAGAACTTAAGGCATCCATCTTTTGAGCAATTGTTGTGCGGGGGATCATTTCCATGCTGATTGCGCTGACTTTTGCTTTGCAAAATGCTTCAATAAGTTCGTATGAGCGAAAAGGATCGATATAGCTAATATGAATCGCCTCGGGTTTCATCAATGAAATATCAGTTATTGGAGGAGGGTTGAGACGCAGCACAATGTCTGCTTGTTCAAGTGCAAGTTGTTTATTGGAAATGACCTGGGCGCCTTTATCTGAATAAGATTCATTTGATAAGTAGATAGAGTCGCCGATTCCATTTTCAACAGAAACAGTTGCTTTTAAAGAGATGAGTTTCTCGACAGATTCCGGTAATATAGGCACTCGGGTTTCGCCGGGTTGAGATTCCTTTGGAATAAATATTTGCATAAGATATCCGTGAAAAAATTCAAAGGGCATAATTATATGAAAGGAAAAGATTTTTATCCAATTTTTTAGAACCTGTTCAAAATCTCGATTGATGAACCAAAAATTTCGATAAGTCTACTCTTATTTTAAAGTTGACGGAGCACCAGCCCAAGTCCCGCACTTTTTGGAAAAATTGGATTTTTGTGCCAATTTTTACTCCTAAATCATTGATAATCAGTGAAAAAATTTGGAAAATGCGTTTGTAGTGCATTCGTGTTGGAGAAATTGCGGTGCATTAAAAAATAAATCATTGAAAATCAATTATTTAAAAAATAGTACGGAACCTGGGCTAGCTTGAAATAGAAGTTGGGGACTTGGGGTGTTCAGATTCGCTATACATCTCTTCAATAAGTTGAGAATATTTTTCAACAATCACTTTTCGTCTGAGCTTAAAAGTTGGTGTTAATTCTCCGTTTTCGATGCTTGGATGATTCCTGATAAATCTGTAAGCGCGAATTTTCTGCCAGTGGTCAAGGGATTTGTTAATTTCATCAATTAATAGGTGAATTTCCTCTTTTGCCTGCTGTGTATTGAGAAACTCAACAACTGAGTGTTTAACGTTTTTGCTTTGATTCATTATATTTTCAATAGCATCAATATCGGGGAATAACAAAACTGCGGGATAGGGCTTCCCTTCTCCGATAACCATTGCGATATCAATCATTGGCGATTCTGTTAATTGTTGTTCTATGGGAAGGGGATTGACGTATTCCCCCTGAGATGTTTTAAAGGATTCGTTAATACGGCCAAGAATGACAAGATGGCCGTCCTGATCCAAATAACCGTAATCGCCGGTGTGCAGCCATCCTTGAGAATCAATTGTACGGCGCGTTGCTGAAGGGTTTTTATAATATCCTTTCATAACGGTTGGGCTGTGTACGAGTACCTCGCCTTGTTCGCTAATTTTAAATTCCACTCCAGATAGAGGCGGCCCGACAGTGCCTACTTTATTTTGATTTAAACGATTAACTGCAATGCAAGATCCTTCGGTAAGCCCCCATCCTTGAAGGATAGGAATCCCTACATTTAAGTAAAAACGATGTAAATGCGGATTTAATGGCGCTCCTCCTGAAAGAATGGAATGAAAATGGGGGCCAAAGGCTTTTCTGATTTTGCTGTAAACAAATTTGTCTGCAATGGGATGGAATATCTTTTGCATCCAATCATCTTCTCTGTGCGCTACCCATAAACCCCATTTGCCGATCCATCGTTTGATTAGAGGGCTGCTGTTAATGCGATCGACCATTTTTGAATAAGCTTTTTCCAATACTCTAGGGACTGTGATCATGCGGGTTATTGGGATTTCATTTGTTACTTTTGATATTTTTTGCAGGTCGTTAAGAAAATATATAGGGATTCCCCATGCAGTCATGATCAGATGTATTTGTTTTGCAAAAATATGTGCTAAAGGTAATATGCTGAGATATTTATCATGGCTTCTAAGCAAGAAGTCATCTTGATGGATAAAGCTTACCAGGTTTTTATGAGTGAGCTCTACTCCTTTTGGATTGCCGGTACTTCCGCTTGAATAGATGATTGTCGCAATATCATCAGGTTGAATGTTTTGCTTCAGAATTTCAATCTCATAAGGAGCATTTCTTAATATTTTCAGCCCTTTTTCAATCCATTCGAAAAAAACAAAGTCCGTTTTTTGGTAAGCCCCCTCTTCAATACCAATTGTTGCTTCAAAGAGATCTTGATGATCTTTGATATTCTCCCAATCTTCTTCATCTCCTATAAATAACCATTTTGGATTCGATTGTTTCGCTTCGTATAGGAAATGCCGCTTTGATAAATTGGAAAAGAAGGGAACTGTGATCCCTCCTGCTAAGGCGACAGCAAAGTCAATGATGCTCCAATAGGGAGATGGTTTGGCATAGATTCCGATACGGTCTCCTTTTTTCAATTTTCTTTTTTTAAGATAAAGCGCCAGTCCTTCTGTGTAATTCATGACTTGTTCTGTGGATAAATGGAACCAAGTGCCATCTTTCATGTAATTATAAGCATGGCTTTGGCGAGGGCGTTCGTTGAAGCTCTGAAGAATATCAGGTAAATGTCTAAGCGGTTCCATAACTTATACTTAACACATTATTTTTGTAAAATCTATTATTATTTATAACGTATAATTAAATATTTGATTTACAGTATAATATGAAAGTATGCCGCCTGTGCCTGCAACTTCTAAAACTTTGAAGGCGCACTAGTATAATGGTTGATCATTTGGATCAAATCCTTGGGAAGGAAGAATTGAAACAAGTGATAGCTGATCAATATTTCCACAGCATGGCGATGCCTCTATTTCGTAAAAATAATCTCCTTCTTTTAGCATTTTAACTTGCGAAACAATTGCGACTGAAAGTCCAGGAGGGAAGACTCCGTCCATCCCGGTTGTTATAAGTAGATCATTTTCTTGGATAATTGGGAGTGTTGGAAGAGTTTTGTGCAGATTTCCTAAAACAGAGCCCGTTCGCAAATCACGTGCAGGACCTTCATGGTCCGGAAAATCATAATTGAAGCCTGTTCCTAGCAAGTGGTCTGACTTTTTTCGAAATCGAGCTTGAGAACAGCCTCTCAGTTCTCCTTTTGCAAGATACCAGGTTTGATCATTGAAGAGCCTGATCGCTCTTACTGAAGGGTTAAGAACGGGATCTGTGATTAGTCTTACGCGGCTTTGCTTTTTTCCGACATAATCGATTACTCCAACTACTTTAGTTCCCACAACAACGGGACTGTTTTTACAAATTAGAGGGTAGCCAATCTCTTCGTTATTAATATTTCCTACGTTGACCCAAAGAATTGAATTCCAAGCAGCACTTGATCTAAAAATGACTTGAGCGGGAATAGATTCTGCTTTTAGATTAATCATCATTTTTTTTTCTGATTCCCGAATAACAGGGATATCATGAAGCTCTTCCTGCACAGTTGGGATGTTTTTTTCAAGTAAGTGCGTTTCCTGTCTGAGCAAGTCTTCCAAGGCGGAAATTTTATTTTTTAGTAATTGGTTTTCGAGTTGAAGCGATTGAATCGCTTCATTTACATAAACAGTCTCATTATCTGATCCTTGAATGGTTTCTTCAGAAAAATTGCGCAGGCTTTGTCTGGCCGAAGAAAGCAGACTCCATGAGGGCGCAAATACCGCTACCACAGTTCCTCTAAGGGATTCGGTTGAAGATTTGGGTAAACTTAGAACCGCAAGAAGAACTGCTAAAAGTTGTAAATAGGATTTTGGAGAGAAATATTTCGGTCTCATTAGAAATTTGATACAGATAATAAAGCGTCAATAAAATAATCTAAATTGTTGTCATTTAGTCCTGCAACATTGATTCTACCGTTAGCCGGCATATAAATTCCGTACAGGTTTCTCAATTTATTCACTTGGTTTGCCTCAAGGCCGGAAAATGTAAACATTCCTGTTTGGTGTTTTAGGAATTGAAAATGTTTGCCGGCCCCTTTTTCAAATAACTTTTCAATTAATAATTTCCTCATCCGTTGAATTCGTCCACGAATTTCTTCCAGTTCATTTTCCCACTCCGCGCGCAGAGATTTTGAGTTCAAAACCGTTGTTATAATGCGCTGGCCTTGCAGCGGGGGCATCGAATAATTTCCACGAATTATTTTTCGGATATGGCTGCCAACTTTTTCGGCAGATTTTTTTGACCGGCAAGCTATTGCTAAATGTCCTACACGCTCGCCATATAAACCAAAATTTTTGGAATAGGAGCTTGCCACAAGAAATTCCGGTATAGATTTTGCAAATAGTCTGATGACTTGCGAGTCTTGTTGCAAGCTTTGGTCAAACCCTTGGTAGGCCAGATCAAAAAAAGGAAGCAGACGTTTTTCTTTTACAAGGATGATAATTCTTTCCCAGTCAGCAAGAGTTGGATCAATGCCTGTAGGATTATGACAACAAGGTTGAAATAATATTGCAGAACCGTTTGGCATTGTTTGTATGAAGCTGTATAGAGCTGAAAAATTAAACCGATGCTCAAAAGGGTCGTAATAGGGATAGGTTTGAATTGTAAAACCTGAGTTTCTAAAGACGGAGTAATGATTTGGCCAAGTAGGATCAGAAATGAATATTGTATTGCAGATTTTATTTCTCGTTAGAAATTCTCCACCTATGCGCAGAGCTCCTGTTCCTCCAAGAGTTTGCGCTCCAAAAATGCAGTCAGTATCAAATTCATTTCCGAATATGAGTTGAACCGTTGCATTGATGTAGTCTTGATTTCCTTCAATCGCAGGATATTCTTTATTGAGGCCTTGTTCAAGGATAAGCTTCTCGGCTTGAGACACACAGTTGAGCACAACGGGCAGCCCTTTGGAATTTTTATACGTTCCTACTCCTAAATTAATTTTTTTCAATCTTGGGTCGTTTTTAAAAGAGCTCGTCAGACTCAATATAGGATCATTTGGAAGTTGTTCTAAAGAATTGAAAAACACCATTTTTTCTGTTGCACTCAGGTTTTTATAACACTCGGGACCTGTATGAATAAGGTCATTTTAACAAATTGACTTGCAACGCTCCATTAAAATTGTGATCAGGTTCTAAGAATGTGTGAAATAAAAGTCTAAGTTATTTAAATGTTTTGATTTGCGTTCAATATTGGAGCGTAACGGAGTCGAACCGTTGGCCTCAACAATGCCATTGTTGCGCTCTACCAGCTGAGCTAACGCCCCAAAAAGAAGAGTAATTTTAACGAATTTTGAGATTTTCAATCAATCATCACTCTTATTTAATTTATTTTCGAATATTCTTTGCCACCTTTCGATATCACTTTCTTTAATTTGGCGGCTTTCCACTTTTTTTGAAGGTTTTGTTTCTAAAGAGCTTAATTTTTGGCTTTTTTTCTCGAAAATTTCCAAATACGCGTTTATGTTTTTTTGTGTTGACGCTTCTAAAACAGGATCAAGAAGTTCTTCAGGCATAGCTGCTGCTTGTCGCGATGAATGCTCGGGGGGATTTTGTTTTTTTTTCTTTCGATAAGTGTAATCAAGCCATTTTATAAATTCTTCCGCTGCCTCGGATTTTGCATACAGCCTTCTGGCTCTTTGTGCAAGGTCGCGGTCTGAAGTAACTACGATTTCCTGTCCGGGGTTCGGTGTTGATGCTAACTCATTGATAATGTAGTCATCAGCAGTTTCACCCTGATCTGTAAAACAAATTTCTAGAAAATCCATGTGTGAGCGAGACCCTAGGCCGGTTTGATTTTGGGCATCAAAAACAATTGTGACATCAAGGCCTGTCGTTTGGATTTTTTCATATAGGCTTCTAATAAAGCGTTCTCGTTCTGAACGAAGAGAGCTGCTAGTTATACCAAGCCTGAACATCAAATTATAACCATCGATGAAATAATGCATCTGATTCAAATATTATCTGGATATTGTTATACCGCTCGTATTTTAAAATTATTTTTTTTATCAAAGAGAAAACGCGTGACTGAGCGAGCGCTTAATCACACGCTTTCTCTTTGATAAAAAAATAATTTTAAAATGCAATCGTTTTAATTTTTTTATTTGCGTGAGGTTTGTATTAGCAACGATTCGAGAAAGGGAAATAGTTTATCCAATGCTTTTCGGCGATGAGAAATTCGATTCTTTGTCTGTTCTTCCAACTCTGCAAAAGTTTTATCATAGTCATATTTGACAAAAAGGGAATCATATCCAAATCCATTTCGTCCCTTTTCTTGCAAGGCTATTAATCCTTCGCATTTAGCTTCTGCAGACTTTAACTTTCCTTCAGGCCCAGCGATAACAATACAACACTCAAAATAAGCTGAGCGGTCTAATTCTTCTAAATTTTTCATTTCATTCAGAAGTTTGGCTCTATTTTCCGAGTCAGTTGCATCTTCGCCTGCGTAGCGCGCTGAACATATGCCCGGCAAGCCTTTAATTGCAGGTACAACAAGACCGGAATCGTCCGCTAAGACAATAGCATTCAGTTGCTTTGCCGCGTCAATCGCTTTAATTTCCGCATTTTCAAGAAAGGAAGTTCCTGTCTCTTTAGGAAGACGGTAATCTGCAAAGTTTCTCAAAGAGATGATGTCTGCCTCTTTGAGCTCTTTCAGCATTTCGCGATATTCTCGGATCTTGTGCAAGTTGTGCGTTGCTAGAATTAATTCCATTAATTTAAGCCTCAAAAATACTTTTTATATCTGTTATTTTGTATTTTTCATCTCGAAATGTAAAAGAATCGCCAATTTTATTGCCGGCCATAGCTTTTGCTATTTGAGACTGGTAGGAAATAATATGATTTTCAGCATCTGCTTCCCAAGGACCTAAAATTGTATATTTTTCTTTATTATCTTGAAGACTCTTAATTTCTACAATACAACCGACACCGGCAACAGAGAGGTCGATATCGTCCGGGGTAATAATCCTTGCGGCATTTAATTGTTTTGAGAGAAGCTTCATTTCAGACTGCAGCCTTGAACGCTTTTCACAAGCGAATTTATATTCAGCATTTTCTCTTAAATCTCCGTGCGACCGAGCTTCTTCAACTTCTTTAGCATTTTCAACCATTTCAACAGTGGCGATTTGTTTGATCCTCTCCTGGGTTTTTCGGTAGCCTTTTTCTGTCGTCCAAAGAATAGAGGCATCATCAGTTATCGATTTTGATTTGTTAGGCGCAAGAGATGGATGGACCACTTGAGCCAGGGAGCGCATAATTTTTTTGTCGTGATTAGTAAAGGCGTGCACTTTAGCTACAAGTAATAAAAATTCTTTGATGAATTCTAGTGTGGTTCCTTCAATTAAGTTTCTTACAACTTCAAACCGTTTTTTTGTGAGTAAGTTGTACATTTTTTTTACCAAATCTTTCCATTGTTGCTCATACTCGATTTTGTGAAATAAGATGAGAAATGCTTCAAAAAATTGACATTGACCTTCTTTTGTAGAAAAAGGAATTTCTACCGGGGTTTTACCGCAAATTTTTTGGAAGTACCAAACAAAAATTTCAGGCTGTTTTTCCGGGTGTCTTAGAAGCTGGTTAAGCTTTTTCATCAAAAGATCGCGCGAAGAAGTTGATTTAAACAGTTCTTGGAAGATGTAGTCGCGAAGTTGATTTTGTTGGATAGAAAAAAGTAGAACTGCAAACAATTCAGACCAATCTTCACGGCTTTCTCTAATCATTGTCAGCGCACGTTTTTTAAAGGCTATGATATCCATTGAGCTGATGATCTCTTCCACATTGTCCATTGCTCTAATGAATTCTTTTACAGATTTTCCTTCAATTTGATGGCCAAATAGTGTTTCTAAAAAAATACAGATCTGCAACTCCTGGGACGAGGAAAGAGATTCATCTGAAAGCAGATCAATGAGTTTGTTTTTGAGAAAATCTTTAACTTCTTGTTTTCGCATTACCTGAGGAAGATCTCTGACATAGGTATAAGTTGTTTGAACGATGTCCTCAACAGCTGTTTGTTTTTCAATGGCTTGATGCATTTCTTCTTCATGCGTGAGTTCCTTTTTTCTTAAAACGAAAGGCTCTCTTAAGCTGCCCGGCGTTTTAATCATTGTATCTTTTTTTAAGCGGGTTCTTACTCCTTGCCACCATCGGCTCCAGTCAACTTCAGGGATGACTAGAATGCATAGCTCATCTTTAATTTCACCCGCAGTTTTTGGTCCAAGATCTCGAAGAAGCGCTTTGATCACTTCAATAGGATTTTCTTTTGCTTGTTTTTCCAAAAGGTCCGGGTCGGCAAAACGACGAGCTAAAAAATGTTCTTTGGATAGAGGGATGAGGGTTTTGAATGCATTTTCGAACGTGAGGTGTTTGATTCCGGTTACGTTTTCAAATTCAACTGCTATTTGTTCCCTGATATGGGAAACATCCATCACCTCTCCTGTTCCCCAGCCGCTGATGTGGAAAACGAAATTCCCCTTTTTTAAGTGGTTGAGCAGCTCGTAATTGGAAATGGCTCCCTGAAAGTTTGCACGGGTGCGCAATCCAATTTTGCGAAGTTTTTCTTTAAATTGAGGATCGGTTCCATATCTTTTTTGCAATTCTGCGGTGGCAGTGTCGGCTAAAATTGCAGAATTTGTTGTTTGCAGATCCAGAATATATTTGAGTACTTCATAAGCTTTGTCTTCATTCTGAATATATTGCCGGAGAGGCAGGGCTGTTTCTGCGAATTGTCCAAATAAATGGTTAAAATCAGAGTTTTTGATCAGTTCGAGAAGGGTAAGGAATTCTTCTGTATCAACTTCATCATTTGTACAGTACTCTTCCCATAATTGAAAAAATTTTTGAAAGTTACGGTTGTGAATCTGGTTTTGGAATTCTTCCAAATAACTCATTAGCTCTACCTTTAGATGAATATTTTATGGTGGTGCAGGAAATAAAAATGTCAAATTACCTGCGAAAAGCATTATACTGATTGATTGTATTATTGACAATCATAGCTTAGAGAG
This sequence comes from Waddliaceae bacterium, assembly GCA_963749725.1. Classification (GTDB taxonomy): domain Bacteria; phylum Chlamydiota; class Chlamydiia; order Chlamydiales; family Waddliaceae; genus Waddlia. Next base: position 58,360 of record CAVVNU010000015.1, read on the forward strand.
AACTCAGAACCGACGCATTAAAAATTTGATTTTTCTGATAGTCTCTATAGTTTTCACTATTGAGGCTATATGAATCAAATCCAACTAGAGGGATCACGCATTGATCCCTCATCAATTATTCAGTTTTTTTCGATTGTCGAAGACCCGCGCATCAATCGTCATAAAAATGTCCTAAACGAATTTTATCTAACATTCAAAACTTATCGTATTATGTCTCATTTATTACAGCCCCCCTTAGCTTGACGGCAGCTAGTCCAACTGCACTGGTCAGAGAAAATCACAACGAAAGTGAACACGAGTATATTGATCGAAGGGTAACGTTTATGACGGTTGATACGTGGGTCTTAGATAATCGAAAAAAACTGAATAATTGATGAGGGATCAATGCGTGATCCCTCTAGTAGTTGGATTTGATTCATATAGCCTCAATAGTGAAAACTATAGAGACTATCAGAAAAATCAAATTTTTAATGTGTCAATTCTGGGAAGAGAGTGCTAGAATATTGACGTAAATCAATAAAAATTCTAAAATTTATGTTCACTAAAACCTTAATTGTAAGGAGAAAGAACCATGAAAACTAGTACAAAGATTAAACCTCTAGGAAATCGTGTTCTCGTTAAGAGATCAAAAGCAGAAACCTCAAAAGGAGGAATTCTTCTTCCCGATTCAGCTCAAGAAAAACCTAAACAGGGAACCGTTATTGCTGTCGGTCCCGGTAAATTGGATGAACATGGCAATCTCGAAGCGATTGATCTTAAAGAGGGCGATTGCGTGCTCTTCAGTTCTTTTGCCGGAACGGAAGTAAAAGACATAGAAGAAGCCGAAGAAGAAGAGTATTTGATACTTTCTCAAGACGATATTCTAGGAATCCTCTCATAAATCGACAACATTAAGGAGCAATAACAATGGCTAAATTATTAAAATTCAAAGACGATGCTCTTAAGTCCATCTTGAAGGGAATCCGGACTCTAAGCAAAGCCGTAAAAGTCACGCTTGGCCCTAAAGGACGCAATGTTGTCATCAATAAAAGCTTTGGAACTCCGTTTTCGACAAAAGACGGCGTAACAGTTGCCAAAGAAATTACATTAAAAGATAAATTTGAAAATATGGGAGCTCAACTTGTCAAAGAAGTCGCTTCCAAAACCTCGGATGTTGCCGGAGACGGTACCACAACCGCTATCGTTTTAGCTGAAGAAATTTTTCTTAAAGGGGCGAAAAACGTGTCGGCGGGCGCCAACCCTATGAGTATCAAAAAAGGGATTGATCAAGCTGTCAAAACATTGACCGAAGCGCTGCAAAACCTTGCCACTCCTGTAAAAACTTCTGAGGAAGTTAAACAAATTGCTACAATTTCCGCAAATAACGACCCGGAAATCGGCAGCATCATAGCCGAGGCAATGGATAAGGTAGGAAAAGATGGTATTATTACCGTTTCCGAAGCAAAAGGAATTGAAACAACACTGGATGTTGTTGAAGGAATGCAGTTTGACAAAGGGTATGTCTCGCCATATTTCATCACAAATCCGGAAAACATGTCCGTTGAACTTGAAAACGCGCACGTTCTTATTACAGATAAAAAATTATCTGCAGTAAAAGAACTCGTTTCCTTCCTTGAAAAAGTCATGGAACAGGGCCCCAAGCCTCTTCTCATCATTGCTGAAGATATCGAAGGAGAAGCTTTGGCAACATTGGTTGTAAATAAATTGAAAGGAGGTCTTCCGGTCTGTGCAGTCAAGGCTCCGGGATTTGGAGATCGCCGCAAAGCTATGCTGCAAGATATTGCTATTCTTACAGGAGCAACTGTTGTCACAGAAGAAGTCGGTCTGCAACTCGAAAATGTTGGCGCTGAAGTGCTCGGCCAGGCCAAAACCATTAAGATCTCTAAAGAAGACACAACCATTATTGATGGATTGGGAGACCACAGCCTTGTTCAAGAACGTGTTGGACAGATTAAAGCTGAGCTTGGAAAACCGAGTATTTCAAATTACGATAAAGAAAAATTGGAAGAGAGGCTGGCAAAGCTTGTAGGAGGTGTTGCAGTAGTTAATGTGGGCGCCGCTACAGAAACCGAGCTTAAAGAGAAAAAAGCTCGAGTCGAAGATGCGCTACACGCTACGCGGGCAGCTGTTGCTGAAGGAATAGTACCTGGAGGCGGCGTGGCTCTTCTACGAACAGTGAACAGCTTGGATAACCTAAAGCTATCAGGAGACGAAGCTGTTGGAGCTTTAATTATCCGCGATGCGGCATTTGCTCCGGCTACCGCTATTGCAAATAACTGTGGAAAACAAGGAAACTTGATTGCTGAAAAGATCTACGAATCAACCACTGGAGCTATGGGATATAACGGTTTGACTGATGAGTTCACAGATCTTATTCAAGCAGGGGTTGTCGATCCTGTTCGTGTCACGAAACAGGCTTTAAACAATGCAGCATCGGTTGCTTCATTATTGCTTACAACAGCTTGTATGGTAACAGATAAACCAGAACCTAAATCTGCTCAAGCTTCTATGCCGGATATGAGCGGCATGGGCGGCATGGGCGGCATGGGTGGAATGCCCGGCATGGGTGGAATGCCTGGAATGGGCGGCATGGGCGGTTTCTAACAACTCAAACAAAATAACAGGAGGAAATTATTTTCCTCCTGTTTTTGCAATAGGTAAAAAATAATATGCCAACATATGCTTATTACTGTAAGAGCTGCGGACATGAAATGGACGCTTTTCAAAAAATTACGGAAGAACCTCTAAAACAGTGTCCAAGTTGTAAAAAACATTCTTTGCAACGCGGTCCAGGCGGAGGGATTGGGCTTTCATTCAAAGGTTCCGGGTTCTACATTAACGATTATGCAGCAACAAAAGAAGGCTGTCCCTGCGGCAAAAAAACATCGTGTCCTACATCAGAGAAATGATTGTTTTACGAGAAAAGACAGCAGCACTTTCACATTCTAGAAAATTTTTTCCAATTCCGGAATATGACTTGGATTTGTTATCACAATCACTGTATCTCCAGGAGAAATAATGCGATTGCCATGCGCGACCATAATCCTTCCCCGGTTTTGAATCATAGCAATCAGAAAATCTCGAGGCAATAATGATCCCAGTTCGGACAGAGGAATCCCGACCAGCTTCGAATCCATGGAAACATTGATTTCGAGAATTTCTGCCTGATTATCATAAAAGGAAACAAGAGAATTAACATTCCCTCCTAAAATCTGCGACAGGATGTGATTGGCTGCGCTTATTTTAGGCGATAGAGTATGATTTATACCAAGCTGGTTAGCCAACGATAGGTAGCTTGGATTTGATAATGTCACAACCAAATCACTACATCCTGCCGCTTTTCCTAAAAGAGCCGACAAGATATTTTGCTCATCGCTTGTCTGTACAAGCAACAAATACCTCTGCGTTTCCTATTTTTTCAGCTCTATAATATTCGATATCATCTCCGGGATGATTCAAAATTGTTGTGCCGGGCAGCTTTTCTGCCAGCAATCGACACCGATTAAAATCTTTCTCTATCAAACGAATATCAATTTGCCTTTGTTCAAGCAGACGTGCTAAATTTAATCCGGTCAATGATCCTCCAACGATTACAACAGATGAAATCTGTTTTTGCCTTATCCCTAAAAAATTGTGTAAATCGGAGATCACGTCAGTTTCGCCAATAAAGGTGACTTCATCATGCGCTCTTATAGTATCTTGACCGTGAGGAAATATGACTTCGCTGGCTTTCTCCTCATCTAAACTAGAAAAATTTCGTCGTATTAATCCAACAATAACTCCCTTTGGCAGCGATAAATACTGTAAAGGGACATCTTTTTTTTTCCATTTTTCAGGAATTACCAACGTACGCAGCTGCACTGCTCCGTGAGCAAAATTTTCGACCGCTAATGAACCGGGACTAATCATATATTTTAAGATATCATTTGCGACTTGCAATTCAGGGCCGATGAAAAAATCTACTTCAAAAATATGTGAAAAATCAAGACGAGTCCTGTTTAAATAGCGGTCATCTCTCACGCGCGCAATCGTTCTGCGGTACCCTAAATGTTTTGCAATAGCGCATGCGGCAAGATTTATCTCATCGGAATTCGTCAGCGCAACCAGGAAATCCGGAGAAAGATCAAGCAGGTCATCCAATAACTGCCAGTCTGTGCCCGAACCTTCTCTAATAGCAACATCCATTTCCCAAGAAACTTTTTCCAGCTTCTTAATATCGGGATCAATTAAGATGACGTTATGTTCTTCTTTGGAAAGAATATGAGCAATATAGCGCCCAACGCCTCCGGCTCCTAAAATGACGATATTCATTTTGTTACATATTCCTTAATATCTATGTTATACTAATTGCGTTCTCAAAACCTGCATTTTGGCAAAGAGAAAACTTTCGTGATTAAGCGGCCGCAAGTCAAAACCAGGTTTTGAAACAAGAACGGTATAATAACAATTTTTCAATAAAAACTCACCTTTATACCGAGGCATTGAATCAATCTTAGAACCTGTTCAAAATTTAGGATTTTGGCTCTGAGAAAACGATTGCAAGCCAAAAACCAAGTTTTGAAACACAACCGGCGTATCTTTGAGCCGGAAGAGGTATATATAAAAAATGATCCATTACCTAACACAGCTAATCTTGTTTCTTAGCATAAATATAATTATTGTCAACGCAAACGAAGTTGATTTTGAACAACAATTTAATTCCATTACAGAAGCTTTTCAGAGTCCTTTCCAGTATCAGTCAATTAATGTAATTACAGGAGAGTATTGTGAAAATCATGTAGATCTGTCAGTAAATGGAAATCCAACTCTTGAACTCAAAAGGTATTACTCTTCTCAAGATTGTATTGCTCAAGGATGGCATTTTAATTACCCCAATATTCTATTTTCTGAAGACCTGATTCCTGATGAGTGGATTCCTGAATCACATTCCTATGCTTTCGATGAGCAAAATCGCCTCATCAAAATTTCCACTAAATCTCCTGACCAAAACTCTATACACATTCACTATTCTGAAGAAGATTTATTGTGCATTGATGTGGAAACAAATGACCGGCAGCAGCTTGCCTACCAGTTTACTCGATATCAAACTTCCCGCGCTGTTCATCCTTATGTTCTTTCAAGATTCAGCGACAATCATGGCTACACTGTACAGTACTCCTATTGCGAACATCCAAAAGAAAGACGGCTTTTGCTAAATAAAAAAGAAGAACCAAATGGCCGTTATCTGATTACAGAATATTACAATGAATCTGTCAACAATGTTGATGGAAAAATTGTGATGAACCCGGCCCCCGGACGGGATCCTCTGATTGGAAAAGTCAAATTACAAAAAGCCCCTCTAGGAGTAGACCAGACCCCGATTATTTCAAATCAATTTTTTTACGGTCCTGGTTATTCTGAAGTATATGACGCAATGGGAAACAAAACTGTGTACTACTATGGAAATTTACAAAAATTGATCGCAATTGAACATTATTGGAATATAAATACCCTATACAGAAAAGAAAGAATATTCTGGGATTCATTTGGTCAAATGACAAGCCGAACGATTGAGGATGGCTTTGGAAATATTCAGCTTTGCTGCACCTGCGACTACGATTTGTACGGAAATGTTACCAAATCAACAATCTGGGGCAACTTAACAGGCAGTCACCCCTCTTCCATCTCTATCACTTCCGATGGAAGGCCTTGCAGCCCCGGCATTGAACATTTTTCAAAATCATATTCCTATTCCGAGGATGGCCGGTATCTTTTAAAAGAATTTAACGATTATGGTCTTACCATTTATTATCGTTATTCAAATCAAAAACTTGCAGCAAAATACATCGGAGGGGAAGACCAAATTTACAAAAGGTTTTTTTACCAATACGATGCGGAGGGCAATCTCATAAAAGAAACAGAGGATGATGGTTCTTCTTTTGCCGAAAATGATTGGTCAAACGCTACCGAAAGACATTACACCCGCATTTATCCGGAATGCAAAGGTCCTGCAAAAGGAAAACCCAAAACAATTGAAAAAGGCTTTGTCAGCCTGAGCGACGGCAACGAAATTCTATTACTCCGCACTGAGCTCTCTTATTCTTGTAAAGGAGAGCTTGCTGGAAAAGCTGTCTATGATATCGATTCTATCCTTATCGATGAATCAGTATTCGATTACGATGCAAAAGGGAGGATTATTCATTCGACCGACTCAAATGGAGAAGAAATCAATCGAGAATACGACATCCACGGAAATCTCGTAAAAGAGCAAAAAAAAGAGGAGGAGGTGCTTCAAACATTTGATTTTATGAACCGTTTGATCAAAAAAGAAATCCGGATTGAAGGAGAGCTGAAAGATATCGCTTCCTACCAATACGACTATGCAGGAAACCAAATTTCATCTACCGACTACTATGGCAATGAGACTCGCTATCAATATGATCCTATGGGACGCTTAATCAAAACCGAGCGGCCGCCTATCTTAAGCGCTCAAGGAGATCTTGTCTGTCCGGTCTTTGAAAATACGTTTGATATTTTTGATCGCATCGTCTGTTCGAAAGACCCAAAAGGTTATGAAACAAAAACAGAGTACAATGCACGAGGGAAGCCGGTAAAAATTGTGCATCCTGATAATTCTGAAGAAAGTTTTGAATACAATCTGGACGGATCTCTTAGAAAAAAAACTTCCCAAACAGGAATCTCAACACTTTATTTCCGTGACATTTTCGGAAGGGTCGTCAAAGAAGCATATTATGATCAACAAAGTCAATTAATAGGAGAAAAGGCATTTTCCTATACACCATTTCGACTGATTTCTACAACAGATCTTAACGGAGATACAACAAAACATACATATGATGAAGCCGGCAGAGAGATTGAAATTTCCAAAGGAGACCGCTATCGAGTTGAAATGACCTACAATGCCTCAGGTTTTGTTGAAAGCAAAAAAGAGTGGTATGGCAATCAAAATGATGAATGTGTGATTGAAAATCTGGAAAGAGATCATCAACAGAAAGTTGCCGCATCTTCTATTCACCATGTCAATGGCGAAGTTTTGCGTTATCGGGAATTTTCAAAACGCTCTGCTGAAAATCCACAATGTTATGTAGACGAAAAATACTATAATTCGTTAGGGCAAAACGTTTTAAAAAGAACTGAAGCGGATGCCAACGGAAATCTTACAACAACAATATTTAATGCTTTGAATCAACCTGTTTTCATCGAAAAAAGAAATTCTCTTGGTTATCTGCTGACTTCAAAAGAAATTCAATATGATTCCTGCGGGAATAAAGAAAAAGAGATTCATGCAATTTTGCAGGATCAAGAAAAAGTCGGCAGCTACTGCATTCAATGGATTTGGGGACCGAATAATCGCCTGGAAAGTATTACTGAAGGATACGGATGCCGGGCAGCGTGCACAACAACTTATCACTATAACTCAGAAGGGCTTCTTATTGAAGCTGTTAAACCCGACCGGGTCGCTCTCTCTTTTCAATATCACCCTAATGGACAAGTTAAAAGGTTGTCGAGTTCAGACCGCACAATTGATTATACTTATCATTACGATGAAAAAGGACGTTTAATTGAAACGCTCGACCATGCGGCCGGCACATCCAACAAGCGCGCCTATAACCAATCGGGACATTTAATCCATGAAACTTTAGCTAATGGTTTAACTCTTTCGTCAGATTGCGATTTTTTAGGAAGATTAAAAAAATTGACGCTTCCTGATCAATCGGAAATTAAATGGGAATACCGATCAATAAATCTAGAGCGGATCACCCGTTTTTCACCGCAAAAAAAACCGGTTTATTCTCATCAATATCTTGAGTATGACCTGGAAGGGCGCTTGCTTGTATCTGAAATGATTCACCAGACAGGCAATATTGAATATGCTTATAATCAAAACCAAATAGCTTCCATCCATTCACCCTTTTGGAGCCAATCAGCAGAATTTGATGATCGCAATCGATTGATTTCCACTACAATCCATGACGGATATGACCAAACCTCTTATTGCTATGCCTACAATGACTTAAACCAGCTCACTGATGAAGAGGGAGCCGCCTGTCATTCATTCATCTATGATTCGCTTGGCAACCCTTTGAAAATCGATGGCAGAAACTGCAAAACAGATCAACTGAATCAGCTTACGGATACAGGGACCGGCACATTGAAATACGATCCTAACGGACAGCTTATCGAATATCGAGATGAAGAGAATCATCTGTTTATGCATTATGACGCTCTGGGAAGATTGCTTTCAGTAAAGAAAAAAAATGATTCGCTCATTTCTTTTACTTACGATGCTTTTGGAAGGCGGCAGTCTAAAACTGTCTTCTTTTATGACCGGCTGCAAGACAATTTAATAAAAGATTACTCGGAATTTTATCTTTGGGAAGGCGAAAATGAAATCGGCTCTGTCGATGAACATGGTGAAATCAAAGAATTGCGAATCCTCGGCATTGGACTTGGCGCTGAAATCGGAGCAGCTGTTGCAATCGAAATCGACAAAAGGATTTTTGCCCCGATTCACGATCACCGAGGAAATGTCGTCTCCTTAATTGACACAGAAAAAGGTCAAACGGCTCAAAGCTATCATTATTCAGCCTTCGGAGAATCAAAAATCGCAGCTTCTGAAATTCAGTCTGTTGATAATCCCTGGAGATTTTCCAGCAAACGAATTGATCAAGAAACCGGTCTTATCTATTTCGGAAAACGCTACTACTTGCCGGCAATTGCTCGATGGATCACCAAAGATCCTATAGGAACACCCGAATCGATCAACCGCTATGCTTATGTGTTAAACCAGCCGTTGACAAGAGTCGATCCTTATGGTTTGTTTTCATTTGGAGGTATTTTAGCGCAAATCGGGGAATTTATCGGGTCGGTTCATCACTTTCTCTCATCAACTTTGAATTCTTTAACCAATCACCTCGGTTTCGAAAACTACATGCGTCCAAGTATTGATAACGCAGCAGAAATTCTCTTTGGAAAAACGCTGCTTCAACTGGGGGGCTACTATCAAGATGCCTCGGAAATTGGAATTTATGGAAAGGGAGAATTGAACGATAAAGTGCGGATCACTCTAATTAATGGAATCCTTAATGCAAGGATCGACTACAAAGAATCTTTAAACTATTTTTCAGAGTGTCATGGAGGAGCCAATATCCATTATCTCTTTGATGCCACCGGAGGATGGTGCAACGACATGATACGGGCATTTTTTTCTCGACTGGGATGGATATCCCCTGTTTCTTATCAACTAGTCGATATGTGGAAAGATCTTATCAATGAAATGGGCGGGATTCATGGCGGAGGTTTAATTATCCACTATGCACACAGCATTGGATCTACGCACACAAAAAATGCTTTAAAATTACTCTCTCCAGAAGAGAAAGCGATGATACGAATATATACTTTCGGTTCACCCTCGGCTATTGCAAATACAGGCCTTGAAAGCGTAAAAAATTTTATCAGTTATCGGGATGGAGTTCCTCTTCTCGATCCTATCGGATTTTTCTCCGGGTTGCTCGGACTTTCGGAAAACATTGCAATAGTGGGCTCTCCCTGGGGAGTTCCCTTAATCGACCATATGCTATCCGGAGGAACTTATTCAGATATCATTCGCATCCTCGGCATACATTTTATTAAACACTATACGGAAAGTTATCATTGATTATACCGAAACAACTTCAAGATTTGGTTTTTATCAATAGGCGCTGTGAATAAATAAAGGAAACCACCAATCATGAAATACACACCAATCGTTGGAACTCTTGGCTACGTTCTTCACCCAAATGAGAACAAGGTTCTTTTATTACACCGCAATGCCCGAAAAGAGGATGATCATCTTGGCAAATACAATGGACTGGGCGGTAAAATGGAATCGACAGAAGATGCGGCTACTTGTATGAAAAGAGAAATTTTAGAAGAGGCCGGAATTACTGTTGAGGAAATGGAGTTTCGGGGCACAATAAACTGGACGGGTTTTGGCCCAAAAGAAGAGAATTGGATGGGCTTTATTTTTCTCATCACCCGTTTTTCCGGAACCCCCTGGACTCATTGTAAAGAAGGAGAATTGGAATGGGTCCCTATCGATCAATTCGACCAAGTGCCGATGTGGGCCGGCGACCGCTATTTTCTTCCTTTAATTTTTGATAAAAATCCCCGTTCTTTCCACGGATACATGCCCTACAAAAAAGAGATCCCTCTTGGATGGACATTTGTTCGCTAGTGCTTTGTTACGGTTTAATTTGAGAGTAGATTTGTCGAAATTTTTTTGTCTGATGTAGTGTGGAGATCGAAGTTAACTTAGAACCTGTACTTAGCGTTGTCTGCAGCTCTCAATCTTTTAGCCTGAATTCCTCCTTTGGCAGCTTAGATTGTTCTGGCAAATGGAGAGTGCGTCAAAAGCTGCACAATTTTTATTGAACTGGATCGATGGAGTCATGATCAAGGTTGCTAATACCCTAGAAGAGGGTCTTCTTCAGCTGATTAACTACCATAAGCATAAAATTTCGAATGGAATGGCGGAGGGAATTAACAATAAAATCAAAACCCTAAGGCGACGGTTTCAGGGATATGGAGTATTTTAAGCTTCGACTGTATCACTTTCACGCTCAAAAGTACGCATTATGCAGATGAACCATGTAAGAAGAAAAACACGATGACTGCAAGAAATTACCAAGTCGATTATTTAATTAATGCGATTGCCTGAGAAGAAGGTATATAGGTTGCTTAAAAGAGAAAAATAACATATAATTTCTGATTTTCAAGCACTGGTAGCTCAATTGGATAGAGTACCCGGCTACGAACCGGGCGGTTAGAGGTTCGAATCCTCTCCAGTGCGCATTATTTTGGCAATGCAGTAACATGATTGTACAAGCTTTTCCCTCCGGCCCATTCGCAACAAATGCATATGTCATTGCATGTAAAAACACGCATGATGCTGCAATCATTGACCCCGCTCCCTCTTCTGCAAACGCAATCATCAGCTATCTCAACGAACAACAATTAAAACCTGAAAAAATCGTTATCACCCACTCGCATTGGGACCATATCGGAGACGCAGCTTCTATCAAGTCATTATTGAATCTTTCTGTAGCCATTCATCCTCTCGACTTGCCCAATCTGGAAGAACCGGGAACCGATGGGCTTCCGCTGTTGATGCCCATAAAAGGAGCATCTGCAGAAGAATTGTTAAGCGAGGGGGATATGATACCTATCGGCGACCTCGATTTTGAAGTGATTCATACACCGGGACATACGCCGGGCGGAATTTGCCTATATTGTAAAGATCGCAACACGCTGATTTCAGGCGATACTTTATTTTCCGGGAGCATCGGCAACCTTTCCTTTCCTACAGCAAATTCAAGCGCATATGTGGGAGTCTCTAGCTAAATTAGCCAAGCTTCCCCCTGAAACCATCGTATATCCCGGACATGGCCCCGCCACAACCATAGGGCATGAAAACTGGTTATCAAAAGCTAAAGAAATTTTTGGAGGTTAATACTATGAGTTTATTAATTGGTAAAAAAGCACCCGCAATTAATGCAAGCGCAGCTTCCGGCAACAAAACGCTGCATACATTTTCTCTCGATCAATACAGAGGAAAATACATTATTTTATTTTTCTATCCCTTGGATTTTACCTTTGTTTGCCCCACAGAACTGCATGCTTTTCAAGCTAAATTAGAAGATTTTAAAAGCCGCGGCTGCGAAATCTTCGGATGCTCCATCGACAGCGTATTCTCCCATCATGCATGGTTGAAAACTCCTATCGGCAAAGGAGGCATTGAAGGCGTCGCATATCCAATCATCTCTGATATAAAAAAGACCATCTCCAAAGATTACGGAGTATTGTGCGAAGAGGAAGGAGTTGCTTACCGAGGGCTGTTTCTCATCGATAAAGAAGGAATTGTTAGACATCAACTCATCAATGATCTTCCTCTTGGCCGTTCTGTTGATGAAGCTCTGCGCATGCTCGACGCTCTAATCTATTTTGAAAACAATGGAGAAGTTTGTCCTGCTAACTGGAGCGAAGGAAGCAAGGCGATGAAACCTACTCAAGAAGGACTAGAGAAGTTTTTTACTGCATCGATCGATTAATTGATTTTATACCGTTCGTGTTTCAAAATTCGGGATTTTGGCAAAGAGAAATCCCGAATTTTGAAACACGACCGGTGTAAATGCGGTTTTTCAAGATTTTCAGAAGTTAAAATGCGGGAGGGCTTTCTTTACGCACCGAAGTTGTAAGATAATCATATAGATCTGCTTCAGAAGTTAGGTAAACGCTTTGATGGCTTTGACATAAAGGAATCACAGTATCTATAATTTCTGCATCGCCTACGCCGGGCATAAAAATTGCCGAAATTTTGTCAAACAACGCTTCTTTTTCCATGATTTTCAATCCTGAAAAATAATCATGATAGCTAAACCCTTCTTCTTCTACCCGGAAAAAAATTAAATGATAGTCATAGAGCACTGCCTGTACTGCATAATAAAGCCCTCTGCTATCAGGCGGCGGATTACCAAGGGAATCCATCACCTGTGGTAGGGAATGTAATAAATGAGGGGTATGAAAATTCCCCTTTTCTGCTTCTCCAAATAAGGCAAGAGTATGTAATGCATTCATATGACACCTATCATTTTTGACCTCTTTTGAAACAAAACAAAAGCGTCTATTCCAATTAATCTTTATTTGAAAAATCCTGGATCTATACATCTACGATCACATGTTGATTTTCCCTCTACTCTCTCCTCATACATAATAACATATTTTTTAATAAATTAAAATTTCACTACAATAAATCTGATTTATTGAAACTGAACCAAAAAATTTGTTTTTGACGAGAATAAGATGATCAAAAAGAAAGGCGTCGATTTGTTGAAATACACTGGTCGTGTTTCAAAATTCAGGATTTTGGCTTTGAAAAACCTCTTGATTGGACGATCGGTATAGATGGAATAAAATTTCATCTCCAGATTTTGCAAATTTTTGAGTTTATCTACTCACAAAGCATTCAAATCAGGAGTGAAATTTTCTTTTAGAATTAGAATCGTGGTAACGAGCCACCTTCCCAAGACCTGCTTCAATATTCAACAAGCGGTTGTATTTACAAATACGATCCGTTCGCGAAAGAGAACCGGTCTTGATCTGGCCGGCATTGACTGCAACGCTAATATCTGCAATTATTGTATCTTCTGTCTCTCCTGATCGATGGGAAATTACCGAAGTATAGCCATGAGTATGTGCAATTTTGATTGTTTCAAGAGTTTCAGTCAAAGTTCCAATTTGATTCACTTTAACCAAAATAGAATTAGCTGATCCTTCTCTGATCCCTCGACTTAAGAAATCAGGATTTGTCACAAAGAGATCGTCTCCTACAATTTGAACCCTGGATCCCAATCGCTGTGTCAACAGCTTCCATCCTTTCCAGTCCGCTTCATCTAATCCGTCCTCAATTGAATCTATAGGAAATCGATCGCATAAATTTTTCAAATAATCAATTTGTTCTTCAGATGAACGTTCGGCAAACTCTTGACTTTTTTCCTGCTTCTTTTTTTCTACATAACGTTTTGTCATCTTATCAAAAAACTCTGAAGCCGCGCAATCAAGCGCTAGGGTAATCTGCTCTCCAGGCTTATATCCCGCTTTTTCAATCGCTTCTATAATCAAAGAAATCGCCTCTTCATTCGAACTTAAGGTAGGAGCAAATCCGCCTTCATCACCTACTGCTGTTACATGTCCTTTTTTCTTGAGTAGTCCTTTCAAGGTATGGAACACCTCCGATCCCCATCGAACAGCCTCCTTAAACGAAGGAGCTCCAACAGGGCGGATCATAAATTCTTGAAAATCCAATGAATTGTCTGCATGCGCGCCGCCGTTGATGATATTCATCATCGGACAAGGGAGCACATAGGTATGGCACCCCCCAATGTAGCGGTAAAGAGGAAGCCCTGCAGTAAGAGCTCCCACCCTTGCCAAAGCAAGAGATGCTCCAAGAATCGCATTCGCTCCCCAACGTTCTTTGTTTTCAGTGCCGTCTGCTGAAATCATCATCATATCCAAACGCGTTTGATCGAATACATGCTCTCCAATAAGGAGTTGGGCAATAGGGCCGTTGACATGCTGAATTGCACGTTCAACGCCTTTTCCAAAATAACGGGAAGGATCGCCGTCCCTCAATTCAAGAGCCTCATGCGTCCCGGTAGAGGCGCCTGAAGGGACAGCTGCTTTTGCCATAATATTTTGATCTGTGGCAATCATTACCTCGATTGTAGGAAACCCTCTAGAATCTAAAATTTCAATCGCTTTTACTGAGCGGATATATGACATCATAAACCTCTTGTTTGTGTATGCCAATCGTGTTTCAAAATTCGGTTTTTAGCAAAGAGTAATCTATATTGAGCAGCTTGCGATTGTCCATACGCGAGTTTTCTCAAAGCCAAAATCCCAAATTTTAAAACACGATTGGTATAAAACAACAATAGCGATTTTACTTTTTGATCTCAATGAATGTCTTTAATTAGGAAAATTTGGCGATCGTCCACAAGCACGTTTTCTCAAAGCCAAAGTCCCGAATTTTGAAACACAACCGGTATATTTACCGGCGAAGGTGTTTTTTTGAAACGCTTTTGATCAGGGTCAAATAGGATTCATATCTGAGTACAGAAATTTTACCCTCTTCAACATCCCTAATCACTTGGCACTCCTCTTCGTGGGTATGGGTGCAATTGGGAAAGTGACAATTTGAACTGCTTTTTCGTATTTCTGAAAAATATTTCTGCACCTCTTCCGGAGCTAAATTCCACACTCCAAAACTTTTGATCCCCGGAGTATCAACGCAATATCCTCCGCAATTAAGCGCAACAAGTTGAGCTTGCGTTGTTGTATGCGCTCCTTTTCGAGTTTGACGCACTGTGCCGCCAACAGGCAGATTCAATCCTGTAACCGCATTGATCAAAGAGGATTTCCCCGTGCCCGACTGTCCCGAAAAGACAGATATGCAGCCTTTCATCAACTCTTGTAAAGAATCAATTCCAATTCCTTTTTTTACACTCAACTTCAGCAGCGGGATGCCGGCTCGCTTATAAGCCTCTTCACACTGCTTAAGCAACTCGCGCTGGCGCAAACGAGTTTCTTCTTCATAGCGTTTATCATCAAGCAAGTCGATTTTGTTAATGATAATTACCGGATTCATATTTCCTTTACAGGAAGCAATAATATAGCGATCGATCAGCGAAGGTTTTAACCGGGGTTCAAGAACCGAGCCGGTAATCAATACTTGGTCGACATTTGCAGCGATCAAGTGTTCCTTGTTTCGCGACAAATTATCGGCTCGGGACAAAACGGATTGACGGGGCTCAACCTTGACGATCATCCCCTCCCGATCAGGCATTTTAGCAAAAAGAACCTTGTCGCCAATGGCGACAAGCCTTTTAAATTGAGTACGCTCTCTTTTAAGCAGTCCTCTGACCATGCAAGTGTAAACCTCGCCTTCATCATCAACAAGAACTCCTTGAGAAGTAATAGAAAGAACTCGACCTAAAAAGAGTTCTTCATCAACTATGCGTTCTTGAATCTCTTTTTGAAGATTTTCTGTATATTTTTTTTGATTTGATTTTTTGAATTTTGAACGATCTTTAGACGATTTTTCTTTTCTTTCTTTGCGTTTCGACTTGCGGTCGCTTCCAAAATATTCTTCTTCGACAGGACAAGCTATCCATTTTTTAGGTACTGAACGGTTTTCCTTCCTTTTCATATCAGCATTATAACACATCTGCTCAAACAAGAGCAAATATACCGGTCAGGTTTAAAACTCAGACATTTGATAAAGGAGGATCGCCCCTGCTATTGCCACATTCAGCGATTCGATTGCCCCTTCCATCGGAATAGTCACCTGCCTTCCAAGGGCAAGCGCTTCTTGCGTCGGCCCATTTGCCTCGTTTCCAAGGACTAAAGCTATTCCATTTTCAAAAACTAATCGCTTCGCATCCTCTCCTTTTAAATCGGCAATCCATACTTTAAGCTTGTTATCTTTGATAAGAGATGCAAAATACTCGATATTTCCAAAAATAAGGGGCAATCTGAAAACAGCGCCTTTCGAAGCGCGAATCGCTTTGTCATTATAGGGATCGCAGCAATCGCCTAAAAAAAACACGCCGTCCCAACCAAAAGCCAAGGCGCTGCGAATTAAGGTTCCCAGATTTCCCGGATCATTGAGGTTTTCTAAAACGAGCAGACGTTTTGGCGCTTCAAGCTTAAGTTGAGGAATTTTCACTTCAGCTATCACTCCTTCGGGAGACTTTACACCGGAAATTTTTTGGATGATTTCATGAGTGACCTGATAAACGCCGGCTCCTTTTGGAATTGTAAAGGATTGATGAGGATCTGCAACAAATAATGTTTTAATCAAAGAACTGTTTTCGACAATAAGCTTTTTTCCTTCAATAACAGCGCTGCCGAACTGCAAACGGGCCTTGCGATCCTTGCGTAATTTCACAAAACGCTTAACTAAAGGGTGCTGCACACTTGTTAGCGGTTTCACGCCTTATCCCATTTTGGAGATTGTTTTAACAAAGATAAGACCTCTTTCGGTTCATGCAAATTGTGAGTAATAGCTAATCTCTCAGCTTCTTTTATCAAATCTCCCATCTGTTTTCCCGGGGCGATTCCCTCTTTTTGCAATAATTTTGCCGATACAACGGGTTTTTTTTGTACAACCCTTTCGATATGTTCCTTTAAACGATCCATCCGTTCTTGATGAATCTCCCATTGATGACCGCCTCCGCGAGCGCAAACAGCTTGAAAAACAACAGCTGCTTGCGGATGGGCATAAAACGGAACCCAGTCCGAGTCGCAATGACTCTCCAATTGTCTAACTTGGTGAGCGAATTCGACAAGCTTTATCTCTTTATTGCTTGCCTTAAGATAATAACAATAGGCAATCAATTCTTCCAGGGCAGCATCAGGAAAAAGCTCCATGACTAAAAGGACAGCCGGACAATCCGGAGGATAGCAAGAGATAATGGCTGCACGTTTTTGAAGCTCTTCATACGAAAGGTTGTTCAACGGCGGAAATATTGTTTGCAACAACCCAAGTTCAAACATTTTAAGAATCGCTTTGCCGATGGTGCGATAACGAGCCATTTTTTGAAATTCATGCCAAATTCTTTCCATCGCGACTGCCGGCAAAAGCGCATCGGCATGAGCTTTGATTGCGCATTGTGTTTCCTTATCGATTTCATATCGAAAGCGATAAGCAAAGCGCACAGCTCGAATCATCCGCAAACGATCCTCTTGAAATCTTTCATGAGGGTTGCCGATTGCTCTCACTATCCCCTTTTCTAAATCTTTCTTTCCTCCGACAAAATCAATCACTTTTTTTTCAATAGGATCATAAAACATGCCGTTAATCGTAAAATCGCGGCGTCTGGCATCTCCTTCAGCATCTGTATAAGCGCACTGCGTGGGGCGTCTTCCATCCTCATATCCCAAATCTTCTCGAAAAGTCGCCACTTCAAATTGGTGTCCATCGATTAAAACGACAACAACGCCGAAATTCATTCCGACAAGGATCGTTTTAGAAAACAATTCAACAACCGTTTCCGGCTTGGCGCTAGTTGCAATATCAATGTCGTCCGATGGATGATCAAGCAGATAATCACGCACCCAGCCGCCTGCAAAATAGGCGGCATATCCCGCTTTATTCAGTTTTTGTACAATTTTTAACGCACTTTTTTCACTATCCATGGCCGCCAAACTACTATACCGCTCGTGATTCAAAATTTGGTTTTTGGCAAAGAAAAAGCTCTCGTGATTGAACGATCGCAAGCCACTCAATATTGATTAATATTAAGCGGCTTGCGATCGTTCAATCACGAGGCTTTTTCAAAGCCAAAATCCCAAATTTTGAATCACGAGCGGTATATACCGAAAATTTCAAACATCTCACTAGTTTAAGTATATCTTAAAATAAGATATAATCGCTCAATAAAAACATATACCGCTCGTGTTTCAAAATTTGGGATTTTGGCTTTGAAAAAGCTCTCGTGGTTGAACGATCGCAAACCGCTCAATATTAATCAATATTGAGCGGTTTGCGATCGTTCAACCACGAGAGCTTTTTCAAAGCCAAAATCCCAAATTTTGAAACACGAGCGGTATAATTTCCAGATGTAATAAAAATGACTTCTAAAATTCAACTGCTTAACGAACAAACAATTAATCAAATTGCTGCAGGCGAGGTGATTGAAAATCCGGCTTCTGTCGTTAAAGAACTTATTGAAAACTCACTCGATGCTGAGGCTAAAGAAATTACAATTGAAATTAAGGAAGGAGGCAGACAGCTCATCCGCATTAGCGATGACGGCCATGGAATGAGCTCTGAGGATGCGGCAAAATGTTTAGAGAGGCATGCCACCTCAAAAATCCGCGACATTCACGATATGCATGAGATTTGCACCATGGGGTTTCGAGGAGAGGCAATTCCATCGATTGCCAGCATCTCAAAAATGACTATCCTCACGCGCTCTAAAGAAAAGGAAACCGGCACACTAATCTCGATTGTCGGAGGAAAAGTCTGCCAACAAGCCGCAGCGGAAAGAGATCCCGGAACAACAATGGAAGTCTGTTCGCTATTTTTTAACATTCCTGTCCGTAAAAAATTTCAACGCTCTCCCTCTTATGATACTCAAGACGTGCAAAAAGTTGTCTCCTCTTTAGCTCTTGCCCGACCTGAAGTAAAATTTTCCCTTATCAGCGAAGGAAAATCTTTATTAAAAACTTCTCTTCCTTCCAAACAATCATTTCATGATCAGCTTAAATTGAGAATCAATGAAGTTTTAGGCAAAGAATTTGCAATGGGACTTACCCCTTTAAAACAAGAAGCTCAAGACATCAAATTGATCGGTTTTATTGGCGTGCCCCACTACAACAGGCACAACCGGACAGGACAGCACTTGCTTATCAATGGACGAGCTGTCTTTAGCCCGCTTGTTTCTTTTGCAATTAAGGAAGGCTACGGCACAGCTATCGGAACTCACCGCTACCCTGTATTTGTTCTGCACCTTATCATTGCCGGGGATCAAGTCGATGTCAATGTCCATCCGCAAAAGCGGGAGGTTAGGCTAAGGCAAAGTCAACGCCTTAAAAACTTGATCATAAAAGCTGTTGAAAACTCTCTTGCTCAAGAGGAAATTCCGGTCGCCACCCATGAAGTTAAATTGAGCATCCCGCCAAATATTTCGTATTCTTCTCCTTTAGAGCCGTTTCCTCAACCTAAAGAATGGCTCATCAATGAAACTCCTAAGACTTTTGATATTGAACCCAAAATGGAAACACCCCCCCTTTTCCGATTTCAACCCCCTTCTAAGTCTTTAGAGGTATTGACAACTATTCCCGGCTATCTTCTTGTGCAAAAGAAAAATGACAACACTTTTCTTTGGGTCGATCAGCGAAGAGCGCACGCGCGAATTTTATTTGAAATGCTGGATGCTAAGCATCAACCCGCTGTTCCGATTCAACAGCTTCTCGTTCCTTTAACTTTTGATTTTTCCTCCACGGAGGCTGCCTGCATTAAAATGCATCTCAAAACCCTTGAAAAATGGGGATTGGGAATTCGTGAATTCGGTCCCAATAGCTTTAGCATCGACGCAATTCCTCAACTGTGGAAAGAAGCGCAATTAGAAAAACTTCTTCACGGCTTCATTGAAGATGCCGGCCAAACAGCACTTTCCGACAACGCAAAACTTATAGAAAAAATCTCTCGTTCTGCATTGTCTAGGCAAAAAAGACTCGCACAAGAAGAAGCGCAATCACTTATCGATCAACTATTTAAATGTCAATCTACTAAATTTTGCCCTATAGGAAAGCCTATTATGAAAGAGATCTCCCATACAGATATTGCAAAACTATTTGATGCATGAGAAAACCATAGATATGAATATTTTTAAAAAACGAATCGAATATCTCCAAAAAATCATGGCAGATGAAAAGTGCAGCGGACTCATTATTGATGACCAAATCAATCTCTATTACTTAACAGGACTGTTTCTTTCCGCCGGGTTTTTGCTTATTCATCCCCAAGGGGCTGTTCTTCTTGTTGATTCGCGCTATTTTGAACAGTGTCAATCAAAGAGCCCTTTTCCGGTGGAACTTGCAACACAATCATTTGGCGTCATCGATCTCATCGCCTCCGGGAAAATAAAGGAAATCCGCACCCTGGGATTTATCAGCGGCCAAACAACTTATTCAAGTTTTCTAGAACTGGAAAAAAAAGTTAAACATTTCAATCAAAAAAAATTTTCTATGGTCTTAAAGCCTGTTTCCAATTTGCCATTAAAATTGAGAGCTATCAAGGATTTCGAAGAAATTGATCAATTAAAAGAAGCAGCGCGTTTAGGATCAGAGGGTTTTGATTACGTCAAAAGCTTATTGCAAGAGGGGATTTCAGAAATTGAACTTGCGATAGAATTAGAAATTTTCTGGAAACACCGTGGTTCTAAAGCGATCGCCTTTGATCCCATTATTGCATTTGGCGCAAACAGTTCTATGCCGCACTACAAAACAGGACATCGACAGTTAAAAAAAGGAGATTGCGTACTTATCGATATCGGAGTCAATCTCAACCACTACCACTCGGATATGACAAGAGTGTTGTTTTTTGGAGAACCCGCTTCCCTCTTAAAAAACATCTACGAGATTGTTCTTCAAGCGCAGGAAGAGGCATTAAAACAATGCCGTCCCGGGGCGGCAATTACAGATTTAGACAAAGCGGCGCGTTCAATTATTGAGAAGGCGGGTTACGGAGAGAAGTTTACACATAGTTTAGGACATGGCGTAGGGTTGGATATCCATGAGCTGCCCACTATCCGCAAACAAAACAACACTCCGTTTAAAACGCTGAAAGAAGGGATGGTGATCACCATCGAACCCGGAATTTATTTACCTGGTATCGGAGGCATAAGAATAGAAGATACCATTGTAATTACTGCCGACAGCTATGAAAACCTGACAAATCGATCCAAAAAATTAGAGATCATCGACCCTGAAAAAGCTCAAGGATAAGCGATGTTTACCTTTAGACAGAAAATTTTTATCACCTACGTTTTTGTTTTTTTTCTGCTAATCGTCTTGCTGTTTCCTTTTACGCAACGCACTGTGAAGGATATTGTAAAAAAAACAATGGAAGATCGTGCTTTAGAGATCATCGACAAAATAAAAAACGCTCCAAACGACGAAGCGCTTATCAGGAATTTAAAAGAGCAAAAAGCGCTGATTTTTTTTCGCATCAGCGTCATTACCAATGAAAGGAAAGTTCTCTATGATTCGCACACAAAACGCCTTCTGGGACCTAGATTTAGTCGGGAATACATTGTCAGCCACCCTGAAGTAGTCCAGGCATTTCGAAAAGGAACAGGATATGCACAAGAATACTCTGCCATTCTTGATCAAGAATTTGCCTACTTTGCCGTAGCTTTTTCGTTTCACGGCAAAACATACGTCTTGCGTACAGCATTTCCGCTCACCTATGTAGAGGAATTAACCAAAGATTTTGAATTTGGCTTTTTGGGATCTGCAATTGCGATTTTGCTGCTTTTCAGCATCATGACATGGTTTATTATCAACTATCTCACCCGTCCAATTCAACAAATCATTAACGCAGTCAAACCTTATCAAGAGGGCAAATCGTCTACGATTCCCGAAATTCATCTCAAGCCGGAAAACCGATCGGATGAATTTGGCAAGTTGGCAAGTACTCTTAACTCCCTTTCTATCAAAATTCGCACACACATTGAATCTCTTATCCAGGAAAGAAATGAAAAAGAAGCAGTACTTGAGTCTTTAGTTGAGGGAGTAATCGCGGTTAACAATCAAAATCAAATCATCTTTGTCAACACAATGGCAAGAAAATTATTGGGATTAAATCACAAAAATCTTATCAAAGAGCCTCTTGAAGCACTTCAACAGCCCAAATGCGCGAAACTAATTAGAAAATGTCAATTAGAAGAATCTGTTATTACCGATACGCTGCAAATAAAAACAGAAAATGATAAAAGATTTTTTGATTTAGTTGCAGCTCCCAAAAAGAACGCGACCGGAGCCATTTTAGTTCTTCAAGACAAGACCGAGCATTATAAATTAATTGAAATGCGAAAGGACTTTGTCGCTAATGCTTCCCACGAATTAAAAACACCGATTACCATTATTCAAGGTTTTGCAGAAGCGCTCCACGACAATCCAGAGCTTCCTTTGGAAACATCTTCTGAAATTACCGGTAAAATTGTGCGAAACTGTGTAAAAATGACAATGTTAATCAAAGATTTGCTAACACTTACCGATGTTGAGCATATTCCTGAATCCCGTTTGCTTGAAACTGATCTTCTTGATTTAATCCAAACGGTAAAATCAACAGTAGTCGGCGTCTATCAAGATGCCAAAATTATGATTCATTACGATCCTAAAGAACTGTATTTTTTATTAGCCGATACCAACTTATTGGAGCTTGCATTCAATAATCTCATTGAAAATGCTGCCAAGTATTCTCCTGCTCCTGCAAAAGTTGATGTGTATCTTGCGCATGAAAACGAGTGGATTAGGATTGACGTATCCGATAAAGGTTATGGTATGCGCAAGGAGGAATTAGAAAATATTTTTCAAAGATTCTACCGCGTAGATTCAACAAGAGGGAAAAAAGTTCCCGGATCCGGTCTTGGCCTCTCGATTGTCGAGACGATTGTTGCAAAGCATTTTGGAAAGATTTCTGTCGTATCGGCAGAAGGAGAAGGATCGACTTTTACGATTTACCTGCCAATAGCCGGCCGGAAGAAATAATTAAAAAACTTTGAACAAAAATAATGACGCATTCTCGCTGCTTTAGTGGCGAGTAGTTCACCGATCGAAGCTGTGAACTCGACTTTGCAAAAAATTAGACCGCTAGCGCCAAGGTTTCCACCAACCAGTCCCTCCAAACCCCGTGTTCCTCCAGTTTAATTTCTCCAGAAGGTTCGAATCACCCTTCCTGAAAAATAAATTATCTCTCCACAGTCGAGTTCGAATCGCTTTGATTAAATCAGAGAACGAGATAGCCTCCTTGTCATACCACGCTGTCTTTTCTGCTGTTATACCGCTCGTGTTTCAAAATTTGGGATTTTGGCTTTGAAAAAGCCTCGTGGTTGAACGATCGCAAGCCGCTCAATATTGATTAATATTGAGCGGCTTGCGATCGTTCAACCACGAGGCTTTTTCAAAGCCAAAATCCCAAATTTTGAAACACGAGCGGTATAAAGGTGTTAAAATAAGAGATCCCCTTTTTCTTGATATTTTGGTTGAAGATAAAATCATTGTCGAAGTGAAAGCTGCCGAAAAAGCTAATCCTATACATCAAGTACAACTCCTCGCTTATCTTCGCTTAACCGGCCTCAGGCTTGGCCTGCTCATAAATTTTGGTTCTAGACATTTAAAAAATGGAATAACCCGTGTAATAAACGGGTAGATTCTCTGTGTCTTTGAGCCTCTGTGTTTCAATTATTTTTGTGGAACCAGTACGTTTGAAGGATATGCAAAATTTTGCAAAGTCGAGTTAAAACTTGCGCATACTTAGAAAAGTAGAGAAGTTTTAAAGGTTGTAAAAACAAAGGAAAAGGCGCAAAAAGCACTTTTTCAGAGATTTTAAACAGGTTCTAAGAAAAATCTTCATGCAATTTTTCTGGGCTTTCTGGCTGCAGAAACCAACTCTTCCAGGCCGGCAGCAATACTTCAAGTGCAGGGGTGGCCAGGTCGAGTATGCTATCGCTGTTTCCCTGAGCAATAACAAATTGGCCAAAAAAATTGGCGAACTTAGATAAGCCTTTTTGTACGAACCCGCCATTTTCCTCTTGAAATTTGGCCAATTGTTGAGTAAATTCTTCTACTGATTTTTCAAACTTTTTGTTTGCATCTGGTTGTTCTTCAAATCCGGCAACTATTTTTTCCGGATTGCTTTGAGCCTCTTTTGAAATTCTTGCAGCTTCTGCAGTCATTTCCTGGATTAGGTAGAGCATTAACACATCCGACAAGTTGGTAAATTTTTCAACTTGTTCACTGCCAATCAGTTTCGCTGCAACAATGTCGAATTTTGGCATCTTTTCCAAAAATTTGCCGGCTGCCCAGGTGGGAGTGGCCCATTTCTTGACCGCTCTTTTTTTTATTCTCCGCTTAATTCGAAAAATAATTTCGTTGAATGGCGTTTTAAGTATTTCCCAGATTTTCACCGCAATATTTGTCTTTTCTCGATTGGCGATAGATGTATCTTTTGTGATTAATTTGGCTAGATTGCCGGAGATTTGTTGGTCCATCTTTTGTTCAAATTTTTCAAAAGAATCCACTTCTATACCAAGCGCTTTGAATAAATCTTCCTTAGTTGCGTCCGTCTTTAAGTTTTGGATTGCCTGTGTAATTTTTGTCAGAGTTTCTGCCATTTTTACCCCTAGGCAGGCGCGGTTTCTTTCGTCTTGAAATACAGATAAATTGTCTTGGAGATTTTTAGCGCCATTCTTGAACGCATGATACGTGATTTTGTGAAAAAGAGTAGAGTCTTTATCTTTCAGCATATAGGTGGTAAGTTCATTAAGAAGATCTTTGAAGCTTTTATCGCCAAAAAATGCCCGGGGAGTAAAATTTTCTGCACGCGACCGCGCCCATTCATTTTTCTTTTCGACGATATATGAGCGGACCTCCTCTTTCCATGCCTCAATAAAGGTCTTTTTCTCTTTTTTTACATTTCCGAGCCTATCCTGTACAATTTTAGCTCTTTTATTATGGGTTTCTTCCAGAAGGGATGTCAATTCCAAAAAATTGAAGAGCGCTTCTGTCCGATTTTCATCACCGGCAGTGAAAGCCTGATCGATTAAATTTTTTACATAGGAGAGAGAAACGGGATGTTCTGTGCCTGTTATTACGTCTTGATATTCCATTATGCGCGTGAGCAGATCTTCGATGGGTTCATTTTCTTGATCGGTTTGACCATGAAAAAGATTTCGTCCATATTTTGCCGCTTTGCAAGTGGTATTCCATATCCAGTTCTTCCATCCCTGATTTTTTGATTCCGGCTCTTGTTTTTTATTATGGTCTTCCATTTGTTCTATGATCTTTTCGTTAATGGCATCGGTGATGTCAAGAAAAGCGTATTGAAACTGCAGTTTTTCCAAAGGATTAAGTTCGGTGTGCTCTTGACGGATGTATGTGCGCAAATCGTTAGCCAATTGGCCTAGGTATAGTTCAAGTTTCTCTGTATTGATTGAGGTTTCATCGTTGTCGAGCAATGCATAGATGTGATTTGCATGTTCAGCGATCCGCCCTTTAACTTTACCACTGGTTGATTCTGACTCCCCGGGTTTCGTTTTTGTGATTTGTGAAAAAAGATCTCTTCCCATTGAAAATGAAGAACTATCTGTTTTTGGAATCATTATTTTTTACTCCTGAAAATTATTTACGATTTAATGTAATTATAGCACATTTTATTTATTAAGTAAAATTTTAATTATAATATTAAAATTATGTAATATCAGCCGTAATTTCTTCTATTTTGAGATGCCCATTGATTGTCCCATTAGACCTCGAATTTCAATGCGTTGCTTAGAAGCGTTGAGCAGGTCGTTGTCAAAGGTTATGGAATCCGGTTCAAAAAGAAGTATGATTGACGATGCTCCAAAGGAGAAGTATCCTTTTTCTTCCCCTTTGGCAACAGATTGGTTTGGAGTATAGGTGTTATGGATGGACCCGACATTTGCCGCTCCGACTTCGATAAATAAAATCCGACCGAATGCCTCAGACTTTAAAGAGGTGATTGAGCGTTTATTTTCCGAAAGAATGCAAATGTTTTGCCGCAGCGCAATCGGGTTCACTGAATAAAGCTTTCCATTGATTAGTTTTGATTGATTTGGCGTGCAGGAAACGGGGAAGTGATAGCGATGATAATCAGTAGGGCATAAACGGGCAAGCACCATGGATCCACGGGCGTAACGCTTGGCAAGTTCATCGTTTTGAAGAAGTGTGCGGAGAGAAAACTTTTTTCCTTTCACAATGAATCCCTCATTTTGTGCAATATTGGAAAAAAAGAGGTAGCGGGCGTCTGCGGGCAGAACGGCTAGATTTTCTCCCGGGGCAATAGGTCTTGCATTTTCTTTGAGCCGTCTGATAAAAAAATCATTAAAGGATTGAAAAGATTCCGGAGAGTGTAAAAATTCACTTGAATCAATTTCGAACGACTTGATAAATGGAATGATATTTTTTTTCGTCCACGTCTGCTTTTGCCACCAGCCGAATGCGTTGGAAAAGCATGGATTGCTTGTTATGAGAAAGTTTATCCATTTTCCAAGGAGGCTTCCGTAAAGAAATTGCAGAGCCTTGTCTCCATATACTTTTTCTGTTTCAAGTTTGCCTGTTAATCGATTGATGTATTTAATGGAGGATTTCATATGCAGAAGAGTTTTTTGGCGTTATTAAAGGCTGCCGCCGCTAGTTCTTTTATAGAGATCTCTTTGAGGTCTGCAATGAATTGCGCAGTTTCCGGAAGGAAGGCCGGTTCATTGCGTTTTCCTCGGTGTGCCTGCGGCGCTAAATAAGGCGAATCGGTTTCTATTAATAGCTGTTCAATGGGAACGATTTTGGCAACATCGCGTAAGGCATCGCTTTTTTTGAAGGTGACAATTCCGCTCAATGAGAGATACCAGCCTCTTTTGATCACTTCTTCGGCTTCTGAAACGGTTCCTGTAAAGCAGTGAAGCACTCCGGGAGCGTTCCGATGATCAATTTTATATTCTTTATCAATAATTTCAAAAAAATCTTTGAAAGCCTCCCTGCAATGGATCACCACAGGAAGATGGGATTCAAGAGCGAGATGTAGATATTTAATAAAAATTTCTTTTTGTATCTCTCGAGGCGAGTGTTCATAAAAATAGTCCAGGCCCGTTTCTCCAACGGCTACAAGAGCGCCGCTTTTGGCATGTTTTTCCATGAGAGAAAAATAGAGTTCTCCTTCTTTTTCCACGTCGTGGGGAGTTGTCGCTGCGGTATTGAAAATCCACGGATATTTTTGGGATAATTTTAATCCTTTTTCCAATGTGTCCGCATCCGTGCAAATATTGATAATTTTCTCGACCCCGTTTTTTTTTGCTCTATCGAGTATTTCATCCACCTCGGGCCAAATTTGAGGACTTGACAGATGTGCATGGGAATCAATGTATTGGATCATTATATCTAGCCTTTTATTCGGTGAATATGGTTAAATATTATACATGCGTTTGATTTTTTATACACATTTCATATTTTTCGCATGTATTTTTTCCGGTTGCCGAGTATATCAGAAATTAGACATAGACTCATCTTGTGTTTTTCCTGCTGAAACATACAATAATTTGTCTGAAGAAGAGGGGGCGGTTTATCAAGGAGAGTGGTGGAAGGAGTATGGAGTCCCTGAACTTGACGAACTGGTTTCTTGTGCGTTTTCTAATAATTTAAATTTGAAACAGTCGTGGTGGCGGGTTGCGCAGGCTTGCTGGCAGGCAAAAGTTGCCGGATCTCGAAAATATCCTGAAATTTTTACGTCTTTCTCCTCGATTTATACGGATAGTTCAAAGAAAAATGCTTTGGATGCTTTTGAAGGCGGCGCAGAATTCGGCGGAATCGATCCTGTTGGAAGAGGAAGTCAAAGTTTCTATTTACTTTCCAATACGTTAGCTTATGAAGTGGATTTATGGCGCCGTATCGATTCAGAAGCAAGAGCGGCCTGTTATCAACTGCAGGCAACACAAGAAGATTTGGAATCTGCGGCCTGGCTTTTGGCGGGAAGCGTAGTTGATCTTTGGTTTACGGTTCAAGAACAGCAAACGCTTCTTGATGTCATTGATTATCAGATTGAAGTGAGTAGAACTCAATTAGAACTTATTGAATTAAGATATAGCCTGGGACAATCTTCTTCGTTGGATGTCTATCAGCAGCGTTTGCAGCTTTCGGAAACAGAGCAGCAGCGCACCCCTGTTGAAACGAGATTGAGAACAGCGCAAAATCTCATGGCAACTCTTCTGGGAACCCCTCCTTCCTGCGAAAAATATCTTGCAAAGAGCGGTTTGACGGAATTGCCGCCGTTTCCAAAAGTCGGCGTCCCTTTTGATCTTCTCTGCAATCGGCCGGATCTTAGGGCTGTCTATCGACGGATAGAGTCCGCTGACTATCAAGTAGCCGCGGCTATAGCCGATTGTTTTCCGAGACTTCCCTTATTGATTAATTATGATTTTCAAGCAGACGACATTAAGGATCTTTTCAGTGCTCGAATTTCTAGTATTATAGGAGAGCTGGCGCTTCCGATTTTTGATGGGGGGCGCAGAAGGGCGGAAGTAAAAAAACGCAGAGCGATCGTTTGCGAATGGGTGAATGCTTATGGTCAAGGTTTTCTCGATGCTCTTTTAGAGGTGGAAGACAGTTTGGTAGAAGAGAGGCAGCAATTAAAGTTGATCAAGCAAATTGAAGAAGCTTATGAAATTGCCAAGGCCAATGTAGAACAGTCGTATTGCTACTATGTTAATGGGCAAAGTGATTATTTGAACGTGATTGCCGCTATTCAATCAGAACAAGCGCTGCAGAGAAGGCTTGTGTCTGAGAAGAAAAATTTACTGAGCATTCGGGCTAAGCTTTATCGATCGCTTGGCGGCTCGCGGTTTATGAAATGCATGTATACCGCTCGTGTTTCAAAATTTGGTTTTTGGCAAAGAGAAAACCTCGTGGTTGAACGATCGTAAGTCGTTCAATATTGATTAATATTAAGCGACTTGCGATCGTTCAACCACGAAAGTTTTCTCAAAGCCAAAATCTCAAATTTTGAAATACGAGCGGTATATACCGCTCGTGTTTCAAAATTTGGTTTTCTCCCAAAACCAAATTTTGAAATTGCGCGGGCTCATTTAAATATGGATAGATAAAATGTTGGATTTTTTAAACGGAAAGCTGAAACAGATTTTTTGGATAGGAGTTGTGATCGCCGTTAGCCTTTCGCTTACTCTGATGGCTGTATTATTCAAAGATAAAGCGGAAAAAACAGTACCGTCTGTTAAAGCAAAACTCGTCAGCACGCAAAAAGTTTTTCGCGTTGATGAGCAAGTTGTTGTTGCCGCTCATGGCATTGTACAGGCTGAACAGGAGGTCAATTTAAGGTCGGAAGTCAGCGGGCGGGTTATTGCAAAAAATTCAGGGCTTGTCGAGGGGGGCCTTGTAAAAAAAGGAGATCTTTTAGTTCAAATTGATCCCGGAGATTTTCTCAATGCTGTTCAACAGGAAATAGCAGCTCTGGAAAAGGCGAAATTAGAACTTGAGATTGAAAGAGGAAGACAAGTTAATTGCCCAAAAAGAATGGGAAAAATTGAGCTCTTCCATTGATGTTAACGAACTAAGCGAACAATTGGCCCTTCGGAAACCTCATTTAAAAGAAAAAGAAGCCCAGGTTGAAGCTGCTAAAAGCCGTTTGAACAAGGCCGAAGCAGATTTGAGCCGAACCAAACTTTCGGCGCCAATGGACGCTGTTGTCATTTCGACAAAGCTGGAGATTGGCGATTATTTAAGCCCGCAGGCAGAACTTGCAAAATTAGCCGGAACCAAAATGTTCCGCGTTCAAGCCAGCATTCCGGTTGCAAAACTTAAATGGCTGATGGTTCCCGGTCAGGAAAGCCGCTTTGAAACGCCGGTCGATGTCATTCAAGATTTAGGAGAAATGTCGATTGTCCGCAAAGGATATATTTTGCGGTTGTTGGGAGATTTGGATCCGAACGGGAGAATGGCGCGCGTGCTTGTGGGAGTTGAAGATCCTTTGGGGGCGGCGCGCGAATCCTTATTTCCTTTGCTTATTGGAAGTTATGTCCGAGTAGAATTTCAGGGTCCTCTTTTAGAAGGCGTCTTTGCTCTTCCACGCAGGGTTCTTCATGAAGAAGATAAAATATGGGTGAAAGATAAAAATAACCGGCTGGACGTTCGCACAGTGAATGTTTTGCAGAGGGGGCAGGAAACTGTTTATGTAGACGAGGGACTTGAAGAAGGCGATGAAATCGTTATTTCTCCTATTGCAATTCCAATTCCCGGAATGCTCCTTGAAGAAGAAAATCATCATAATATTATAGAAGAAGAAAATGACTGACCAACTGAAAAAAGGGCCTATTGCCTGGATGGCAAGCAATTCGGTCGCATCCAATCTATTAATGTTTATTTTAATTATTGGCGGGCTTCTAGTTGCCCTGCGCGTTAAAAAAGAAGTTTTTCCTAATTTTGACTTAGGTATTGTGCGGGTTTCAGTTCTTTATCCCGGAGCAAGTCCTGAAGAAGTTGAAGAAGGAGTCATCTTATCTATTGAAGATGAAGTACGCTCTCTAGATGGAGTTAAACGGGTGGCAAGCCAATCATTTGAAGGCAGGGGGATTGTCAATATCGAGCTCTTAAGAGGAGTGAACGAAACGGCGGTTTTGCAGGATGTTAAAAACGTAGTCGATGGTATTCAGTCATTTCCTGAAGTTGCGGAACGTCCGATTGTCAGTCTATTAGAAAAGAAAAATCAAGTCGTTACTCTTATAGTTCATGGTTCTATTGATAAAAAAGTTTTGCGCGAGGTTGGAGAAGGAATACGAGATGAATTGATTCAAAAGGAGGGGATTACCCTTGTTGAATTAACAGCTGTTCCAAATTTGGAAATCGGCATTGAAATTCCCTCTGAAAATTTACGCGCTTACAATTTAAAATTAGAAGATGTCGGCAATCGAATTAGAAGCAGCGCTTTAGACTTGCCGGGAGGCGGTGTAAAGACTTCCGGAGGCGAGGTGTTGCTGCGTACAAAGGAAAGACGTGATTTTGCCGGTGAATTTGCAGAGATTCCCATCGTTTCAAGTTCAGACGGCTCTCAGGTAATGTTATCAGATATCGCCAATGTAAAAGAAGCTTTCGAAGATACGAATGAAGAAGCATTTTTTAATGGAGAACCGGCCGTCCTTCTTAATATTTATCGTGTGGGAAATCAAAATCCGCTGGATATTTCTAAAACAGTTAATGAATATGCCGCTCAGAAAAATCGGGAATTCCCGGCTTCAATTCGATTGCAAACCTGGAATGACAGTTCTGAAGTTTATAGAGACCGCATCAATTTGCTGGTAAGAAACGCTGCAATGGGTCTTTTGCTTGTTCTCATTTTTCTTGGCTTGTTTTTAGAGCCGAGTTTAGCGTTTTGGGTAACCCTGGGGATTCCGGTATCGATTATCGGCTCATTTTTATTTGTCGATGTCGTTGGCGCATCAATCAATATGATCTCCCTATTTGCATTTATTTTGACTTTAGGAATCATTGTTGATGATGCCATCCTGGTCGGTGAGAATATTTATCACTATCGAGAAAAAGGGATGTCTTTTCTCGATGCCTCCATCTTAGGCGCTAAGCAAATTGCAGGACCTGTTACATTTGCAGTTCTGACGAATATCATGGCATTTATTCCGCTTTTTTTCGTTCCGGGACCGGCAGGCAAGCTTTTTATGCAAATACCTGCAATTGTTGTTGCAGTTTTTGTCGTTTCTCTTGTCGAGTCGTTATTTATTCTTCCTTCCCATTTAACTCACAAGCATAAAAATAATCGAATATGGAAATTGTTGAATAAACCCAATGTTGTCTTTGAAAAACTTTTGAAAAAATTTATTGATAAAATATTTGTTCCTCAGCTAGAGGCTGCAATGGCTTGGAGATATCTGACCCTAGTTTCCGGAGTTTGTATTCTTGTTGTCGTATTAGGACTATTTGCCGGAGGCCATATCAAGTTTAGTTATCTTCCAAAAGTGGATTCAGATCTTGTGAGCGCTCAAATCCTTCTTCCCTACGGAGCTCCTATTGAATCGACAAAAGAAGTCCAAAAACGATTAGTGGAGGGAGCGAAAGCAGCTTTAGAAAAAGTTGGAGACAAACAGATTAGCCGAGGGATTTATTCTCAGATAGGCACCCCGATCGTTTCATTTGGTTCAGCATCTGCTTCTTCCAGGTTGACAGGAACGCATTTAATCGGTGCTCAAGTTTTATTAGTTCCATCAGACCAACGTGAAATAAGCGGTGTAGAATTTGCCAATCTATGGCGCAAAGAGGTAGGCAGTTTAGTTGGAGTTGAAACGTCAAGTTTTCAAGGAGTTCTGCATACCGGAGGCGGTCCGCCTATTGACATCCAGTTAAGTCATTCTTCGACTGAAATATTAGAGCAAGCCGCCCAAGAGCTTGCCGACGAATTGCGCTATTATGAAGGAGTGTATGATATCGATGATGGTGTTGCTCGCGGCAAGCCTCAGCTAAGTTTTCAGCTTCAGCCTCATGCAAGAAGTCTTGGCATTACAACAAAGGATTTGGCTGAGCAGGTCAGAAATGCTTTCTACGGTACAACAGCTTTAAGGCAGCAGCGCGGCCGTAATGAAATGAAAGTGATGGTCCGCCTTCCCGAGAATGAAAGAAAATCGATAAAAACAATTGAAGAAATGGTAATTAGAACTCCTATGGGTGGAGAAATTCCTATTTCTGAAGCGGCTATTGTCAGACATGAGCACTCATATACAAGTATTAATCGAACAAATGGACGACGGGTGCTTGCGGTTACTGCAGACGTTGATGAACAGAAGGCAAATGCTGCTCAAATTACTGAAAATGTAGTGAAAACGATTCTTCCCAAGTTATTTGAGAAGCATCCCGGGTTATCATATTCATTGGAGGGAGAACAAAAAGAACAAAGCGAGTCGATGGGAACATTATTGACCGGATTTGTATTCGCTCTTTTTGGCATTTATGCGCTTCTTGCTATCCCTTTCAGAAGTTATGCTCAGCCGATTATTGTTATGCTGAGTATTCCTTTTGGAATTATCGGCGCAGTTTTGGGACATGTTCTTTTGGGCTAC
Organism: Waddliaceae bacterium; assembly: GCA_963749725.1. Classification (GTDB taxonomy): domain Bacteria; phylum Chlamydiota; class Chlamydiia; order Chlamydiales; family Waddliaceae; genus Waddlia. The sequence continues at coordinate 91,272 of CAVVNU010000015.1, forward strand.
GAGTTAAGCATCGTGAGCATGTTTGGAATTGTGGCGCTGGCCGGAGTTGTTGTCAACGATTCGCTAGTGCTTGTGGTGACAGCAAATCAAAATGTCTTAAGCGGGATGAGCGCTATGGATGCGATCATTGATGCCGGAAGACGCCGCTTTCGTCCTATTATGTTGACATCGCTGACAACATTTTTTGGATTGGCTCCAATGATTTTCGAGACATCGATGCAGGCGAGATTTTTAATTCCGATGGCGATATCTCTTGGTTTTGGAATTTTATTTTCTACGCTCATTATTCTTTTAATCACGACAGCGTTTTATCTCATTTTGGATGATGTTAAACAACTAGCTGCCAAGAATGCCGAGTGAGAAGAAATTTTTACGATCTTTAGAACCTGTTTAAAATCTCTGAAAAAGTGCTTTTTGCGCCTTTCACTTCGTTTTTGCAACCTTTAAAACTTCTTTACTTCCCCAAGTATGCGCAAGTTTTAAAGATTGCAAAAACAAAGCAAAATTCGCTAAAAATCACAATTTTCAGAGATTTTAAACAGGTTCTCATGAACTTAAATTATTATTTTACAGGAACACCTGCTAAAACAAAAGATTGCTTGAAAAAGTTTTAATTTTTTTTCTATAAAGGAGGGCTATGAATACTCTCCTTGTTTTTTTACTCCTTGTTTCTTCAAGTCTTTTAGGTAAAGATATTGCAATTATCGCCCATCGAGGGAATTCATCAGAAGCTCCGGAAAATACTTTTGCTGCTTTTCTCTCGGCTGAAAAAACAAATGCAGACTTTATTGAATGCGATGTACACTTGAATAAAGAGCAAATTCCTATAGTTATTCATGACCGTTATCTTTGCCGTACCATTAATTCTCCTTACCCTATTGCAGTTGAAGAAATTTCTTTAAATCAATTAGAGTCATTTGACGCAGGAAGTTGGTATTCCGAACAATTTAAAGGACAAAAAATTCCCATTCTTTCGACGGTTTTAAATACTAAATTTGGACAAACAGGGTTGTTCATTGAAGTAAAAACGGGATCGGCTCCCAATGAAATTATTGCTCAAAAAATTATAGAAACTATAAACAAAAGCCCTTCAAAAACTGTGCTCATAGGAAGCATGTCTCCGGAAATATTAAGAGAAGTGCGAAAAATTTCCCCTCGACAACCCATTATCGCAATTATCAACTCGATTAGCACTTTAAAGCCTCATAGAAAAAACAGGCCCAATTTTTATGCAGTGGAATCCTCGCTAATCTCTAGCGAATTGGTTCGTGTCATTCATGATGAGGGGCGCTTAATCTGGGCATGGACCGTAAACGATCCGGACGATGCTAGAGCATTAATTGCAATGAATATCGATGGAATCATTACTGATCAGCCGCGTAAAATGCACCATATTAGGATTTCTTCTCTAACAACAACATTCTACAATGATGAGAACCGCTAAATATCAATAGGATTTAAAATAGAAATGACAACAACATTTAAAAAATTTAATAAACCGGCAGCTCTTAGAAAAACCCAATTACTGATCAACGGAGAATGGACAGACTCAACGACCGCCGAATGGATCGATAATTATAATCCGGCTACACAGGAAATTTTAGGACAAATCCCTCAATCTACAGAAAATGAAATTAACCGAGCCGTCCAATCCGCTCACAACGCTTATTCTTACTGGAGAGAAGTTCCTCCTTCGCAACGCATGCGCATCATGTTCAAATATCAATATTTAATTCAAAAAAACCTTAATACATTAGCGCATAATATAACTTTAGAACAAGGTAAGACACTGCTCGACGCAAAAGGAGACGTGAAGCGAGGATTGGAAGTTGTCGAGCATGCCGCAAGCATTCCAACACTGCTGATGGGTGAAACCATAGAAAACGTATCAAGCGGAATTGATAGCTTCAGCCTTTTGCAGCCTTTGGGAGTATGTGCAGGAATCACCCCTTTTAATTTTCCGGCTATGATCCCGCTATGGATGTATCCTCTTGCCATAGCTGCGGGCAATACATTTATCTTAAAACCCTCGGAACAAGCTCCCACAACTGCTAATCTATTGGCTGAACTCGCAATAGAAGCCGGATTTCCCAAAGGGGTTTTTAGTATTATCCATGGAGGAAAAGAAACAGTCAATCATCTGATTTCGCATCCATTAATCCGCGCAATCTCATTTGTTGGGTCAGCTTCTGTTGGCCGCGAACTCTTTCAAAAAGGCTCTGAAAAAGGAAAAAGAGTTCAGGCTTTTCTAGGAGCAAAAAACCACGCCGTGATCATGCCTGATGCTAACAAAGAAAAAACGCTGAATGCCATTGTAGGTGCAGCTTTTGGTGCGTCCGGCCAACGTTGTATGGCTCTGCCTGTAGCCGTTTTTGTAGGAAAATCAAAAGAATGGATACCTGAACTAATTGAAAAAACGCAAAAATTGAAAATTGGCCCGGGGCTTGATCCAAATAGCGACATTGGCCCGCTCATTTCACCTAAAGCTAAAGAGAGGGTCTTGTCTTTATTTGAAAAAGCTCTTGAAGAAGGAGCTGAAATCGCTTTAGATGGGCGCTATCTTGTTGTTTCCGGTCATGAAAAAGGAAATTTTGTCGGTCCAACGATTTTTAGAAAAGTTACACGCGAGATGGAAATTTACAAAGAAGAAATTTTTGGCCCGGCGCTATTGCTTTTTGAGTCAACGTCGCTTGACCACGCCATTTCAATCATTAACAGCAATCCTTACGGCAATGGCAGCGCTATTTTTACCGAATCAGGACATCATGCCAGACACTTTCAACATTTTGTCGATGCGGGGCAAGTAGGAATTAACATCCCCATACCCGCTCCTCTTCCCTTTTTCAGCTTTACCGGCTCAAGAGGATCGATAAGAGGAGACCTGCATGCTTACGGCAAGGATGCAATACGTTTTTATACTCAAACAAAAACAATTACAACACAGTGGTTTGGATCAAGTCATTTACAATCGGAATCCATTTCTACTCAATTTGGAGGCGAACATGATTAATTTTTCATTTTTAACTCATCTCAAAACCTGTTCAAAATCTCTGAAAAAGCGCCTTTTGCAAACGTTGTCGAATTGTACTCCATAATCCAAAATTAGGAAATTCCATATCAAGCTGCGCCTCGCTTATCTGATCCTGATCAAGCCTTCTTAGCACCATATACAAGCGTTTGGCAACTTTTTCCGGATTTTTTATCGAACCAAAGGAATATACTTTGACAGCCCAAGGGTACTCACGATCTGAAAACCCTACAACAACTTGCTTTTTCTCAGAATCTAGAGGCACCAATAAAGCTTTTGGAGAGTAGTGTCGATAAAGTTGTCCCGGACAGAGAGGTTTTTTGCCTTCTTGTTGATAATCAGGGCGGTATCCTAAAGTATTTTCAATATCTTCAATAGATACGGCTCCTTGTCTTGCAACTACCCATTTTGATCCGGAAAACAATAAAATTGTCGATTCGATTCCTTTCGGACAATCTCCGCCATCCAGTACAGGAAATTCATTGCCGAAATCTTCTTCCACATGAATTGCACTTGTTGCAGATGGCCTCCCCGAAAGGTTTGCCGACGGCATGACAAGGGGACCGGTTGCTGATATGACTCTTAATGTATCCAGTTGCGCAGGCATCCTGACGCCAATAGTTGGCAAGCCCGCCCTGACAATTTCAGGAACTAATTCAACAACGGCCGGAAGAATAAACGTCAATGCTCCCGGCCAATACTTATCTTTAAGAAAATCAAATAAAGGCGGAAGGTCTTGTACATAAGGAAGAATTTGATCGGAACTTGAAATATGCACAATGAGGGGATTATCTGCAGGACGTCCTTTGAGTCGAAAAACGCGCTCTATAGCCCTAGGACGCCTTAAAGAGGCGGCAAGGCCATAAACAGTTTCTGTGGGAAGAGCAACAACTCCTCCGGAATTCAGTCGAATAATTGCACTTTGTTGATCAATACGCATGCAGTTTCCGAGCCACCGACTTTAGCGCCTCTGCAAAATGCTCAACATCTTTTTGAGTATTATAAAGAGCAAAAGAAGCCCGGGTAGTTCCCTGCAAGCCAAACCGCTGTAATAAAGGTTGCGTACAATGATGTCCTGTTCTAACAGCAATGCCTTCCAAATCTAAAAAGGTTCCTAAATCCAAATGATGAATTCCATCAATTACAAAGCTGATTATACCTGTCTTTTTTTCGGCATTTCCAATAATGTGGATACCATCGATCTCTTTGATCATTTCTTCTGTATAAACAAGCAGCTGCTGCTCCCAACGATGGATATTTTCCATCCCGACATCAGTTAAATATTCAATCGCCGCACCCAATCCAATCACTTCTACAATCATCGGGGTTCCGGCTTCAAACTTAAGAGGAGGAGGCTGAAACGTTGTTTTCTCAAAAGTTACCTTATCAATCATATCCCCTCCTCCTTGATATGGAGGAAGCTGATTCAAAAGTTCTTCTTTTCCATACAAAATCCCGATACCTGTCGGACCTAATGCTTTATGCACGGAAAAAACGTAAAAATCACAATCAAGTTCCTTAACATCCACAGGCATATGGGGAGCTGCTTGAGCGCCGTCTATTAATACATGGGCTCCTTTTGCCCTTGCGACAGATACAATTTCTTTTATAGGATTGATCGTTCCCAATGTATTCGATACATGTGCGACAGCAACTAAACGCGTGCGTTCTGTAAACATTTGACAGTAGGTTTCAAAATCAAGCTCGCCGTTATCTAATACAGGAACGACTTTAAGAACAGCTCCTCGATCTTCACAAAGAATTTGCCACGGAACAATATTGGAATGGTGTTCCATTTCAGTAATGAGAATCTCATCATTAGGTTTAATAAATGCTTTTCCATAAGAATAAGCAAGTAAATTAATCGATTCTGTTGTTCCTCGAGTAAATACGATTTCACTTGCTCGATCAGCTCCTAAAAACTTTCTCGTTTTTTCCCGTACTTCTTGATAGGCCTCAGTTGCATGCGTACAGAGTTCATAAACGGCGCGATGCACTGTGCCATATCGAGATTGGTAAAACTCCGTCATCGCATCAATTACAACCTGAGGTTTTTGCGATGTAGCAGCAGAGTCCAAATAAACCAGAGGCTTTCCATGCATGGTTTTTGAGAGCATTGGAAAATCGTTGCTTATATGAGAAAGATCTACTTTCATTACCACCCTTTTTGCAAGTCATTCAAGACTATTTGTTGCACGGTTTCATCTTTAATAAGATGAATGATTTCAAAATAAAAACCTCTAACCAAAAGACGTTGAGCCTCCTGATGAGAATAACCTCTTGTTTTGAGATAAAATAAGTGCTCTTTTTCTAATTGTCCCACAGTTGCGCCATGAGATGCTTTAACATCATCGGCAAAAATTTCTAAATTCGGCTTGCTGAACGCATGCGCGCGTTCTGAAAGAAGGAGATTGTTATTGAGCTGAAATGCGTCTGTTTTTTGCGCTCTTTGATGAACGTAAATTTTCCCTTCAAAACTGCTGCGGGAAATATCTTTCAATATCCCCTTAAATAACTGATTGGAGCGGCAATAAGGGGCTTGATGATTAACCAAAACATTTGTGTGCGCCTCTCTGTTTTCTGAAAGAACAGAAAGGCCTGACAAGTTGACCTCTCCGTTTTCTCCAAGCAAGGATGTTTTATAATCACAGCGCACTGTTTCACTGCCATTTGTTATATTAACGGCGCTAAAATAACTATCTCTTTTGAGATTCGCCCTTACACTCTCTAACTGCCAATGGTTTAGCGGCATTTGGTAATTAAGTTGATTTAAGGAAACGCGAGCCCCTTCTTCTACAGAAAAATGAAAGGATCCATTGCAAACATTTCCATCATTTATAACATGGGTTGTAGATACCAATTCAATCCGGGCCTGCTTGCCTGCAAATACATGAATACGCGGCTGGATAAGGGTAGGCGCCGCCGTGGATTGAATCGAAAGAATCTGCACCGATTTTTTTACTAAAACTTTCGGAGGAATATACAAAAAAGCTCCTTCTATGCCCAAAGCAGCATTCAATACAGCAAATGGATCCTTTTCTTCTTTTATGGCATGAATCCAGCAATGAGAAAGAAACCCTCCATAAGACTGCTGAGCTTGACCAAGAGTTGTAATCGCTACACGATCTTCAATTTCTTCGAGAGAAGAAAGCTCCCGGTTGAACTTTCCATTTAGAAAAACCAAACATCTTTTTTCAAATCCTGGAAGAATTTTTGACATTACCTCTTCAACACTGATTTTTACCTCATGGGAAGAGTGCAAAATTTTATCATAGAGTTTCCGCAGTTTCACAGAACGCCAAACCTCCAGGTGCTTATCCGGCAAACCAAGGGATTGAAAATGATTCCAGGCTTTTTGACGAATCGGCTCTAATCCATCATCACAAACAAGAGTTTGGTATTGTTGCTCGAGTCGATGATGAAATGAGGTCATCCTGCCATCTCCTTCAACCGGTATTGTTTAATTAACCAGTCATAGCCGTCGCTTTCCAACTTCAATGCAAGATCAGGGCCTCCGGATTCAATGATTTTTCCGTTAGCCATCACATGGACTTTATCAGGGCGAATATGATCTAAAAGCCTCTGATAATGAGTAATTAAGACCAAACCCATTTCATCATTCATCAAATGATTAACCCCTCTTGCGACAGTGCGCATCGCATCGATATCTAAACCTGAGTCTGTTTCATCCAAAATTGCCAGCGTGGGATTCATAACAGCCATTTGCAAAATTTCATTTCGCTTTTTTTCTCCGCCGGAAAACCCTTCATTTAAATTGCGGGTTTTAAACTCTTTCCGGATCTCCATCATTTCCATTTTTTCATCCAATAGATGTTCAAATGCTGCGATATCCAAAACAGGTTCTTGATTGGCATTTCTTATTGAATTGTAAGAGGCATGCAAAAATTGCAAATTGCTCACTCCGGGAATTTCAACAGGATATTGAAAACTCATAAAAAGCCCAAGATGAGCTCTTTCTTCCGGCTCCATTTCTAAAATATTTTGCCCTTTAAACCAAACTTCTCCTGTCTGTCACTTCATAAGCCGGATGTCCGGAAAGAACTTTTGCAAGTGTTGATTTTCCGGCGCCATTTGGCCCCATGATCGCATGGATTTCTCCGGCTTTACTACTGAAAGATTCAACACCTTTAAGCAAAGGATTTCCATCAACTGAGGCCGATAAATTTTTTATTTCTAATACATAGTTATTAACCTACTGAATTTTCTAATTTTAATGTCAATAATTGTTTGGCTTCAGCCGCAAACTCAAGAGGAAGCTCTTGAATCACTTCTTTGCAAAAGCCATTGACAATCATATTAATCGCATCTTCTTGAGAAATACCCCTGGACAGGAAATAAAAAATCTGCTCTTCATTCATTTTTGAAGTCGAGGCTTCATGCTCCACTTCAGCTGTGTGCATTTCCTACTTCAATATAAGGAAAAGTGTTGGCGGAGCATTGGTCTCCCACAAGCATCGAGTCGCATTGAGTATAATTTCTGCGCTCCGGTTGCTTTGGGAGCAACTTTGACAAGCCCTCGATAGGTATTGTGGGACTGATCAGCAGAAATCCCTTTTGAAATAATTGTCGAACGGGTATTTTTTCCCAAATGGATCATTTTTGTTCCTGTATCGGCCTGCATTTTCCCATTTGTCAGGGCGACAGAGTAAAATTCTCCGACTGAATTGTCTCCTTGCAAAATACAGCTGGGATACTTCCAGGTAATCGCTGCTCCGACTTCAACTTGAGTCCAGGAAATTTTTGAGCTTATCCCGCGCAGCGCCCTCTTTTTGTGACAAAGTTGTAAACTCCGCCCTCTCCTGTTTTCGGATCGCCGGCATACCAGTTTTGAACAGTCGAATATTTGATTTCGGCATCATCAAGAGCGACCAGCTCAACAACAGCTGCATGAAGCTGATTATTATCATAGGCAGGAGCTGTGCACCCTTCCAAATAACTGACAGAAGAGCCTTCTTCTGCAATAATCAAAGTCCTTTCAAATTGTCCCGATTCTTTATCATTAATGCGGAAATAAGTGGAAAGTTCCATCGGACATTTCACGCCTTTCGGAACATAGACAAACGAGCCATCGGTAAAAACAGCAGAATTCAATGCGGCAAAAAAATTATCGCCGATAGGAACAACGCTTCCCAAATATTTTTCCACAAGTTCGGGATACTTATGAATCGCTTCGGAAATTGAACAAAGAACAACACCTGCTTCTTCAAGTTTTTTCTTAAATGTCGTTCCGATGGAAACAGAATCAAAAACCATATCAACTGCAACATTTGCCAGCTGTTTTTGCTCATCAACAGGAATTCCCAATCTTTCAAATGTTCGCAAAACCTCAGGATCGACTTCTTCAAGACTGTTGAGCGCCGGTTTTTTTTTAGGAGCGGAATAATAGGTGATATCTTGATAATCGATAGGGGGATAGTTGACATTCGGCCAATCCGGCTCTTCCATCGTCAAGCCATTTCTGATAAGCTTTCAGACGAAACTCTAATAGAAATTCAGGTTCTTCTTTTTTTGTAGAAATTTCCCTGAATCGATCTCCTCATTTAATCCTTTAGGCAAACGTTCGGTTTCAACTTCAGTAACAAAACCATATTTATATTCATTGCTCTCTCGAGAGAATGATTGATCTGCAATAGCCATAATTTCCCAAGCCAATAATTTCCAATTGCATAGTTTACCAAAAAATGAAATTTGTTCCAAGGGTTGCGCTTTCGCTGTGCAAAGTCAAAAAAACCTCTAGTAGGATGATAAACATAATAACTTTTACATTTTAGATATCTTGCGGCGGATGCCGCTTGCTCCAATAATCTTCTCCATAATCATAAACCAATTGCTCTCCGGACTCGATATCTTTCAGCGCAATCAGCACCGGATGACACAGCCCGTTTTCCAAAGCAATAACCGGTTGAAGATTCGGAGAATAGCTATGATTTGCAAACCTTAACTCGTTTCCCCATTTTCCTGCATCGTACATATAACGTTTAAATCCAAACGATAATTTCGGATAGCGCATAGCATACTCGCAGCTCTTGCCTGCCTGAAAAAAGCCGCTTCGCTGCACCACCCCGCAATATTCCCCAATAAACTCCCCTTCTTTGATCGGCTTTTCAGCAAAAAGACCATATCCCAAATACTTGTCGATCCATTTGATTGAAAAATCAACCACATACCCTGTTTCGATTTTATCGCGGTTTAATTCAAAAAATTGCCGCATTTCGCTGCCTAAAGACCCACTTTTGATACCCTTTGGGCATAACTTAATCACGCTGCAAAATTCTTGATAGGAACAAAATTTAATCGAATTAATGTATCTTGCTCGAAAAAATGACTCGTATTCCGGTATTCCCATTTCAGTAATCAGATCTTCTCCGGGTTTTACTACTTTAAACTTTCTCAGAAGAGGAGAAAAGAAACACTCCAGCATCTCTTTGTTTCCTAAATATCGAGCAAGATCGGCAGCGTTAAATCCTAAATAATTACGAGCGGATTTATAGCTTTCATTTATAGAAAATTTTCTAACAATCCCAAGGTCGTTAGAAATAACAGCCTGTGTTAACGGCGTCTCATTTTGTTTATTCCAAAAAAGCATTTTACTACAATTTATACTGATCAGCGTATACCGCTCGTATTTCAAAATTTGAGTTTTTGGCTTTGAGAAAACTTTCGTGGTTGAACGATCGCAAGTCGTTCAATATTGATTAATATTAAGCGACTTGCGATCGTTCAACCACGAGGTTTTCTCTTTGCCAAAAACCAAATTTTGAAATACGAGCGGTATATACCGCTCGTATTTCAAAATTTGGTTTTTGGCAAAGAGAAATTAGGTATGTCAATTGAGGACTTTATCATAACAATATTTTGTACCATAGATGATGAACTTGAAAAAATGCTAAACAGGCATAAGTTACGTCAAAGGGGCAGGGGGTTCTGCTGCCCTGCGTGAACATTTACCCGATAACTTCAACAGATTCTTAGTCATAGAGCAGATAAGCGATGCGTTTTTGTTTGAATTGCTCCCGTTTTGCGCGATCAAGGTTTTTAAGCTTCCAGATAATATAATGTTCTTGATTCATCAGCCTCCAAACTTCTTCAGTGCCATTGACTTTGCAAAACATTTCCTTTCGATGCGCAGTATTTTTTAATGCTTCCTTAAATTGCTTGGGATAAAGGCTTTTGAGCATCCCTATTAAGAGGTATTGGGTAGTGACCGGCAGATAAGTTTGTTGATCAGTGATCACAATAAGTACGCCATGGCATTTTTGGCGGGCAAAAAGGCCATAGAAGGGTTGAAAATGAAAAGGATGAAACCTTACTCCCGGAAAATTTTGGGCGTTTAATTTCTTTGCAAATGCATCGGCGTCGATCCAAGGCGCTCCAATGACTTTAAACGGCAATGGGTAGCCAACTCCAATATTGACCATGGAAAGCTCTCCCAAAATACCGGTTGTTGGGTAGTACCAAACTGAAGCGGATTCCGGTATGTGCGGACTCGTTGGAATCCAGGTCAATCCCGTGTCTGCAAAAGACATTTTTCGATTCCATCCTTTCATAGGAACGACTTCAAGGCTGCAGCCAATACAATATTCTTTGTTAAATAGGCGGGCAAGCTCTCCGATCGTCATTCCATGGCAATAGGGAATATCGATATATCCAACGAAAGAACGCCATTTTTCCTCCATCATGGCTCCGTCAATGGTGATTCCGTTAATCGGGTTTGGACGATCTAAGACAATGACGCGCACCCCATGTTTTGCAGCTTCTTCCATCGCATAGAAAAGGGTTGAAATGTAGGTATATGATCTTGAACCGATATCCTGAATATCAAAGAGTAAAAGGTCTACTTGAGCCAACATCTGCGGAGTGGGACGCTTGGTTGCCCCGTGCAAGCTGTAGATAGGAATTTCGTCGGAATCATAAGCGTTGGCAATCTGTTCATTAGCATGAAAAGAGCCGTTTAGGCCATGTTCGGGAGCAAATAATGCTGAAAAGGTAAATTTCCCTTTCCTTGCATGTTTTTTTAGCAGTTCGATACTGCTTTCCATGTTTTTATTGACAGCTGTATGGTTTGTAATCAAACCTACTTTTTGTCCTTTTAAAAGATTGTCATAATTTCCGCTAACTAGTTGATCAATGCCAAGTTGAACTGCAGCGTCTAACCGGGCAAACGGAAGAATAAATGCGGCAAAGATGATAAAGAAGGACTGTTTAGTCAATAAGATTACCATAAAATCTCGACAACAAATTTTGAAACACGAGCGGTATAATCGCAAATCGATTTTAGAACCTGTTTAAAATCTCCGGAAATTGTGATTTTTAGCAAATTTTAAACAGGTTCTAAAACTCGTTTGGGAACAGATTCCATTTTGAACTTGGAATACCCTTTTTGTAAAGGGCTGATTTTGGTATAAACTGTTGCTTTAGATGAAAAATACGGTTGAATTATGAAACAATCACAATATTACGAAGATGCTAAGAAGTTGATAAACAGCGTCAAAGGTCAACAAGTTTCCGTTGAAGAGAGGAGGGAGCTTGCAATTGAATTGGCTGCGTTGATGTTAAATGAAAGCAGACGTATCCAAACAAGTTATGAGCATAGAACTTTGGCTCTGTTAGACCACATGATGGAAGATCCTGTCGGAAAGGTTTTTACGACGAAAATGACGGATGAATGTTTCCGAAGCCAATGCAGCGCGCGCGTTGCCGATCAATTAATTTATTTAATTAATCAATATGGAATTCCCAAGTATCTTCCCTACACTAAGCAGCTGCAAATGCTATTCTTTAAATGCCTGGGAGTTTCTGTCCCCGGTATTTTTGTCCCTTTGATTCGCAGGATGCTCAGAAAAGAAACCTCTAGAGTGATTCTCTCAGGGAAAAAACGGGCATTAAGGCATCATATCGAGCAAAGAAAAAAAGAAGGAGTTCGGGTTAATTTAAATCGTCTTGGAGAGGCAATATTAGGAGAACAGGAGGCTGATCGCAGGCTTAAAATTTATCTAGACGACCTGTCCCGGCCTGAGGTGGAATATATTTCAGTTAAAATTTCTACGATTTGCAGTCAAATTCATCTTGTTTCTTGGGAACATACTTTAGAATTGCTTGAAAAAAAACTCAAGCAACTGTACCGCCATGCCGGTCAATATATCTATGTGCGTTCAAATGGGAAACAGGTTCCTAAATTTGTTAATCTTGATATGGAAGAATATCGAGATCTTCATTTGACTGTTGAGCTGTTCAGGCGGGTTTTGGATGACCCTGAATTTTATCAGTACTCAGCTGGCATAGTGCTTCAAAGTTATCTTCCTGATTCTTATTTACTGCAGCAAGAGCTTACAGTATGGGCTATGCAGCGTGTTGCCAACGGCGGCGCTCCAATTAAAATCCGTTTAGTTAAAGGGGCAAATCTTGCAATGGAGAAAGTCGAGGCATCTATAAAAGGATGGCCGCAGGCGCCTTATAACAATAAAGCAGATGTTGATGCGAATTATAAGCGTATGCTGAGATATGCTTGTGAACCTGATCATGCAAAGGCTGCCCATGTCGGGGTCGGGAGTCATAATCTGTTTGATGTTGCCAACGCTTTGTTGCTGCGTTCTGAAGCGGGTATTGAGAAGTATGTTGAATTTGAAATGTTGGAAGGGATGGCAGATCATATACGAAGAGTTGTTCAATCTCTTTCTCATGAGATGCTCCTATACTGTCCATGTGCTTCCGAAAAGGAATTTGTTTATGCGGTCGCTTATTTAGTGAGGCGTTTGGATGAAAATACAGCCCCGCAAAATTTTCTGCGGCATCTTTTTGGGCTTTATCCCGAAACTCAAGAGTGGCATAACCAAGCAAATGATTTTTCTTTGGCTTGCCACGCTGAAAATGCAGTCGGCAAAAGTCCGAGGCGGTCTCAAAATCGTTTTGTTGAAGCCGTTCCTTTTCCTCTAGACGCTTCCTTTCAAAATGAGCCGGATACAGACTGGTCTTTGGTTCAAAACCGAAAATGGATTCAGCAATCCCTTCAAGAATGGAAAAATCGCATTTTAGAGCCGGTTCCTCTAGTCGTCGGAGGGAAGGAGATAGGTCCAACAGAGCAGTATTTTGGAGAAGGAAGAGATCCTTCCGAACCCGAAAAGGTTCTCTATCGTTTTGCTCTTGCTGATGAAAAACAAGCCGATGCAGCTCTTCAGTTTGCTATAAAAGGCGCTGCAAAATGGAAAAAAACCGAAATAGCACAGCGGTGCAGGATTCTTTCTGAATTTGCAAACTTATTAAGAAAAAATCGCGGACAATTGATCTCGGCGATGATGGCTGACTGCGGAAAGACTGTTGAAGAAGCAGATCCGGAAGTTTCAGAGGCAATTGATTTTGTTGAATATTACTTAAGACAGCTGAAGAAATGGCACAGTATTTCCGATATCGAATGGACTCCAAAAGGGGTCGTATTGGTGGCCCCTCCCTGGAATTTCCCTTGCGCAATACCTGTAGGGGGGGCGGCTGCAGCTCTGCTTACAGGAAATGCAGTTCTCTTTAAGCCTGCATCCGAGTCATTGTATGTGGGGTGGATGCTGGCAAATTTATTATGGGAAGCAGGAATTGCAAAAGATGTTTTGCAGTTTATTTCTTGCGAAGACGATTCAGTCGGCAGTTATCTTGTAAGGGATGAAAGAGTAAGTTCTGTTGTGTTGACGGGTTCAACCGAGACAGCCGAAAAAATGCTGCGCTTGCGTCCCGGATTAGATCTCATTGCTGAAACCGGGGGCAAAAATGCCATGATTGTTACCGATATGTCGGATAGGGATATTGCGGTTCGCGATGTAGTCCGATCGGCATTTGGCCATTCAGGTCAGAAGTGCAGCGCTTGCAGCTTATTGATTCTGGAAAAAAATGTTTATAATGATAAACGTTTTTTACAGACTTTAAAAGATGCCGCATCAAGCTTATCTGTTGGCGCCCCCCGGGAGCTCTTTACGAAAATCGGTCCCCTTATTTCAGAACCTTCTGAAAAGCTTTTGAAGGGTTTGACAACTTTGGAAGAAGGGGAGTCTTGGTTGCTGGAACCGAGGCGGCATCCTGAAAATCCGCGTCTGTGGTCTCCCGGAATTAAGCTTGGAGTCAAATCAGGTAGTCAATCACACCAAACAGAATATTTTGGCCCGGTTTTAGGAGTTATGTGTGCTGATGATCTTGAGCATGCAATTGAGCTTGCGAATGCTACCCCTTATGGTTTGACAGCAGGAATTCATACGCTTGATGAACGGGAAGAGAAGCTGTGGCTTGAAAAATTAGAAGCGGGAAATTTGTATGTGAATCGTACAATGACAGGAGCTATTGTCGGTAGACAGCCTTTTGGCGGATGTAAAAAAAGCTCTTTTGGAAAGGGGCTAAAGACCGGTGGAAAAAATTATTTAACTCAATTAATGCGCGCTAAACAACTTCGGCTTCCGACACAATCTGCACAGCTGACTAGCGAGGTGAGTATTTTAAATGTATTTGCCGCAAAACAAGAATGGGATGTTGAACAGATCAGTGAATGGGAAGCGAGTATTCAGAGTTATGCTTACTATTATCAAATACATTTTTCTAAAGCTTCTGATTCAAATGTATTGATCGGGCAAGATAACTTCTTTCAATATGCGCCGCATAAATCTGTGGTGTTGCGTGTTCAGGCGTTAGATAGTTTAATGGATGTGATGAGAGTAATTGCAGCAACGGCCGTATGCAAGACGCCGCTGGTTATCAGTGGAGATCAAGAATCGCTTGAAGTTATTGATCAGGCGAATTGGCCGGCTATGATTTCTTTGTTAGAAGTCGTTCGGGAGTCGGAGTCTTGCTTTATCGACCGGATCAATAGCGGAGCAGTTAATAGGATAAGGTTGCTTTCTCCGCCATCCGAGAGTTTGGAATCGGCTTTGGCCGACTCGGCGGTAAATGTTCATCGCGATCCTGTTTTGGCAAACGGCCGTCTCGAACTGCTGAATTATTTACGAGAAATTAGTATCAGCAAAGATTATCATCGTTATGGAAATTTAGGAGAACGCGAGGATGAAGAGCGTTCTCCTTCTTTATGAAACGGATCATTGAACCGATGGGTCAATCGGTCTGCATTTTTCAAACTTTTTTAAAAGTTTGAAAAAATAATATTTAATAAAAAGGAATTAGCAATGATAGATGCAGGGTTGAATGAAGCTCAATTAGAAGCGGTCAATACATTTGAAGGGCCTTTACTTGTTTTAGCCGGCGCCGGGTCTGGAAAAACTCGAGTTGTGACCTGTAGGATCGCAGAACTGATCAAGCGGGGAGTTTCAGCTTCGGAAATTCTGGGTCTTACATTTACGAATAAAGCTGCGGGCGAAATGCAGGAGAGAATCAGAAACCTTGCGCACAGCCAAGTTTTAATCAGTACATTCCACAGTCTGGGAGCTAGAATATTAAGAGAGTCTATTCATGAGCTTGGATACCGCAGCGATTTCACAATATATGATGAAGACGATGTTTTAAAGCTGCTGAAAGCATGTTTGGAAGAATTAAAGATTCGGGATAAAAAATTAGAACCGAAAGTTTTCCGTTCATTAATTTCAAATGCGAAAAACAAGTTGTTGGATCCCGAACATATCTTGAACAGTCAGTCACAAAACCCTGCAGAGCTTGCTCTTCCTCCGGTATATGGAAAATATCAAGAACGGTTGAAAGAATACAATGCGCTTGATTTTGACGATCTTCTTTTTTTAATTGTAAAATTGTTTAGAAATTGCCCTGAGGTTTTAAAAGGTTATCAGGATCGCTGGACGTATTTATTGATTGATGAATATCAAGATACCAATCGTGCGCAATATGAAATCGTATGCAAGCTTGTTGAACGTTCCCGCAATCTTTGCGTTGTTGGGGATCCCGATCAATCAATCTATTCATGGCGCGGAGCAAATATTCAAAATATCTTAAATTTTGAAAACGACTTCCCCGGAGCAAAAGTCGTGAGATTGGAGCAAAACTATCGCAGCCGTTCCAATATTTTAGAGGCAGCAAATGCACTCATAGGGTTTAATCACCAGCGTTTTGAGAAAAATTTGTGGAGTGCCCTGGGACCGGGAGAAAAAATCAAACACTTCACGGGGGATTCTGATAGGGATGAATCGCGGTTTGTCGCCGATACCATTGGCTACTTTCACGAAGAAAAAGGAATTCCATATCAGGAGATGGTGATATTTTATCGAACAAATTTTCAATCAAGAGCTTTTGAGGACCGCTTGCTTAGTGCAAGAATTCCTTATGTTATTGTTGGTGGAATTTCTTTTTATCAAAGGAAAGAAATTAAAGATGTGCTCGCTTTTTTAAGAATGGTGTATTCAGACTTGGATTTTATCTCATTTCAAAGAACGCTCAACATCCCTCGTCGAGGGTTGGGAAATGCAACGATTGAGAAAATCCGCCTTGGTTCCACTCAAGAGGGATCAACAATTTTAGAATATTGCCGGGCATTAGTTGAAAATACAGTTTCTCTTAGACTAACTGCAAAACAAAAACAGGGATTGGAAGATTATTTAAACATAATTTACAAACTCAGAAGAATCCATACAGAATGCTCTCTTAAGGATCTTGTGATTGCTGCAGTTGAAGAAACAGGCTATCTCAAACATCTTTATGAAGATCCTGATACTTTTGAAGATCGCAAAGGGAACCTTGATGAACTCATTGGGAAGGCAATTGAGTGGGAGCAGGAAAAGGAAAACGCTTCTCTAACCGAGTTTCTCGAAGAACTTTCTTTAAAGTCGAGTTTAGATGAAACAGTTAATGAAAAAGATCGTGTGAATTTAATGACAATTCACAATGGAAAAGGGTTGGAATACACACTAGTATTTTTGGTCGGTATGGAAGAGGACTTATTTCCTCACGCAAATTCACGCGGCAGTCATGAAGCTTTGGAAGAAGAGAGACGTTTGTGTTATGTTGGAATGACGCGGGCAAAGGAGTTTCTCTATATTACTGATGCGCGCTTTCGCTATTTATGGGGATCCTTGCGAACGCAGAGGCCAAGCCGTTTTCTAAAGGAAATTCCTGTTGAACATCTGCTAAAGGTGCGGGATGGACATGTGATTGGGGGCTCCGCGGAGCATGTTCCTGAAGTTGAAGCCTCTTTTGAATTAGGAGATGCTGTTTTTCACAGGGATTTTGGTGTTGGAGTCATTCAGCAAGTTTATGAAAGTTCAGTTGGATTAACCTATCGCGTGTTGTTTTCAAATGACTTTCAATTGAAGGATCTTGTTGCACAGTATGCGCATTTAACGAAATTATAGAATTGGTTGTCTTTATACCTATCAAGAATATATAAAATTATCATATTTCCTCGGTTTCCGTGCTTTTAGAGGAGTTTATATCAAAATATTATTTTTTCTGATGAATTAAAATTATACGGTGTCGAGGAAAAAGGTTTATCTCAATTGAAAAAGCATATCAAGAAGCCTAAGTTTTTGCGTCGTGCGGGTAATAAAACAAATCGAAAACTTTCAGCATCTCTTTGAAGAAGCGGAAAGAGTAGAAGCCGATCTGGATGCTCTATACCGGTCGTGTTTCAAAGTTTGGGATTTTGGCTTCGAGCGGTATAAAAGAGCTGCTATTTGCAGAATCCGAATCAGGGAGCAAACGAAGCTGTTTTATGACAATTTCAGGAGTCAATACTTGAGGAAGAACTTCTGCTTCATTTTTTTCATTATATAAGACGTAAAGAGGAACGCCGTTTCTGCCGAATTTTTTTAACCATTTAGCGATAACCGGATCGCTTTTTGTCCAATCAGCCAGCATTTTTACAACACCCTTTTTTTGAAACACCGAACGAACTTGATCCGTTTCGAGAGTTACGTGATTCGCTTGGCAAATCAAGCACCATTTTGCAGTAAAATCAATAAAAACAGGTACGTTTTGAGTTTGCAATTTTTCTAGGAGCTCAGGAGAGAAAGGAATCCATCGATCTGTAAGTTTAGAGGGATTGGCGTCTGCCATTGCAATATCTGTGATATTTGTGGTTTGAGGCAGTGTTGAAGACATGCCGGAAGCTTTTATGATCGCAAATCCTCCTAAAGAAAAAGCTGCAGCAGTAAGCGCTAAGCTGATGAGTCTTACTTGCTTCTTTTTAATTGGAGATCCCCATTTGCCGAAGATCCAGCAGCCAATTGCCAAGCAAAAGAAACCTGCTAAAAGGATAAAGACGGCAAAAGTGCCGGTTTGAGCTCCAAATACCCAGACTAGCCAAAGAACGGTAGCGATCATGACAAATCCCATGATCTCCTTAAAAATGACCATCCAGTTTCCGGGTTTGGGCATCCATTTAAGGAGGCCCGGAAATGCTGCAAAAAGTAAATATGGTGCAGCCATTCCCAATCCCAAAGAGGAAAAAATCATTAAGGATTGAAAAGCCGGCAAGGTCACGGCAAATCCGATTGCAGTGCCTAAAAATGGTCCGGTACAAGGGGTTGCGACAGCTGTGGCAAGTATTCCGCTAAAAAAAGAGCTGGCTAAACCGCTTTCTGAACGAGTAGACGCCTGTCCTGCAAAGGATGCCATTCCGGCGCCAAGCTCAAATACGCCGAAGAGGCTAAGTCCAAAAACAAGGATGATTGAGGCAAGAATTCCCACAAACAAAGGTTCTTGAAGTTGGAAGCCCCATCCTACAGCATGCCCCCACGACTGTAAAAGGAGCAATACTCCGGCTAAAGCCCAAAAAGATAAGAGAACTCCAAATGAAAAGGCTAGCCCATGTTTAAAAATCAATCTTCGGCTTTCTCCCGCCATTTTAACGAAACCTAAAATTTTAAATGAAATGACAGGAAGAACGCAAGGCATGCAGTTCAAAATAAGTCCGCCAAGAAAAGCCAGAATAATCGCCAGACCGACACTGCCTTTAAATTGATGAATATTTTCTTGGTCCAAGGGCGGGTTTGGATTGGATGCAGAATTTTTATTAATCGTTGTGTTAGGACTAACATGGATATTGAAGATGTGTTTGTTATTGAGTACGACAACGCCAATTAGAGGATCCGGATTTTCAGGGTTGAGATCTTTAAGCGCTATTGCGCCGTCGTCAGTAATCACGGGATCTTCAGTCGGATCGATTCTTTCAGGATGCTCGGGATAAAATGCTGCAGCATGGATCGGTTCGTTTAGCTTTAATGGAATAGAGAACAAGCCGTTTTGGCGGCTTCCTTGAATGGTTAACGTGTCTTTAGGAAGTGATTTCCGCGCTTTTGCAAACAAATGTGTGTGCGGTTTATGCAGCTTGGGTTCAGTTGTAGAAGAAATTAGGGAGGTTTGAATATTAGCGTTTCCGGGCAGGCATGATGAATCGTTGCACACGACCCAGCTCACATTTGCCTTGATTTCCACTGGACCTGAAATTGTTGAGGGAGGAGTCACTTTGGCAAGGAGAGTCACTTCATTTTCATATCCATATCCTACAGCATCCATGGCAGTAAATTTTTTGGGAGAAGGCCAGAGAATCTCGCCGACGGAAAATTGTTCCGGAAGATCCCACTCAATTTGAGGAGGCATTCCGGCGTCTCCGGGATTTTTCCAGTAAGCATGCCATCCGTTTTCTAATTCAAGGCGAATTCCTACCCAAAATGGCTGATTTGGCTGTATCGATGTGTATTCGTAAATAATTTCAGCTTTTACAGGGTTTTGAAAATCAAAGGATTGTTCCTCGGCAAAGCAAATTGCGCAGAAAAATGTGAAGAGAACTAGCCAGTATTTACTTGTTTGTGTAACCATGATAAATATATTTCCGTTTTCAACTGAAATTAATAAAATTTGAGAATTTAAAAAACTCTTTATTATTTTAAAGGATTTGGAATTGTTTGTAAAGAATTTAATAATGTTTGGCTCTAGTAGCCCTTTTTTTCAGGCTTATCAATTTTCTGACTTTTTGGGGAAGTGTATTTATTTACTTTTAATGCTTTCTTCTATTATTTGCTGGTCTATTTTTATTTACAAAACCTGGTTTATCGTTGAGGCAAAGAAAAATTCTCAAAAATTTCAAAAAACTTTAAATATACGAAAAGACAATCTTTTGACGCTTGAGCAAAAAAGAAATCAAAAAGAAAAAAAGCCAAACCCCTATTTTGAAATTTATTTAGTCTTAAAAAGGCAAACGGTCGATCTCTTAAAGAAAAATCATCACATGTCGGGAAAAAAAGAAGGAATGACGTTTTTATCCTCTACAGACATTGATTGTATTGAATCGAGTTTAGTGTCCACAATCTCTACTCAAATTAAAGACCTTGAAAAGTATCTATTTGTTTTGTCTACAATTGTCGGGCTGGCTCCATTAATGGGGTTGCTCGGGACAGTTTGGGGGATTTTAAATTCTTTTTCCCAAATGCAGTCCCAGCCGCTGGCCGCCGGCAACCAGGTTGTTTTGGGGGGAATAGCTTTAGCGTTAACGACAACTGTATTGGGCCTTTTAACAGCAATTCCGGCATTGATTGCCTATAATTATTTGCGAAGCCGGATTAGCGATTTTGAAATAGAAATGGAGTGTTTTACTAATGAAATTCTTTCGTCAGTTGAGATGCGGTACAGAAAAGTGGATGTAGCAGGATAAAAAACAGTGGCAAGAAGAGGTATCAGGCATAAAAGAATTCAACAAGAAGATCAGCCGGCGGTCAATCTAACCCCTTTGGTAGATGTCGTGTTTTCTATTCTGATTATGTTTATTGTGATTGCTCCGATGTTGAACCTCGACCAGGTAGATTTAGCGGCAGGGCCTTCCGAATCTATGGATGCGGATATTTCTTTGCGTGAATCAGGCCCCATTGCAATTCACGTTCATAAAGATAATACCATTTGGGTCAACAAAAAATTGATCGATTCTTTGCATTTGCCTGAATTATTAAAAAGAGAAAAACAGCGCAACCCGGAGGCAACCCCCCGGCTTTTCCATGATCGGCGCGCTCAATTCGGGACCTATCAAACGGTAAAAAATGCTCTGGAAGCTGCTGGATTTAAGCAACTGGATGTGATATTGAAACCCGCATAATTCCAATGTTTATGAATCGTCGATTATTGTGCGTTATATTGATTGTGATACTAGGGCATTTACTTGGAATTGCCTGGATCGAATGGTTTTCTTCTCCGTTTTGTTTTATCTCTAAATGTGAAAAATTAACGGTCAAAACAGTAGAGCTTTCGCCCGAAGTTAAAAAAAAAGAAGTAAAAGAGATATCCGTAAAACCAAAAAAAGCTCCGTTAAAAACTATTAAAAAAACTTCTCCTCCTGTCAAAAAAAAAGTTGTTGAAAAAAAGAGCAAACCTTCTTTCAAGCGGCAATCAACTCAAAAAAAATTGTTAGCTCAAGCTCGTCAAAATTTACACAATATAGCCAAAGATTCTTCAACAATCGATGAAACTGCAGAGATTCATAGCATGCAGATAGACTCTATTGAATCGGCGGCTCAAGATCAAGGATACTATTTAAAGCTTGCTGCATGTTTAAGACAGTCCTTGCGGCTGCCTGACATTGGAGATGTTAAAATTTACCTCTCTTTAGATTGCAAAGGGAGTGTTGTTCAGGTTAATATTGTTTATTCGGAAAATGAAAATAATCGTCGGTATGTGGAAAAGGTTCTGCCAACTGTTGCTTTTCCACCGTTTGGGAGATCTTTATCTGATGAAAAAAAGCATACGTTTACCATCACGCTTACTAATGATTCTTAGTTTATTGCCAGCGATCTTATCCGCGTTTATCGCTTGTGGAGAAGAGCGAGAGCTTGTTGTCCGTTTGGAAACAGAGGGTAAGTTGACAGCTGTTCAGTTATTTTCTTTTCATGCAGCTCAGCCTGCTTTTTCAAGAGAATATATTCAAAAGCTAGAATCAGTGCTCCGTTTTGATCTCAATCATAATGCCGCAACAATCGTTGTGGAAAAGTCTGCATTCTTTCAAGTGAAAGCAGAAGTTAATCATCGCTTTCTTACTGTTTGCCTTTCTTCTAATGACGGTGAAACCGAAGCGGTTTGGGAAAATTTGTATTTGTCCGGTTATTTAGAACAAGACCGCCGTGTAATTCATGAAGCAGCAGACGCTATTCATCGTGAATTATTTGGATGCAGTGGAATTGCGGCGACCCGTTTATTATACACAGTTCGGACAATAGAAGAAGGGAAAGAAAATTCAGAAGTATGGCAAGCTGATTATGATGGAGAAAATGCGTTGCAGATAACTCCGAGAAGCGCAGGGTATTGTATTACGCCCGGATACGTTCCTCCTGTCCCTGAGAGGCAGGCTGAACAATTTTTTTATGTTTCTTATCATACAGGGATACCGAAAATTTATCTTGCCAAGATAGGCGGTCAAACTGGGCAAAAAATGGTGGCTCTATCCGGAAATCAATTAATGCCTGCAATGAATCGACAAAGAGACACGATTGCTTTTATTAGCGACGCTGCAGGCAATCCGGATCTTTTTATTCAATCATTTTCACCGGCAAAAGGGGGGATAGGAAAACCCCGCCATTTGTATACGGCTCGGTATGCTGCACAAGGGTCTCCTACGTTTAGTCCCGATGGAAGCCGAATCGCTTTTGTATCTAATAAAGGAGGTTCCCCGCGGATTTATCTGATGATCATTCCTCCTGCAGGCACTCCTCTTAAGGAGATACAGCCGGTGATGATTTCTAAAATAAACAGGGAAAATACAGCGCCTTGTTGGTCTCCGGATGGAACAAAGATCGCATATTGCGCTAAAACTAAAGGCGTGCGGCAAATATGGATATACGACCTCCTAACAGGAGTAGAGAGACAGTTGACTCAGGGAAGTCAAAATAAAGAAAATCCCGCATGGGCGCCAAATAGCTTGCATCTGGTTTATAACACATCTGATGCCGGAAACTGTCAGCTTTACTTGATCAACATTCGGCAGTCCAAAGCTGTAAAGATTACTTCAGGAGCCGGAGAGAAGAGATTTCCATGTTGGGAGCCGAAATCAGAGCTATAAAAAACAGTATTATACACTCAAAAATTTTTTTCTTAGAACCTGTTTGAAATTTCTGAAAAAGCACTTTTTCAGAAGTAACGATGTTTATTTTTATTTGTTTTTATATTATGCTGTCTGTATTTCAAAATTTAAGATTTTGAAACACGACCGGTATAAAGTTATTCTGAAACAAAAATGATACGATTTACCCCTAAATTGCTTTCTGTTATAAAAGAAGGATACGGCCTTGCGGACCTGCGTGCTGATGCGCTGGCAGGTTTAACGGTGGCTATTGTGGCTTTGCCTTTAGCAATGGCTCTTGGGATTGCAAGCGGCGCCTCTCCGGAACAAGGACTAATTACAGCAATTATTGGTGGATTCCTTGTTTCTTTGCTTGGCGGATCGCGCGTTCAAATCGGAGGTCCCACCGGCGCTTTTATTGTGATAATAAATAGTGTTATTGCAGGGTTTGGATATGATGGTTTGCTTCTTGCTGCCATTTTAGCTGGAATTATACTGACTGCAGCCGGTTATGCCAGGCTTGGACAACTGGTTAAATTTATTCCCCAGCCGGTTATTACAGGGTTTACAGCCGGAATAGCCGTGCTTATAGCATCGACCCAAATCAACGATTTTTTCGGATTAAACCTAGATCATGTGCCTGTTGATTTCGTTGAAAAATGGAGTGCATATTTTTCAACAATTTCTACGATCAATATTCCTACACTATTTGTTGGAATATTAACTATAAGTATTATTTTTTTCTCCGGAAGGGTTGTTCCAAAATTGCCTCGCTATCTTATTGCTCTTGTTGCCGCTTCTTTTATAGTAACTTTATTTAATTTCGACGTTGAGACTATAGGATCCCGGTTTTCAAATATTTCTACGGGAATACCCGCTCCAAAGTTCCCTGAGATCTCATTTTACAAACTGCAACAGGTTTTGCCTTCAGCGTGCACCATCGCATTTCTTGCAGGTATTGAAGCGCTTCTTTCTGCAGTTGTTGCAGACGGCATGACCGGTTATAAGCATCGGCCCAATCAGGAGCTGGTTGCACAAGGAATAGCCAACTTTTCAGCCGCTATATTTGGAGGAATCCCCGCAACAGGCGCTATCGCTCGAACGGCAACGAATATCACAGCCGGTGGTAAAACGCCTTTTTCAGGAATCTTTCATTCATTATTTTTACTTATATTTATTGCATTTGCAGCAAATTCAATGAAATTTGTCCCTATGGCATCTCTTGCTGCTGTCCTTTTTTTTGTAGCCTGGGAAATGAGTGAAGTTCACCGCTTTATCAGAACATGGAGTTTTGGAGGCAATGACAGGCTTATTTTGTTGCTTACCTTTTTTTTAACGATATTAGTAGATCTGACTTTTGCTATTGGGTTGGGGGTTTCTTTGGCTTCTTTATTGTTTGTTGCTCATATGAGCCGGTCTGTTGAGATATCCAATAAGATGAAAAAAGAGTTGGAATTTCCTCATAAAGAAGAGGATTATCAGAGAGGCGGGCTGCCGGATCGGGTAGAAGTGTTTGAGATTGCAGGCCCAATATTTTTTGGAGTCGCAGGAGATATCCCGGAAATTTTGAAGAATGCAGGAGAACATCCGAAAATTTTAATTATCCGAATGAGGTGGGTTCCATTTTTAGATAAGTCGGGAGCTTCTGCCTTAGACGATTTGGTAAGTCAGTGCCGAACGAGAAAAATCGAGATTATTTTTTCAGCATTGCAGTCTCAACCGGAAAAGTCTTTATCAAAATTCCACAGTAGAAATAAATGGGATAATGTGTGGTATGCAAACTCTTACGATGAGTCATTGCGCCTGGCTCGGTCAATAATAACCGAAACAAGTTCATAATTTGATTTTTGATAAAATATCTGTATTTTTTTGTTTGAACAAACAGGTTCTAAGAAAGCTTCGATTTTGAAATTATGTTCGATTGTGATAGCATGTCTTTTTTGATATGCCGATCGCGCCTCCAAAATTTGGGATTTTTGCCAAAAACTTAATTTTGCGGGCGCGATCGGCATATATAAATCGAAATAACTGCATGAGGAAAAATGAATAAATGTAAATTTTTGATTTTAATCCAGGTTAATTTGCTATTGCTGGTTTTATCCGGCTGCTGCCGCAGCTCGGAAGATATGTGGGACGACACGAAAACAGCCGGAAGACATATGTCCAGAGGGTTTAGAAGCCTTGCAGGAAAGCATGGCGACTCAAGGCAGGTTCGTTGTCGTGAAGATTTTATCTGTTGCAATGAAGAACCCGATTTTTTCACCGGCTCATATTCGTATTCAGAGTTTGAAACTTTTCCTGATCAAGATTATTCAACATCTGTTGCGGTAAAAGAGCCTCGCTACCATCCGGCCAAACCTCGTTTTGAGCCAGGTATGCATTCTCAAATTCCAGGTATAGAAGATTTTGAGGATCCGAAATATGACGTGGAGCTCAGATCTATTTTTCAGACAATTTATTTTCCCTACAACAGCAGTTTAGTCAAAGGCAAAGAAAATATGGAGGCTATCCACTCCATCGCAGCTTATTTAAAGAGGAATCCTGAAGTTTATGTATTCGTAGAGGGACATTGCGACCAGCGGGGAGCGGAGGCATATAATCTTGCTCTGGGTGCAAGAAGAAGCAACTCTATACGCAGCCTTCTGATTAAAGACGGAGTAAATCCGGACAATATCTTTACGGTTTCTTATGGAAAAGAACGTCCTATTGACAACCGAAACAATGAGCAGGCGTGGGCAAAAAATCGCCGGGGTGAATTTAAAGTATATAAAGAACGATTTTAAAATATGCGAATAGGATGTTTGGTATTAATCTTTTTTTGCGCTTCTCTTCAAGCAGCATCTTTTCACGATAGGACTCGTTCTGCAGCGTATTCCATTAATGATTTACGTCATGAAATTGACAATCATGAAGTAGAAATCCGCATGTTTGAAGAGCGTTTAAATACTCAGGAAGTGATTGTCGATTCGCTGAGACAGCAAGTAATGGATGTTAATCATGATAATAAAGAGCTGGTAAAAAAAAATACAATTCTTGTAGAGAATCAAGTCTCTCAGTTTGAAAGCTCTATCAAAGGAATCACTGCAGATTTACACTCTTTGCAAACTCATGGAAACTCAACTTCTAAGACATTAAATCAATATAAGGTAAAAATTGAGCAGTTGGAAAAGCAGATGAATCAATTGCAAGAGTCTTTGCATTTAGTATTGACCGCCCTGGAAGTTAACGAATCAAATTCCAGGGAGTACAGGGTGGAATCAGGAGATACTTTAGAAAAGATTGCTCGCAAATACAGTACAACCATAAAAAAAATCAAAGAACTTAATCGTTTATCAAATGATCGGATTTACATTGGACAAAAGTTATTGCTGCCATGAGTTCGATTGCTGTTTTTGATTCAGGTCTTGGCGGACTCACAGTATTAAAAGCAATTCGAGAACTTCTTCCAAACCAGGATGTTATTTACTTTGGAGATACTGCAAGAGTTCCTTATGGAATCAAGAGCAAAGAAACTGTCATTCGCTATGCTCAAGAGATTAGTGAGTTCTTGGTGTCGCAAGATATTAAGATACTCGTTATTGCCTGCAATACCGCTTCAGCTTATGCATCTGATCAATTGAGCAAGGAGTTATCGATACCTGTGATAGATGTAGTGAATCCTTTGATAGAAGAAATTGCAGATTTCTCGTCAATCCGCCATATTGCAGTTCTCGGTACACAAGCGACAATCCGCTCCGGAATTTATCAAAAAAAGTTAAGCCGCTGCCTTCCTCAAGCTAAAATATCTCCGGTGGCATGCCCGCTCTTTGTTCCTTTGGTTGAAGAGCATTTCCAAGCCCATCAAGCTGCCGATTTGATTGTTCATGAGTATCTTAGGCAGTTTAAACAAAATCCTGTAGATGCAGTGATTCTTGGTTGTACTCATTATCCTCTGATGTACAAACCTATACGAAATTTTTTTGGTCCGGATGTGAAGATTGTAGACTCGGCAGCAGCCTGTGCTAAAGAAATAAAAAAGAGGATTCAATCTAGTGGAACTCACAAAATTCTCTCAGATAAAGCAAAATTAAAGTATTTTGTTTCTGACGACCCTGAAAAATTTAAGTATTTAGGTGAACAGTTTTTAGGAATTGAGATTGGTCCTGTAGAAAAAATTCAACTGAGATAGGAAAAAGGATAAATGGAAACTGTAAACAGCAATCTATACCGGCCGTGTTTCAAAATTTGGTTTTTGGCAAAGAGAAATCTCTCTTGATTGAACGATCGCAAGCCGCTTAATATTAAGCGGCTTGCGATCGTTCAATCAAGAGGTTTTCTCAAAGCTAAAATCCCGAATTTTGAAAAAAATTAATAGAAGTGAAAAGATAAGGCCTCCGAATATTAAGAGATAGGTAAATCCGAATGATGTTTTTTCGACTAATTCTGTTTGAATCAACTCCATGCGGTTTTCAATGGCATCATGTTTAAAGATGCCTCGGACAGTAATGGCTTGATCGGTTTTGGGAGGATTTTTTAATCCATGCAAAACCATTTGTTCATGCGGGCTTAGTGCAGCTCCAAGACAACAGGATTTTAAATTAGGACGCGACGCCAACAATAGAGAGCGGTCTTCTAGTCTATATAAAAATCCTCTTATTTCTATATTTTGGTTTTGAAGCATCTTAAGTTTTTCACGATTAGCGGCTTGTCGAAATGAAAAGGGCAAGGTGGAATTTCCAAAAAGAAGAGGGGAAAAGTAAATTAAAAAATAGAGAAAAATTAAGTATCTAACAGTTTTCATTGCTTAAATCATGGGTGATCGTTAAAATAATTCCAACAAAATAATTTACTACCTAGGTTAATCAAATCATGAGCCGCTTTCTTTTTACTTCAGAATCTGTTTCCATTGGACACCCGGACAAAATTGCAGATCAGATTTCAGATGCCGTATTAGATGCTTGCCTGGAAAAAGATCCTGATTCAAAAGTGGCATGCGAAACCATGGTGAGTACAGGGTTGGTTGTCTTAGCGGGTGAAATTACGACAAAGTCTGAATTAGATTACCAAGAGATTGTCCGTCGCACAGTTAAAAAAATTGGGTATAATGACAGCAAATTAGGTTTCGACTACCGCTCCTGCGGAGTCATCATTTCTATTAATAAACAATCTCCTGATATTGCTCAAGGAGTTGAGGAAGGTCAAGGATTATATCATGACCAAGGAGCGGGGGATCAAGGGATTATGTTTGGTTTTGCTTGTGATGAAACTCCGGAATTAATGCCTCTTCCCATCATGATGTCTCATGCGATTGTTCGAGAGTTGCAGTGTACGCGTGAAAATCGCACTTTATCATATCTTAGGCCTGATGCAAAAGCGCAAGTCACTTTAGAGTACAATGAAGACCATGTTCCACAGCGCGTGCATACTATTGTGATTTCGACTCAACATGATCCTGAAATCAATATGGATGTACTGCAAAAAGATATGATTGATCTTGTTAAACGAATTGCTCCGGAAGGATTTATTGATGAAGGGACAAGATATTTTATCAACCCAACCGGTCGTTTTGTATTGGGAGGGCCTGTTGCCGACTGCGGATTAA
This sequence comes from Waddliaceae bacterium, assembly GCA_963749725.1. Classification (GTDB taxonomy): domain Bacteria; phylum Chlamydiota; class Chlamydiia; order Chlamydiales; family Waddliaceae; genus Waddlia. The sequence goes on from CAVVNU010000015.1 coordinate 119,868, forward strand.
CAGGAAGGAAGATTGTTGTTGACACCTATGGTGGAATGGCAAGAAGCGGCGGAGGAGCTCTATCGGGAAAAGATCCAAGCAAAGTTGATCGATCGGCGAGTTATGCTGTTAGGTATGTGGCAAAAAATATTGTAGCCGCAGGTTTTGCAAAGCGGTGCGAAGTGCAGGTTTCTTATGCGATCGGCGTGTCCAATCCTGTTTCAATCAAAGTCGATACGTTTGGAACGGGAGTTGTAGAAGAACATTTGCTTGCCGATGCTATTTATGAGGTTTTCGATTTATCTCCAAAGGGTATTATTGAAATGCTCGACCTCAAACGTCCTATTTATGAGTGCACAGCTTCCGGAGGCCACTTTGGACGGTCGGAAGATACTTTTACATGGGAAAAAATAGATCGGGCTGAAAAACTACGTCAAGTTATTGATAAACAGTTATCTAAAAAAATCTCATAGTTTTGGGTTTTTTAAACTTACGTGGAAAAGGAAATGTTATTCTTCCTCTTCCTTAAAGCGGTATCCCACACCTCTTACTGTTTCAATCCAGTTGAAATTTGGACCGAGTTTCTTTCTTAGGGAAGCAATGTGTACGTCAATGTTTCTATCAACAATAAAGGCTTCTTCATTTTGCACATCATCGAGCAGTTGGTTGCGTGTTAAAACTTTGCCTATATTTGAAACGAGGCGCTTCAGTATGCCGAATTCAGACAGTGTCAGGCGAATTTCTTGGTCTCTTTTGCGCACCTGGTAACTTTCCGTATCAATTGCGAAGTGTCCGAATTGAATAATTTTGGGTCCTTTTTCAGACTCCTTGCCTCTCCTCAGAACGGCTCTTATTCTAGAAAAAAGCACTTTTGGCGAGAAAGGTTTTGTTACATAGTCATCTGCGCCTAATTCTAAACCCAATACAACATCGAGTTCTTCACTTTTTGCAGAGATCATGATGACCGGAATATCTTTTGTTTCCGGACTGTTTTTTAATTTTCTGCATACATCCAAGCCGCTTTGACCCGGCAGCATGATGTCTAGAATGACGAGGTCCGGCTTTTCTCTTTCGATGGCGATTAGGCCGTTTAATCCGTCGACCTCAACATGAAGTTTATAACCTGAGATATCTGCCTGTAATTTGATTAATGCAGCGATATCTTCCTCATCTTCGATAAGAAGCAGCCGTGATTTTTGCATAAGTTAAATTTTTCCGTCAGTTTGTCAATTTTCCTCATCACCTTCATTATAACGAAATATTCCTTTTTTATCTTTATATTTAATCTAATAAAAAAAATTATGGTTGATCGTAATTTGAAAAAGTTAGGAATTTGACAAGAAAGCGCTAAAAATTTGATGAGTTTACACCGTTCGTGTTTCAAAATTTGGGATTTATCTTTGCCAAAAACCAAATTTTGAAACACGAACGGTATAACTGCTTGTAAAAAATGCACAAAGTCGAGATTGTTATGTTCATTTATGGGGAGATCATGCCAAAAGGCCGTACGTTTTTGACGAGTATTTTATTGATATTGATGGGGTTGGCGGGTATCTATTATTTTTTCGAAAACTCTTTTGATGAGGATGCGCCTCTTGAGTTATTTCAGGCAGCACGATATCCGGAATCTCTTAAGTCTTTGAAAATGAACAAATCAGCTTTTACGACAGCAGATTATTACTTGCAAAAATCTTATATTCTCAATCAATTAGGCTCTCGAAAAGAAGCCGAAGATTATTTAGTAGCAATTGTAAGCTCTTCTTTAGACAGCCCAAGTTCAAGCCTTCTTATGGAAGCCTATTTTAATTTGATGCTGTCAGCGTATCAAGAGAGAGATTTTGCAGAAATGAATCGGTATTTGAAAAATGCCCAACGTTTTTCCAAGGGGAAAGATGAATGGATTTTGTTATTTATGGGAATCAGCTTTTATCAGAAAGGAGATTTTGAAAAAGCGCTTGAAGCATTTTTTCCTATAGCACACCTTGGATATCGATCGCCTTGGATGGAAAAAAGGTTTTCAAGTACCTTCACTCCTTGCTGGCAGGCAAAACATTTAATCCATTGTCAGATTGAATTGGGAAATTTGACAGATGCGCGAAGGAATCTTGCTCAGATGGAAAATCTTTTTTTTCCGGACAATGTGCAACTGTTGCATTATTTGTCAGCGCTTTCCTATCTTGTCGAAACAAAAGCGAAGTCCCATGATTTGGCGATCCCTCTTTATCGCCAAGCAATCAGTTATTTAAAACACATGAATCATTCAGAGTTAAAGGAAAAATTAAGACAGCGATTAGCGGGAAAATTGCAAAAAAATATTCAATCGATATTAGGGAGTGATGCAAAGGCATTGCAGATAGGTTTCGAAAAAATGATTGACAAAGAAGATCGATCAGACTTGTCATGCTTGCCTTTTTATATCCAAAATTTAGAAAAGTGGGGTAATGAAGATCAAATCGTTGATGTTAAAGAACAGCTCATAAAAATCTTTGATCAGGGTAAATGGCAGAATCAAGAACAGGTTTTCGAGATGTTGTCTTTGTTATTGAAAGACGGTATTTTGAAAAAAAAGATGCGTTTGCGGTTTGAAAATCTTTTAGAACAAGCTCTCCAAAAAGATCAAATTGATTTTCTTCAGACTTATTGGAAGGGGGTTTTAGCTTTTAGCAATCGAAATGAGATTCCTTATGGCAATTTTTCTGATAAAGCGATTCAAAAAGCGCTTCAGTCAATTATAAATGATGATGTAGAGCTATCGAGGACAGGTCAATATTTGGATTTTTATCTCCTCGTTGAAGATAACGCCGATGAATCCTTTCAATTTGCCGCGCAGTTGAGGATTATTGCGCAGCAGCTTTGGGAGATTCCTCAAGAGAGGTCAAAAGCCGTCAATTTGTTAAAGGCGTCTAAAAAAATCACTCCAAACTTCAGGCAGAATGATTTTCATCAGGAACTGGAAAACTTTTTTGCTTACCGCTATTCCAATGCTTTGCAACAGGATCGGATGCCGGAGTTGTTTCATCTTTTGTCTGCGGCAGAGACTTTTGACATAGCAAGTGTAGATATTCACAATAAACAGGAAATCGAAAAAAAAATCGACGAGGCAGAGTATTTATATCGGAAAGGAAAATTGAAAGAAGCAGAAACAAAAGCTGATTGGATTCTAAAAATAGATCCAACTAATAAAAAAGTTCGTCAATTATTAGGAATGATTGCGTATTACTATGCTGATTATAGAAAAGCAGAAGATCTCCTTAAAGGAACCGAGCCAATAAATAATGAGATGAAAGAAGCGTATGCTGTGACAGCTATATTAAATGGGGAGAAGAAAAAGGGATCTAAGTGGTTGGAAGAAGTCAAACGGCAGCATCCTATTAAACCATTTATTTATTACAGAATTGTGTACGGATTCCTGGAGGATGAAAAGCCTTTAGAAGCTTTGCAGTGGTTGGAGAATATTCCAAAAAGCGATCCAAACAGGCTTCCTGCCAGGATTGCAGCAGCTTACCAAATGAACAGCTGGCAAGAAGTTATCGAATTTTTTAAACTTCTTCCTCCTCCTTATTCAAATTTAGATGGATATTATGGATTAGTTATCGATTCTTTAACTGCATTGGGCAAGGTGAAAAAAGCAGAGGAGTACTTGAATCAGTTATTAAAAAGGCCCCCCGAGCCTGAAACGGACAGTTTCCCTCCCTATTTTCAATCATTTAAAAAACGTCGATTGGACCCTTTGAACCGTTTTTTTATTGCAGGAACATTTTATAAAAATGTGAAAAACCAATTGAATAAAGCTTTGGCGTATTTTGATCAAATTAAAGATCCTTCGCTGCTTGCAAAGCTTGAAAAAGCACAGATTTACTATCAACTCGGCAAATTTATTGAAGCAAAAAAAATATTATTGAAAATCATCAGGGAAAAGGGAGAGCAAAAAGGAGTCAGGAAAGAAGCTTTGCCAATGCTTGCTACATCTTTTGTGCAGTTGGGGTATCTAATCGAGTCAATTCCTTTTTATCAGGAGTATTTCCGGCTAAACCCAAACGACTCTGACCTGCGTTTTTCATACACTGAAGTGCTAATGAATTTAAAGAGGTATGATCTTGCTTTAGAACAAATAGAGCTGCTCAAAAAAGCTCGAAGTTTAAAGCCTTCCGAGTCGGTTTCTTGGTTAGAGATATTATTTCACTTAGGAGAATTTTCCCAAGTTGATCGTCTGGCTAATCAATGGTTGTCAAATCAGACGGTTCCTCTTTTTTACAAGCTGCAAATAGCGGCTTTGATGGCGCTTACAAACAATAGTAGTTTATTAGAGTATATCTTAAACGGGCTTCCCGATCCTTCACAGAGATCGATTAAGGATAATCAACAATTGATTCGTGTATGGAGTAAGTTAGGCAAGTATGGAAAAGCCTTGGATCTTGCACAGCCCTTGGAAAAGGACCTTGCTAAAACTCCTGAAGGATTGATGGTTTTGGCAAAGCTTTATATGAAGTTGTCCAGGGGGCGGGAAGCGCTGGATTATGCAGAAGAAGCCTTGCAGCTCAACCCATTTGATTTAGAAGCTTTAGATTTTGTCGAACGTTATGAAAACAAAACCGGCGTGATAGCTCATCAAACAAAGTTATTGAAGAATAGAGTCGACAAAAATCCGGATTATCCAACTTTGCGAATTGACTACGCGAGAAGTTTGATCAAATTAGTCATGGAGGAGTATTTGTCAGGCACTATTTTTTCAATCAATGATTCTTTAGACTTGAAGCAAGCGCGTTTAATTCTTGAAAAATTGAATGAGAGTATTATTGCTTTGCCTGAAACACATTTTCTTTTAGGAAAAATCTATTTATTGTTGGATCTTGCGCAAAAAGCTAAAGAGCAGCTTCAAATTGCTTTAAAATTGGACCCCTCATTTATTGAAGCGCTTCAGCATTTGGCATTGGTTTATGAAGAAGAAAAGCAAATAGATAAAGCTATTTCAGCGCTTAAACAGGCGGCAAAATTTGCAGCGGACGATGGAGATGTTTGGGAGCAAATGGGAAACTTATTTGTTGTTAACAATGATTGGAAAAATGCAGTGAATGCTTATCAAAGTTCGATTCGCTTTTCTCCATTTGACACTGACTCCTATATTCGTTTAGCAGAAACGTATTTGACGGTAAAAAAGCCTGTCGATGCAAAAAGAACATTAGAGGGCCTTTTTGCATTTGCTCCGGAAAATCCCAAAGGACTCTTTTTGATGTTGAAGGCTCTATATGATCCCGTTTATATTAAACAAGACCGGGATCCGGAATTATTGAAAAGAAATCGTATTGAATACTACGACCGCTTAAGATTAATCGATCCTAATCAGGCAAAAAATGCCTTGCCTAAGGGGGTGAATTTAGAACCTGTTCAAAATCCTTGAAAAAGTGCTGAAAATCGCAATTTCCGGGGATTTTGAAGAGGTTCTTAGAGCTAAAAAAGAAAAAATAAACGATTGTCTCGGCTTTTAAAATTTTTGAAAGTTGAGGGAATTGCAATTCCCTCGTATTTTGGGATAATTTTGATTTCGGCGAGTTGATCATGATTAGTAGAAAGCAGCAAATTAATCGATTAAAGAAAGAGCAATTCGACCTGCTTGTGATAGGCGGTGGAGCATCCGGTGCAGGAATTGCATTTGATGCCGCTTTGCGAGGATACCGGACTGCTCTGGTTGATGCCGGCGATTTCGGGGGGCAGACATCGAGCAAATCCACCAAACTCATCCACGGCGGAGTACGCTATTTGGAGCAAGCGTTTACTGAGTTGGACCCAAGCCGGTTAAGTTTTGTAAAAAGCAGTTTAAAGGAACGCTCAATCATCTTGAAAATAGCTCCTCATCTTTCGCGCCCCGTATCGATCGTTATCCCTGCTTTTTCCTGGTTCCAAGTCTGTTATTACTGGTTGGGGATGAAGATTTACGATTTCCTAAGCAGCGGCCGTCAAATTGGAAAAAGCCGATTTTTCTCTAAAACCAAAGTTTTTAATTACTTTCCGGAAATGAAGAAATCCAATCGTTTAAAAGGCGGCATCCTATATTTTGATGGGCAGTTTGATGATGCAAGATTAAATCTTAGCCTAATACTTTCCTCAATGCATCAAGGAACAGCTGCCGCTAACTACGTACGCGTTGTTGATTTTCATCATCGGAGAGGCTTGCTAAGTTCAGCTGTAGTAGAAGATCGATTTTCGCAAGAAAAATGGGAAGTTGAAGCACGTGCAATAGTAAATGCTACAGGTCCTTTTTCAGATCGATTGCGGCAAATGGACAACCCTTTTCTTTCTCCGAAAATGGTCGGCAGCATTGGAACTCATTTAGTACTGAACAAAAAATTTTCACCAAAGGGGGTGGGAATATTAATTCCAAAAACTTCGGATGGAAGAGTTTTGTTTTTACTTCCCTGGAAAAATTATACATTGGTCGGAACAACTGATATTCCAACTGGTATTTCAGAAAATCCTTACCCTTCCGAGGAGGAAGTTGAGTATTTGCTTAAACATCTGAAAGACTATCTTGGAATAGCGGCAACGTCGGAGGATATCTATTCTAAATGGTCGGGAATCAGACCTTTGGTTTTAGAAAACAAGTCTGCAAATACCGCCAAACTTTCTCGAGATTTTGTCATCGAAAAAAGCGCTTCAGGCCTTTATTCCCTTATGGGAGGGAAGTGGACTTCTTATCGAAAAATGGCAGAAACTCTTTTAGACAAGATCATTGAAAATGGCGATCTTCCCCAATATAAAGAATGTCAAACAATGTTTACTCCGGTTGAAGGCGGAGAGGCGCTTTGGGAAGGCGTGTTTGAATTTCTTAGCTGTTATGATCAGGATATCCAAGACCACCTGTACCAAACATATGGTTCAAAAAGCGTAGACGTTGTCAAACTTGCAAAAGATAAAGGGCTGGAAAAGCGGCTTCACCCGGATCATCCTTATATCGAAGCAGAAGTCTTGTGGTCTGTGCTTGAAGAGATGGCTGTTAAACCTGACGATTTCCTGAACCGCCGTATTCGCTTAATGATGCTGGATCAAAATGCGGCTGACCAAGTCATTGCCAAAGTTGAAAAACTAATGGATTTACCTGAGATAGCCAAGACATCTTAAACTCGACATTCGGGATTTTGAATCACGAGCGATATATTTGAATATTGTTTTTTTATGTGAATTTTGATAAGATTTTTTAAAATCAACAAAAGTTATTGCTGCTTTTTTATGTACTTGGTTATTCTGCTGTACTCTCTTTTTGCCGGTGTCTTTACTATTTCCAAAACAGGGTTGTTATATACTCAGCCTCTTTTTTTTGTTGGAACCCGCATGCTTTTGGCAGGTGTGCTGCTTCTTATGTATTTATCGCTTTTTCATCGACGCCAATTCTCTTTTAATAAAAATGTCCTTTGGGGACTATTTCGTTTAGCTGTATTCAATATTTATTTAACAAATGTGTTTGAATTTTGGGGTTTGCAATTTCTTACCTCATTTAAAACTTGTTTTATTTACAGTTTATCCCCATTTTTTTCTGCTTTAATTTCTTATTTTACTTTTAATGAGCAATTATCGGCTAAAAAATGGTTGGGACTGCTAATCGGCTTTATCGGTTTTTTTCCGATTTTGTTGAGTGAATCATTAATGGAAGAAAATATAGGACATCTGCTCTTCTTTTCCTGGGCTGAGCTGGCAGTTATGCTAGCTGCAATTACGAGTGTTTATGGCTGGATTACATTGCGCAAGCTAGTGAAAGATGAAGAGGTGTCTCCTTTGATGGCAAACGCTGTCAGCATGGTTATGGGAGGAGCAATGGCTCTTTTTAATTCTTATTTAATTGAAGATTGGAATCCATTGCCTGTGACAGAAACTTTGCCTCTGGTTGAATGTGTCGTACTGTTAGTTATTATTTCAAATATGATTTGTTATAATTTATATGGGTTCTTGTTGAAGAGGTTTACGGCAACTTTTATGTCTTTTTCCGGTTTTATCACCCCTATGTTTACAGCTGTGTACGGCTGGTTTTTCCTATCTGAAGAGATTGGTTTGCCGTTTTATTTTTCGGCAGCGCTTGTTTTTTCAGGTCTCTTTCTTTTTTATCAAGAAGAACTTAAACGGGGGTATACAGTACCGGCGAGTGCTTAGAACCTGTTCAAAATCTCTGAAAAAGTGCTTTTTGCGCCTTCCACTTTGTTTTTGCAACCTTTAAAACTTCTCTACTTTCCCAAGTATGCGCAAGTTTTAAAGATTGCAAAAACAAGGCAAAATTCGTTAAAAATCACAATTTCCGGAGATTTTAAACAGGTTCTTAGAACCTGTTCAAAATCTCTGAAAAAGTGCTTTTTGCGCCTTCCACTTTGTTTTTGCAACCTTTAAAACTTCTCTACTTTTCAAGTATGCGCAAGTTTTAAAGATCGCAAAAACAGGGCAAAATTCGTTAAAAATCGCAATTTCCGGAGATTTTGAACAGGTTCTTAGAACCAGTTCAAAATCTCCGGAAATTGTGATTTCAATTAAACAGGTTCCAAGCTCGGATTTCCTTAGAAATAATCAAAAAAACTTTTTGATGATTAGGAAAAAGTTAAAAAATATTCATTTTTGCTTTTTTTTATTTAATTTATATTCATAAAAGTTGTATATAACATTAGGCTTAGGAGTTTAAGCTGCAAAGGTTCTCTGATGACCTCTTCCTATTGCCGGAAAATGAAGTTTTTCCTTTTGATTCAGTTTTTTTTCATGATCAAATAGATCGTTTAATCGAACAGACTTTACCTGTTTTTTATAGAATGATTAAATGGCATGTTGTTTTTCATTTAAGTTTTTTTTTGATCGGTTTAATTGAGGTTTTTCTTGTTTTATTTTTCATGTCGGACCTTGTAAAACTTTCCTTGTTGGCCATCAGTCTCTCAGCTCTTTTTTTTACATTCTTTTCCTACTTCATTTTGCGTCTTATATCTTACAGAAAAAAAGCCTCTGCAGTTTGCCTCTGCAATAAAGGAGTTTTCCGAGCTTTGCAGGGAATTAATCCAATTTCAGAAACAGGTTCCTGAACATCGCTTTGCTCTGGCAACTGCTTTTTCCAAGTTTGCTGTTGCCCTTCATGGAAAAGAAACGAGTATTTGGAGGGTTCCTCAGTGGCTTGAGTTGCTGCGCCCAAGCGTTGAAAGGTTCAGTCATTGGTGGCATTGGCACGATATTCACTATATGCGCGAGAGCTTGCTTTTAAAGGCGGTTGATGAACATTTAGAAATTGTGAAAATGGAACCGACGGATTTAGAGATTACATGCAGCTCTCGCCAATGCATATGTGACCCTTTCTGGGCGTGTACATTAATCCTCATCATGAACAAGGATTTGAGTCCGGTAAAATTCCTCATGAAGGATATCGTAAAGAACTCATGGAGCGATTTCGTTTTACTGCAGAACGTGCGATTGAAGAATTTAAGATCCTCAACGACTATGCTCCTGATGATCCTTGGGTCCATGTTCAACTCGCCTACAGTTATCGAGATCTTGGGATGCCTCAAGAAGAGATTCGGGAATATGAGATTGTTTTGGGTTTATGTCCCGATGATTACGATACTCTCTATCGTCTTGGAGTATTGTATTTTGAACAGGGATATAATGCTAATGGATTGGAAGTTTATGAAACTTTGAAAAAAAATAATTTAAAAAAAGCCGAGCAGCTGATTTCTCATTATAGTGACCGCCACCGCGTTCTAACAAGAGAGCCGGTGATTTATTCTTTTAAAATTTCTTAAATATTAATAATTTCTATTTGATTTTATACCGCTCGTGGTTCAAAATCCGGTTTTTGGCAAAGAGAATGGTTAATTCATAGAGGGTGCGCATGACAAAGGATCAAAATGCAAAACAATTTTCTCTTGGGCTGAGAATTTTATTTTTGTTTTTTTGCGGGACAGCAGCTGTAGCATTATCACTGTTTTTTTATGGGTCGAATAATGCAATAGAAATCGTTGAAAATCAATTAAAAGCCTTAAAAAGTCATCATATTTCCGAGGCTTATTATGAGTACACGGCAAGAGAATTTCAAAATACCACTTCCCTTCCTCAGTTTAGAGAATTTCTTAAGGCCTATCCGGTTCTTTCCAATAGCCATGCTTATCAACTTGAAATGGCGGGAATGAAAAAAAAGCACGCGTACGTAATTGGCCGCTTAGTTTCCCAAGATTTTGATGAGATGAAAGCGGAATGGACTCTTATAAAAGAAGATGGAGAGTGGAAAGTTGCCGCTCTTAAATTGGCAGAGCTTCCAAAAAAGGATAAGCAGCAGCTTGTGATGCAAGAGATGGTTGATTTTGTTAAAAAGCAGCTGCAATTATTGAGAGATAAAGATTTTGTTGAAGCCTACTATGGATTTGTTTCCAAGGATTTTCAAAACGAAACTTCATTATCAAGCTTTGAAACATTTGTGAAGAACAATCCTATATTATTTAGTTACCGCAGTTTGAATGTTGACGATGCGCGCGTAGACAATGATCGAGGGTACTTGACTCTTTCACTAGAGGGGCCGAAAGGAAAATACCTTCTCGAATATATTCTATCGCCGGAGTTGGGAAGTTGGAAAATATTTGGTTTGCACCTGATATTGCCCGATGAAGAGGCGGCTGAAAAGGCGGCGGAAAACCCGGAAACGCTTGTTCCCCCTGTAAGAAAGTTTTTAGATGCTCTGGCAGCACTGAAGGTTGACAAAGCATATCAATTGACATCAAAAGAATTTAGAGATTCCACAACGATTGAAAATTTTAAAAAATTTGTTAATACATACCCTGCATTAAACAAACGCGAGCTTATAGACATTAAACGAGGAAAAATCGAGAATGGAGCGGGCACGCTTTTTGTTAATTTACATGATCAAAATGGTGTCACGGAATTGGAGTTTCACTTAGGGTTTTTTGAAGGAGAGTGGATGATTTGGGGAATCGAAGTTTTGCATTCTCCTAAAAAGGCAGAGAATTCTGCCGAGAGTTTGAATGTTGAAAATCAACCTCATTTGGCAGAACATCTATTTGATCTTTTACGCCAACAGAGGATCTATTTGAGTCATCAGGATATCAATGAAGCGTATGAATTGACGATGAGCGCAGGCTATCGTCAGCATCATTCGATCGATCAGTTTAAAATTTTTTTTAACAAATTTCCTGTGTTGCTCGACTATCGCTCAAGCTATATTAATCGCTTCTTCAGGGATAAGAATCGTGTCGTTCTTAGAGGGTATTTGACAACTTTTGACCAAGGTACACTTCCTGTGCGATTTGATTTCATTGAAGAACTCGATGGTTGGAAAATTGATAGGATGGCATTATTGGATAAACATGATCCAATCGCCGAGGCTGAAGAAGTTTTTGATAAACCTGCCGAGGATCACCCTCCTAGGCCTCTTAAGATATTATCCATTGTTATGGGAACTGCAGTAGATAATAGAGGATTAGTGAAAAATCCTGTTAAGGAGCTGGACCCGAATGTTAATCTTGTTTTCTTCAATGTTCACATTGTAAACGGCAAGCCCCGCACATTAGTGACTCTTTTTGTCGAGCATGTAGATTCGGATACATCTGCTCCGCCTTTGTCGACAATGCTGGAGAAAAAAGGGGAAAGCGTGGTTTCATTTTCTTATGCAGCCCCTAGAAAAGGGTGGCCTCCAGGCAATTATATTGCCAAAGTGACAACAACAACAGGACAGGAGGCGTTATTTAAATTTATTGTCGGCCCCGGCGCTTCATATACCGCTTTTCCATTTTGAACAGGTTCTGAGCCTATGGGAAACAAAAAAAGGCTTTTCATAATCGAGAAATCTTGTTTGTTTAAAATGCTGCTCGATCTTTCTTGATGAGGGAAGGTTTATCGAGATTTTTTCATATGACGAAGTATGGAGGATGAAATCAATAGGATTCGAGCAAGTAAAGAAAATCTTCTTCCTGAAGGTTTTGCAAGTCTGTCGAGGATTCAAGAATACTTGCGGCGAGTTTCTTTTTTTTGACAGTTGAGTTGATGCATTTTCTCTTCAACACTGTTGATGCATAGGTATCTTTTGGCAATGACAGCCTCTTTCCGTCCAATGCGGTGTGCACGGTCAATTGCTTGCTGTTCAATCGCAGGATTCCACCAAGGATCAAACAGCAACACATAGTCTGCGGCTGTAAGGTTGAGTCCGACTCCGCCTGCCTTCAGGCTGATCAGAAAAAAAGGCAGCTCAGGATTATTTTGAAAACGGTTGACGACTTCTCCTCGATTTTTTGTTTGCCCGTCCAGATAGCAAAAGGACCAGTCGTTTTGCAAACATCTGTTTTTGATCAACGTTAACATTGATGTGAACTGACTGAAAATTAAAGCTTTTTTTCCTTCTTCCCGAATCGTTTGCATATCGTTGATCAATGCGTCCAGTTTTCCGCTTTGATCAGTTTGCATTCCATTAACGAGTTGAGGATGACAGCAAATTTGGCGCAGACGGAGCAACGTTTCCAAAATCTCCATCCGATGTTTGCCGGCACCATCGAGTTGAACTTTTTTGAGCAGATTTTGCTGCACTCCGGAAAGAAACCGGTTGTAAGCTTTTTTTTGCTCTTCGGGCATGGAAATCCAGATATTTTGCTCCATTTTTTCCGGAAGATCGTCTGCCACTTGATCTTTGGTTCTTCTTAAAATAAATGGACGGGTTTTTTGCTTAATTGCCGCAGCGTCTTGAGGCTCGCATTTTTTTAATAGATCCGGCATGAGAAAATGAAAGTGGGAAAGAAGTTCGCTTGCTCGATTTTCAATGGGAGTCCCTGTAATGCAGCATCGAAAGTTTGCCTTGATTTCACAAACAGCTTGAAATTGTTGTGTTGTGCGGTTTTTAATCGTTTGCGCTTCATCTAAAAAGAGGCATTGAAAAGAGTTGTTTTTAAAAAGATTGAGATCTCTAAGAAGAGTTCCATAAGAAGTTAGAATTAATCCTGTTGAAGGAAGTTCTGTTTTCGATCGCTCCGAGCCGTGGTGAATGGTTGCCTGCAGGGAGGGAAAAAAAGTTTCTGCTTCCTTTTTCCAATTATAGAGAAGAGAGGCAGGCGCTGCGATGAGCGAGGGGTGTGATTGTTGAATAGTCGATAAATAGGCGAGAACCTGTACGGTTTTTCCAAGCCCCATATCGTCTGCTAATATTCCGTGGAATCGATTTTTTGACAAGAAAGCGAGCCAGTTGACTCCTTCTTGTTGATAAGGGCGCAGTGTTCCATGAAATTGACTGTTGAGCGCGATTTCTTTTGGAGGGTGGAAAAGAGAAGGTATGCTGCTTTTAAGAATTGACTCAAAGCTCATTGTCTGAGGCCTTCTTATGCGAATTCCCTCGGCTACCCACTCTCCTTCAGATACAAGACTTTGAATTTCAAAAGATTTTGGAAGCAGGCCGACGCAATTTTGATTGAGGCTGATCAGTGGATAGGGAGTTTGATACCCTTTGGTTAAAGCGGCAAGGTCTATTTGATGTTCTCCAAAAGACTGAGAACCTTTGATTAATACAGAATCGATGCTGTCTTCAGCATGCAATTTAAGTTTTCCGGGTAAAAGAACGATTTTATTTTGATGGGAGAGAATTTTCCATCCCATTTCCAATAGGAGCGTAAGAGATTCATTTACCTGGTCAAGGGGGCAAAAATATTCGGATTGCCGTTTTTTAAATCCGGTTTCAAGAAGGTCGTTTTCCCATTGTTTTTGTCCTTGAAGAAATTCTGCAAAGGCGCCGGTTTGATCTTTTAGCTTGAGAATGGGAAGCGGGTCTTCTTTTTGTGTGCGTGTGTCATATTCAATTTGCGGAGTATCGCAATCGCCTTCGATTACGCACGCTTTGATTTCGCTTATTGTAGGGGGCGGATCTTGTGTATATGTTTTTTTCAGCACTTTCCAACGAAGGTGGGAAGCGAGAAATTTCAAGGTAATTCCTTCAACAAAACAGTGAGGCTCTCCTCGTCCAATAAATGGGCTGTCGGCAAGATCGATGAGTTTGCTCCGTGTTTGAATCTGTCCAATGACAGCATCTTGATCAACGAGGAAGGTTAAGCGGTTTTTACTGTAAAAGTCGCAGACGATTGACTGGCTGCCAAGTTTTAGATTGCCTGTTGCAGCAATTTTCATCAAAATACCAGTCGTATTTTTCGGCAGGATATGGAATTTTTCGGCAGAGAGCTTGTTATCTAAAGGTTTTTGACCTGTGGTTTTTGTTTGAAAATTTCTCTCTTCTTTCTTGAGTTGCTCAAGGATTTCTTTTTCTTGTGCAGAAGTCGGTTTTCCGGTGATTTTGATCACCAAAGCATCGTCATCCAAGGATTCAGTAGGGGAGAGATAGAAATTTAGATGTGTCATTTTGAAATACGACCGGTATACAGGATGAATGAATTAAATTTAAAGTGAACTGCAGCTTCGGCTAAAAAATGTACAAAGCCGAGATAACGAAATAAGGGGTAATTTTAGCAAATCATTCAATGAATTAAAAGGAACTTTTTGTAAAATACAGGGCAGATGACGTTGGAAAATTAATTTGAGGGGATTCAGCTATCCTACGTGAATATTTACCGAAAAGGAGTTATACCGCTCGCGCCCTCAAAATTTGGTTTTTGGCAAAGAGAAAACGAGCTTGTGGACGATCGCAAGCTGCTCAATATTGATTAATATTAAGCGGCTTGCGATTGTCTAATCAAGAGAGATTCCTCTTTGCCAAAAATCAAATTTTGAAACACGATCGGTATATTAATACAATCTTAATAATTTTATTGTATAATTAATTATTCATTTATAATGAAATGATAGTTTTAATATTAAACAAGGATTAATATCATGGGAGATTGTTTTTCAACATCTATTGTAGATCGTGTGGTGAATACTGCAACGCTGCCGTTGAAAATCACTCACACAGGGTTTCGTTTAATTAGTGATGTACTTGTAGGAATTACGGCTACAGCTATGAGTGTTTTAACGGGTGGAATGGTGCCTAAAATTAATGAATATGCTGATTTATCTCGTTTTTCTTCTAACTTGATCAATGAAACGCTTTACAAACCATTGATGGAGGTGATTAACCCTAATTTTATTTGTTATGAATTTAGCCGTTTCGGTGTTGTCACAGAAAAGATTGCACATCCAATTTTTAAAGCAGCACTCGACTTCTCAGAAAGTGAAAACATTTTTATGAAGCATGCGGTGTCCAGAATAGCCTATCTTACCTTTGCTTTAGTGGCAACAGCGACAAGAACAGTTGATTTCACATTAGGTATTTTTGCCGCGCTGGCATCAATTGTTACATTGGGCGCAGTTCCAAAGATAAACACATTTGCTATGAGACATTTAGCGGCCACAGGTCTCATTAACGATCTCTGCGTTGGCATTCGGGGATTTGTAAATCCTCATCAATGGAATGTTAAATTATAAGGGATTTCTCTTTGCCAAAATCCCGAATTTTGAGGGGGCGGCCGGCATATTAATCGGAAAAAGAAAAAAGGGGAATCGCAAGATCCCCCTAAAAAATAAAGACATCTGTTTCTCGTGGCCTTTCGTTGAGAGCATAGAGGTCTCTTCTTTCTGGTAATTGCAATTTAAGAGACAAGGTGTTTTCTGTTCATAAGTGTTCGGTCAAAAGCTTGAATTCATCCGCTACGAGAATCCTGCCGGTATATTAATACTCGACTTTGCAAAATTTTGCATATCCTTCAAACGTACTGGTTCCACAAAAATAATTGAAACACAGAGGCTCAAAGACACAGAGAATCTACCCGTTTATTACACGGGTTATTCCATTTTTTAAATGTCTAGAACCGAAATTTATGAGCAGGCCAAGCCTGAGACCGGTTAAGCGAAGATAAACGAGGAGTTGTACTTGATGTATAGGATTAGCTTTTTCGGCAGCTTTCACTTCGACAATGATTTTATCTTCAACCAAAATATCAAGAAAAAGGGGATCTCTTATTTTATACCGCTCGTGTTTCAAAATTTGAAATCCTTTTCAAGAAAAAGACTTCCAGTCCCACACTGAATAAGCAACTTGAGAAGACCTACTCGAAGAAAGGTGAGCTCTTGAGGGTCTTAGAAAGGCCTGATACTCCTCTCCACAATAATAGGACTGAAACTGATGCCCGTGAATATGTTGTTAAACGGAAAATTTCTGGAGGAACAAGAGGCCCTGAAGGAAGGAAGTGTCGAGATACCTTTGTGAGCCTGAAGAAAACATGCTGCAAGCTGGGTATCACCTTCTGGGGATATTTGCAGGATAGAATGACTGGTACAAATGCAATTCCAAGATTGGCAAAGATAATCACTCAAAAATCAAAGTTTTCGCCAAATACCTCATAGACTAAAAAAAACCAACTTCAAAATATTAATATCAAATTTATAAAACCTTAACATTTGCATGTTAGAACTTTGGGCAAGATTGAATGAGAAATAGATCTCTTTACAATCTCGGGCTTTGCCATTGTGGTACAGCCCAACTAAAAAACTGCAACTACCTCAACTTTATGAGAAGTTGCTTAATTTATAATGAAATGATAGTTTTAATATTAAACAAGGAGTAATCTCATGGGAGATTGTTTTTCAACATCTATTGTAGATCGTGTGGTGAATACTGCAACGCTGCCGTTGAAAATCACTTTAGAGGGGTCCCGTGTAATTAGCCGGGTACTTGTGGGAATTACGGCTACAGCTATGAGTGTTTTAACGGGTGGAATGGTGCCTAAAATTAATAAATATGCTGATTTCTCTTATAAATCTGCTAAATTGATCAATAAAACGCTTTACAAACCATTGATGAAGGTGATTAACCCTAATTTTACTCATGATGAATTTAGCAGTTTAGGTGTTGTCACAGAAAAGATTGCACATCCAATTTATAATGCAGCAAAACGCTCCTCAGAAAGTGAAAACATTTTTGTGAAGCATGCGGTGTCCAGAATAGCCTATCTTACCGGTGCTTTAGCGGCAACAGCGACAAGAACAGTTGATTTCGCATTAGGTATTTTTGCCGCGCTGGCATCAATTGTTACATTGGGCGCAATTCCAAAGATAAACTCATTTGCTATGAGACATTTAGCGGCCACAGCTCTCATTAACGATCTCTGCGGTGGCATTCGGGGATTTGTGAATCCTCATCAATGGAATGTTAAATTATAAGAGATTTCTCTTTGCCAAAATCCCGAATTTTGAGGGGGCGGCCGGCATATTAATCGGAAAAAGAAAAAATCACAACAGACCACGGCGGAAGGTAAAAAATGTTTTCTTCCTCTTTGATCTTTTCTTCCGATTTTAATAAAATTTCTATGGTGGAAAATTCTTCAAGAGAAATTTTAAGTTGAGTATTGGCAAAGTTAAAGATGCAGCCGATAGGAGCGCGCTTCATCACCAGCCAGCGGCGGGATTCATCGAAATCCGCCGCCACTCTCTCCTGCAGGGGAGGAAAGCTGCGGCGAAGCTGTATTAATGAACGATGCCATTTAAGAAGCCTTTTGTGGATGCCGCTTTGCAGCTCTTTCCAATGGAGTTTGGATTTGAGAAAGGTCTCTTCGGCCTGGGGGTCGGGAATTTCGTCAGGATTCCAACCGAATGCAGTAAATTCGCTCTGCCTTCCCTTTTTCACCGCTTGCGAAAGGGCGGGATCTTGATGATCGGTAAAAAATAGAAAAGGTGTTGATGCGGCCCACTCCTCTCCTTGAAAAAGAAGGGGCAAAAAGGGGGCTGTCATCGTTAAAGCCGTCCCTGTTTTAAGTTGTTTTTCCGATAATAAATAGTTTAGACGCTCCCCTTTAGCTCGATTGCCTACTTGGTCGTGGTTCTGGAGAAAACCGACAAAATGCTCAGGTGAAACATCAATCGCTGTGCGTCCGTGGATACGGTTGCGATATCTCGAATAAATCCCATCGTAAACAAACCCTTCTTTTAAAGCTTTTGCCAACTGTGAAAGAAAGCCGAAGTCTTTGTAGTATCCGTTATTTTCTCCGGTTAAAAACGCGTGGAGAGCATGATGAAAGTCCTCGTTCCATTGCGCGTCCATCCCGTATCCTCCCGAATTTTGAGGCCGGACAATGCGCGGATCGTTTAAATCGCTTTCAGCAATAAGCAAAAGGCGTCTCCCTAAATTTTCTTGAAGATGCTTCACTTGTGTTGCCAGCTCTTCCAAAATATGGATTGCCGACATATCGAAAATGGCATGCACAGCATCGAGGCGCAGACCATCGAAATGATAGTCTTTTAGCCACATCAATGCATTGTCAACGATAAATCTTCTCACTTCATGGCTGCCGGATCCATCAAAATTTACCGCAAGGCCCCATGGGGTGGAATACTTGTTTGTAAAATAGGGTCCAAAGCGGTCAAGATAGTTGCCTTCAGGCCCTAAATGATTGTAAACAACGTCGAGAATAATACCTAAGCCTTTTTCATGACAGGCATTAACCAGCCGTTTAAGGCCGAATGGTCCTCCGTAGGCATGGTGGGGCGCAAAAAGATCAACGCCGTCATATCCCCAGCCGCGATTTCCTGAAAATTCGACAACAGGCATCAATTCTATATGCGTTATCCCAAGTTCAACGAGATAGTCAAGATGGCCGATTAAAGAATCAAACGTTCCTTCTTTAGTAAAAGTGCCCACGTGCAATTCATAAAAAATAGCCGATTCGAGAGGAGGGGGTTCAAAACCTTCGTCCGTCCAGAGAAAACGGCTGTGATCCACTCGACAGGAAGGCATATGAACTCCTTCCGGCTGCCAGGGAGATCGCGGATCGGGAAAAGGGCCTTTGCCGTCCACGCGAAAGGCATAGCGAAGCCCATGCTGTATCAGAGGAGAAGAAATCTTCCACCAACCTGAATCATCCTTTTGCATGGACTCAATATGCCCGGGGGTTTCCAACTCAACTTTTAAGGCCTTTGGAGCCCAAACCTTGATTTCTTGCATCTTCTTACTCATTTTTTGCGAATAATCCCACAGGAAAGCGGTGTAAAATTTTTTGCAGCAATATTTTTCCTCCTGCCATTTCTTCGCCTGTAAAAACGTTTTGCCAATTCCCTTTCGGAAACTCTAAAATCGTATTGTCCCAAGATTTTCCAAGGCTCATTACAAGCCGGGGGGATATGGAAACGACTGACTCTCCTCTGACAAATGCCACGGCATGATCTGCTTTCTTTCCTTCGGCAAACAAGGGGCGGTAGGATCCTTGAGGACCAAATGGCAAAGGCTTGCTTTTTCGAAGATGCAATGCACGCTGAATGATCCAGAGCTTGGGCAGTCCCGAATCCATTTTTTCTAAAACTTCATTTGCAGAAAGGCCGGGCATCTCCTCAAGCAAATGCCTTCGGAGCAAAAAATCCACAGGAGTGCGATTATCAGGATCTACAAGTCTTAAATCCCAAAGCTCGCTCCCTTGATAAATATCGGGAACTCCGGGAGCTGTGAGTTTGATCAATGTTTGTGAAAGACTGTTGACTCTTCCCGGAGCTATTAAGTTTTTTGTAAATGCTTCGAAATCTGCAAGGAAATTTCTATCGGCAAGAACGGCGTCGGAAAACTTATAAACAGCGGTTTCATATGTCTTGTTTTGCTCTGTCCAGGATGTGTGTACTTTCGCTTCCCGCACAGCTTTTTGTAAAAACTGTTTCATCCGATCATTATTAATGGGCCAGGCGCCGACTAGCGTCTGATAGAATAAATATTCTGTATTTCGATCCGGAAAATCTCCTAGGCGATACTGCTGATTCATCGCCGACCACTTTTTGATGGTTTTGGACCACTGTTCAGGAATCTCAGAGAGGAGGGCCAATCTGGCTCGAACATCCTCGCTTCTTTTGGTATCGTGCGTAGTGGTTGCAAGAAGCGTGCAAGGGTATTTTTCTTGTGTTTTCAAGCAAGTCTTATGAAACTCTTTAAGAGATACTCCAAAGCGGCCGGGATCTCCTCCAACTTCATTGAGGGATATCAAACGAAGATAGCGGTAGAAAGCTGTATCCTCAATTCCCTTTGCCATTGCCGGCCCTGTCAGCTGTTGAAACCGTTCTGCCAATTCCTCTTCCAAGGATCCGGGGATTTTTAATAAGAGAATTTCTTGGAGGAAAGAAAAAAGCTCCGGATCCAAATCCGCTTTTTCATTTCTTGCTTTTTCGCAAGCTTCATGGATAACCTGTTCGTCTTGCTTGCTTAAAGCGTCTTCAGAAGGAGACACATAGGATCGGTAAACGGGAAAACAAACGGCCGTCTCGCATAAGGCATCCCGAAGTTCTTTGCGTGTATAATCCCTGTAGCGTCGATGTTTTTCGCAAATGCTCACGAAAATGGTTGTGAGCCTGTTGAGCTCGCTTGCAAGGATGTCTGTAAGGACTAACCGTTTGCATGTGCGTACAACAATGGAGTATTCTATTTGTTCCCCGGTAAATTCGTTGTAGATTTTTGTTAAAGGTTCTTCCCCGCGGCTGTCAATGAAAAGCTTGTTCATAAGATTCAAAAAATCATAGCCTGTCGTCCCTTCAACGGGCCATTGTTCAGGAAGTTTTTCACCCGGCTCTAAAATTTTTTCCACAATGATCCATACATTATTGCAAGCTTTTCTCAGGTTGTGAAGATACCCGGCGGGATCGCAAAGGCCATCGGGGTGATCAATGCGAAGTCCTTGGACCCATCCTTTTTGCACCCAGGATATCGGAAGAGCATGAGTTGCATAAAAGACCTCTTTTTCTTCTATCCTAAGTCCGGCAAGATCTTTGATGTCGAAAAACCTGCGATAGCCAAGATCTCTGTTTGCAACCTTCCAAAAAGCCAAGCGGTAATTTTGCATGTCAAGAAGCTCATCCAAGGCATTAGGATCGTCATTGATATGAGAAACTTGTGTATCGATGGCAGATTTTGCGCTTGGCAGCTCCCGGCAGACTCTTGAAAGTAAATTCAAGAGAACTTCTTGATCGCGATGGCGCCTCTCTACACTTTGCCTAAGTGTTGTCGCAGGTCTTGGCAGGCGGGCGCAGCTTTCTGCGAGAAAAGCAAGGAGCTCGGATCCGCATGCATAAGCTGCTTTTTTTAAAAGTTCGCTTAAACTTGAAGGATCGATTGGAAATACCTGGTCATGATAGTGAAGAGTAAAAACACCTTCTTGATAAGAGAGTTTCAGCTCTTTTGCTTCAAGGACTCGGCCATAATGATCTCCTAAAACAGGCAGCAGCACTCTATTGGGAAAGCGCTCTTCCGAAGCTTCCCAGTCAACGTCAAAGTACGCTGCATAAAAGCTGGAAGGGCCGTTTTTTAAAACATCCCACCACCAGGGGTTTTGTTTTCCTGCAATTGCCATGTGATTGGGAACAAGGTCGATCATTTGAAAGAGGCCGGATTCAAGGATTTTTTCACAAAAGCGGGCGTGTTGCCGATCTCCTCCAAGTTCATTGTTTACATGAGTGGGATCTGTCACATCATATCCATGCGAACTTCCGGAAACGGCCTGAAGATAGGGTGAACAATATAAATGGCTGATTCCTAATTTAGCTAAATAATCGATGACCTCTTCAGCTTTTTCAAAACCAAACTCAGGCCTCAATTGCAGGCGATAAGTAGAGATAGGTTCAGGATTCATGACGCAATACAACCACTGATCGGGCTTCTACGGTGATTTTTTGCCCCGCTTTGAATGAGGGCTTGTTTTCCAGCCAGCCGATGCAGGTATCTAATTCCTTTGTCCAGTTTTTTCCCCATTTTGCGTTTGGCAGAATGAAATCCAGCGATTCATGATGAGCGTTAAAAATCAGGTAGAAATTATCATCTGAAACGGGGTCGTTTTTAGGGTAGGGATTGGGAATGGTTTTTCCATTTAAAAATACTCCAAGCGATTTTGCAAAATGTTGATCCCACTGTTTTTCCTCCATTTGTTTTCCTTCTAATGTAAACCAAGCGATGTCTTTGATTTTACTTCCATGGATTGGCTGTCCTTGAAACCAGCGGCGGCGGCGAAAAACCGGATGCTCTTTCCGGTAGCTGATCAGTTTTTGACAAAATTCCATCAGTTCCTGATCTGCAGATTTCCAGTTGAACCAAGAAATTTCGTTATCCTGGCAATAGGCGTTGTTATTGCCTTTTTGCGTTCTGCCTATTTCATCTCCTCCCAGAATCATGGGCACGCCTTGAGAAAGCATAAGCGTTGCGAGGAAATTTTTTTTCTGACGATTTCTGAGCTTGAGGATTTTCGGGTCGTCTGCGGGTCCTTCTATTCCGCAATTCCATGAGCGGTTATAATTTTCTCCGTCTTTGTTTTCCTCTCCATTTGCCTTGTTCCGCTTTTCATTGTAGGAAACTAAGTCGTTGAGGGTAAATCCATCATGAGCAGTGATAAAGTTAATGCTTGCATAAGGCAGCCGCGAAGTATTTTCGTAAAGATCCGAGCTTCCGGTAAAGCGGGAAGCGAACTCTCCTAGTGTTTGATTCTCCCCGCGCCAAAAATCCCGGACACAATCTCGATACTTTCCATTCCATTCTGTCCATACCGGAGGAAAGTTTCCTACTTGATATCCTCCTTCTCCAATATCCCAGGGCTCGGCGATTAGCTTTGCCTGGCTGATGACGGGATCTTGTTGGATAATATCAAAAAATGCCGATAGACGGTCTACATCGTGAAGTTCGCGGGCAAGCGTTGCAGCGAGATCGAAACGGAATCCGTCAACGTGCATTTCAAGAATCCAATATCTGAGCGAATCCATTAAAAGCTGCAGTACATGAGGATTGCGCATGTTCAAGCTGTTGCCTGTGCCTGTATAATCCATGTAATAGCGAGGATCATCTGTCAGCCTGTAGTAATAAGAGTTGTCGATTCCTTTAAAAGAGAGCATGGGCCCGAACTGGTTCCCTTCGGCGGTATGATTATACACTACATCTAAAATTACTTCGATTCCTGCTTGATGAAAATTTTTTACCATTTGTTTAAATTCAGGAACAGCTCCGCCCGAATGATCATTAGAAGCATACCCGCTGTACGGAGCGAAATAACCGATGGAATTATAGCCCCAATAATTTCGCAAGCCTTTTTCTATTAGGTGTTTGTCGTGAATAAAATGATGGATAGGCATCAGTTCTATAGCTGTTATGCCCAGTTGTTTAAAATAATCGATTGTGACCGGATGCGCTAAACCGGCGTACGTTCCTCTTAATTCTTCCGGAATATTGGGGTGCAGCGCTGTAAAGCCTTTTACGTGGACTTCATAAATAATTGTTTCATGCCAGGGAATTTGCAGCTTTCGGTCTCCGCTCCAATCAAAATGAGGCTGATGAACAACGCATTGAGGAATAAAAGGGGCGCTATCCGTGTTGTTTGGAAGGTCGGGACTCTCGTTGAATTGGTAGGGAAAAACAGAGTCGTCCCATTGTACATCGCCTAATATGAGTTTCGCATAAGGGTCGAGTAAAAGCTTTGCGCTGTTGCAACGATTTCCTTTTTCCGGTTCCCAAGGGCCGTAGACCCGATAAGCATAGCGCTGCCCCGGTTTAACACCCGGTAAATATCCGTGCCAACAGTAACCTGTTACTTCCGTAAGGTCGATTGACTGCGTGCTGCCGCTTTCGTCAAAAAGGATAAGTTCGACACGTTCGGCAATTTCGGAAGAATAGGGAGAAATTTGTACCGGATCCGTCAAATACAGAGCCTAATGGATAGGGATTTCCCGGCCATATTTTCATATTTATTTCTTTCTTTTACTTAGTAAAATTAAAATTTCATTTTATTAAATAAAAGAAAACAATGTCAAATATAAATTTGATACTATAACCTCGATTATACCGCTCGTGTTTCAAAATTTGGGATTTTGGCTTTGAAAAAGCCTCGTGGTTGAACGATCGCAAGCCGCTCAATATTAATCAATATTGAGCGGCTTGCGATCGTTCAACCACGAGAGCTTTTTCTTTGCCAAAAACCAAATTTTGAAACACGAGCGGTATAACTCAGCTTTCGTGTATTCGTTCACGGGATAGGAGGTGAAACACGAACGGTATATACCCCGACTTTTTATATTTTTTAGGCAAAGATTCCGGAAAGAGGCAAACTCCGGTGCAGGTTTACCGAGTATTTTGGAGCTTTTTAATCAATTCGTTATGAATGAGGCCGTTTGTGGCAACTAATCTTCCTGTATTGAGATCAAGAGATTTGCCTTCGTAAGAAGAAACTTTTCCTCCGGCCTCTTCTATTAATAAAACTCCTGCGGCAATATCCCACGGATTGAGTCCTCTTTCCCAGTAACCATCCAAACGTCCGGCAGCAACATAAGCTAAGTCTATTGCAGCAGAGCCTCCCCGACGGACGCCTTGGCTGATGTGGGTGATGCGGCAGAATTCTGCATAGTTGTTGTCGGGATTTAATTTCCGGTCGTAAGCAAAACCTGTGGAAAGAAGGCTTTTGTCGAGGCTTTTAACACTTGAGACTGTTATTGGTTGGTTGTTGAGAAAAGAGCCCTGTTTCCGAACACTTTGAAATAATTCTTCCATGATTGGATTGTAAACAATCCCGATGATTGGAATTCCTTCATGTAAAAGAGCAATAGAAATAGAAACTAAGGGGTACTGATGAGTATAATTAGTTGTCCCATCCAAGGGGTCGACAACCCAGCAGTACGCACTTTGATCGGCGAGATGCTCTCCTGATTCTTCTGATAGGATTGAATGATCGGGAAAGTATTCTTTTAACCTTCCTAAAATGATATCTTCAGACTCTTGGTCAGCTTCTGTAACAAGATCCCATCCGTATGTTTTTTCTTGTATATTAGAGAGCTTTCCCCAATAGCTGCGAAGTATTTCTCCGGCTTCTTTTGCGATTTCTGTTGCCTTGCTTAAGTAGTGATCCATTTGTTGCTCCAAATTCAGAGATTTTAAACAGCTTCTAAGAACAACGCCAGTGGGAAATGCAGGAGCTGGCCGCAATGGATTTAAGAAGTTCTCCAACAACAAAGGGGAGAAACCCCATGAAAAAGGCATTTTTAAATCCGGTAAATGTTGCCAGCCACATCGTTCCAATGCTTAGTTGCAGCAATGAAATAGAGAAAAGGGATAAAAGAAAAGGAAAACGGCCCATTTTATGTTGATGATCACTGCACCATCCCGCTAGATAGGCTAATACAACAAATCCTAAAACATATCCCCCTGTTGGGCCAATTAAAGCTAAGGGGGAAATTGCCCCTCCGGCGGCTACAGGCAAGCCGATGCCTAATTGCGTTAAATAAGCCAATACAGCTGAAGTTCCTTTTAAACGCCCGAGGCATCCGGCAACCAGCATAATTGCAAAAGTTTGAAAGGTAAATGGAACAGGTGAAAAAAATAGCGGTATCTTGACTTGCGCCAGAATTGCAATAAACAAAGATCCGCCAATAATTTGAAGCAAAGCCATTGTTAGTTGTTGATTGCCTTGCGGATTTGAGCGGGAGTTAATTGAAATCGCAGTATTTGTCATAAAATAAAACTCCTATAATGATATACCGGTCGTGTTTCAAAATTTGGGATTTTGGCGCATTTTAGAACCTGTTCAAAATCCCGAATTTTGAAACACGTCCGGTGTAGAACCTCAGAATTTTACAGGTTTGGCAAACCGGAGTCAACGAGATTTTTTGTCTGAAGCTCGAGCAGGATCGACAATATACTGCACATCTTTTGGAAGATCTTCAAATTGAGGGTTGACAGCTTCTTCTCCGTTTTCCTTTAAATCTTTTAGATAGTCGTCATAATAGGTGTATTTAGAAGGATTTTTTTTATGGTATTCCCGTAAAACCTGGCATTTTCTACAAAAATTATCGTCGGCTCTGATCGGCAGGGCCAGTATGGAAAGCAGTATTGAAAAAACGATGATATAGTGCATTTTAGAAAATCTCCTTTGAATATACTAATAATGTTGCTTGCCTTTTCTCTCATTCCTTGCGTGAAAAGGGTGTTTGTAATAAAGCGGTAAATCACCAATACCAAATTTTTGGGAATATCCTCAAATTTTTTTTAGAACCTGTTTATACCGCTCGTGTTTCAAAATTTGGTTTTTGGCAAAGAAAAAGCTCTCGTGGTTGAACGATCGCAAGCCGCTCAATATTAATCAATATTGAGCGGCTTGCGATCGTTCAACCACGAGGCTTTTTCAAAGCCAAAATCCAAATTTTGAAACACGAGCGGTATAAAATCTCCGGAAATTGTGAACAGGTTCTAATAGTTTGGCTGCATATGAGTTCCGGTCCCTAGGAAAAAATTAAAGGCGTTATTGGTTTCGATGACTAGATTTAAAGCAGTCTGGAGTAAAAATCCTCCAACTTTCCTAGCAGCAGGCTGATCAGTGATATTTTTAAAAATGTTTTTACCGGTATTTGCGATTTGTTTTGCATTTGATAAAATGTTTTCGGATTGCCGCGCCAGTTTGTCTGTTGTTTGCATAGCTGCATATCCCATCGCAATGTTGTTTGTTGTACAGGCTACTCCTGTTCCGATTGCAATGGAGACGGAGCGTATTGTATCGGCCGGGCCAAATAAAACGTCTTTTACCTCGTCAACAGCTGCTTTTTTGATTAATTGCAATGGCTTGTCGACTGCGCTTCTTACCCTTTTGTTTTCAATAAATTTTTGCATTCCATACGCTGAAATTGAAGCCAATAAAGGCGATTGTGTGAAGTATGCAGCGGCAAATGCTGCGATCATGACGGGGGGTAGAAAATGATCCTTCGGCAGAGCGGCAACATTTGCCAACGAGCCTATTTCAGCTCCGGTGTAAGTGGAAATAATACTTGATTGGTAATATATTCCATAGATTTTCAAGCATTCTTTAGCGCATACCATAGTTTTTGCAGTTAATGGATGGTTGTAGATTTTGTGCGCCTTTTTTATTGCCATAACGCCGCCGACAACTTTTACGGCAGTCGGCAGGTACTTAGCATATCTTAATGGCCCGATGAATTTTGAATCAGGAATATAGGAGACTGCTTTATTTAAGATGTTGTAGCCCAAAATTCTTTTGCGCGCTTTATTAAAATAGGGGATCATTGCTTTTGCAGGTCTTACGATATAATTTTGGTAGCGGTCGTTGTTTACAATAATATCGCTGACAAATGGCATCATGAGAGTGTTTTCAATTAATCGAAAGCTTGCATGAGTTTCAACAGGAAGAAAATATTCAATGGCTGCTAAGGCGACGCCATTAATCACTTGCAAGGGAATGAGATCCAAAGCGCTTGTTTTATTTTGGAAGTTTTCAGCACTTGCAATTCCGTAATGATCCATTAAGGTTCCGGCGTATTGGATGAAAGAATGCGCGGTAAATGGGTGCATGAGGCTTGCAAAAACACCCATGTTATTGCGGTCGATTATTTGAAAAACCGAAACTATTGCAAATTGTCCGCACACCATATTAACGAGCTGAATCTCCTGGCTGCCAAGCCCGGCTTTTTTCATGCTGTTTGTACATTCCAGTTGCTTAGCATGAATAAAAGAGATCACTTTTTCTGCTTGTTTTTGATAATAGGCTGTCGTGAGGCGGCTGAGTTTATGTTTCTTAATCGACTCCGGCATTTTATTGGTTAAAAGTTCGCTAATTGCTAAGAAAGGCAGCCCATAACCTGTGATTAGTGAAAGGCCGCAAGCTGCGGTTTTGACAACGAGTTCCGGAGTAGTTGAATTTGGAGAAGCCAGAACTAATGGCGCTATTGAATAATTTGCAATCGACCAGGAGGCTAATAGTCGATCATACGTTGTTGTGCTTGGCTTTTGTTTTTTGCTTTTAAATGGGATTATGGGAGAGAGTTTTTTTCCAATTTTGTTAAAATTTTCTTCAAATTTGCAAAATTTATTATATGTTTGTTCAAGATTTCTCAAGGAAAACAGTTCTTTGAAACTTTGTCTTTCAGAAGAGTCTGGAAGAAATCCATTCGTATGCACAGCTAAGCGCTGTTTGTGATTGGTTAAAAACGTTTTGAATATTTTTTACTTTGGATTGTGAATATTCTTTGAGCGAGTCTTTTACATTTTCTAAGATTTCTTCCCGGTTTGAGCTGAAAAACTTTACAACATTGTCGAAATAAAGATGTTTTAGGCCTTTGAGTTGTTTTTTTGCTTTTTTCTTTCCATACCACAAGACAAGATTTAAGATTGCTTGCATTCCATATTCTTTTGTGCATTTTGATTTTAACTCTTGAAACCACTGCTGTTTGCACGTGTATTCGATACATCTAGGATTTGAAAGCAGGGCTAGTGGAATTTCTGTATCGATACCGGTCATCAAAGCAAAAGTTTTTCCTAAACTAATGATTATTGCGTGGTAAAGTATTTCGTCGAGTGCGGAGAAGTTATAGTCGTATTGATCCAATAATTCACTTGTCTTTTAGTAATTGAGAACCGGTATAATTTAAATAGGTTGCATTATAATATTTTAGTGGATTGCAAGACTTTATATTAAAAGGTAAAGTTGATAAAGACATTAATATTTCAGTTGCTATAATAAAATTATTATTATTAACTTTTAATCCGAATTTTGTTTCTAAAAATTCGTTATAATTTGTTTTGTTTTTATTTATTTCTGAAATTGACATTTATTTTACCATTATTAATATTTATACTAATTATATTAAATTTTTTTTTATAAAAAATTAGGTTTATATTAATATTTAGTAAAGAAATAAATGTTCAATAATAAGCGTTTATACCGCTCGTGTTTCAAAATTTGGGATTTTGGCTTTGAAAAAGCCTCGTGATTGAACGATCGCAAGCCACTCAATATTGATTAATATTAAGCGGCTTGCGATCGTTCAACCACGAAAGATTTTTCTTTGCCAAAAACCAAATTTTGAAACACGAGCGGTATAATCCATTTATCAGGAAGAGGTGTTTAAGCCTTTCTTGATAAATTTAAACAAATGAACCCTCTGTGATTGAACAATCGCAAAAAGATGTCAAATTTGAATTTATGTAATAGGATCGTTATTATCCTTTGATTATTCAAAATATTGATTTGTTCATGAATGTTGAAGAAGCTTTACGACAGAAGTTGGGTTGCGCGCATATTGATCTTCCTATTCGATGGTCCGGGGGAGGACTGAATGAGACATCGATTGTTTCTACGGATAGAGGAAAATTTTTTATTAAGAGGCATGCCGGTCAATCATCTATCGACATGTATATTGCCGAATACAAAGGGCTCGAAACTATCTCGGCTACAAAGACGATTAGAGTGCCGAAGCCCTATTGTTATGAAGAGTGCAAGGAAGGGGCTTTTTTGATTATGGAGTATGTGGAGCTTGTTCCGCATACATCCAAAAGTCAGCAGGAATTAGGAGAGCAGTTGGCTCAAATGCATCTTTTTCCGGGACCCTGCCAATTTGGTTTTATGATGAATAATACAATAGGACTAACTCCCCAAGAGAATCCTTGGTGTAGTCATTGGGTGGAATTTTTTTCAACGCATAGGCTTAATTTTCAGCTTGAACGTATTGAAAAAAGATATAGAGATGCTGAGTTGAGAAGAAAGGCAGAACCTCTGCTCAATCGGTTTCCCGCGTTTTTTGAAGGATTGAAGATTGTTCCGGCTCTTCTTCATGGCGACTTATGGCCGGGAAATACAGGTTGTGATCAATCGGGAGTTCTGTCATTTATGATCCGGCTGTTTATTATGGACACCATGAGGCTGAATTTGGCATGATGAAAATGTTTGGCGGCTTTTCTTCTGAATTTTATCAGGCGTACGAATCAATTATTCCACAGGCTCCCGGATTTGAAGAAAGAGTTCGGGCTTATCAGCTTTATCACGCTTTGAACCACTATCTATTATTTGGCGTACTTTATCGAGAAATGTGTTTGTCTTTATTGCGTTATTTGTAATCCGGTTCTATCTCCCATTCGTAGCTCCAGGCGGATTCTATACTAGAATCGGATTGAACCACTTTTCCCAATTTTACTTTTTCGTGCGGCTTGACCACTATTGTGAAAGGAACAAGCTTGTTCACAACGTTTTTTCCACTTTTTAGCTTGATAGAAAGCTTAACGGGAAAATCGTTGTGGTTAATCGCGAAGTAACGCTCTCCGTAGTTGTGCCCTTTTTTATTCGTAAGATTTTCTATGAACAGGTCAACATTTTTAAGTGTGTTTACTCGTTTTTCTTCACTCTGGAGAGGAGAGCACAATCCAGATATGAGCAGAAGAAATTGTAGGAATTTTTTTTTCATATTCAACCCGCAAGTTAATGAAAGACATGCTTTGTACACCAGTCGCGGCTTCAAAATCCCGAATTTTGAAACACGACCGGCATATTGGCGTGATCTGCGATCGGTATAGCTGAAAGCGGACCGCAGCCTTTTTAATTTGATAATAGAAGATGAACTAAATATTGGCAAAAGGTATAAAAATTATATGCACTTAAGAAAAATTTACAAGGAATCTCATATGTTTTTTTATCGTCGTACCATACCGGGGCTGGCTATCCACTCTTATCTTATTGGAAATGAACAAACAGGAGAATGTGCGGTTATCGATCCTGTCCGAGATGTCGACGAATACCTAAACATTGCAAAAGACAATGGTTTGGAAATTAAATATATTCTGGAAACTCATGTACATGCTGATTTTGTTTGCGGATCCAAAGAATTAAAAAAAGCGACAAATGGAAAAGCGGAAATTTATTGTTCAAGTTTAGGGGGAGATGCCTGGACACCCAAGTATACGGACCATTTTGTAAAAGACGGCGACGAGGTAATAATGGGAAATCTGGCTTTAAGCGCAATATTTACTCCGGGACACACTCCGGAGCATATTATGTGGTCTCTATCGGAAGATGGGGAATTGGTAAAACTTTTCACGGGCGATTTTTTATTTGTCGGCTCTATTGGAAGGCCTGATTTATTGGGAAAAACGGAGATGGAGCGTTTATCTCATCAGCTTTATCACAGCGTATTTGAAAAACTTGATCAATTTCCCGATACAATTGAAATTCGGCCTGCACATGGGGCAGGTTCACTATGCGGGAAAAAATTAGGCTCGGTTCCCTACTCCTCATTAGGAATTGAGAGAAGCCGCAATTTCTATCTTAAAAAGGCTCCTGAATCGGAATGGATTCAAAATCTTATGAATGAAATGCCTCCTATTCCAAAATATTTTTCCAGAATGAAAAAAATAAATGTCGAAGGGCCTGCTTCTTTGGATACCCTTTTGAAAGGAATTTATCCTCTTTCAATTTCAGATTTGAAAAGTAAAATAGATGAGGGAGCAATCATTTTGGATTTACGTTCTAAAGAAGCATATGCTTCAGCGCATATTCCCGGATCTATTAATATTCCAATGAGTCCTCAGTTAAGCACTTGGGCTGGCTGGGTGCTTCCATATCCTGCTTCTATTGTGCTGGTTTTAGAAGAGTTGGATCAGTTGGATTCTGCAGCCGGACAGCTGTTTCGCATTGGCTGCGATCAGATTGCCGGGTTTCTTCGGGGAGGGATATGGGCTTGGGAAGATGCAGGCTTAGAGTTGAATCAGCTGAAAACCATGTCTCCTCAAGAATTGTTTTGTCAACTTGAGGACACCTTTGTTTTGGACGTCAGAACAAAGGCGGAGTGGGACTTGGGGCATATTCATGGCGTCTGCCATCTCCATGGAGGGCTTTTGCCCGATCAGATGGATGTTGTTGTCAAGGATCGGCCGGTTGCTGTGATTTGCGGCAGCGGATTTCGTTCTTCAATCGCTTGTTCTTTGCTGCTTAGGTCCGGTTTTAAAAATATTGCTAATGTATTTGGAGGGATGTCGGCTTGGGTGCAAGATGGCTACCCGGTTGTATGATGCTTGAGCAGGTTCTTACACTGGCAGCAGACTCAAAATTTGGGTTTACGGCTAATTTGTTTCGGTTTGGTACAGAGAGTGTTTTAATAAATGATAGGAACGATCATTCATTTTGATTAGTTCTTCATTCACAACGCGCAGGTTGTAAAAAAATACAAAAAATTTTTCCACGTCTTGGCGTTCAAATTTTCTCGTTGCTTGCGTTGTGCGAAATCGGGCTAATTCGCGGTTAAGTGAAGAAACCGTATTTCGAAGTTCAGGGGTAGGAGGTATATTGTGTTGGTCCTTAAGGCGATTGATTAAAATGTTTATTGTTTTCACGCTAACTTTTATGCATTCATCCAGTTTCTCTTGCAAATTTTTATCTAAGATTCTTTTTAGACCATAGGTATGGAAAGCGTGAAGCTCTTTTATTGAGTCAAATATCAGTTGTAGATGCACGAATAAATTCGACCATTCTTCAATGCGGCGAGTTCGAGATAACACTTCCAGTTGCGAGTCTACAAGGAAATTTTGCGCTTCAATAATGGATTGTTCGATGTCATTCATTATTTTTTTGCGGGCTTTTTCCTGGTTTTTCGGCGGGGTCTTGAGCGAAAGTTCCGTTTGAAAAAAGCGATTTATCAATTGGAGAATTTTTGCTATGGAAAGCTGTAATTTTTGAGTAGCCTTTGTTGGCCATAAGGTATGGGAAACAATGACTGCGATGAGGATACCCAGGGAAGAGTCTAAAAAACGATACCACCCAAACTGCCACGGACTAATTGAGGGATGCAATCCCCATAGGATCATGACAACTGAAACTGATAAGCATGCAATGCGTATGCTATCTTTGAGTTGGAATAAAGAACAAGAAAGAACAGTCAAAACCACACTGATTCCTAGGGCAATAGCAGTAGATCCAAAGAGTGTAGTGAATACACTTCCCATGAATGAGCCGATTAAAACTCCAAGAAATCGAACCCATGCTGCGCGGTATGTTCCTCCTAAATGCGCCTGCATGACAACGAAAGTGGAGACCACGCACCAAGTTCCGCTGATGAGAGTGTCCGGGCGATCCAGCCATTTTGCAAAGGCTACGCCTAAGTACAGGCTTAATGCAGCGGCAACTCCTGTTTTTATTGCGATTTGAAATTCAAGACGATTAATGAGTTTTTGAAAAAGGGGGTGATTTTGATATGGATGAGATTTTTTGCCGGGGCTTTGCAAAGAGTTATTTCTCATAAATCTTTCTTAGATTTTCTCCCTTTTGTCTAAGCAAAAGCTCTAGGCGGACAATTTCATTATAACATCTTATTTCCTTATCAATTAAAACATTTCCTTGGCGGTCCAGCATTTGATTAATTAGATTATTAACTTCAGCGATTTCACTCTTTTTCCACAGTTTTTTGACTTTATCAAGGATTTCATCAAGGATTGGATTACCTTGGTATAATTCCCCCCCTTTGACTATGTAGCCGTCGATGGAATTTTTCCAACCCTCTATTGCATTAGCTGTTACATTGGATCCTTTTGAGAGGTAGGAATCGCGAAGTGAATCCAGTCCCTCTTTAGCTGCAAGAAAGAGGTCTTTATATAGCTCGTTTGCTTCTTTTTGCGGCTCGAACCATTGAGCGGCTCTCTCAAGAGCTATGGGGATAAATTCTAAATCTTCCCTGCTTTCCCGAAACAAACAGCGTACAACTCCTTGCAAGCTAATACCGCCAACTGAATAATTTGAAGGCGATTCAGTGGATATTTGATAACCG
Source organism: Waddliaceae bacterium (assembly GCA_963749725.1). Classification (GTDB taxonomy): domain Bacteria; phylum Chlamydiota; class Chlamydiia; order Chlamydiales; family Waddliaceae; genus Waddlia. The sequence continues at coordinate 153,357 of CAVVNU010000015.1, forward strand.
TTAAATCCTATAAGAGTTTGTTGCTCTTTGTATCGAAGAAGAGCTAGAGTGGCCAATACGGAGATGGGATCCAGCTTGTTTTTGATATCTTCCACTTGACCTATTATATTGTGCCGGTAATAACGACTTATAATCATTATGCCCTCCTCTTTAGAAGATGTTTTACGTTTTCCATGATTTTTTGGAAAAATAACATAAATTTTATTTAGAAAAAACTTATGTTTCTGAGGCTATACAGCTCGTCTTTTAAAATTTGAGATTTTGGCATTGAGAAAACTCGCGTGCAGACGATCGCAAGTCGCTTAATCACAAGGTTTTTTTGAAGCTAAAATCACAATTTTCCAAGATTTTGAACAGGTTTTAAAACCTGTTCAAAATCTTGGAAAATTGTGATTTTTAGCGAATTTTGCTTTGTTTTGCAGCCTTTAAAACTTGCGCATACTTGGAAAAGTAAAGAAGTTTTAAAGGTTGCAAAACAAAGAGAAAGGCGTAAAAAGCACTTTTTCAGAAATTTTGAACAGGTTCTAAAAACCTGATTGGCATATTCATTACTGCTACTGCCATTTAACAACAGGCGGCATTGAGCAAAGGATTGCTTCGGGATTTCCTCCGGATTGAAATCCAAATTTTGTTCCTCTATCGTAAAGCAGGTTAAACTCCGCATAATGGGCGCGCAGTTTTAGCTGCTCTTCTTTATTTTCCTGAGTATAAGGTAGATGACATCTTTTCCTGTAGATTGGCATGATGGCATCAGTAAAAGTTGATCCAACAGATTTCCACATCTCCAGATCTTTCTCAAAATGTCCGGTATTGCGGTGATCAAAAAAGATCCCGCCGGCCCCTCTTTCCTTATTGCGGTGAGGAATAAAAAAATATTCTTTTGCTTGTTGCATAAAAGATGGGTAAAGTTCGGTTCCGAATGGGTCGAGAGCATTTTGAGCGATAGAGTGAAAGTATTCGATGTCTTCTTGATAATGCATGCCCATAGGGGTTAAATCATAGCCCCCTCCAAACCATGAACGATTTTCTGTTTCGATAAAGCGGACGTTCATATGCACCGTTGGGGCGTGAGGATTGTGCATATGTGTGATTAGGCTCACCCCGGTGGCAAAAAAAGGACCGCTTCCATCTTTCATCGGAAATGAATTTCCGAAAACGCCTGACCAGTTGACCGCGGCTTTCTCAAAGACATCTCCTTTGATAATAGACATTTCACCCCCGCCGGATCCCTTTTGATAATTCCAGCATGTACGTTCAAAACGCGCATTCGGTTCCAGTGTTTCAAACGCGTGAATAATAGAGTCCCTTAGAGATTTCAGATAGGCGACAATTTCTTTCTTTATATCGGCAACAGCTGTTTTGCTCATATATGAGTACCAATACTTGCTATGATGGGATTGACCAAGCGTTTAAAATCTTGAAACTTAAGTTTTACGACATCTGTATGGGTTCCTGCATTAAAGACTACATCTTCATCTTCTTCAAGGATTTTGTCTGCATAAACTTGCAACCCATAAAGGTGTCCAAAAGGAGGTTCTGCTCCAACGTCATAATCAGGAAAAAGATGAGTTAATTCGTCCTCTTCAGCTAATCGGAGGTTTTCTTTTCCGATCACGTTTTTAAGCTTGTCAAAATCGACCAAGTAGATCGCCGGGAGCACGCACATCATATATTCATCGCCGCATTTTACAATAACAGCTTTTATCATCTGTTTTCCCGGGATATGCTGACTGTCGGCAACTTCCGCCGCCGTGTAAGCTAATGGGTGTTCGGCAACGTCATAATTTACCTCATTTTCATCAAGGTATGCTTTGATTTTTTTTGAAATGGCCATGATAACTTTTTCTCCTTGTTGAGGTTAAAATTATTCGATATACCTGATTTTGTACATTTTTCAGGCGAAAATTCCGGAGAGAGGCAAACTCCAGTATATCGAATAATTTTTTTCGAGGGAGTTATACCGGTCGCGCCCTCAAAATTTGGTTTTCAGCGAAGAGAAAACCTCCTGATTGGACGATCGCAAGCCGCTTAATATTAATCAATATTGAGCGGCTTGCAATCGTCCAATCAGGAGAGATTTCTCTTTGCCAAAAACCAAATTTTGAGGGCGCGACCGGTATATTCCTCTTATAACTTAAAGGCTATTATCAAGAAAGAAAATATTATATCGATTGTGTTTCAAAATTTGATTTTCGGCAAAGAGAAATCCCTCCCTCCCTACTCTGCCGGTTTGTTGTATGGAGGGCTGAATGCTTTACGAATCTGTTCGATAAAGGTAAATTTTTGTTTGATAGAGATCGTTTAGTGTAATCACTTTTTGGGCCCGCCAATTCGGCAAGGCAAAAGTATTGGATATGATGTAGGTTCCCGGGCGCAGTTCGCGGGTAAATTTTTCACAAAGTTTTTCCATTGCTCCCGGATAAAGATAACAGACAACAAGAGATGCACTATTTAAAGGAGTATCGAAAAAATTCTCCCGTTTTAAAGATAGGTTAGGATAGGAAAAAAAGAATGCAAAACTCTGTGAAAAAATAAAAGGAATCCAGGAGTTTTCAATTCCAATAACTTGCGATTCAGGATGTTTCCGACTCAAAGCAAAAGCAAGATTGCCCCATCCTGAGCCAAGCTCATAGATCGTTCCGTCGATGCGGGGAATAAGAGAAAGGATTGCTTTTTGCGCTTTTGGTGTTGACGGCATTGGGGAAATTCCATTTTTTACGGTCCAGTAAAAAATGGATCCAAAGATGAAAGCAAAGGCAATGAATAGCAAAAAAATCCACATTCTGTTAGGTATACACCAAAAACAAAACCAATTCCATATTGAAAATTTTAGGCGGCATATGACAGGGCGCGACGTATTCGACGAAGAAATTGTTGATAAAATTTATCGTTTAATAGAAGAGTGCACAGGCGAGTCTCATTCGTTTGAAGCGGATTTGATCGTTCAGCAAATTCAGACATCATTGCGTTTATTAAAAGAGGGGCATGATACAGGTCAGTTGAAATTGATGACAAAAGCTTTTAAAGAGCTGCGGTATGCCTATCGAATTTTTAACGAATATCCGGGCTCGCGCCGTATAAGTTTTTTCGGTTCGGCAAGGACTCCTGAAGATCATCCGGATTATTTGGCGGCCGAACAATTTAGTAAGGAATTAACTAAGAAGAATTGGATGTGCATTACAGGCGCTGCCAATGGGATTATGAAAGCGGGAATGGCGGGCCGCTCTTCTGCCGGTTCTTTCGGGCTTTCCATACGCCTTCCGTTTGAAGTGCCGACAAATGTATACATTGAAGGCGACCCCAAGTTAATCAATTTTCGTTATTTTTTTACGCGCAAACTCATGTTTATGAGCCACTCGGATGCTTTTGCCGTGTTTCCTGGAGGATATGGAACTCTTGATGAACTTTTTGAGATGTTGACACTTATACAAACCGGCAGAGGGAATATTATTCCTATTGTATTAATGGAAGGAGAGAACGGGGTTTACTGGAATCATTGGATGAAATATGTGAAGAAAAATCTATATCAAGAAAAAAAAATTTGTCCCGAAGATCTTAGTTTGTTTTATATTGCGCCAACTGTTGATGCCGGAGTAAATCACGTGATAGATTTTTATAAAGTTTACCACTCAAGTCGATATGTTAGGGAAAAAATGGTCTTTCGTCTTAATGAGCCTCTCACCGATAAGGAGTTAGGAGAGCTCAATCATAGGTTTGCAAGACTGATTGCTTCCGGAAAAATTGAACAAACCGAGGCTTTTCCTGAAGAAGACGAGTATTTAGATAAGCCTAGGCTTGCTTTTCATCATACGCGAATGGACTTTGGGCTTGTGCGTCAAATGATTGACCGGATAAATAAATTTCGCTAAAAATCACAATTTTCAGAGATTTTAAACAGGTTCTATCATCCTTTTGGGGACACAAGGGCTAAAGTTGTTTCCTTCATCATTTTGCGATATTGTTTTGGATAAGGTTCGTAGATGTCCCATTCATCACATAGCGACAGCATCTTCTGGAAACATTCCATATTCGACGACGCGACGACAATTAACCAATCGCTCATGAGTTCGATCCGTTTTTTGCTAATTTTTTTGGGCAGCATGTTGAACTCGATATTTACTTCTCCATAAATCACCTGAGTATATAAATCCGCAATATAATCTTGCTGAAAAGAATCAAGAGAGGGAAAGATCTCCTTTGTTAAAGGGAAAATCTTATCGAGTTGATCAAAATAATGCTCAGCTCCTTTTTTATCCCAATAGCCTCCAAATCTCCGGGAAAATAAAAGAACCTTTGCCAGCCACTGCAATATGCCCAAACGAATATCGGCAGCTCCTCCAACATTAAGGCTTTTCGCCAATTCAAGAGATGGTTGCGAGCGTTCATCGGATTGCTGCAACAGGAAAACGTTGAATACTTTGTCAAATAGCGCACCGCAGAGATGAGAAGCTGCCTTAAGTCCCTGTTGGGTGGAAGAATGCCCAAGCACTTTTCCATTTCCAATGATTGCCGTCCAAATCCATTGGAATAGGGGGATTTTTTCAATAACGCCGTTTTTTGCGTTGAAATCATCATGAAGAAAGAACGGATAGATGCCGATGCAATCGATTATCTTTTCATAGATTTTCCAAATAGACTTGTGATTGTCGGGGATAATCTCTCTTTGAACTCCTTTTAGGATAAAAACCGCCCTGATTACAGCTTCGGGTGTTTCAAACGCAAGCGTTCGATCAATAAGATTTTCAAGAACAGGGGATTGATGAATCGCTATTTCTTTAGGGGTTGCCAATTTTTTTTTGAGGGTATTTTTCAATATGCAAGTTTCAAACCTAAGGTACATCATCGATTCTGCAAGTTTTTCATCGTAGCTATTGTAAATATTTTTTTCGATAGCGCAATTTAACAGGGCATAGGAGCGGTCAATATGTTCATAGAAAAAAACTTTCGAGCTTGGCGGATAATGAAAATAGAAACGATCTAATAAGTCGACGATGGTAGAACGCCGATCCTGAAAATGCAGGCACAATTCATTAAGAATATTAAACAAAAACTTGTAATTAACGCCTTTTATCGGTTTCGATACAGACGCTTGATCCATGAATTTTGAAAGAAATGCGGATATGTGGCGAAAAAAAAGCGTCCGGTCTTCATCAGAGCCGCTGTTCTGAATTGAAAAAGAAGAAAAGCAATAAAGAACATTTTGTTGAGAAGATGAATGATGGACTTCACTTTTGATGCTAAAAGGAGGAGATATTTTGAAAAGGGATGAAAATAAAGAAACAATCAGCTTCGGAATCATCCACTTCCTTTCTGTATCATAGAGGTTTTTGATCAAAATCTCAAATACTTGATCCACACATTGAAAGTAAGTATTGGACCCGCGTTTGATATTCTTTACGCAAAAATCAAAACTTGTGAGTAAATTTTCGAAATCCTCTTGTGTGATTAGATAAAATTTGAGATTGAGATAATTAGTCAATAACTGTTCCCACACTTTCTGAGATCTTGGAGAAGTTTCCATTGAGTGTAAAATTTCGATGGAGGCTTCAAGAGGATCAAAGGTTTTGAACGAGGCAAAAGCGCGAGCGATATCCAATCGTTGGTTTTCATGAAAATCTTTGCTGTTGAAAGTCGTTGAGATTTTATGAATAAAATCAAGAATATTCGGATCATTTTGATCGGCAAGCTTTTCTATGGACCGGATCGCTTTAAGCAAGGTTTTATGGATGTTTTCAGAATAGAAAGAGTGTTGGAGTTTTTGAATAAAGTCTTTTAGGGTGCATAAGCTGAAAAGCAGGCAGTCTTTTTCTGTTTTGTCTGCAAGGCGATCAATCAACTCAAGGACAAAATCTTGATGATCGATCGGTTGTTTTCCTTGAGAGATCCACTTGTCATAGTAGATGATAAACTCATCAAGCGTTTTAATATGATCGACATGTGAAAGAAGCAGGTTTTCATATAGCTTTGTTTTTTCGCTTTTGTCTAATGCCGCGCGTCCTAATGCAGAGTTTGGAGAGTCAAGCGATGCGATTAACGGGATTTCCGGCCTTGATGAAAGATGGGAAAAACAGTTGATCATTTTAAGTGTTGTTGACAAAGCAGAGCTTGTCTTCGTATATTGGGACAGCCATGCATAGTAGGCATTCCAAATTTGTTCGAACTGTTCGAGGTTTCCGTATTCAAGAATCGATTCCCAAGGCGAGGTTTCTTCCGGGGGGTAGCTGTCGAGCAGGGAAATAGCTGATTCAAGATCCAATTCTTTTCCATTGACAAGAGTAGATGCTCTTGAGGAAATTTCCTTGTTTGATCCGCTTTTTTTCATTTCTTCCTTCAATTCCAAATAGATCAACGCTTCTTCATGAGGCTTTAGTTTTTGACAAACGTCGAGAAGGCTTGGCAGGCGTTGATTAAACTCAAGGGGGCGCTGTGCAGCGCGGCGCATCCACTCGATCGCTTTTCCGGCGTTGTTTTGCTCGATGTGGTAATGGGCCATTTGAAGAGGCAGCTTGCGAATAAAAATGAAACTGTCAACTTCAATAAGAGATCTTTGAAATGATTCGATCAATGATTCAATTTGCGCATATTCTTTTTGATCCAATAAGAAATTAATCATGCTCTCCGCAAGTGTTGCCATCAGGTTGCCAAGTTCCAGAGAAAGGGGTTTAAAAGTTTGTTTTAATGAAGCATCGATTAAAGAAATTGCCTCAAATTTGCGGGGATTCGAGGTGTTTTGATTAAAGCAGGCTTCCAATATCGCGGCCAATAAGCGCCGGGAAAGTGTTTTGTGATAAATTTTGAAGTAATAATCCAGGCGTTCGTCTAAAGGCAAGAGAGTCTCTAGCTCTTTTTGAATCCAATTAAACGCCTTTATAAGATGTTTTTTAGGCGCATGGTCTTCTGTCAGCAGATCAAGAAGTTTTTTGGTGGTTTCGGGTTGGCACGGGTAAAGATCTTTCCAGAGAACGTAGGCTTGATTCGGATTTTTCAATTGAAGATATCGGTCGAATAGTTGTCTTCTTATTGTATTCTTATTTTCCTTTTTGAGGTTTTTCTCATAGATATTTTTAAAAATGCAAAAAGCGGCATCCAGTTGGCGTGTTTTAATCAGTTGATGAATGTCTCTTTGGGCAAATAGGGAAAAGGAGCGGTTTAGCCGGGTATTTTCGGCATACAGCCTCAGTTGTCTGAAGCCCTCCTCAGAATTTTCATCGGGTTCTAAAAGCCGCTTAATCAACAGGGCATGAACCCGTTGATAAGTCTTTTGAAGCTTTTTCGGGCATGAACCCAAAAGGCAGATTTGATTCCAGCTTTTCAGCCAAATATCTGTCAGGTAATTTGTGTTGTCTGCAATTTGCAGCCAGCATGCATAGAGGTTTGAATCGTTGGTTTTCAGGGAGGGGTTTTGTGCAGTTAAGATAAGAAGCGTATAAGCGAGTTCGGTTTTTTCTTCGTCGATTAATCGCCGGATAAAGCTTGCTAATGCCTTTGAAAAGGTTTTCAGGTCTTCTTGTTTTAGTGGAACCGACAATAGACGAGCGGCGAGATCGGCAACTTGCGATGAATATAGGCTATATTGCGAGGGAGGTTCTTTTTGCAGCCACTGTAAAATAGAAGTGGTGAGCGAAATTTTATTTTTTAAAAGATTTTTCGAACTGTTTTCGGGAAACTGCTCAAAAAGCGAAAGCGCGCTTTTTGGGATATGTGGAAGTAGATTTAAGATCAATCGAGCTTCGATTTCATAGCGTTTGGATCGCTTGAATTGACGGCGGTATATTTTCCAAAGAGAAACGGCAATAGGGCACGTTTCGGAAGAGGAGCTTAAAATTTCAATCCATTTATGAAAATGAGAGGCTTCAGATTCGCCGGGTTCATAGTTTTTATTGAATTTTGAAAACGGCGACGATGGGCCGAACTGTTCTTCCATCAGGGTTAAAAACTTTGTTCGATACTCATCCGGAGTAAAGTGCAAGGCATCGATGCAATGGGTTAACAATAAAGGAAAAGTTGATGAATGGCCGCCAAACGGCAGCAATAATGCGTATCCCAGATAACGCTTTTTTCGAGATTTTGATTGAGCGTACTTGATAGAGATATTGAACAGTTCCGGAACGGATTCCGGGTTTATTGGTGTAGGTGAAGGGCTGAAGAGCAGATGAAAAATGGATTTGGATAATGGCTGTTTTTCAAGATATTCGGCTAATGTATTCAGAGCCTCTTCCAGAGGCATTTGCAGATAAAGAGTGAATGGAGTGTTTTCTATAGGCAATTGACTGTTTTGAAAATTGTTGACGGCGGCAAAAAAGGAAAGAGCTGCCGAAAGAACTGAAAACGAAATTTTTTCTTCAATCATCTGATTGATTTTCCGAAGGAAGGAAGCTTCTTGAAGATCTGTTTCTTTCCAATAAGAGGCTTGAACATATTTGTAGAGGTTCAGCTTTTCTTCTTCTGTAAAACTGAGATGAAGGCAATATGTCAATGTCAAAATGTTTGCTGCAATAGGGTCGTTGAAGTGATGGTTTTTCAGAGTTTTATACAAATTCGCATGCAATCTGCCGGGAGCAGTCAACGCCTGCTTTTCAAGCACGCAAAAATCGCCTCTATTCAAAGGGGTATAACCTCGGATCAAATGCGATGCGAAAAGAGGAAGCCCCAATTGATCGACTGTTTCCGGAGAAGGCGTATGCAGAGTTTTCGTCATTAAATGGACAAGCGGCTGCCATCCTTTTCCAATGCTGCTTTTAAATGAAGGAGGCTCGTTTCGAAATAAAAAGGGAAATAAAGGCAAGCTCAAAGCTTGATGAGAAAATAAATACTCCCGAAAAAGAGTTTTCGTGAATATAAATTCATATTCCAACTCTGTACCAGCTTTGATGCCGGCGATGGAATAGCGGTTTTTATCATCAAACATAACGTGGAATTTAGTTAAAAACTTATCTTTGACCTCTAAGGTATCGGTCAAATAATAGGCGAGGCATTGTGTGAATTTTTTAAGATCGTTTTTCTTTTGGCAGTTCGTGTAAATTCGGATGTCGATATCGGGAAGCCTTCTCTTTTTCGCTTGATCGGTAATTTGTTCGACATAAGGATGCAGCTCTTTTTCATCAAGGCCGGTTAGAGTTTGTAGAATTTCCAGAACGTATTCAGGCGATTCCAATGCGAGTTTTCCTACAAATCCCCCGACACAGTCTATATGAGTAATCCATCGGCCATAACAACTATAAATGTAAAGCAAAATATTTTTTAGTGAAGTTTTGGAATTAAAAAGGGGTCGATTAATAATTTCTTCTACTGCCCGGCATTGAGAAATCTTGAGAAGAGGAAGGGAGGGCAGCTGAGTAGAATGAATGAGAGAGGCTTTTGAATCAAGGATTGTTGAATTTTGTAATAAAGTAAAAAGAGAAAGAGAGGGCTGCTCTATTTTTAAAGGAAACTTTTCATTTTCCTGAGAGGCATCATTTTCAGTTTCCTGAAAAGGATCAATAGCAATAGACGCCGGGGAGAAAGGGGTTTTTAGTAAACAGTTCATTAGTTGGCCTTTTACTTGATTATGCAAAATTTCGGAATCAATTTTTGGTATACCGGTCGTGATTCAAAATTTAGTTTTTGGCATAGAAAAAGCTCTCGTGATTGAACGATCGCAAGCCGCTTAATATTGATTAATATTGAGCGGCTTGCGATCGTTCAATCACGAGGCTTTTTCAAAGCCAAAATCCCAAATTTTGAAATACGAACAGTATAGAGGAGCTTATATAAAAACATTATTTTTTCTGATAAACCATAAAACTTTAAATTTACGAGTTAAAATTATATCAGAATATTTACTTTTTAATAAAGAAAAACAATGAAGTGTTCTTTTTACAGGTATAAAGAATTAAAGGTTGTCGATTCTCGAGAAGCGTCGTACATAAGAATGCGATCACATACCGTTCGCCAGAATTTGAAAGGATCCTAAACGAATATTTTCTGGACAATTAAAATAAAAACGTTTTTAATAAATAACTTTAAATTTAAGAGTTGATCTTATATCAGAATATTTACTTTTTAATAAACTCGATTTTGCAAAATTTTTGGAAGAAGATGCTCAGAGAGGCAAACTCCGGTGTAGGTGAATTTCGAAGGATAGGTATATTTATCCTTCTTGAGAAATTCATTTAGCTGGAGGAAGTTTCTCTGTGCAGGTGAGTTCAAAAATTTCGCAAAGTCGAGATAAAGAAAAACAATGAAGTGTCCTTTTTGCAGGCATAAAGAATTAAAGGTTGTCGATTCCCGCGAAGCATCGGACATGAATGCGATTAAAAGACGTCGGGAGTGTTTAGAGTGCTTGCGTCGATTTACAACATTTGAGACAATAGAGTTGTCCGTTCAGGTGCAAAAGAGGGATGGCAGATATGAAAACTTCCAACAGCAGAAGTTGATCAATGGTTTAGAGGCGGCATGTCGGCATACAACGATTAGCTACGATCAAGTGATTGCAATAGCGTCGCAGGTTGCCGATGAGTTCCTAAGCCGTCGTCTTCAAGAGGTGACCACTACCGAATTAGGTGATATTGTAATGGAAAAACTTCAGGCTCTGGATCCTATTGCCTATATTCGTTTTGCTTGCGTTTATCGGAGATTAAAGCGTATAGATGAGTTGATGGATGCGATTCAATCGATTGAATCAAAAGATGAAGATTTGAGAATACAAACATCCTTAAAAGACTAGGAGGACTTGAGAATGACGCTCAAGAAAAATGAAATTACAAAATTTAAACAGACACTCGAAGAGCTTAAAAGTCAATTAACTAAGATTTTAAAGGGGTCTACAGCAGAAATTAAGAAGCCCGATGAAGCAACAGGCTATTCTCAGCACCAAGCCGATCAGGGGACAGATGATTTTGACCGCACGATTAACTTGGAAGTAACGGGCAATGAATATGAGATATTGCGGCAGGTTGAGCGGGCATTGGAAAAAATTGAAGAGAATACCTATGGTGTTTGTGATGTTACAGGCGAGGAAATTCCAAAGGCTCGTCTTGAAGCAGTTCCTTATGCAACAATGACTGTAAAAGCTCAAGAGCAAATGGAAAAAGGGCTTCTTTAATTATCAGATGAAAACCCAAGGCCGAAAGAAAAACAGCTCCGGCAAAAAAAAGGGGCAAAAATCTGCAATTTCTCTAAGCTTTCTACTTCCATTATTTATTGGAGGAGGGGTTCTTTTGCTCGATCAGTTCACAAAATACTGGGTTCATCTCCATATTCCAAGAATGACCCATGAGGCGCAATGGTATCCCTACGGGGGCATTGGAGTCTTCGAGAATGTTTTAGGGATCGAGTGTTCGATTGTTCACGCGATAAACTATGGAGCTGCTTGGGGGATGTTTTCAAGTCTTCAAGTTCCTCTTCTTGTTTTACGGGTTCTTCTAATTATGGGGTTTTGTTTTTACCTTATTTTATTTAATAAGAATCAAGCATTGATCATTCCATTTTCTTTGGTTATTTTTGGGGCTATTGGAAATATTCTTGATTATTTTATCTATGGACATGTGATTGATATGATTCGTTTTGTTTTCTGGGGATATGACTACCCTGTTTTTAATATTGCAGATTCAGCCATTTTTATTGGAATGGTGCTGCTGGTTGCCGTGCCCCGGTATCAAAACAAAAGATGTGCTGCCCAAAATTATACTGCTCGCGGTTCAAAATTTAGTTTTTGGCAAAGAGAAAAGCCTCGTGATTGAACGACCGCAAAGTTTTCTCAGAACCTGTTCAAAACCAAACTTCCGAATTTTGAGGGGACGAGCGGTATAGTCCCGCTTTATGTTATGGATGAAAAATATGATACCGCCATCTTTGCAAGCATCTAAATGGAGTTCCATACAGGTTTTGCTCTCAGCAAATGAAATGGAGCAGTTGTTGAAGTATTTAGGGAAATTTTCTATTTTTCAAACAGCTCTTTGCGAAAAGCCTGAAATTACTCAAAAGCAGTTTTTTGACAGTTATCTTGCATATTGCAATGAGCTAGAATGCGGCAAGCTGCCATCCTCTCCTTATTATCGTCCCTTTTTTTCATCATTTTGGAGCCGGGATTCTTCAGCGCAATTGATTGTGAAAGTGGGTGAGCAATTTCTTTGCCGCGCCGTGCGTCCTGTGATTCAATTGCAGTATCATTTAATGGGGTTTTCCTCTGTAGAAAGCAAATTCCGCCCAATGGTTTTGGGAAAAGACAGTATTCCTTGGGGAATTCAGTATTCTTATCCTCAATTATTTCAAGACCCGGAAACACAGCAAATCGTTAAGGTGGATGATGGATTTGCCAACACATCTCTTTTTAAATTGATGAGAAGTTGGATAAGAAAATTCACAATCCCTACACCGTTTGTCGTTAATGATAAAAGAATCAACACTCCAATGAGAATTGGACCGCGGGCTAAAAAATGGATCAATTCCCATCCTTCATTTGAGCAGTATGGGATAAAAGTTTTGGAGGTTTTATGAAAACGGAACTGATTGTAATTGGCAATGAAGTGCTTTCAGGACACACTGTAAATACGAACCTAGCGTTTATAGGAAAGATTTTGGATGAGTCCGGTTATTCTCTTATGCATGAAACTGTGATTTTGGATGACCGTAGCCAGATTATTTTGGCAATGAGGGAAGCGTTGGATAGAAGCGATATTGTGATATCTACCGGCGGATTGGGACCGACCTTGGATGATGTTACCCGTCTTGCAGCGGCCGAACTTTTTGATTCCTCATTCCATGTGGACCAAACAGTTTTAAATCAGTTGAAAATTCGATTTGGCGATCGATTGTCCACCGTTGAAGATCAGGCTACAGTGCCCAAAAAGGCGCGCGTGCTTTTAAATAAGGTAGGGACAGCTCCCGGATTGATTTTTGAAGAAAATGGAAAAACGTTGATTTTAATGCCCGGAGTGCCAAACGAGATGCATCCTATGCTGGAAGAGCAGGTAGTGCCATTCATTCAAAAACAGTATCCGATTTCATCGAAGTTTCATAGAAGAGCTTTGCAGATTTTTGAAGTATGTGAAAGCAATATCGATAGTTTTGTGAGAAAAATTCAACCACGGTATCCGGATATTCAATTTGGCATATATCCGGGTCTTGGGATAGTTTCCGTTACGTTGGCAGTCAAAGCTGCAAACCAATCAGAAGCTGATGAGTTGTTGCATAAGCCTTATCAAGAACTCGAAACATTTTTTGCAACCAATTGCTTTGAATCGAAAAATGGATCTATTGAAGAAGCAGTGCATCATTTGTTTACTGAAAAGGGTTGGACATTAAGCTGTGCGGAGTCTTGTACCGGCGGGGCCCTTTCTGCCCGGATAACAGCGCAGCCTGGGGCCTCTGTCTATTTTTTAGGTTCTATTGTTTGTTATGCGAATTCAGTAAAATCATCTGTTTTAGAAATTCCGGACGAACTGATAGAAGATAAAGGGGCTGTCAGCAAGGAAGTTGTCTCAGCGATGGCAGAAGGCGTGTTGAAAGTGTCCGGAAGCGATTTTGCAGTGGCTGTCTCCGGTATTGCAGGGCCTTCCGGAGGCTCCTCTGAAAAACCGGTTGGGACAGTTTGGTGCGCTGTTTCGCATCGCCGGGGAAAACCTCATGTTTGGAAATTGGATCGCAACATGCCAAGGCACATGGTGATTACTTGGAGTATTAACTCACTGCTCAGCAATCTTTTGACTTATAGTAAACAATACAATGTCTGATACATATCATCTGCTCGATAGCGGCAATGGAAAAAAGCTTGAACAATTTGGCCCATATCGATTGATAAGGCCTGCAGCGCCTGCCATATGGAATCCGCGCCTTCCTCAGTTTGAATGGGAATTAGCGGACGGGGTATTTTCTCGAGAGGGAAAATCTTCTTGGCGCAAGAAAGTAAACGATGTGTGGAAAGTGGAAATTTGCGGCATTGCATTCAAGCTTTCGATCACCGACTTCGGCCATCTGGGGGTTTTCCCTGAACATCAGGAGATTTGGAGTTGGTTAAAAGATCGGATAAAAAAAAAGGATCGGGTTTTAAATCTTTTTGCTTATTCAGGAGGAGCTACATTGGCAGCGGCCAAAGCGGGCGCTGAAGTGTGCCACGTAGATGCATCCAAAGGAATGGTTGAATGGGCTCGGGAAAATGCGGCGCTCAACCGGTTGCAAGACGCTCCCATTCGCTGGATTGTTGACGATGTTGTGAAATTTCTTAAAAGAGAAGTAAAAAGGAAAAAACAGTATGAGGGCATCGTTCTCGATCCGCCAACTTTTGGCCGGGGAAGCCAGGGGCAAGTTTTTAAAATAGAGAGCGATCTTCCGTTAATATTGGAGTTGTGCGCGCAGTTTTCTCCACGATATATTGCTTTGTCGTGCCATACCCCGGCTTTTACCCCGTTGATTTTAAAGCGTCTTTTAGAAGAGGTTTTTTCCGGAGGCTCCTTTCAAAAAGGGGAGATGGTGTTGAAGGGGCCAGGCACTCAATTGCCGAATGGAACATTTGCGAGGTGGCGTAGTGATTGAAATTACCAGTCTTCAAAATATAAAGATCAAAGAGGTTGTGCGTTTGAGGGAAAGAAGAGTTCGGGAAAAAGAGGATCGCTTTATTATTGAAGGTTATCGCGAGCTTTTAAGAGCTGTTGACGCCGGTTTTGCGATTGAATCGTTATTTTTTTGTCCGGGGTTTTTTCTGGGAACTAACGAAAATGCGCTCATTCAACGCTGCCGGGGGCAGCATTTTTCCTGCTCGGAAAAAGTCTTTCGCAAGATTTCCTATCGGGACCGCCCCGATGGTTTATTAGCTGTGGCTCCTCAAAGGCACCGCAATTTGGATGATTTATCTATGGATTCCAATAAACCTCCTTTTTATGTGGCGGCCGAGGCAATAGAAAAGCCGGGAAATTTAGGAACCATTCTACGCTCTTCCGATGCCGCAGGAGTGGACGGATTAATTGTGTGCGACCGCTGCACAGATATTTACAATCCTAATGTTGTGCGTGCAAGCGTTGGGACATTGTTTACGGTTCCTGTTGTAGAAGCCGGTGGAGGAGAGACGTTAAATTGGCTGCGCCGGAAGGGAATCTCCATTTTAGCGGCAACTCCGCATGCAGATCAATTGTATACAGAGGCGGATCTGACAAAACCCTTAGCCATCGTTGTTGGCACAGAACAGTTTGGTTTAAGCCGGCTGTGGATGGAAAACGCAGATCTTCAAGTGCGCATTCCGATGTTGGGAGTTGCAGATTCTCTTAATGTGGCCACAGCAACTACTTTGCTCTTGTACGAAACCGTTCGGCAAAGAGGTTAGTACACTGTTAAGATAGAATTTTCGGGTATATGTGCCTGTCTTTTTCCGCCTGTCGCCTCGTCGTTGCCTCGCCTACACACTTGAGTATGATCTCGGCAATGGGGCGAGGCGACAGGCGGAAAAAGACAGGCACGTATACCCGAAAATTCTATCTTAACAGTGTACCGGGAGACATTGGACGTTGCCTAAAATTATTTATGAAGATAACCATTTATTGGTATTGGATAAGCCGGCGGGCCTCTTGACTCAGCCGAGCGGAACTGATTTTAAGAGTTTAGAAGCTGAGGGAAAACAGTGGTTGAAAGAGACTTATAAAAAACAAGGGAATGTATTTTTAGAAGCGATCCATCGTCTTGATCAAGCAGCTAGCGGGATTGTTGTATTTGCTAAAACTTCCAAGGCCTTAAGCCGCTTGATGGAGGCTATCCGTCAACGAAAAGCGAAAAAATTTTATTATGCTCAGGTCGAGAAGCCTCCTCCGGATTCTCAAGGACGATTGGTTCATTATTTAATTCACTGCAATCGCCGTGCAGATATTGTCGGCAAAGACGATCCCGAAGGCAAGCGCGCTTCTTTATTCTATCGAGTTATTCAGGAGGGGGAAAAACCCGTTTTAGATATTGAATTGGAGACGGGGCGCTATCATCAAATCCGCTGCCAGTTATCAGCAATTGGGAGTCCGATTCTTGGGGATTTCAAATATGGGGCGCAAATTCCCTATTCTCATAAAGGGATTGCCTTGCATCACTGCAGAATGGTGATTCCGCATCCCATTACTCAAAAGGATTTGATACTCGATAGTCCTTTTGCGCAATGGGCGAATTATTCATGAGGTAGCTGATTTCAAATTTATACTAGTCGCGTTTCAAAATCCCGAATTTTGAAACACTAGCGGTATATAGAATATTAATATTCAAATGTAGTAAAATTACTCAATATTAAAAATAAATAAAGGTTTTTTTATGTCATCAGTTGAATTATTAAATGCAAGTATACCTCTCTTGATTCAAGAGCCGGGATTTCCACTGGCAGGATAGAGATGTTTTTCTGAAAATCCTTTTCCAAAATTCATTCATACGTAATAATTCTTTTCATGAGAAATTTCCTTACTGTTTACGAACGAAGCGATTTGGTGGCCCAACATAAAAAAGAGAGGGATAAACGAATTTGTGATCGCATCAAAGCTGTTCTGCTTTACGACAAGGGGTGGACTCTTATGCAAATCGCAGAAGCCCTTTTACTTTCTGATGACGCTATTCGCCAACACATTCGAGATTATAAAGAGTCAAAAAAGTTGAAACCGGAAAATGGTGGCTCTGTAGAAAAGCTCTCTTTAGATCAATCAGAACAGCTTGAAAAGCATTTACAAGAGCATACCTATCTCTATATTAAAGATATTTTGTTGTATGTAAAAACAGTGTTCAAAATTGATTATACCGTGCCAGGACTGTGCAATTGGATGCATCGACATGGATTTTCCTATAAAAAACCAGCCCTCGTTCCAGGTAAAGCAGATAAGGAGCGTCAAGAGAAATGGATTGAGGAATACGAACAACTAAAAAGGTCTTTGACAGATGGAGAAACGATTTGTTTTATGGATGGAGTGCATCCTACTCACAATACTCAAGTGACCTATGGCTGGATCAAGACAGGATTACGCAAGGAAATTGCTGCAAATAGCGGAAGATCTCGACTAAATCTTTCTGGTGCTGTTGATTTACTTTCATCGAAATTGCATGTTCAGGAAGATAAGACGCTGAATGCCGAATCTACTATCTCTTTCCTTAAGAAGATTGAGGACGCCTATCCAACTAAGGATAAAATACATGTGTTTTGTGATAATGCTCGCTATTACCGAAATAAGAGTGTAACTTCACATCTCCAAAATTCTAAAATCAACTTACATTTTCTTCCTCCTTACAGTCCAAATTTAAACCCGATTGAGCGGGTTTGGAAATGGATGAAAGAACGAGTGCTGTACAACACGTATTACGAAGATTTTCACGAATTTAAACAGGCTATAATGAGCTTTTTGGAAAATATATCGGGGCTGGATCCAACGTCTGTTTTTGGGCAAGAGTTTGCTGGCAGAATACGTGATAGATTCAGAGCCATCGGCGCTCCAACTTAGGCAGCTTTTTTGATTTTTACCACAGAGCTCACCGAGATCACAGAGAGAATTCAATTTCTCATTCTTCGAATACCATCCTTCAGCATTTTCACATTGAAGTTGATTAGCAAGCCCTTATGGTAATCAGACATTTTGATATAGGAAAGCAATTGGGCCTCATATAAGGGCGTCAATGCCTTAACAGACTTAACCTCTATAATTACTTGATCATCCACGACTAAATCTAACCGGTATCCACAATCGAGCATAACGTCCTTATAGAAAATTGGTAATGGTACTTCTTGTTCCACTTTTAATTTTCTTAAACGGAGCTCATAGGCTAGACATGCAACATATGCAGACTCAAGAAGTCCAGGCCCTAAACTTCGATGAACTTCTATGGCTGCACCTATAATTTCACCAGTTAAAGTGTCATTCTCTCTTCTCTCTGTGGGCTCGGTGAGCTCTGTGGTAAAAAATCCATCGTAGCAAGCATAAATTGAAAGGAGACATTGTAGCCTACTGGGTCTTTTAGGTACACAGCCAAGCAGCCTGTTATTTGGGAGGAAACAGCTTATTTTTTAATAGGATGATTTGAATTTTTCTCTCTTGTTACCGATTCTTCAATTTGAAGA
>CAVVNU010000016.1:0-151203 GCA_963749725.1 Waddliaceae bacterium
CGCTAAAGGAACTTACAAACAAATTCTGCGCAACAGCCAATCGCTTTCAGGACGCTATTTATCAGGAAAAGAAACGATCCCCTGTCCACAAAAAAGACGTTCATATACTAAAGGAATGCTTTCAATACAAAACGCCTGCGCCCATAATCTAAAAAATATTTCCATTGATCTTCCAACCTCTACTCTCGTTTGTCTGACAGGCGTATCAGGATCCGGCAAATCCACCTTGCTGCAAAAAGTGATTCAACCTGCTGTTGAAAAAGGGCTGAATACGCATCATATGGTCGACATGCCAAATGCGGGCATCGTTTACGGAATTGACTTATTTAATAAACTCATCGTTATTGACCAAAACCCCATCGGTCACACTTCCCGCTCAGATGTGTGCACCTATGTTGACTTATTGACCAGAATCAGAGAGTTCTTTGCAACACTTCCCGCAGCGAGGGTCAAGGGGTTGATGCCGCGCCACTTCAGTTATAATCATCGAAAAGGGATGTGCAGCAATTGCTGGGGAATGGGATATAAAAAAGTTGAAATGCACTTTCTCCCTCCGGTTAGGGTTCGATGCGATCAATGCCGGGGAATGCGATTAAACCCTGTTAGTCTTGAAGTCAAGTATAAAGGAAAAAACATGGGACAATATCTGGAGTTGACTGTGGATGAAGCGAGGATGGCTTTTGAAAAACATCCCCGAATTGTCCGTATACTTGACACCTTGATTTCAGTAGGATTAGGCTATCTCAAACTGGGTCAGGAAATGGCATCATTATCAGGAGGAGAGGCGCAAAGAATTAAATTATCAAAAGAACTAGCTAAACGGGCAACCGGTCAAACTCTTTATCTTTTAGATGAGCCGACGACAGGCCTGCACCAAGACGATATTCGAAAATTATTAAAAGTTCTTCATAAACTTGTTGACAGGGCAATACCGCGATTGTGATCGAACACAATCTTGACTTCATTAAAAATGCAGATTTTATTGTTGATTTAGGACCCTGCGCGGGAGAAGGAGGAGGCGAGATCATTTTTAGCGGCCCACCGGAAGAGATTGTCAAATGTAAAGAGTCCAAAACCGGGCTTTACTTAGAACCTGTTCAAAATCTTAGCCCAAGTTCAGAAACAGCCAGGTTATCCTCTAAAGTATAACCTACTGATATTCATGCAATTATCGATTTTTCATAAAAACACATATATTTCATAAATCGCTATTTTTAAATAGATATAATTTAGAAAATACTTTGTAGTACCTGAAAATATAATAAATTGAATTTTTTTATTTTTTTACAAATAAGACTCTGTTATACCTCTCTTGATTCAAGAGCCGGGATTTCCACTGGCAGGATAGAGATGTTTTTCTGAAAATCCTTTTCCAAAATTCATTCATACGTAATAATTCTTTTCATGAGAAATTTCCTTACTGTTTACGAACGAAGCGATTTGGTGGCCCAACATAAAAAAGAGAGGGATAAACGAATTTGTGATCGCATCAAAGCTGTTCTGCTTTACGACAAGGGGTGGACTCTTATGCAAATCGCAGAAGCCCTTTTACTTTCTGATGACGCTATTCGCCAACACATTCGAGATTATAAAGAGTCAAAAAAGTTGAAACCGGAAAATGGTGGCTCTGTAGAAAAGCTCTCTTTAGATCAATCAGAACAGCTTGAAAAGCATTTACAAGAGCATACCTATCTCTATATTAAAGATATTTTGTTGTATGTAAAAACAGTGTTCAAAATTGATTATACCGTGCCAGGACTGTGCAATTGGATGCATCGACATGGATTTTCCTATAAAAAACCAGCCCTCGTTCCAGGTAAAGCAGATAAGGAGCGTCAAGAGAAATGGATTGAGGAATACGAACAACTAAAAAGGTCTTTGACAGATGGAGAAACGATTTGTTTTATGGATGGAGTGCATCCTACTCACAATACTCAAGTGACCTATGGCTGGATCAAGACAGGATTACGCAAGGAAATTGCTGCAAATAGCGGAAGATCTCGACTAAATCTTTCTGGTGCTGTTGATTTACTTTCATCGAAATTGCATGTTCAGGAAGATAAGACGCTGAATGCCGAATCTACTATCTCTTTCCTTAAGAAGATTGAGGACGCCTATCCAACTAAGGATAAAATACATGTGTTTTGTGATAATGCTCGCTATTACCGAAATAAGAGTGTAACTTCACATCTCCAAAATTCTAAAATCAACTTACATTTTCTTCCTCCTTACAGTCCAAATTTAAACCCGATTGAGCGGGTTTGGAAATGGATGAAAGAACGAGTGCTGTACAACACGTATTACGAAGATTTTCACGAATTTAAACAGGCTATAATGAGCTTTTTGGAAAATATATCGGGGCTGGATCCAACGTCTGTTTTTGGGCAAGAGTTTGCTGGCAGAATACGTGATAGATTCAGAGCCATCGGCGCTCCAACTTAGGCAGCTTTTTTGATTTTTACCACAGAGCTCACCGAGATCACAGAGAGAATTCAATTTCTCATTCTTCGAATACCATCCTTCAGCATTTTCACATTGAAGTTGATTAGCAAGCCCTTATGGTAATCAGACATTTTGATATAGGAAAGCAATTGGGCCTCATATAAGGGCGTCAATGCCTTAACAGACTTAACCTCTATAATTACTTGATCATCCACGACTAAATCTAACCGGTATCCACAATCGAGCATAACGTCCTTATAGAAAATTGGTAATGGTACTTCTTGTTCCACTTTTAATTTTCTTAAACGGAGCTCATAGGCTAGACATGCAACATATGCAGACTCAAGAAGTCCAGGCCCTAAACTTCGATGAACTTCTATGGCTGCACCTATAATTTCACCAGTTAAAGTGTCATTCTCTCTTCTCTCTGTGGGCTCGGTGAGCTCTGTGGTAAAAAAATCCATCGTAGCAAGCATAAATTGAAAGGAGACATTGTAGCCTACTGGGTCTTTTAGGTACACAGCCAAGCAGCCTGTTATTTGGGAGGAAACAGCTTATTTTTTACAGGATTATTTGAATTTTTCTCTCTTGTTACCGATTCTTCAATTTGAAGAGGTATAATATCATGTTTATGTTTATCAAAAGAACCACCAAAAAGGACCGGATTACCGGCAAGACATATTTTGCATACCACTTGGTGGAGTCAGTTCGTACTGAACGCGGTCCAAGGCAACGTATTATTCTCTATATGGGGGTTGATACCGGCTTACCCGAACATGAGCATCCGTAACTAGCTCAATGTATTTCAGATATTCTTACAAACGAGAAGCTTCTAATACCTCATGCAGAACACATTCAACGTATTGCGAAGAAATATGCGTCGCAAATAGTGCATCGACTATCCACTGCAGAAAGAGATTCTGAACAGAAAAAAAATGTTGCTCCCGAGTTTATTCCCATCGATGTGAATTCGCTTGAACAATCAGAACCAAGATCAGTAGGTGCAGAACATCTTATGCTGCAAATGGCCCGCCAGCTCAAACTTCCCGAGCAACTGAAAAAATTAGGTCTGTCGAAGACTGAAACCGTCGAAGCGCTGGGTTCCATTATAGGAAGAGCTGTGAATCCTGACAACGAACGATCAACTTATGCCTGGTTGTCAAAAGAAAGCGGGCTTGGCGAGTTGATCGATTTTGATTTCAGAAAATCATCGAAGAAAAACTATCTGATAAATTGACAGGGAAGTACTTCCTTAGAAGCAATCGTACTGATTTGGGAGCAAGAGAGTTATGGCAGATCTACAATACCTTGCGGAATGTTGAGGATGCTTTCCGATTCATGAAATCATCATTAGGGCTGCGTCCTATGTATCATCAAAAAGAACGCCGTGTGGATGGGCATCTTTGGATTACGGTGATGGCATATCATCTGATCCAGCATTGCTTATATCAACTGAAGCAGCAAAATATACGTCATAATTGGGAAACAGTGCGAAAAATTATGCGATCGCGAATCAGAGTAACCGCAAAAGCGACTCTGGAAGATGGAAAAACTCTTCATCATCGCAGTTCTACGAAGGCTGAGGGCGAACAAGTAGACCTATACTTAGCTTTAGGTTTATCTTCTCAAATTCTTGGAACTCGCAAAATAATTCTATAAAATCAAGATGTAGTGCCGAATATGCCTAAGTTTTTAGATTTTCCCGGGGAAGTTTCTGAACTTGGGTTAGGAAATTGTGATTTTTATACCGATCGCAGCTCAAAATTTAAGATTGAATCACCCAATTTTTTCTAATTTGATAAGATCCTTCATAATTCTTATGATCTAAGTTCAAATACTCTAGAGGAGATGAACCCCCTAAAGATTTCACGGTCCCATTGTATTTTTCCGATGAAACTAAACAACCATTAGGATCTTTCATTTTGTAGGCTGTGACAAGAGCCAGACCTAGGCCACGCGCTTTAATTTTAGCATACTCATAGAGCGCATGCTCTAAAGTATAATTATTTTCAGCTTCGCCGATAAAGTTGGCAGCTTCAAGAAAAAGAACCGGTTTTTCATTTTTTGGATCCCACAACAACTGCAATTGAGTCTCTGCAACAATATTGTTGTTGCTATCTTTCACTAAAAGCGTATGGATTTTTCCATCAGAAATTAATGCAACTAATCCAGAAATACGATCAATTCTTCCTCCCAGATGCATACAAGTATGTAAATCGCTTCCGATTAAAGCAATATCAGAAGGATCACTGCTATCGATTACATCATAATCAGCAAAAATTGTTGAGTCGTCATTGACCAACTCACTGACTTTATAAATTTCATTTGCATCCATCCATCTATCAATTAAACCACTCTCATACTCATAAATTTTGTTTAGAGTTGGATTGTTTTTAACTTGATGTCTAAATTCTTGATACGATCCATTTAAAAGTGCTTTTACCGCTTCTTGACTGCGCTTTTTAAGATCGGATCTATACTTTCTCTTAGATGCATTTAAACGAGAATGAAGCAAAATAAGAGCCCAAGGAGCGCGTAATGACTCTAATTTTTGGAACACATTTTCAGATTCCTCCTCATCAATATCAAAAATATTTGAAAAAAGCTCGACTACAATACGTTCATCACTCAGATATCCATAATCATTATCTTTCCCAATCTTACTAAGAACTTCGGTGATCAACTCATGATCATGGAGCCGTATGACCATAGAAAGCACATTCATTGACTTCTTAAAGTTCCCGTTTTTACCTTTATCCCAGCCCATAATTGAATCATCTATATCATCACAATCAAGAGTAAGATTTTGTAATTCTTTAATTGAATTCTCTAATTGTTGAATAGCTGTATTCAATTTTTTAATTGCAACTGCTTTTTTATTTTCATCATTTACAGAATCCACTTCCTTCTTTTCAGCTTCTTCTAAGTTTTTTCGCTTTTTTTCCAAATTTTTGTTTTTTCTTTGAATTAATGAATCTCTTTCTTCCTCCGTTTTTGGAAGATTTGACCGTTTTTTCATTTCCTGCTTAATTTCAACAATTTGGTTATCTAACTCAAAACTTTCTAAGAGAAGTCGTAATACCAATTCTTTTTCTTTAATAGAAATATTTTTTTCTTGAACATTAACTAATACTTCTAAAAACTTCTTGGAGTATTGTCTATCCTTAAAAAAAGACGATGCCGTTACCTCAACAGGGAAATTGCATGAAGATTTTTCTTTACAACGCCTTCCTGGGAGAGTTCATGAGGGTCCGTAGTTTTTGAACTTTTAAGATCTGTCTTCTCTGGGAAGTTTTGCAAATAAAAATCTTCATGCAATTTCTCTGGAGGGCGCGACCGGTATAATATCATCTTTATAAAATATTAAAATTTGCATGTTAAAATTCTGAATGAGATTGAATAAAAAAACAAATTTTTACAATTATACAAAAATAAAAAAATGATTTACAGTTATCATAATCACACTCTTCTTGATGCTCCAAACAGCATACGTAATAAACCAATTGTTTATAAAAATATTTTTGATATTCCAACAAAACTATGGATTAATGGCATTCTAGATAAAATAGAAAAATTCGAGGATCTAAAAAATTTTTTCACTACATGTAAAATTTTCAATAATTCCATTGAAAATCACACTATTTTAAATAACCGTATAATGGTTTTAAATCATAAGGCAAAAAAGATAGCGGATGAAATTCAAAACGCATATCCAAAGGCTCAAGCTCTGGCTATGATAGCAAAAGCTCAAGCTGACGATACTAATGAAGCGATTGCAACACTTGATGAGGTAAAAGCAGCAGCATATGAAATTCAAAATCCACTCCATAAGGCTGACACTCTAATTAAAATAGCTGAGACCCAAGCCAAAATCAGAGAGACTAATGAAGCAATTGCAACCCTTGATGAGGCAAAAACCGCAGCATATAAAATTAAAAATGCAAGGAATATATTTACCTGGCTAGTTATAATAGCAAAGGCCCAAGCCAAAATCGGAGAAACAAATAAAGCGATTGCAACCCTTGATGAAGCAAAAGTAGTAGTATATGAAATTCAAAATCCACTCGATAAGGCTGACACTCTAATTAAAATAGCTGAGACCCAAGCCAAAATCGATACTAATGAAGCAATTGCAACCCTTAATGAGGCAAAAACCGCAGCATATGAAATTAAAAATGCAAAGAATATATTTACCTGGCTAGTTATAATAGCAAAGGCCCAAGCCAAAATCGGAGAAACAAATAAAGCGATTGCAACCCTTAATGAGGCAAAAGTAGTAGTATATGAAATTAAAGTTGATATAAATAAAAGTGAAAATATGGATATAAACGAACGTAATAAGGCTAAAGCTCTAATTAAAATAGCTGAGACCCAAGCCAAAATCGATACTAATGAAGCAATTGCAACCCTTGATGAAGCAAAAAAAACAGCAAATAAAATTCGTAAAGAACTTATTAATAGAGCTGAATTTTTAACCGAGATGGCAAAAATTCAAATCGAAATTAGAAATATTGATAGAGCGACTGCAACCCTTAATGAGGCAAAAGAGGCAGTATGTGAAATTAAATTTCCGCCTGATAAAACTCAAGTTCGAATTAAGATAGCAAAGGTTCAACTCGAGGTTGGAGATTTTGATGGAGCAGAAGCGACGGCGAATGAAATTACTGATGCATATGGCAAGTCTCAAGCTCTAATTAATATAGCAGAGGCAAAAATCGAGGTTGGAGATTTTGATAAAGCGATTGCAATCCTTAATAACGCAAAAGTGGCAGCATATGAAATTAAAGATACAAGTAATAAGAGTAATGTTCTAGCTAGGACGGCAGAAGCTCAAGACAAAGCCGGGGATACCGATAGAGCGGCTGCAACCCTTAATGAGGCAAAAGCTGCAGCATATGAAATTGAAAATAGAGGGGAAAGAACCAAGACTCTAACTCTAGCTCTAGCTCTAAATATATTACCGATTCAACTCAAGATTAGAGATTTTGATGGAGCAGAAGCGACGGCGAATGAAATTACTGATGCATATGACAAGACTCAAGCTCTGATTAATATAGCAGAGGCAAAAATCGAGGTTGGAGATTTTGATAAAGCGATTGCAATCCTTAATAACGCAAAAGCGACAGCAAATGAAATTACAAATGCATTTTTAAAAGATAGAACTCAAAATAATATTGCATCCACTCTTTCATTAAGAATGAGTACCCTTTGTAAAGAGTATTTCGAATCCTTAATGGTCTCTTAGCTGCTTTATCTGACAGCTATACCGCTCGTGTTTCAAAATTTGGGATTGTGGCTTTGAAAAAGCCTCGTGATTGAACGATCGCAAGCCGCTTAATATTAATCAATATTGAGCGGCTTTCGATCGTCCGAGCAAAAGATTTTCTCTTTGCCAAAAACCAAATTTTGAGGACGCGATCGGTATAACCGAATGGCAATAGTAGAAAAAATTATCAATTTTTAATATTAACATCATTTTTATTAAATATTAACATTTAACTGTTAGAATTTCATACAAAAGAATAAAAAAATAAATATACCATTCGTGTTTCAAAATTTTGGATTTCTCTTTACCAAAAACCAAATTTTGAGGACGCGATCGGTATTAAGAAGGATAAAAAAATGGTTTACAGTCGTGATAATAAAAGTTGTTATAATAACAGTTGTTATAATAACAATCTTTTAGATGTTCCATGTACCATACGTAACAAACCAATTGTTTATAAAAATATTTTTGATATTCCAACAGAACTATGGATTAATGGCATTCTAGATAAAATAGAAAAATTCGAGGATCTAAAAAATTTTTTCACTACATGTAAATCTTTCAATAATTCCAATACAATTCGTACTATTTTAAATAACCGTATAATAGCTTTAAATCATAAAGCAAAAACGATAGCGGATGAAATTCAAAATCCACTCGTTAAGGCTGACGCTCTGGCTAAAATTGCTGAGGCCCAAGCCGAGATCGGAGAGACGAATAAAGCGATTGCAACCCTTAATGAGGCAAAAGCAGCAGCATATGAAATTCAAAATTCACTCATTATACCTAACACTCTAATTAGAATAGCTAAGGCCCAAGCCGAGATCGGAGAGACGAATAAAGCGATTACAACCCTTAATGAAGCAAAAGATGCAGCATATGAAATTCAAAATTCACTCAATAAGGCCAACACTCTAATTACAATAGCTGAGGCCCAAGCCGAGATCGGAGAGACGAATAAAGCGATTACAACCCTTAATAAAGCAAAAGATGCAGCATATGAAATTCAAAATTCACTCGATAAAGCTAACACTCTAATTAGAATAGCTGAGGCCCAAGCCAAAATCAGGGAGACGAATAAAGCAACCCTTAATGAAGCAAAAGATGCAGCATATGAAATTCAAAATTCACTCGATAAAGCTAACACTCTAATTAGAATAGCTGAGGCCCAAGCCAAAATCAGGGAGACGAATAAAGCAACCCTTAATGAAGCAAAAGATGCAGCATATGAAATTCAAAATTCACTCAATAAGGCCAACACTCTAATTACAATAGCTGAGGCCCAAGCCAAAATCGGAGATACTAATGAAGCAATTGCAACCCTTAATGAAGCAAAAACGATAGCAAATAGAATTCGTAAAGCACTTAATGATTATATTGATCATAGTGTTGAATTTTCAAATAGTGTTAAACTTTTAACCATGATAGCAAAAATTCAAATCAAAATTAAAAATATTGATGGAGCGGCTGCAACCCTTAATGAGGCAAAAATGGAGGTAAATAGAATTATACTTCCGCCTTTTAAGGCTCAAGTTCAAAGTGGGATAGCAAAGGTTCAAGCCGAGGTTGGAGATCTTGATGGAGCAAAAGCGACAGTGGATGAAATTACAAATAAATATTTCAGGGCTCAAATTCTAATTGATATAGCAGAGGCAAAAATCGAGGTTGGAGATTTTGATGAAGCGATTACAATCCTTAATGACGCAAAAAAGACAGCGAATAAAATTACAAATGCATCTGATAAGACTAAAGCTCTAAGTACAATAGCAAAGACTCAAGTCAAGATTGGAGATTTAAATGGAACGACTACAGCCCTTAATGACGCAAAAAAGACAGCGAATAAAATTACAAACGCATCTGATAAGACTAGAGCTCTAAGTACAATAGCAAAGACTCAAGTCAAGATTGGAGATTTAAATGGAGCAGAAGAGACAGCGAATGAAATTACAAATGCATATAACAAGGCTCTAATTCTAATTGATATAGCAGAGGCAAAAATCGAGGTTGGAGATTTTGATGAAGCGATTACAATCCTTAATAAAGCAAAAAAGACAGTGGATGAAATTACAGATGCACGTTTCAGAGCTCAAATTCAAAAAATGATTGCATCTACTCTTTCATTAAAAATTAGTACTTTTTGTAAAAAATATTTCGAGTCTTTAATAGTATCTTAGCCACTTTATCGGACGGTTTAAATTGTAATAAACGAGACATAATCGGACAGTTGTGATAAACTGTTGCTGTTATACCGTTCATGTTTCAAAATTTGGTTTTTGGCAAAGAGAAATCCCTCTTGATTAGGCGATCGCAAACCACTCAATATTGATAATATTAAGCGGCTTGCGATCGTCCACAAGCGAGTTTTCTCAAAGCCAAAATCCCAAATTTTGAGGACGCGATCGGTATATACCTCTCTTGATTCAAGAGCCGGGATTTCCACTGGCAGGATAGAGATGTTTTTCTGAAAATCCTTTTCCAAAATTCATTCATACGTAATAATTCTTTTCATGAGAAATTTCCTTACTGTTTACGAACGAAGCGATTTGGTGGCCCAACATAAAAAAGAGAGGGATAAACGAATTTGTGATCGCATCAAAGCTGTTCTGCTTTACGACAAGGGGTGGACTCTTATGCAAATCGCAGAAGCCCTTTTACTTTCTGATGACGCTATTCGCCAACACATTCGAGATTATAAAGAGTCAAAAAAGTTGAAACCGGAAAATGGTGGCTCTGTAGAAAAGCTCTCTTTAGATCAATCAGAACAGCTTGAAAAGCATTTACAAGAGCATACCTATCTCTATATTAAAGATATTTTGTTGTATGTAAAAACAGTGTTCAAAATTGATTATACCGTGCCAGGACTGTGCAATTGGATGCATCGACATGGATTTTCCTATAAAAAACCAGCCCTCGTTCCAGGTAAAGCAGATAAGGAGCGTCAAGAGAAATGGATTGAGGAATACGAACAACTAAAAAGGTCTTTGACAGATGGAGAAACGATTTGTTTTATGGATGGAGTGCATCCTACTCACAATACTCAAGTGACCTATGGCTGGATCAAGACAGGATTACGCAAGGAAATTGCTGCAAATAGCGGAAGATCTCGACTAAATCTTTCTGGTGCTGTTGATTTACTTTCATCGAAATTGCATGTTCAGGAAGATAAGACGCTGAATGCCGAATCTACTATCTCTTTCCTTAAGAAGATTGAGGACGCCTATCCAACTAAGGATAAAATACATGTGTTTTGTGATAATGCTCGCTATTACCGAAATAAGAGTGTAACTTCACATCTCCAAAATTCTAAAATCAACTTACATTTTCTTCCTCCTTACAGTCCAAATTTAAACCCGATTGAGCGGGTTTGGAAATGGATGAAAGAACGAGTGCTGTACAACACGTATTACGAAGATTTTCACGAATTTAAACAGGCTATAATGAGCTTTTTGGAAAATATATCGGGGCTGGATCCAACGTCTGTTTTTGGGCAAAAGTTTGCTGGCAGAATACGTGATAGATTCAGAGCCATCGGCGCTCCAACTTAGGCAGCTTTTTTGATTTTTACCACAGAGCTCACCGAGATCACAGAGAGAATTCAATTTCTCATTCTTCGAATACCATCCTTCAGCATTTTCACATTGAAGTTGATTAGCAAGCCCTTATGGTAATCAGACATTTTGATATAGGAAAGCAATTGGGCCTCATATAAGGGCGTCAATGCCTTAACAGACTTAACCTCTATAATTACTTGATCATCCACGACTAAATCTAACCGGTATCCACAATCGAGCATAACGTCCTTATAGAAAATTGGTAATGGTACTTCTTGTTCCACTTTTAATTTTCTTAAACGGAGCTCATAGGCTAGACATGCAACATATGCAGACTCAAGAAGTCCAGGCCCTAAACTTCGATGAACTTCTATGGCTGCACCTATAATTTCACCAGTTAAAGTGTCATTCTCTCTTCTCTCTGTGGGCTCGGTGAGCTCTGTGGTAAAAAAATCCATCGTAGCAAGCATAAATTGAAAGGAGACATTGTAGCCTACTGGGTCTTTTAGGTACACAGCCAAGCAGCCTGTTATTTGGGAGGAAACAGCTTATTTTTTACAGGATTATTTGAATTTTTCTCTCTTGTTACCGATTCTTCAATTTGAAGAGGTATACATATTGATAATATTGATTTACAAAAATCTTCGAGTCTGGCAAATAAAAACAAAAACATGCCATTATAAATTAAAACTTAATCTATCTATACAGGTCGCGCCTTCAAAATTTAGGATTTCTCTTTGCTAAAAACCAAATTTTGAAGGCGCAAGCGGTATATAATTGAGATTTTTCATGTTGACAGCGGCATATCTAACATTAGCGCTTATAGGAATCATTGCGGGTTTTCTTGGAGGATTATTAGGCATAGGAGGAGGAATCTTCACAGTTCCTTCATTTCTATTCTTTTTTCATGTTTTTGACCTCCATCATTCCATCCATGTTGCTATTGGAACCTCCTTAGGAGTCATGATCTTTACTGCTATTTCTTCCACATGGGCGCATTTTTTAAAAAAAGGAATCCAGTGGAACTTTCTTCAATACTACTCTCCCGGAATCATTATCGGGACCATCCTAGGAGCTCTAATAGCGGATTCTCTGCCTAATAGAAAGTTAGTCGTTTTCTTCAGCGCCTATATTTTCTGCTTCGGGGTTTATTTTGTCTTTTCAGCTTTAAGAAAAAACAATCCTTATCTCGTTAAAGATACCCTGAAACCACCATACCCTATCACTACCGCAAGCGTAGGCCTTATAGCAGGCACCATTTGCTCTATTCTTGGGGTAGGAGGAGCTCCGATCACAATTCCCTTTTTAACCTCGCACAAAGTGAAATTAAAACACGCCATTTCAACATCCGCCTTTGTCAGCCTCCTAGTTGGATCTATAGGCACTTTTTCCTATCTTTATTTTGGATTAAACGAAAACATAACAGATGATAATATCGGGTACATATATATTCCGGGAATGGTCATATCAGGGATTTCTTCCGTTATTAGCGCACCTTACGGCGCAAAACTTGCCTATTCACTTCCGACTGGAGTCTTGCGAGCTATTTTCGGTATTTTTCTCATTATTGTGTCTTTCGTATTGATCAAACACAAGTAAACATTGACATCCTCCTCTCCCTAAAGGAAGAGGTTTTTCGGCGCATTTTGATAAACCGGCCGTTCCATAGCGCTCTCAATTGCTTGCTAAGGAGCAGGATTAGGTCTGCTTTAAGCGCATGAACAGGCTCTAAGAACCTGTTCAAAATTTCCGAAAATTGTGATTTTTAGCGAATTTTGCTTTTTTTTGCAGCTTTTAAAACTTGCGCATACTTGGAAAGTAGAGAAGTTTTAAAGGCTGCAAAAACAAAGGGAAAGGTGCAAAAAGCACTTTTTCAGAGGTTTTGAACAGGTTCTAAGTTTTATTCTTTAGAAGGAACAAATTTAGGTCGAGGCCGGCTTGTCACAAAAGCTGCGACATCCAAGGCCTCTTCATAGCTTAGAGTCGGTTCTTCATAAGGCATATTCTCAAAAACAAAGTAGGCAAATGTTTTGATGTGGTGCATGCCGGCTCCATCATTAAACGAATTCTCTCCCCATAATGGAGGATAACTCAGACTAGACGGCCTCTCTTGACCTTGCCCTTGTTCTCCATGGCAGGGAGCGCACTTTAAAGCAAATAGTTTTGCTCCGTTTACAGGATCCGGAGTATGGCCGCTGCGGATTTCTTTCATTCCGAGCCAAGGGAAGCCCGCTCCTTTAGGAACACCGCTAGAAATCCACTCGAGATAAGCAATCAATGCCAGCATATCCTGACTATCTACCGGAACAGGCTTTCCGTTTAAGCTGCGGACAAAGCAGGAATTCATCCTTTCTGCAAGCGTATAGTCCTCTCCAGACTTCAATTTTCTCGGATATTTATGTACAACCCCTACTAAAGAGAACCCATTATGTTTTCCTCCAAAACTATTTCCTCCTGAAGAGTGGCAATTGGTACAGTTTATTTTATTGCCTGCATACTCCGGCAAGTGAAGCCGAGTTTCCTTTATGATATTATACCCCCGCGTTACTTGATCATAAATCTCGGCAGGAGCCATTTCCGGATCAACAAGAGGATACATTTCCACAAAATCACTCTCTTGATCACTTAAAGGAGCTTCAACGGAACCTCGAAATAATGTTCCAAAGATTATGCCCAAAATAAGGATTGTTCCTAATACAAACACACTGCGAAGATACATAATTTAATACCTAAGAATTGAACTCTCTTTCAAAATATAAATTTCTATAACAAATATTTTCTCAATTTGAAAGAATTTCCTTTATATCAATACAAATATCATGAAACGTAACTTTTTCTTGAAAAAATGAGCGCATTCGTCTACAAGGGTAGATATGGCTGAAAAAAATTTTGCATATCTACAGATTTTGATTATAGTTTCCGGGATTTTACTATTCCCATCAACTTTGCATGCGCACATCATACCCGGCTCGGGGATGGTTGATGGTTTAATACACCCCTTATTTGGAATCGATCATCTTCTGGCAATGATAGGCGTAGGTATTATGGGTGCAAGAATAGGCGGAATTTCAATTTTTTTAATACCTGCAACCTTTCTTTTCTCAATGATTATCGGCATCTGCACACCGTTTTTAAAAATTTGGTCCCCCTTTGTAGAAGCCGGAATAAGCAGTTCGCTGCTTTTCTTCGGTATTTATATGGTTATAGCGAAAAACATCTCATTGTTATGGGCTATCGGAGGAACTGCGTTTTTTGCTTTTTTTCATGGACATTCACACGGGGAAGAACTTTTATTTGTAACAGATGCGGCAGCCTACTACTTGGGCTTAATTGTAATGACCGCCATACTTCATTTCAGTGGGGTAATGATCGGTGTTTTCGGTAAAAAGTATTTAGCCCTGCAAAAGGCAATTCGGTTTTCCGGAATTGCCATGTGCGCCTTTGGGATTTCCCTTTTATTTCCCAATCTCTTAATGATAATAAACCGAACAGGTTCTTAGAATCTGTTTAAGATCTCTGAAAAAGTGCTTTTTGCGCCTTTCCCTTTGTTTTTGCAGCCTTTAAAACGTCTCTACTTTTCCAAGTATGCGCAAGTTTTAAAGGTTGCAAAAACAAGGCAAAATTCGCTAAAAATCACAATTTTCGGAGATTTTAAACAGGTTCTTAGAAACCGTCTTTCCGAAGCTGGTTTCTAATCATTTCCAACAACCGATCGACCTGCAATCCAACCTGTTGTCCAAGCATTTTGAAAATTAAAACCTCCCGTAACTCCATCAATATTTAAGATTTCTCCACAAAAAAACAAGCCGGCGCACTTCTTGCTTTCCATTGTATTAAAATTAATTTCTGATAGAGCAACTCCTCCGCACGTCACAAATTCCTCCTTGTTGACAGCTTTTCCATGAACAGAAAATTGATTGCGTTTTACTTTTTCAATAATGTTAGCAATCTTAGCTTTTCTCATGTCTGCCAGCACCATCGTTTCTTTAATTCCTGCTTCCTGAATTAAAGCACGAGCTAATTTTTTGGGCAGCGATGGAAGTAATAAATTAACGACAAATCTCTTTGGGTGGATACGCTTCTCATTTTCTATTGCCGTGTACAGTTCTTCTTCAGAATATTTAGACAGCCAATCGACCGCAATATCAACAGAGTAGTTTTTTTCCGAAAGAAACCTCGCTGCAAATGCTGAAAGCTTTAATACTGCAGGTCCGCTAAATCCCCAATGCGTAATCAAAAGAGGACCCTCTTGCACAAAACGGCTATCTAAAATTCTCACTCTTGCTTCACTAACAGAAATTCCCGATAATTTTTCCAAAGTAAAATTAGGAACCTTGAACGTAAACAGGGATGGAACCGGGTGTTCGATATGATGACCAAGACGTTTAGCAAATATCCACCCGGAACGCGAGCTGCCCGTGGCTAAAATTACTCGATCTGCAGTTAATACGCGATGATTTCCAAAATCGAGCATAAACCCTGTTGTTAGTTTTTCAATAGACTTCAACTTGCACTGAGTCCGGATTTTAACCCCAAGTTTTTTAGATTCTTCAATTAGGCAGCGAATAATTGTTTCAGAAGAGTCTGTAAAGGGAAATACCCTTCCATCGGCTTCATTTTTCAATTTGACGCCTCGAGATTCAAACCATTGAATGGTGTCTCGAGGCTGAAAGCGAAAAAATGGACCCAACAGCTCAGGGTTACCTCTGGGATAATGCTGAATTAATTCCTTAGGATAAAAACAAAAATGCGTGACATTGCACCTTCCTCCCCCGGAAATTCTGACTTTGCTCAAGAGCTGGTTTGTACCCTCAATAAGAATAACTTCTGCTTTTGGGTTTGTCTGCTTTGCCGTTAATGCTGCAAAAAAACCTGCTGCTCCTCCTCCAATTACCGCAATATTCATCATTACTCTTATAATAACTATAATAACTAAAATTTTAAGTGTATACCTGTCGTGTTTCAAAATCTCTGACAAAGTGCTTTTTCAGAGATTTTAAAGAGGTTCTTAGCCGGAGGCTGCCTCTCTCCGGGGCCTTCGCCTAAAAATGTACAAAGCCGAGATATACCGCTCGTATTTCAAAATTTGAGATTTTGGCTTTGAGAAAACTTTCGTGGTTGAACGATCGCAAGTCGCTTAATATTAATCAATATTGAACGACTTACGATCGTTCAACCACGAGGTTTTCTCTTTGCCAAAAACCAAATTTTGAAACACGAGCGGTATACAGTGGGCAAAATTTTAAAATTCTTGACATTAATATAAAATCAATTTAAAATTTATACAATAATTTTAGGTGATATTTGTGGAAATATTAATAAAAACTGTCGTTATCTTTTTGTCATTGTTTGTTTTTTATCAAACCATTGCATTGTATCAAAAAATGCAAAAAAAACGCATAAATTCTAAAAAGAAACTCTCCCTCATTTTCACAGGATTTATTTCAAACGTTGCCGACACGCTGGGCTTAGGAAGCTTTGCTGTGATTGTTGCCATGAATAACAAACTTAAAATGATAGACGATAAACGCCTCCCCGGAACATTGAACGCTCACAGCGTATTGCCTGCCTTGCTGCAATCAATTCTCTTTCTAAATTTTGTTGAAATGGATATCAAACTCCTTGTTCTTTTTGTTATTTCCGCTTGCTGCGGAGGTTATCTTAGCGGAACTGTTGTGTCTCGCTTAGACAAACGAACGATCAGACAATTAATGTTCTTTGGCTTTTTGGGATGCGCAACGTTACTTTTTTTCCAACAAATGGATCTCCTGCCAATCGGAGGCTTTGCCTCTTCGCTCCCGCCGCATAAAATGGCTATTGGAGCAGTTGCAATGGTTTTCGCAGGCATGCTGCCTGCTATTGGAGTAGGCATCTATGTTCCAATACAAGTGATCTTATTTTTTCTTGGCATATCTCCTCTTGTCGCTTTTCCAATTATGACGACAACCGGGGCTATCGTCCAAGCGACAACAACATCTGCTTTTATCATCAAAAAAGAACTCGCTATTCAAGAAAGTCTTTATCTATGCTTTTCAGGAGTGGTAGGAGTTGCGCTGGCAGTGCCTGTTGTCACGTATGTTAATCTTTCAACATTACGCTGGCTGCTTCTTATTATTGTTTCGTACAATGCCGTAATGTTGTGGAAAACAAACCTTAAAGAAAAGGCAGAGCTTCTGCAAACGTAAACTACTAACCTAAATTCTAAAAACATATTACAGCAACCGGCTCAAATATTTGTTTTTAAAATAAAAAATAAATTAAGGATATTTAATGACTTTTGACAACTTAAACCTTGACCCTAAAATTCTAAAAGCAATTTCTGCTTCAGGTTACTCAACACCAACAGAGATTCAATCCAAAGCAATCCCCGAAATTATCAAAGGTTTTGATATCAGAGCATCGGCGCAAACAGGGTCCGGAAAAACAGCTGCTTTTCTCTTGCCTGCAATCAACCATTGCCTCATCAATTCTCGAAAACCTATTAAAGGGCCAAGAGTTCTTATTCTCTCTCCTACAAGAGAGTTGGCAGAACAAATTCAAGGCCAGGCTGAAAAATATAGTAAATATCTCCCGCATTTCAAAACAGTCTGCATTTGCGGAGGAATCCCCTACCATCAACAGCAAAGAAAGCTCAGACGCCCTTTCGAGGTCCTGATTGCAACGCCCGGTCGTTTGCTCGACTATCTCAATCAGAAAAAAATCAACCTCTCATTTATCGAAATTCTCATTTTAGATGAAGCTGATCGAATGTTGGATATGGGATTTATCGATCCTGTTGAAAAAATCGCAGCCGCAACTCCTTCAACAAGACAAACTCTGCTTTTCTCTGCAACTATGCAAGGAAGTGTTTTAAAGCTTTCCAACCGATTATTAACAAAGCCAATAGATCTGATCATTCATTCTGAAAAAACTAAGCATCAAAACATAACTCAACAACTGCACTACGTTGACAACTACACGCAAAAAAACAAACTCCTTAATCATATCCTAAGCAACGATGAAGTTGAATTAGCAATTGTATTCACTTCAACAAAGAGGCATGCAGCGCAATTAACAGATGAGCTGCTGGCAAAGGGACATCCTGCAGGAACTCTTCATGGGGACATGAGCCAAAGACTGCGTTCCCGCACTATGAAACAGATGAAGGCCGGAAAAGTAAAAGTTCTAGTAGCTACAGATATAGCTGCTCGAGGAATCGACGTTCAAAACATCTCTCATGTAATCAATTTTGATCTTCCAAGGAATGTGGAAGACTATGTACACCGAATTGGAAGAACGGGAAGAGCTGAAGCAAAAGGGCAGGCGCACAGCTTTGCCAGCGGAAAAGATATTCAACTTGTACAAAAGATCGAAAAATATACAGGACACAACATCGAAACAGTCATCATCGAAGGATTTGAGTCGTCGCTGAGCACAAAACGTCCACGCAGCCAAAAACCCATAAAAAGAACAAGACCTTATAAAAAAACAAACAGAAGAATAAAAATAAAGAAAACGTAACCGTTCACGGCTGCACGAATTAACCGCGAAATCTTCGCTTCCTTCGCAGTAAAGAACCTGTTCACAATTTCCAGAAAATTTGAACAGGTTCTAAAAGATAAAATCACGCCATAAGCGAATTTTTAATGCTGAATAATTTGCCCATTGCGTCAATGGCGCAAATCAAACGGTTTAACCTGCTGCAGCGCCGCTACAAAGTCGACCCCGAAAAAGTAAGGTCGCCGAGAGAAAAATTTGTCCTCGCTCCGGGAAGAGAATTTGGTAAAATTTGCAAGCTTTTGACAGGTATTATTCAGATACTTGCAAATTTTTCTCGAGACGTCTGCACCTTCGAGTGAAAAAATAAGCATTTTTGAAACAGAAAATGGGATCGACGACGCGTTCAACCCCTTGAGGATTGGCCAAGGAGTCGATCACTTTTTCTGTAAAAAGGCTATTTTTTCGCCGAAGGGACTTTTTCAGGGTCGACTACAAAATCTCTGCCGCCAGCGCCGCGAGCTCCGACCTTTCCGTTTTAGACAAGAACAAATGTCCATATAATTTTTGATCGCTAAATCTTCCCACTGTATAAGTCAATCCATTCGAATCTTTGTCAAGATAAGGATTGTCAATTTGTGTCGGATCGCCTGTCAACACAACCTTTGTCCCCTCTCCTGCTCGAGAGATAATCGTTTTCATTTCATGCGGAGTTAAATTCTGAGCTTCATCAACAATAATATAAGCTTTAGGCAGCGAACGACCTCGGATATAAGTAACCGCTTCCATCTCGATTTTATTACTCTGCATAACCCATTCCAGAGTATCGTTGCTTCGATTATCTCTTGTTGCATCGCATAAAAATTCCAAATTATCATAAATCGGCTGCATCCAATGAAATAATTTTTCCTCCTTTGTCCCGGGCAGATATCCAATATCTCTTCCCAAAGGAACAACAGGACGGCTTACTAATATGCGGACATACTGACTTTCATCAAATACTTTGCGCATACCGCATGCCAAGGCTAATAATGTTTTACCCGTACCTGCAGGTCCAATTAAAGTAACCAGTTTTATATCATCTCTCAACAGCAGATCAACGGCACATTTTTGTTCTACATTTCTGGGTGTGACTCCCCATAAATCAACTTCCTTAATTAAAGATTTCACTACTTTGTCTTCAGAATCGTATTTGCCGATTGCAAAAGAATTTTCAACAGAATTCATGATGCAGTACTCATTAGCCTTCCAGTTATCTCCTTGCACTTGCAAAGCGCCGTCTTTAAAAAACAGATCAATTTCCCCTTTTGAAACTTCCATCGTGCGAAACCCGTGATACAATGAATCATAAGAATACTTTAAATTTTCATAATCTTCGGCTTCCAAGCCAATTGCTTCAGCCTTAATTCGAGTGGCAAAATCTTTTGATACAAAGACAACAACTTCCCCTCTTTCTTGAAGAAGCAATGCCGACATTAAAATGCGATTATCCTGAATTGTAGAAGCCAAATCCCCTTTTAATTTTGCTTTGCTGTGAAGCTCTATCCTGAACACAGCGCCATTTTCCAACTTCAATCCTTGGTGAAAATCCCCATCCCCCTTTTTGCTCAGCGCATCCAACAAACGAAAAATTGAGCGGGAATTCTTGCCAAGCTCATTCGGCAAACGTTTCATTTTTTCCAACTCTTCTAAAACTGCAACAGGAATCACAACACAACTCTTAGGAAATTTCAATAAGGCATCGGGATCATGCAACAAGACGTTTGTATCTAAAATAAAAGTTTTCATTAAGTTCTTCCTCTTTTATGTAAATTCTCGCGTTCAAAGATAATAAGCCGTCAAGAGTAAATAATTTGCAATAGCACTTACACTATACGAGTGCTAAATTTATTGACTTAAAGTCGACTCTCTTATACAATAAGTATGAAATCTATAGAATAGATTTGATCTCATCCACAGAGATTGAATTCAAGAAAAAGCAACCCTTGGATGTATTGTAATGAAAATCAATAAAAAAATATTTAGCTTGCCGCCTTATATATCAACTACTTGGAACCATATCGAATCCCTGCATATGGAGCGCGATACATTGATCGTCTCTCTGCACAGCGGAGAATCGATAGAAATTCCCAAAATACAGCCTGAGCTTCTGGAAACAATTTTCGATACTCACGCCTCCTTTATCGAATCAGAGGAAAATTCTTCCGTACCCAAAAAACACAATACCCAAGAGACGACTATTCAATTTCCTTTTATAAACTTCGGATCCGAACAAGTCGAACTTCCATTTAAATTCGGCATACCGGGCATTGAAAATTTTCAGGCGGCAATGCAGCACAATCCGGAACAAGCCCACCTGGACAACTTGCCTGATGAAGTTTTGAGCAAAATCCGTTCCCTGTCAAAGGTTTTAATTCCAAAAGAAGCCCTCGAAAGCGCTCCGAAAGGAGAACCTCACTGTAATTGCATGTATTGTCAAATAGCCAAAGCTCTACATCAAGGTTTTGAAGAAGAACAACCTTACCCTAAAAATCAAGAGAGTGATTCTTTTATAGAAGAAATCAATGAACAGGAACTGCGATTTCAACAATGGGACATCGAACAAACCGATCAGAAAATGTACAACGTGATTAATCGATTAGATAAAAATGAAAAATACAGCGTTTTTCTTGGAAACCCCGTAGGATGTACATGCGGCCAACAAGGCTGCGAGCACATCCTTGCAGTTCTGAAAAGTTAATTTGCGAGAAATTCCCTAAAAGTCTAAAATCAAGGATTTATACCGATCGTGGTTCAAAATTTGCAATATTGGCTAAGAATCTCTGAAAGGATTCTAAACCGGTTCTAAGAACCTGTTCAAAATCTCCGGAAATTGTGATTTTTAGCGAATTTCGCTTTGTTTTTGCAACCTTTAAACTTACGCATAGCGCACAAAACAGTATTATCCTAGGAGACTTGACATGCTTAAAGCATTATCCTATCTATTTATTTTTTCAGCAATCTTTAACGCTCCCATCTTTGCTGATGGTTCACCCTCAGACTCTGAGAGCGGTTATCAAAATATACACAAATCCACTACGTTTACCGGCCGTGTCACTCGTGATAAAGTCCGTCTTCGTCTTCAACCTACAACTGACAGCCCTATCATCCAAGAAGTCAATCGTGGAGAAATGCTTTTAGTAAAAGGCGAAGACAACGATTTTTATGCTGTAAAACCAATAACAGGAACCAAAGCTTACATTTACCGCCCTCTAGTCTTAGATGGAGTTGTTGAAGGCAATAAAGTTAATATTAGAATAGAACCCCACCTTGAAGCGCCCATTATCGCTCAGCTCAATAATGGAGATAGAGTACTGGGTAAAATTAGTGAAAAAAATAGCAAATGGCTTGAAATTGAACCTCCCGGCTCAACAACATTTTACATTTCAGCTGATTTTGTTGAAAAAATTGGAGATGCCGGCTATCTTGCGCGGTTTAACCAACGAGAAAAAGAAGTTAATGAACTTCTTAAAGGAACTTATCTTATTAGCCAACAAGAGCTCAATAAACCCTTCACAGAAATTGAACCCAACCGTGTTGTTAAAAACTATGAAAAAGTCATTGATCAATATACTGAATTCCCAAAAGAAGTTAGGCAGGCGAAAAAGCAGTTAGCAAAATTCAATGACGCCTATCTTCACAAAAAAGTCAAATACCTGGAAGAAAAGACTCATCAAGCTTCAAAAAAGTGGAAACGCGCAGACCACGCTTACACGGCCAAAATCGAAAAGGATCACCTTCACGATCATGTATCACAATCCGAAGGAGCAAATGAAATCTATCAACAATGGGTTCATAATCAGGCTGCATCGGAAGTCAATGCTCGAATGGCGCTTTGGATTCCGGTAGAAATTGCCTACTATGAACAATGGGCAAAACAAAATAGCGGGCGTTCCATCCAGGATTTCTATAAAGAACAACAAGGCACAGCGTTTGCTCTTCGGGGAATCATTGAGCCCTATGATCGTCCGGTAAGAAACAAACCGGGAGATTATTTGCTAGTTAATAAAACAAATAGACTTCCTATCGCCTATGTATATAGCACCCAAGTCAATTTACAAGACAAAATTGGACATGAAGTCACTTTAGAAGCTGTTTTACGTCCGAATAACAACTTTGCTTATCCAGCTTATTTTATTCTGTCGGCTGACTAAAAAAGCAACAACACTTGTTGTTTGTCCATTAATGACTAATCCCTACCCTAACCGGCAGGGATTATTTTTCTTACAGGTATACCGTTCGTGTTTCAAAATTTGGTTTTTGGCAAAAACCAAATTTTGAAACATGAACGGTATATATGCCCTATAAGACGCTTAATCAATATCTTTAACTGTGACTTCTATTCCTCCGGCAATATCGGCTACAATGTTGTAAACAAATGCACTGATCACAAATATGATAAAAGAAAATAGCGAATAAATTAACGGCCCGATCAACATGCCCACACCTTCATACACATTGCCTTGAATCAAAAGAAAAATACCAAAAGGTATCAAGAAAATTGCTGATAAAACTAAATATAAAACAGCAAAAAATTTCCCAAATTGAAAAATTGAAATTTTAGAAATCTGCTTTTTCACCAATCCCTCCATTTATATCCTGCAGTCTTAATGATAGCACATAAATTTTTAATATAACAAATTTTTTAAAATTATAATTCTATAGAGTAAAGTCGCAATCAATTTTCCTGACAGCCGTTTCTATTTTCTTTAAAGAAGCGATCTCTTTTCCGGATGAAGCTCCTAAATCTTTGAATTTACGGGCAGTAATTAAAACTCTTCCTTCAATAGAGCCTACAGCCTGATTATATGCTGAGATTGCACGTTCCAATCCTTTTCGAACTTCATCAAAATGATCTGACAAAACGCGCAGGCGATCATACAATGTTTTGCCCAAGTCACTGATCTCTTGTGCATTTTCGGCGATTAATTCTTGCCTCCACCCGTAAGCTACAGACCTTAACAAGGCAATCAAAGTTGTGGGAGTAGCCAAAATTACTTTTTGGTCGACGCCATATTCTATTAAAGAAGAATCTTGTTCCAATGCTGCACTAAAAAACGTCTCCCCCGGAATAAAAAGAACCACAAATTCCGGAGCATGTTGGAACTGATCCCAATAGCTCTTTGCTGATAATTGAGTAATTTGGGTACGAATTTGCCTGGCATGTTCTTTCAGTTTTGCAAATTTAAGATCTTCATTATCTGCTTCTAAGGACTCTAAATATGCGCTTAGCGAGGTTTTAGAATCCACAACGATCTGTTTGTTATTTGGAAGCTTGATTAACAGATCCGGGCGAAGCCTTCCATTTTCAGTCTGAGCACTCTCTTGTTGAACAAAATCGCAGTATTCGATCATACCGGCTAATTCAACAACGCGTTTTAATTGAATTTCACCCCACCTTCCCCTAACCATTGGTTGATGCAGTGCTTTCACGAGATTAGAAGTTTCGCTCTGCAACCGTGTTTGTGATGTCGCAAGAGACTTTACCTGTTCTGTTAAACTTGCATATGCAAATATTCTTGCCTTTTCTAACTCGTGAATTTTTTCATTCACCTTTTCCAAAGATTCTTTTACAGGTTTTACAATCTCTGTAATTGCATGATGCTTTGCGTTTAAATCTCCTTTTGCCGTTTCCTGAAACTTTTCTAATTTAGCAGCGGCCAAGTTTAAAAAAGACTGTGCGTTATCTTTCAGCACCTCTGCTGATAATGCCTTAAACGTATCCGACATTTTTGTTTGATTATTTTGCAGTAAAAAAAATTTTTCTTCATAAATTTTGCGCTCGTACTTCAATAGAGCTTCAAGTTCTGCAGTTTTTAAAATGAGATTAAGATTTTCATCTTGCAAAAAACGCAGCCTTTTCTGTTTTTTCCACAGCAGCCACGCCAAAACCAAAGAAATAATCAAAGCGGCGGAAAAGGGAATGATCCAAACAATATGGATTGCTAAAAATGCAGGAAAAGAATCATTGAGCATATTTCAATCATAACAACTGAAAAACAATTTGTCGAAGTTTTTCAAAAAGTGTGCGGAAAGTCCAAGGATCTTATTTTGACATATACCTACCAATGATTAATCAATACTGCTTTCTACAAAAAGATCGGGTTGCAATTCTTGCCCCGGAGTTTGCAAATATTGATCAAACTGATCAATACCCGCCTTTTTCAACACCTCTTCGTCCAGGAAACAATGGCCTGTCATAGAGCGGCTATCCTGAGACACAATGTAGCAAGCAGCATCTGCCATAATTGTAGGTTTTCGACTTTTCTCCATTAAAAATGGAAAAAAAACTTGTATTGCTTGCGTTGCAATTGTAGTCATTGGCCAAAGTGAATTCACTGCAACCCCTTGTTCTCTGAATTCCTCTGCCATTCCAATAGTGCACATGCTCATTCC
The DNA here is from genome assembly GCA_963749725.1 of Waddliaceae bacterium. Taxonomy (GTDB): domain Bacteria; phylum Chlamydiota; class Chlamydiia; order Chlamydiales; family Waddliaceae; genus Waddlia. Next base: position 25,171 of record CAVVNU010000016.1, read on the forward strand.
ATATTTAGACATCGTATATGCAACATGCTGCTTAAACCACTTAGGATCCATGCTTAGTGGAGGAGATAAATTTAAAATATGCGGATTTTTACTTTTGAGAAGATGAGGCATGCACAATTTAGAACACAGAAAAGTTCCCCGCACATTACAAGACATCATAAGATCGTAGCGTTTCATCGGTGTATCAAGTGTACCGGTTGGAAAAATTGCTGATGCATTATTGATTAGGACATCAATCCCACCGAATACCTCAACTGATTGATCAACAGCATCTTGCACTTGTTTTTCATCTCGTATATCTACTTTGATAGGCAACGCCTTCCCGCCCAGGTCCTCAATTTTTTTTGCTACTGTGTGAATGGTTCCCGGAAGGGTTGGATGAGGCTGGCTTGTCTTTGCACAAACGGCAATATTTGCTCCCTCTTTTGCTAATCGACAGGCAATTGCTTCCCCAATTCCGCGGCTTGCACCGGTAATAAAAACAGTCTTGTTTTTTAATATCATGATCTCCGCCCTTGTAGGAGCCTGTTCAAAATCTCCGGAAATTGTGATTTTTAGCGGATTTTGAACAGATTCTAAAAACCATAAAAATGAATAAGTTATTTTAAATTGTCAACTCGGCTTTGCTGATTTTTTTCTCTTTATCTCGACTTAGTGGAAATCTTGGCTCGAGCGGCTTAATTTTGCAAAGTCGAGATTATTGATAAAACCTGTGAATAAGCAAGATTAGTGCCAAAGCAGCTGCTAATATTCAAACTCATAAACTACCTAGAGAGGAGGTTTTGAATAAAGCAGTTGTTTTGCATGATGCGCTTACAGGAATGAAAAAGAGCAGATTTTTTCTTCTTAAAAAAAATACAGGCATCTTGCTTTAAACGATTAAATTTTTTAAAAAAAATGTGGATATTCTTTACAACAACGGAATGAGTTATTCTATCCACCAAAGTAACCCCTGCGCTCACAAAACGAAAAAGATTTCCGTCTTCTTGCTGTTTATAAAGCATTGAAGGATGAAAAATAACTGTATCTTCCCAAAATGAGTGAAAAGTTAATGACTTCCAAACCAACTTTCCTTTTTCAATAATAAATCTTCCTTTGCAAGCCCCGAGCATCAAATGAATAAAGGTTGTTACCGGAATCTGCCATTTAACGGGCAGTGAATGGATAAAATCAAAAACCTTTCTCAGTATGCCATGAGGTTCGGATTTTAAAAATGGCATTTTGTATATGTCCGGAACTCTATGCTTTCCAACGGCATCAATCAGTTTTTCATAAACCCATTTAGCGCAGTTTTCAGTTTCAATTTGATAAATAAAGTTTCCTTCATTTGAAAGCAGCATATCCCTTTTTACAGATTCAAAATACCTCTCTCCTTCACCTGCTGAAACCGCATAACTAAAGCGTGTTTTCCTCCTATGGGTATAGAAAACATTCTCATCAGGATAAGCAATTGTTGCCTCGCATGTTTCACCTACTTTAAAAAGAGCTTTAACGAAAGATTCAGGAAATACAAAAGTACATTTTCCCATTGAATACACAATATATGAACCATCTCCTTGCGGAACGGCAAGAGATACATAAGCATGAGAATTTTCAAAATCAAGATCTTGAGAAACTCTTGCAGAAACCAATGCAATATTCCATTCAGCACCGCTTAAATGATTACCAAACTTTTTCCGAACCTGCTTTAATGATAAATGATCCAAAACCGGCAATTGATTCCACCATTTCGGCTTTGTAAAATCAATTTGTTCATACTGATTTTTTTTAGCATTCCAATAACCCCAGCGGTGTGCGCTCCAATTAATAATCCCGTCTGCCATATACTCAAGACAACCTGACTCTACCCGCTTATTTTCAAAAACAGAAAAAATCTCACCGATTGATAAAACTAAATCCCCTCGAAAAACAACCTGTTTTTCTTTATCAAGAATATTCACAGGACGCCCTTCTATAGGAAGAGTAAGTTGTTTTTCATAGCAGTCTGCGCACTGCAGCTTTTGTATCTTTAAATCAGAACCTCCGAATCTTGCCAGACGTCCATTGAGCGCAGACCGGTTGATTGCGAAATGTTGACAAGGGTATTCAACAAAAGGACGAATGGCAATGCGGTCTCGAAGAGCCCATTGAAAAAAGGCGTTCGCAAGCTCTGCGTCTTGTAAAATAATTTTAGCAAAAAACGGATACCGGGAGGCTTCTCTTAACTGCTGAATCTCTTGGGAAGACAATCGCTTTTCCGTATAAATCTGCTGTGTGCATTTCCACACAGTTGCCGCGTGCACAAGTTGAGCAAAAAGCTCTTGATGAGGATAATCCGCATCCAATCCCCCATTAACACCTTCTAAACGATAACGCAAGGCAATAAGCGCTCTTTCGAGTTTAAATCGAGTATCAAACGATTTCTTATCAAAATAGCAAATCAACTTTTGTACCAGCAATTCTCCTGCTCTAATATAAAGTAGAAAATCAACTTCCTGTGCGCACTCAACATTTTTGCCGCTGCTAAAACGAACAGGAATAGATTCTAAATCCTCTAAAATCCCAGTAAATACTTTGGCGGCATCCATCAATCGGCTGAATTTTAATTGAAAAATATTGCGAATTAACTTTTGAATACCATTTTCAACATAAAATTCACCCTCAGAAGTAACTCTTAAAGGAGAGTCCTTTTTTAATTCTCTAATGAAAGTCGAGAGATGGTGCTTGATGGCATACATTTTATAACTCCAATTTTATAAACCCTCTGTCCCCCTGATTTTATTATATAATATTAGGCGGCTGTACTTAATATTTTTTGAAAATTTTTTCATAAAAAGGAAAAATTTTCCGGAAAATTTTTCCTTTATCGCATGAAATGGAAAAAGCGGAAGAAGGTTATACAGATCGTGTTTCAAAATTCGGTTTTTGGCTTTGAGAAATCCCGAATTTTGAAACGCGGCGGGTGTAATTTACGTTTACAAAAACTATGAAATTTCTCAAAGCTGTGGTACGATTTTTCAAGAACCTGTTTAAAATCTCTAAAAATATGGTCTATACCAATCATGCCCTCAAAATTAGGTTTTTGGCAAAGAGACGAGCTCGCGTATAAGCGATCGGAAATCATTTAATATTGATTAATATTAAGCGGCTTGCGATTGCTTATACATGGACGCATCTCTTTGCCAAAACCACGAATTTTGAAAGCGCGATCGGTATAATAAAGCAAATATTTCAATTTAATTGGTCAATAGGAACCCAACTTATGACAAAATTAGCTAAAGCATATCTTCCCAAAGAAGTTGAAAAAAAATGGTATACCTTCTGGCAAGACAATCACTTTTTTCACGCCGATCCCAATTCATCAAAACCTCCCTACTGTATTGTCATTCCTCCTCCAAATGTTACCGGTGTGCTGCATATGGGCCATGCTCTGGGAAACACCATTGATGATGTTCTGATTCGTTGGAAAAGAATGTGCGGATATGAAACTCTATGGGTTCCCGGAACGATCATGCCGGAATTGCAACGCAAACTGTTGTCGAAAGGCATTTGATCAGAACTGAAGGAAAGAGGCGCGGAGATTACACGCAGAAGAGTTTTTAAACATAGTATGGGACTGGAAGGAGAAAAATGAAAACCGAATTCTAGATCAATTGAAAAGACTTGGATGTTCTTGCGACTGGCCGCGATTGCGCTTTACCATGGACGAGGGAAATAATCGCGCTGTCCGCAAAATATTTAAAAAACTTTTTGATGAAGGGTTGATTTATCGCGGAGACTATCTCGTCAATTGGGATCCTGTCACACAAACAGCTGTCGCTGATGATGAAGTGGAATACGAAGAAAAGCAAGGCATCACTCTGGTATTTCAAATACCCCCTTAAAGATGGCACGGAAAAGTTCGAATCGCGACAACGCGTCCAGAAACAATGCTTGGCGACACGGCAATTGCCGTAAATCCGGAAGATCCCGCTTATGCAACATCTAATTGGAAAAACCGTTACTTCTTCCCTTAATGGACCGAGAAATCCCCATCATAGCAGATGATCTTGTCGATCCTGAATTTGGAACGGGAATGGTCAAAATCACACCTGCTCACGATCCCAATGACTATGAAATGGGAATCCGCCATAATCTTCCCTTCATCAATATCATGACTCCGGATGGAAAAATTAACGAAAATGGCGGAAAATTTGCCGGTCTTACGATGGAAGAAGCTCGAGAAAGCAGTTGTCAAAGAGATGAGACGAACTTGGCCTGCTTGAAAAAATTGAACCCCATATCAATCGAGTTGGATTTCTTATCGTTCAAAAGCCACGATTGAGCCCTATATTTCCAAGCAATGGTTTGTCAAAATGAGCCATTTTGCTCCCAAACTAAGGAAAGCTGTCAAGAAGACAAAGTATCGCTTATCCCTACAATTGGCAAAACACATATTTTCACTGGATAGACAACCTACGCGATTGGTGCATCAGCCGTCAGCTTTGGTGGGGCCATCGAATTCCTATTTGGTACAACAAGCAAGATCCGGACAAAATGATTTGCTATGATGGAGAAGGCCTTCCTCCTGAAGTTGAAAAGTCATCCGGATGAATGGGAACAAGATCCCGATGTTCTAGATACTTGGTTTTCTTCTGCTCTTTGGCCTTTTGCAACATTAGGATGGCCGGAACAAACTCCTGAACTTAAAAAATTTTACCCAAATTCCACAATAATGGTGACCGGGCATGATATTCTATTCTTCTGGGTAGCTCGCATGATCATGATGGGAGAGTACTGCTTGCGGCAAAGCCCCTTTCCCTGAAGTCTACTTGCATAGTTTGATCTACGGAAAATCCTACTGGAGAACGGATAAAGAGGGCGGCATCCAGTATGTGCGATGAAAAAGAGCGCGTTGATTACGATCTTGGCAAAAAGCCAATTCCAAAGGATGTTAACTGCAAGTGGGAGAAAATGTCAAAATCAAAGGGAAATATCATCGATCCCTTGGAAATCATTGAAGAGTACGGCACAGACGCCATGCGAATGGCTCTTTGTTCAAGCGCTACTCAAGCCTGGGAAATTGATCTAGATAGAAGAAGGTTTGAAGAATATAAAAATTTCGCCAACAAAATTTGGAATGGAGCGCGTTTTATTTTTATGAATCTTGATAAAGAAGATCCTTTAACAAACGAACAATTTGCAGAAGGGATTGATCAAACTTTGCTTCAACTAGAAGATCAATGGATCCTCTCTTCTCTTGCGCAAACCATCGATCAAGTCAATCAACACCTGGGCGCCTACCAATTCGATCAAGCAGCAACCCTGGCCTATGAATTTTACTGGAATGCCTTTTGCTCCTACTATCTGGAAATTGCAAAGCCGGTGCTTTTTGGCAAACCGGGTACTGCCAAACAGCGCAAGAATAAACAAAAACTTCTTCTTACAATTTTATTGCAGGCCATTCGACTTATTCATCCTATGGCTCCTTTTATCACGGAAGAACTATTCCAGCTTCTAAAGGAGCGTTTTAACAACTTGACAACGACCGGCTCAACTGATCCTCTTACGCAAGAAGCAATAACTGCTTTAAGCGCCAAAGCTTGCATTGTCGCGCCATACCCGCAGCCGATCGAAAAGCAATGGATCAATGAAAGCGTTGCACAAGCGTTCAGCTTGATCGCCCAGGTTGTCTACACAATACGCAATATTCGTGGCGAAATGAATATTCCTCCCAAAACTGAAACGGAGGTGCACATTGTTGGAATGGAAAATAGCGTTCAATATCCATTGGTTAAACAAAACCGGGCAATTATTGAAGCCTTAGTCAAAACGCAATCTATCAAGTTTCACAACAATGACCCTCAATTCGATTTTGCATCATTTGGGATTGTAGAAAACCTCAAGGTGATTATTCCAATGCCCAAAGAGCTCGTTCAACAGGAGGCTATTCGATTAGAAAAAGAAAAAGAGCGGCTGGAAAAACAGCAAGTCAAAATCAAAAATCAATTGGATAATGAAAACTTTGTCAGCAAAGCGCCTAAAGAATTAATTGATAAAACAAAATCACAGTTGGAGCAAATAGAAAAAGAACTCGTAGAAGTGACTGCAAAATTGGCAAAAATTGCTAAAAAATAACCTTGGAACCTTCGCTAAAAATCACAATTTCCGGAGATTTTAAACAGGTTCTAGTGTCTAATACCAATCCTCGAATGAAAATTCATTAATTAGCTGGAGTTAGACACTAGAACATTCGGACGGCTCTCAACAATCAGGTCTTTTGATATTTATTCCCTAGAACAAAAGAGAAACGCCTCCAAAAAAACCTTGAAAAGTTATCGAATTGTGATTAAGCCCTGAAATTGTGCCGTGAACGTTTTGATTATACAAGATATATGAAGGAGCATGCATCCATTGCAAATATTCATACCCTGCCCTAAACAAAATTTTCATGTTGCTAACACATCCTTCATAGGAAAGACCCATTTGCAAATGCACGCCCGGAACACAAACGCAGTCATCATGATACTTTTCGTGGTTTGAAGTAATTATTCCATCATCATCAAGCGTCAGACGGTCTTTAATATCAACCTCGCCGACAAGAACACTGACACTAGCATTACCAAATGTTGACAAGCCATTGCAAAACTCAAAACGATACCCCATTCCGACCAAAGGCCCCACTCCGTCATAATCAAGAGAACGCTTAATCGTCGATATTACGGTTGGATTCACATCTTTATTTGAATCCCCGGCATCTTTGTATTCTTTTTTGTCATACATGGTATCTGTTCTATCCTGACATATTGAAGCATAGTCAACACCTGCATAAGGAATTAAACACAAACAACTCCCTTTGCCGAATTCTATCGCATATCCGGCAGTCAGCTTGTAACGTTCAAAATCAATTTTCCAGTCAACAGTTGCATATTGTCCATAAGGAATTTCAAACGGCATTGGCCAGCTAAGAGAAAGCTCTTCAGGATCTTTAGCAAGAGCTTCCTGAGTATGTCTCGCATCAAAACTTGCATAAGAAAAAAGCAAATCAAAACATCCTAAAAAATCTTCTTTGCCCGCATAGACCCGATAGCCTGAGTCCCAATCGTCATGAATAAAATGGTATTTCACGGTGTTATGAGGATCTGTTAAAAGGCTTGTACCTTCGGCTGCAAAATGCATATTACTCAAGCAAGAAGACCAATAAAGATAATCTACACCCGCAACAAAGCCGCACTCGCACAAATCAGCAGCATGAGAAAAACCCATTGTTAAAGCGGCTGCTAAAGCTGCAAGTTTAATAAAAATCATTTTCCAATGAATCATCATCTCCTCCAATTATTTTATCGATTAAAGGAAGAAATCTTAAGTAAAAATCAAAATTATGCACAATAAAAATCATGAAACAATTATGGAAAACTTGGTTAACCAAGCTAAGCATCAATTTTTTTCCTGCTTATCGAAGGACAGGCGCTCGTGTTGTTGCAGTTAGCGATGACTGGAAAGAAGTAAAAATCCGCCTTCCGCTCAATTGGAAAACAAGAAATTATGTGGGAACAATTTTTGGCGGAAGCTTGTATTCATCGGTCGATCCGATATATATGTTAATGCTCATTGAAATTTTAGGACCTGAATATATTGTTTGGGATAAATCTGCAACAATACGGTTTAAGAGGCCCGGCAGGGCAACACTATATGCAACATTCAAGATTAGCGATCCAGAAATTGAAACCATTAAAAATTTACTCAAATCAGAGCACTCAATTGACCGAAAGTACGAGATCTCTTTAACGGATGAAAGAGGGATAATCCACACAGCTATTGAAAAAATTATCTATATCTCAAAAAAATCAACTGCTTAGAATCTCTAATTAGCAACCGCTGCTTCAGCTTGTATTACAGATAGAAATTTTTGAGTTTCCTTTAACACAACTCCGGAAAGAGCGGTTAATCCAACCAGGTTAGGATAAGCCATGAGGCCATTTGTAATATCAGCGATTTTCCACACTACTTCCAAATCTAAAATCGCTCCGGGAATAATCACCAAGGAAAAAAGAAGGCGGAACAGCATAATAGAGCGAGTCCCCCACAAATACTCCAAACATTTCTCGCCGTAGTATGCCCAGCCTAATAGAGTGGTTAATGCAAATAGTATGAGTGCAATCGTGACTACATGGCCTCCCCATGGAATAACCGACTCAAATGCTGCCATAGTCATGGAAGCTCCGTTAAGAGGGATACCGTCGGCATTAACTGCTCCATGAACTCCCGTAACACCTAATACTAAACCCGTTACCGTACATAAAATAATTGTCGCAATAAAACTTCCCGTCATTGAAATCATTGCTTGCCGCCCGGGAATATCAGTCTTAGCAGCAGCTGCTGCTATCGATGCAGTTCCCAAACCGGCTTCACTGGTCATTAACCCTCTGCTCATTCCCACTTTCATTGTCATCAAAACACTCGACCCGGCAAATCCTCCAAACGCTGCCTGACCGGAAAAAGCATGTTGAAATATAGATGCAATTGCCTCAGGAATCCGATCATAACAATACAGCAAAATGATGCATCCTCCGCCAATATAAAAAACAGCCATAAAAGGGACCATGAAAGAAGCAAACCTTCCAATACTTTTAATCCCGCCTATTAAAATCACGCCGGCAACCAATGCTAATACAACGCCTGAAACCCAAGAAGGAACTTGAAAGGAATAAAAAAGAACATCGGCAACAGAGTTTGCTTGAATTAAATTGCCGCCTCCAAATGATGCTACCACACCGAAAAAAGCAAAACCGGATGCCAGCCATTTCCAGCCAAGCCCCTTTTCAATAAAATACATAGGCCCGCCGCACATCTCGCCCCTATCATCCATGATACGATACTTAACAGATAAAATCGCTTCTCCATATTTCGTGGCCATGCCAATTAATGCCATCACCCACATCCAAAATAGAGCGCCTACTCCTCCCATTGCTAATGCTGTCGAAACTCCGGCAATATTTCCTATTCCGACAGCGCCGGCAAGAGCTGTCATAAGCGATTCGAAATTAGAAATATCCCCCTTTGCTTGATCTCCTTGCTCGCTGTCTGAAGAAATCACTTGTTTTAAGGCAAAAGGAAGGTAACGGAACTGCAACCCTTTTAACAATACAGTTAACAAAAGGCCATTGCCAACAAGAAGCACAAGCATGGGAATACCCCACACCCAATGATAGATTGCGTCAAGCCACTGCATGATCTTTCTGCGTGTTCTCAAGCTCTATTTGTTCTGTGAAAATGCGCGTTTCCTGCGAAAGCACATTTGACAAACCTATTAGAGCGAAAAGGTTAGGAATAGCCATCAAACCATTTGCAATATCTGCAAATGCCCACACAAGATCCATCTCCAAGGCAGCGCCTGGAATGATGACCAAAGAAAACGCTGCCCGATAATAAAAAATTGCTCTCTCCCCGAATAAATACTCTGCACATTTTTCACCATAGTATGCCCAAGCCATGACAGTTGAAAACGCAAATAAAATCAAGCCAATGGAAACCACATAGCTTCCGCCGCTAATAACAGAACTGAACGCATATATGGCAAGCGATGCCCCATTTAACATTTCTCCAACGTCATCCAAAGCTCCAAATGTACCTGTAACAACGATAACAAGTCCCGTTATCGTACACACAATAATAGTGGATAACAGCGTACCGGTCATGGTGATCATCGCTTGACGCCCGGGAGAATCTGTTTTGGCCGCTGCTGCTGCGATTGAAGAAATTCCCAAACCGGCCTCACTTGAAAAAACTCCGCGGGCAACTCCTATTTGAATAGCTGCCATGACAGTCGACCCCATAAAGCCGCCCGCTGCAGCTTGTCCCGAGAATGCACTTTCGAAAATTGTCATAAACGCGTAAGGAATGCGGTCAATATTCATCATAAGAATAAGCAGCCCGCCTCCCAAATAGAAAACACTCATCAAAGGAACAAGAACGCCTGCGACATAACCAATACTTCTTACGCCTCCAAGCAATACAAGTCCTGTAATTACCGATAAAAAAGAACCTGTTATCCAAGGGTTAACCCCCCAAACAGCATTCAGAGCATCTGCAATTGAGTTGACCTGCACAAGATTGCCTGTTCCAACTGCTGCAAAAATCCCAAAAACGGCAAAAAGCACAGCCATTGATTTTATTCCCAGCCCCTTCTCCATGTACTCCATAGGGCCGCCGATCATTTCGCCTCTTTTATCAATTTCTCTATACTTAACAGCTAAAAGAGATTCTGCATATTTTAGAGCCATTCCAAATAATGCTGTTACCCACATCCAAAAAAGAGCGCCAACACCTCCAACCACAAGCGCTGTCGATACGCCGACAATATTTCCTGTTCCAATAGCTCCGGCTAAGGTCGTCATTAATGCTTCAAAATGACTAATATCACCGATTGCCCCTCTTTTTCTTTTTGCGAAAAGCTGTTTTAATCCGTACCAAAGGTAGCGAAATTGAATTCCCCGAAGAACAATTGTCAGGTAAACGCCCGTTCCGAGGATCAAAATGAGCAAAGGTGCTCCCCAAATCCAAGAACGCAAGGTATCAACAAAATTTACAACTATATTCATATACTTTACCTGTATTTTTCAAAAAATATATAGCAATTTTATCTGATTACGCAATTAAAGTAAAGAAGAAGCTTAAAGGAATTAATTAATTATTTTAATATATGAAATATACCTCTTCAAATTGAAGAATCGGTAACAAGAGAGAAAAATTCAAATAATCCTGTAAAAAATAAGCTGTTTCCTCCCAAATAACAGGCTGCTTGGCTGTGTACCTAAAAGACCCAGTAGGCTACAATGTCTCCTTTCAATTTATGCTTGCTACGATGGATTTTTTTACCACAGAGCTCACCGAGCCCACAGAGAGAAGAGAGAATGACACTTTAACTGGTGAAATTATAGGTGCAGCCATAGAAGTTCATCGAAGTTTAGGGCCTGGACTTCTTGAGTCTGCATATGTTGCATGTCTAGCCTATGAGCTCCGTTTAAGAAAATTAAAAGTGGAACAAGAAGTACCATTACCAATTTTCTATAAGGACGTTATGCTCGATTGTGGATACCGGTTAGATTTAGTCGTGGATGATCAAGTAATTATAGAGGTTAAGTCTGTTAAGGCATTGACGCCCTTATATGAGGCCCAATTGCTTTCCTATATCAAAATGTCTGATTACCATAAGGGCTTGCTAATCAACTTCAATGTGAAAATGCTGAAGGATGGTATTCGAAGAATGAGAAATTGAATTCTCTCTGTGATCTCGGTGAGCTCTGTGGTAAAAATCAAAAAAGCTGCCTAAGTTGGAGCGCCGATGGCTCTGAATCTATCACGTATTCTGCCAGCAAACTCTTGCCCAAAAACAGACGTTGGATCCAGCCCCGATATATTTTCCAAAAAGCTCATTATAGCCTGTTTAAATTCGTGAAAATCTTCGTAATACGTGTTGTACAGCACTCGTTCTTTCATCCATTTCCAAACCCGCTCAATCGGGTTTAAATTTGGACTGTAAGGAGGAAGAAAATGTAAGTTGATTTTAGAATTTTGGAGATGTGAAGTTACACTCTTATTTCGGTAATAGCGAGCATTATCACAAAACACATGTATTTTATCCTTAGTTGGATAGGCGTCCTCAATCTTCTTAAGGAAAGAGATAGTAGATTCGGCATTCAGCGTCTTATCTTCCTGAACATGCAATTTCGATGAAAGTAAATCAACAGCACCAGAAAGATTTAGTCGAGATCTTCCGCTATTTGCAGCAATTTCCTTGCGTAATCCTGTCTTGATCCAGCCATAGGTCACTTGAGTATTGTGAGTAGGATGCACTCCATCCATAAAACAAATCGTTTCTCCATCTGTCAAAGACCTTTTTAGTTGTTCGTATTCCTCAATCCATTTCTCTTGACGCTCCTTATCTGCTTTACCTGGAACGAGGGCTGGTTTTTTATAGGAAAATCCATGTCGATGCATCCAATTGCACAGTCCTGGCACGGTATAATCAATTTTGAACACTGTTTTTACATACAACAAAATATCTTTAATATAGAGATAGGTATGCTCTTGTAAATGCTTTTCAAGCTGTTCTGATTGATCTAAAGAGAGCTTTTCTACAGAGCCACCATTTTCCGGTTTCAACTTTTTTGACTCTTTATAATCTCGAATGTGTTGGCGAATAGCGTCATCAGAAAGTAAAAGGGCTTCTGCGATTTGCATAAGAGTCCACCCCTTGTCGTAAAGCAGAACAGCTTTGATGCGATCACAAATTCGTTTATCCCTCTCTTTTTTATGTTGGGCCACCAAATCGCTTCGTTCGTAAACAGTAAGGAAATTTCTCATGAAAAGAATTATTACGTATGAATGAATTTTGGAAAAGGATTTTCAGAAAAACATCTCTATCCTGCCAGTGGAAATCCCGGCTCTTGAATCAAGAGAGGTATATAACGCATTGATTTTAAAATAAATATTACGATGAAAATATCCGATCAACTTCAAAATCCTGAATTTTGAAAATTTAACTCGACACTGCAAAATTTTTGGACAAAGATGCTCAGAGAGGCAAACTCCGGTGCAGGTGAATTTCGAAGGATGAGTATATTTACTTTATTTAGCTGGAGGAAGTCTCTCTGTGCAGGCGAGTTCAAAAATTTTGCAAAGTCGAGTTTACAACTTCCCGATAAATTTGCCGCATTACACTTCCTTCTTCACCTTTTTGCGGAACCTCCAACAAAGAAACCTGAGCGCTATTAGTCAATCCCGGACTTCTTTCCTGCTGAACTGTCGTCCAAAACGATTCAGAAAGATCATCTCCATTGATAACATTAACCACAGGCGCGCGGCGTTGTTGGAGAAAATACATGATTTTTTTTCTAGCATCACGAGAAAAATAGGTGAAGTAGTCCTGAATCGAAGGCGTCCTATCTTCTTGGCAATATTCAAAAAGCCGTTGAACCCCGTTAATTTGCGCTATGATACTCTCTGATATCAAGCGATACTCTTCAGCTGGTCCCTCCTTGATATCTTCCAATGCAGACAACTGCTTTGCAAGGTTCCAAAGACCTCGCAACAACTCTAATGAAGATAAAGAAGGATGGTATGCGCTGCACCAAGATTCTAACAATAAAGAGGGAGGATGCTGTCCCCAGAGAGAATGTCCCGCAGTCCATAAACTCGCATCTAAAAAAGTTCCCGGCTCTGATAGATAGCGAGTCATTGCAATGACACCTCCAAAAGAGTGTCTTCTCATATGAGAGAGGGTAAATTCGAGCAACTCGAGAGGAATCGTGGGCCATAATCCATCTCCTTGATCGACACTCCCCATGTTGATGATCGGAAGCAGCCGAGCGGCACTTGTATCGGGCAGTTGGCGCAGCAAATTCCACAAAGAATGGGGACCGGAATGGATTGAGGAAGGACTGCCTGCAACAGATGAAAAACTCAACAACGTTTTTAAACCTATTTCATCCATTAATTCCGGGATCCGGCAAGCAGGGGTTGCAGGGTCGATCTCATAAATTAATAGACAGCTTTCTCCGACCAACGATTCCAGCGCTTTAACTTCTTTAATAGCAAGATCCAGCTGAAGAACATCTCTTGCTTGAGGATGATGAAGAAAATGAGGCTGATGATATGTCCCTTTCCAATAAATCCCGTCAACGAACGGATGAATTTCTACTAACGAGGTCCAACCGGAATCAAACGGGCAAGCATCCGGTTGCGAAGCTATCAATATAAGCTTTATCCCTAACCGCTTAAAAACTTCAATATTTTCCGGCACTTCATGAACAATCACACCATTGCAGCCCAGCTGCAAAATCCTTTTGCATAGCTGTTCTTCAGATAAAGCCTCGGGAGTTTGATCTAAAAAAAGCCAGCGACAGGGGTAGCGGGACTTTCTCTCTCCTAGATAATCTCCTAAATGTCCGCTCATTAGAGCTACATCAAGAAATGATAATCCTTGCAAAAGAGCAGCTTCCGCTCCTCCTTCCAGCCAGCACTCGCCGCCTGCCAGCCGCAAACTGTAGCTATCTTTTGAAAGTGAAGATTTAACTTTTGCATTAAGTTTTGCTTTTCCATTGAAATTCTTTTCAAATCTTTTTCTTTCTTGTTCAAAAACTGTTCGAAAAAATTCTGAATTTGCTATTGTTTTCACTTTAATCCTCTACTTGGCAGAATCAGATGTCGAAAATATTTCTTTTTGATGCGGGTTGCAAAGACTCATTGTTGTCTCCTCTGGAGTTGAAAAACATTTTGCCGGCAACATTAACACATTTAGAATTCGTTGAACAGTCGCGCAGTGCGCTTCGCAGCATTTTAAAGGGTTCGGATTCAAGAATGCTTGCAATTGTTGGTCCGTGTTCCATTCATGACCTTGATTCATCTGTCGATTTTGCTCAAAGATTAAAGAAATTATCTCATGAAGTTTCTGATTCCTTGTTTTTGATCATGCGCGTCTATTTTGAAAAACCGCGGACAGTGCTGGGTTGGAAAGGATTGATGTATGATCCGCATTTGAATGGTTCTTGCGACATTGCAACCGGAATCCAGTGGACTCGGGAATTGATGCTTCGTCTAACAGAAATGAAGGTACCCATTGCTTCGGAATTCTTAGACCCCCTCTCATTCCACTATTTTGGAGATTTAATCACCTGGGGCTGTATTGGAGCGCGAACTGCATCTTCTCAAACACACAGACAAATAGCCTCCTATCTTCCTTTGCCGATTGCTTTTAAAAACAACACAGATGGAAATGTAGAAGTTGCCGTCAATGGAGTGATAGCCGGTACGCAGCCTCAAACGTTTTTGTTTCCTGATGCCGAAGGGAAGCCTTCCTACGTAAAATCCAGAGGAAACACAGATGCCCATATCGTTTTAAGAGGAGGCGAACAACGCTCAAACTTTGACCCTGATTCCATTGCTGAAGCTCTTGGATATTTAAAAAAGGCGCATTTGCCGGAGCGAGTGATCATCGACTGTTCACATGACAACTCGAGGCGCAATCCGTATAAGCAAAAAGAAGTTTTATGTTCTGTCATGGACCAGTTGGTCATGGGAAATGATGCGATTAAAGGTTTTTGTTTAGAAAGCCACATTGAGGGGGGAAACCAAGTGATTCCCGACTGTGTTTCGAAACTTCGGTACGGAATCTCCATTACCGACTCTTGCCTTGACTGGAAAACGACAGAATCACTTATTAAAGATGTTGAAAATACCCTTAAAACAAAAAATCTTACCCGCGTTTGCAGCCTTTAGTCTGCTCGCTTCTTGTTCTGAAAACTATTTGGTAGTCCACTCCAATTATCTGACACGAGAATCGTTAGCAAGCTATTATGTCGACACTCCTGATCCTCTGCTGGACTGCCCGCCTTTCGGAGAGCGTCTGGTGATTTCCTGGACTGTTTCGCGAAAGCTGCTCAGGCAAAAAGATCCTCATTTAAAATTAACGATGAGGATGCGCAATCGGGAGCAGATTGTCCGCTGCATCCCTTTAAAAAGAGCTAATGGTACAACTCTTTATAAGATAACGAATAAACGATATTGTGAAACGGGAGGATTTTTAACATACAAGGTACAGCTTTTTGCAGGCGGGTGTTTATATGAAGAGTGGCGGCATCAATTATGGGCAGAGTTGATTGAGGCGGGCGAAGATGAGGACGTTGAAGACATAGAAGATGGAGAGATTGAGTTTATACCAAAATAACTTCAAGATTGCAAAAGCAAGTATAGAACGTGGAGTGCAAGTTAGGCATGCAAGCGTAATGCAAACATGCAGGGAGTAAGAAACGTTAAAAAAAAAGCAGCTTTGCTGCCGGAAGCGCGTTCATTTACAAAAGAATAGTTCACTAAAACCTGCTGCCGTCTTCTCTAACTGCAGCAAGTTTTCTTAGGAATTTCTATTATAATAACATCAAAGCAAAGACAAATGCAAAAAGAGCAAAAGATTCTACAATTCCGAGCGCAGCCAAACATTTACCAAAAATCGCCGGCTGTTTTGCTGACGCCTGAATCCCCGATGCTGCAGCCCGCCCTTGAAAAATTGCGGAAAACATAATCGCAAGACCTGAAGAAAATCCAATCCCAATAGCCGATAAAGCGGAAAGAGAACCGTTAACGATGGCATCGCGCATTAATAACATTAAAATAAATCCATAAATAATTTGAGAGGATGGCATCGCAGACATTGCAATAAACTTGCCATGCCCTTCTTCAACTCGACTCATGACAGCATGTGAAGCCATACCGCCGATGCCGCACCCGACACTGCTTCCAATCGCACTAAGTCCCAGCGCAAGTGCCGGTCCAATCATATCATAGCTCATTGTTTACTCCTTAAAATTCAATCTGTTTCTAACTTTTTAAGAGGGGTGAAAAGCTTGCCTCCTCCATCAAAACTCCAGTGATACCACTCGATAAAATTAAGACGCAGTCCATGTATCACCCCTCCAATAATCGATAATAGCATATTTAAACCGTGTCCAATGATGATTAAAAGCACTGCCGGAAGGTACATTAGAGACCCTGCGATATCATTGACCGTTTGACCAATAATCGCTCCGGCCAATCCTAATGCATAAAGACGTAAATAAGAAAGAATATCGGCCAACACCTGAATCACGTTGGTAATTTCTAATAATCCTAATAATTTATTTTGGGCAATACCTAAAATAACAGCGCCGGAAAGCCCTGCATAAATCAATATCAGTCCGCTGTCAGCTAACTCTTTAGGATCTAAACCAAACGCGTAATTCATCATCGTTACAGCTCCTAAAAAAGTAGGAAAATAAAAGTAGCTTCCAACAATTGCAACAATCCATCCAAGACCTGCCCAATTTCGTTTAAGATAACGCAAAAAAGATAAACAAATGTGAACAATTCCAACCAATAAAGCAAGTTCCATCAAAATAGAATCACTGAATTTGTTCACCATCTCATAGGTGACATTGCCATTTTTTACTTTTTTAGCCCCAAGTAAAAACTCATTTGAATTTTTTGCAGAAGCTATCTCCGGGTATTTTTTAAGCCATTCTTTGTAAACGGAATCTTTAACGCGGTAATGATAATCGGCCTTTTTTTCTATAAGAGTATTTAATACCGAAAATTTGCGGACAAAGTTATCCGGCGCAATCTCGATTCCTAAAAATGAATTGGTAAAAAGTCCCCATATTGCGCATGAACTAAATAAAATCACCAAAAGTTTCCAAAAACGCGTTCCGGCTTTATTAAACTTTCCTTTTTTATAGCGGTAATATAAAGCCCCGGCTAAAAATAGCAATCCATAGCCGCCATCGTTAATAATCATTGCAAAAAAGACCGCAAAAGAAACAAGAACCCATAAAGAAGGATCCTTATCGGCATTTGAAGGGGTGTCATAAATGTGAACGAGGTCCTCGCCGACTCGGCTATACCCTTCATTCTCTAAATATGTCGGCGGTTCTTCTCCTTCGTCCAATGCGATTTCAGTCATATGAACTTCGGTCTGCTCAAGATACTCTTCAAGCTCGCAAACCTTATTAACGGGAACCCAGCCTTCCACGGCAAACAACTGGCCCGATACATGATCTTCTGCATAACTTTTCGCAGTATTAAGCTGATACCGATTATATTTTACGGTCAATGCATGGTGAAGAAAATCATTATATCTACTGTAAGGCTTCAATGATTCTTCCAAACGATCGATTTCTTTTTCAACTTCTACAAATCTGCCTCGCAAAGTTTGAAGCTCTTCTTCAACCTTCATTTCAACAAGATCGGAATACATTTTCGGTTCTTTGTTGACAGCAATAAAATAATCTAAACCATGATCGGATGCGATAAACATCACTTCATCCGGAATCTCCTGTTCCGACATTCCTTTCTTGCCAAAGAAAAACTGAAAAACTCGTCCGCCGTTTTTCTTTATGTACTCGATGTCGTCTAATGAAAAGTTGCCAAATACTTGAATCCGCGAAATTTCCAGTTTGAGCATGCGTTTTTCTTCTTCCAACTGCTCGATATCGTGTTTGAGCTGTAAAATTTTGGAAGTCATGCCTGCAGCCTCGGAAAATTTTTCCGGCTCTTCCTGCTCTAAAACAGGCAGCTCCTTGATCACCTTAATGGAGTTAGCCAAATTTTGAATCTCTACAGGAATCTCTTTTGCCTTGAGTTGCCGAGGATCGATAAAATGAACAAGTCCTATCTCTTGAGACTTGGCAAAAAAGTCTTGAAGCGCCCCTTTAAACCCGATAAATAAGATTTTTTTTACATCTATTCTCATTTTGCCATCTGTACTTTATGCTGCTCAATTTTTGTTTTAGCGACTTTTGCACGGGACACAGCCGCAAGTTCCTGATCCCCAAGGAAAACTTTAATTTTCTTAATATTTTGCCTGGCTCGAGGTATTAAAATTTTCTCAAATAAATTTACTCGTATCGAAACCATTCTGAGTTCTTCTTCAAGAGCTGCTTTCTTCTCTTCCGCTATTTCCACCCTTGCTTTTGCTTCAGCAAGTCCTCTTAGAGAAAAAATCGCATAATCAAGCCATGCGGGCGTATCAAACAATCCATAATCCACCTCTTGAAATGAGGCGGATTCAAAATATGGAACTTCAACGCCGGCTATATTTTCATACCTTTTTTCTATTTGCTTGATAACGACAGCCTGCATGGGATCAATTGATATCTTAGCAGAAAGCAACGGTGAAAATTCTTCTGTTTTTTCCCGTTGTTTCAGCATCTGCCTCTCACACTCGGCAATTTCTTGGCGGGCATCATAAATCTCAGTTTGAAGCATTGCTTTTTTTAATTGCAGTGTAGGCAAATACTTTTGAAGCTGCCCAAGTTTTCTTTGCTGGGCTCTGAGTTCATTTTTTGTGAACTTGATTTCAGGCATATCCTCTTACCTTATCGCGGCCAGAATTTATTCAAAATCTCTTCTTTTATCCCCACCTCCTCGGGTCTAAAACACTCTGCAAGCATTTTCCATCCTCCGTCAAGCGCATCCTCTAAAGGCAGATTAACATCCCAATCCATCATTTTCGACTCAAATAACTGAGAGTACTGCAACAAAAGCTTGTCCCAGCGGGATAGATTGAATCCCATACTTTGCCTCTCTTTAGATTTTTTTGAGTCTGCATAAAGTCGAATCATCGTATTGGCTAAATCTCCATGGTCTTCCCTGGTCGCTTTTCCAATAACCAACTGTTTTAAACGGGAAAGAGAGCCGAATGGATCGATTTGCCCTCCATGAAGATAAAACTGCCCTTCCGTGATATACCCTGTATTATCAGGAACCGGATGGGTGACATCATCCCCCGGCATTGTAGTCACGCCAATGACAGTTATGGATCCGCTTCCCTCAATTTCTACTGCTTTTTCATAACGAGAGGCTAAATCTGAATAAAGAGATCCCGGATATCCTCTATTTGAGGGTACTTGATCCATCGTAATGGCAATTTCTTTGATCGCATCTGAAAATGCTGTCATATCAGTTAGCAGAACAAGGACATTTTTATCATCAATAGCAAACTTTTCTGCGCAAGCCAGCGCCATATCGGGAACCAGCATACACTCTACGGCAGGATCTGTCGCTCGGTGAATAAACATAGCCGTCTTATTTAATGATCCGGCCTGCTCTGCATTATCAATAAATGCTTGATATTCATTAAAAGTCAGCCCCATGCCTGCAATCACAACCACATCTGCATCAGCTTGATTGGCGATACGCATTAGCAGCTGGTTGTAGGGCTCTCCGGCAACTGAAAAAATCGGGATTTTTTGAGAACGGACCAACGTATTAAACATATCGATCATCGGGATATTGGTTCTGACCATTTCTCGAGGGATAATCCTCTTTACAGGATTAAAAGAGGGCTGCCCGATATCAATCGCCTCGCCGACAATTGCAGGTCCTCCATCAATTGGTTCGCCTGAACCGCTTAAGCGTCTTCCCAAAAGAGAGTCCCCGTAAGTCGCCTGCATCTGCCGATTCAAAAAGGTGACTTTATCCTCTGTTGAAATTCCGCGCGTATTCTCAAAAACTTGAAGAGTTGCCTGCTTCCCTTCAATTCTAATGACCGAAGCATAAACTTTTCGTCCGTCTTTGAGTTGAATTAAAGCGAGCTCTCCCAAGCCAACCCCTTCTGCTACAACGGTCACCAGGTTGCCGCGCATATCGTTGATTCTATCATATACCGTTTTCACTATGCTAAAACCTCTTGTTTTTCACGACTCTGGATCAGTTCCACTACTTCTTGGTAAGCCTTGCGATATTCTCCAGAATTAAACGTCATATAGTTTAAGTTTTTTACCTGATTCTGCAATGTCAAGAAAGAATTCCCGCGCCTCATCGTGTGTTTTGAAGTCAAATAGAGTATCGAAAATGAGATTAATCAACTGGAATTGCTTAATTTGCCTCTCAAGAGAGCAATAAGCATCTTCTTTATCAAAGGCATTTTGCTGCAAGATAGCCAAAGTCATAAAGTTCAGACTTTAAATAAATCACCATGTCATCAATAGGAGTTCCTTCTTCCCCTACGACTTCCATTCGTTTTCCGATTTCATCGCCATTCTTCAAGAACCGGATGGCTTTCTTTACCATCTCAGACCAGCCGGCTGCCGGGATTCTAATTCATGTCCAACGTCATCGATATATTTCGACCAGGAAAGCAAGGGATCGATTGCAGGATACCGTCTGGCATCGGAGCGCTCTCTGGAAAGCCCTAAAAATGCTCCGACAACGGAAAGCGTAGCCTGTGTGACGGGTTCTTCAAAGTTTCCTCCGGCAGGAGATACCGCTCCTCCAACTGTTACAGATCCCGGCTTGCCCTCTTTTAAGTTCACAACACCTGAACGTTCATAAAAATCTGCAATGCGGGAAGCTAGATAAGCCGGAAACGCTTCTTCTCCGGGAATTTCTTCCAAACGGCCTGACATTTCGCGCAGAGCTTGAGCCCATCGGGAGGTGGAATCGGCAAGAAGCAGAACATCAAGTCCCATCTGCCGATAATACTCGGCAATGGTCATTCCCATGTAGATCGAAGACTCCCTCGCGGCAACAGGCATGGATGAGGTATTGCAGATAATGACTGTTCGGGTGATTAACGTCTCACCGGTATGCGGGTCGATCAAATGAGGAAATTCACGAAGCATTTCCACCACTTCTCCCGCTCGTTCGCCACACGCTGTGACAACAACAATATCCACCGAAGAATACTTGGCTAAATGGTGTTGAAGAACGGTTTTTCCGGCGCCAAACGGCCCGGACTGCAAAATGTTCCTCCTTTCACAATGGGGACCTGCGTATCCAAAATACGCAGGCCTGCATCCATCATGTGTGAAGGACGAATTTTTTCGCCTTCCATTAATCCTGACTTGATCGGCCATTTTTGCACCATCGTAAACTCAAGAACATTTCCGCTTTCATCCTTTGCTTTCGCCACGACGGTATCAATGGTATACGACCCCTTTTCAATAACCCAAGTAATCGTATATGTTCCATACCGTTTGAACGGAACCATAATTTGATGGCGAAACCTTCCTTCATGAGTAATACCGAGAGTATCCCCTCTCTTCACCACATCGCCGACAGCGGCTTTTGGCTCAAACTCCCAATTTTTATTCCTGTCCAAAGCATTCAGGTAAAGCCCTCTAGGCAAGAATAAACCCGCTTCGTCAGCGACACCTGCCAAAGGGTTTTGCAAGCCGTCAAAAATCGAAGATAACAGACCCGGTCCAAGTTCTGCTTCCAATAAATCCCCGGTAAAACGGACAGGCGTATGCAGTTGAACACCTTTTGTGTCCTCAAACACTTGGATTTTCGCAACATTTCCAACGATTTCGATCACTTCGGCTTTCAATTCCAAGTCATCAACCTGAACCATTGCCACTTCACCTTGACGAATACTCCCGTCAAACTCTACTTGCAACAAGTTTCCAAATGCATTTACAACTTTACCCATCGCGGTGGGCGATTGCTTTTCTTGATTCATGATGCTTCCTTCACGATAGTATCAATAACTTCTAAACCTTTTTTCCTATCCAATTTCAACCATTTTTCTACAATAATCAACTGTGCGAGATAGGCTAATACGCGATCAATTGAAAATAGCTCGATTTCGAGCATCTGATCGATTTTTTGAAAACGATATTCACATAAAGCCTGATAGATTTCCAACGGTTCTTTGTAATGCAGTTCAAAAAGAGCCTTCGTATCCTCATAACGGCCCGGAGGCTCATATGTTTTGGAATCTTTTTGAGCAATCACCTGAGCGACAATTTCATCTTGCGGATCTTCATATTGCAACTCAGAGACTACATCCCGATTAAGCTGCTTCGCTCGAAAACCTGTGAGAACGATTCTTAACTCTCTTTCAAAAATCAAGTATTTTTTCAAAAAGCCTTCCGCAGCTTCGCTTTCTTCCTTGAAATAATCTGTAATCAGCGCAGGAAAATGCTTTAATCTGCTCTCTTTATGATCATATTTTTCCATAAACGAATAGACATACTCCGGAAGTCCAAGACGAGTTACCAAAGACTCTTCAAGATCAACTTCATTATAAAATCCACGGGAATCAAGCTCTTCTTCAAGCCAGAAAGAACGGATATTCAGTATATCATAATAGCGTCGAAAAACCAACGTTAATGCATAATCGTGTTTGGTTAAATTATTTTTCATCAACTGATCCAAAATTGAAAAATTGAGGTCCGGAGGATACCCAATTTGCAAATCCGGAAGAAGCGAAGCTAAAAAATAATAATTCGTTTTCATTAATTTCCAAATAGCATTTTTCGATAGTCTTTTCTCAAATATCTAGAAAGCAAATCAATTAGAGATTGATCCGTAATTTCAATTGTCATCTTTCGGTCCAATAATTTAATCTGCGCGCCGCCTGTAATTGCCCCTGTTGCTACACTTTGATCTTTCAATTTTTTCAATACATTTTCCGCTAAAAGAGAGTTCACTTCTTCAGGTTTTACCGTCTCGGAAATCACTGCGGCGATATTTGTTTTAATTCCCTCTTTTTCTATTGCATTAACAATCGCATCAATTAACCTGGCAATTAATTTTGGATCGCGTAAATGTTTTGCAACAATCTGCTCAAGCTCATCATTAAAGAGTTTGTTTTCGATTGTTTGTCTGAGCTCTTCGATACTCTGTTTAGCCGCCTGCTCTAAAGAGGAATAAAAAACATTTCTTTCTTGTTCAATATTATCTTTAGCGTGATTAAGAATTTTTTCAGCTTCTCTGCGCGCCTCATGAATAATCTGCTCGGATCGCAGCTTTGCTTCTGCGATCACCCTTTCAGCTTCCTCCATTGCAGGCTGCAGGGTTTCTTTACGGAGAGCTTCGCAAATTTTTTGTATTTTTTCTTCACCTCTTTCCAGCGTTCTTTCCATTCCACCACCAATAATTTCATCATTTACACTCGACTTTGTACATTATTTTAAGCAGGTTCTAAAAAATATACAAAGTCGGACTACGGTACACCGTCCGTGTTTCAAAATTTGGTTTTTGGCAAAGAGAAATCCCTCTTGATTGGACGATCGCAAGCCGCTCAATATTGATTAATATTAAACGGCTTGCGATCGTCCACAAGCACGTTTTCTCAAAGCCAAAATCCCAAATTTTGAAACACTAACGGTATACAATACTGTGAACAATTTACTCTTTTTTTGCACCCTTTTTCTCATGCAATTAACGAAAAAATAAATTTTCAAAAGAAAAAAATATAGAAAAAATATCAATATTGATTATATTAACGACGATATATTTATACCGAGCGCGTCCCCGAAGCTTGGATTTTAAAGAAGAGAAATATCTTGCGGTTGTACGATCACAAACTACTTAATGTTAATAACATAAAGCGTCTTACGATCACTTGATCACGAAACGTATCTCTTTGCCAAAATCCGAATTTTGAGAGAGCGGCCGGTATTACTGTAAAATATTTAGGCAAGTTATATGCTACAGACATTTTTACTGCTAACTTTTGTGCTTTTACTGCATTCAAATGAAAGTTATTCTGCCGACAACTCTTCCAGGCGAGCAAACAGCGATCGCAATTTCGAATCCATTGCCAAAGAACCTGGAGCGGTCATGTTCACTCCTCCAAAAAATTGGCAAATAGCAGATCAGAAGACCCTTCCTGAGCACGTAAGAGTCATGGTCGTAGGGCAGGGAAGCTATGAATTCCCCCCTTCTATCAATCTGAGTACAGAAGAGTTTAAAGGATCTTTAAAAGATTATCTCAAAATAATTAAGAACATTAATGCCGCTCAAGGATCTGAGTGGAAAAACCTGGGTTCAATTAAAACCGGGGCAGGTACAGCCAGTCTTTCGCAAACTGATACTTTAACCGAGTGGGGTCCTCTAAGAATGATGCATGTCATCCTATTGCGAAAAGGAGTCATCTATATTTTAACTGGAGCAGCGCTCAAAAAGGAGTTTCCGAGTCTTTATCAAACTTTTTTTCAAACATTTAAATCTTTAAAAATCAATGAAAATCTTACAAAAACTGCAGGGCAAGCCGGTGTTATATCCAAGTTGCCTCAAGCATAGTCGGATCAACATTTAAGGAGAAATTTATATGACATCAATCAAACGTTTTCTTTTATTTTTCGGGGCGGCTCTAAGCCTTATCTCTATTCCACACAGCCTCTCTGCCCGCACATATGAGCGTGGAAGCGACTGTGCAAATGCTTATGAAGATTCCAGGAGAGCTCCGAATGTATCGCCAAGTTTAGCTTTAGGAGTTGTTGTCGCCGCGGGCGTCATTGCTATTATTGCTACAAACGGCAATAGCCATCACCACAGTTCTTCAAGCCATAGCCACTCAGGCAGCAGCCATTCATAATCAATGGAATTGCAAATGAGCAGAAAAATGAGGATTTGACCGCGTTGCAAAACTCTTATGAAAACAAATAAGACAAGAGCAACTGTGTTTCGAAAGCATCAATATGTGTTGCTATGCTTCATTTTTCTGCTCTCCTGCAGCCCTCAAAATAACTCGTGGAATATGTGCAGGCCTCAGAGTTCATACCCGCGTTTTCACTCATTTGGAATGTCTAAAAAACCCGTTAATATTTATCGCGAAATGGGGGTTGAATTTATTCAAACATCTTCCGGATTGCGGACTTACTTAAACAGTTTGTTTATGGAGTTTCCCTCCTCTGCATTTGATTCAAATAAGACAGACATTACTATTCGAACAGAAATTGTTGAACAGCAATTTCTTGCAGACAGGCTTGCCGGAAATCAAAGAATTCTTCTTTCGAAAGAAGCGCAAGCATTTATCCTTAATCACATAGCGCAAAATCGTTGCGTTACAATTAGTGCCGGGCGATTTGAGGCATGCATCCGGCCGGACGAACTACTGTCTAATTGCATAAATTCATATACATTGGACTGCGGGAGCTTTGACGCAGCCCAATGTATATGAATTTATGCAATTAGACACTACCGTTTCCTCATTCATAACGCTCGTATTTCTAAATTTGAAATTTTTCTTGTCAAAAACAGAAGACTGTGGGATAAAGAGTTTTTTATCATAATGCTAAAGTTTGTAAGCAGAGCCAAAAGCAGGAAATCAAAATGTTGAGACGAATTTTCATCACTTTGTTAATTGTTTGCATCAGCACAATATCGTCCCCTGCTCAAGCGGCCTCTTCTCAACTCTGCTCTAAGGACTACGGAGGATATATACCGGCGGCAGGAATAGCCTATGAAAATGCTTGCCGGCTCCCTTGTCTTTCTCCTTGCGTAGCTGTAGGATTTGTTGCCCTGGCTTCTTTAATAACAATCATTGCTCTGCAAAATGATAGCGGAAAAACCGGTGTAGTCATACATGCGCACAGTAATTGACATCTTTAACAAACTTGGATGATTAACATGAATATTTGGAAAAAAGCCATTGCCGTATTAACTTGTTCAGCAATGTTTTGCGCAATCCCCGCAGACGGAGTTGAATATTGCACCGATACAGGAGGGTGCGCCTATAAAGATGCTTACCAATCTTGTTGCATTGCTCCTGCAATTGCATTTGCTTTGGTAGCAATTGCTGCTATCATAGCAGTCGGCGTCCATAACCGAAGCCATAGTTCGCATAGCCATAGCTCAAATAGCCATAGCTCAAATAGCCATAGTTCGAATTAATAAAATTTTGAAACATAGCGGTATAAATTGCGCAAGGCGGGATTTTAAACAGGTTCTTATTGCAGCGAGGAAGGTGGGTTAAGTTGTATTGGAACCTCGCTTTTGACGCACTTCATATAATAAACTCTCCACCGCTTCAAAATATTGATCAACAAAAAGAAATTGGTTTCGAATCAATTTCCCTTCCGGTCCATGTTGATGAAGCATATAAAAAAACGAACCAAAGAGATAACGATATTCAAGCAACTGTTTTGCATAATCGGAAGTCTGTTCTAAAGCTTGATCTTTTTCTAAATTTTTTTGTCCTGCTAAAAACTGAATACTAGCTAAAAAATCTTGAAGATATCCTCGCATATCGTTCATATCCGCCTCAATTTCATGCACATGTCGGTGTGTATTACATTGTTTAACCCACTCTTTCAGCTCCTCTATAACTTTTTTAAATTTATTCATTCGGCCGAAGTGTTTACGATCATCAAGAGGTCCAACAATACCTTGATGAACTCTATAAAGCTGATGGAACGAAGTAAATTCAAAAAGTGAGTGAAATTGCCAATCAGCACGCATTGCTTTTGAAAGAATCTTACCGGTTTTACTGACTGCATCGATTTGAAAAGACCCTAGTTCATCCAATTCTTCAAGGAGATCCAACAAATTTTCTGCTCGAGAACGCATAACAATTCGTGATGATAACGGCTGACCCATTTCATGTAAAATTCTATTTATTTCCTGACATCTAATATCAAATTCAGACGCAACTTCTTTTGAAGGACCGGTTTTTACTGACTCTGCAAATTTTTCAAAAAGCTTATCCAAAAACTCTATTTCAAAAACTAAATTCAAAAGACTGCGCGTTTTTTCCGGTTCAGGTCCGACAATCCATTCTGCGAACCCCCAGCGATTACGTATATAGGGATTAGGATGAGTGCGCAAATCAAACTCTCGAAATGCTTCAATTGTTGCGCCCAAAGTATGCACTTCTGCTCTTACCCCCTTTAGTACCTGGGATATCAATTGAAAACCGGAAGGATCGCTGCAAGGATTGCAAGAATTTTTTTTAATACTCCAACTTTTCTCATATAATGATTTTTCCAAAGCGCAATAGTAGCCATTAAATAGTTGTGCTGCTTTTTCCAGGCTAAAAGCGCTGCGTATCGCTCTTATCGGTTCTTGAATAGGTATTGATTTAGATTTTGAATTCAAACTCCATAATTTAAGTAAAAAATAGAGCTGTTTAAAGTCGCTTTGAAACGTGTTTTCCAATTCAGAAAACACATGATACCCCTTAAACTTCCTTATTGATTCTTCGATTTTTTCTTTCAATTTATGATAATCGGCATATTGCTTTGAAAACCATTTTGATTGAATCTTCAAATATCGGCTGCTTTTTTTTAGAAATGAAAAAAGAGAGCGATCAATGAGCGAGGAGCCGAATGAAAATAGAGTTTTCCAAAAACTTACTTTTCCACTCTTTTCCTGACACACGCGGCGGTAATCCCAAAGAAGGGATTCCATTCGATTCATTAACCATTCACATTCTTTCATTTGACGCAGCAATACCGATTTTAACTGGTCGATAACAGCAATCAGGTCCTGATGCCAATGTTCAAACCCCGCTTGATTAAGCTGTTGAAAAAGCTCTGTGACACAGCCTTCCAAAACTTCTACATGCCCCCATATAGCCTGATTAACTTGTTTAGTTGTAATTTCCCAGTCATTTGAAGGAACAATAGACTTTTCGCTCGTTGCAATTGTCGCAATAGATTTTCCAAAACTTTGAACAGCATCCCGCAAACGCAAAGGAGCTTTCTCAAATTGAGTAATGAATAAAAAATTTGATTTTCCCGGAAGCGGGTGTATAGAATGGATGATACACTTTGCTAATAAAGATTCGCTTTCGATAAAGTATGCTTGCAGGCGTTCTACTAGTGCTTGATCAAAATGAGCTATCCCTTGAAAGTCGATAGGTTTCATTGAGAAACCAACTCCCTGCTGTAAATGATTGATACTGTTATACCGCTCGCGCCTTCAAAATTCGGGATTGTGAAGGCGCAATCGGCATACTTTACACTTTATGCCTATTGTTACCTATCTGTGCATTTAATGAAAAGATCTACTGCAAAAAGTATAGACAGACTAAATAATATCTTTTGGAAAAAGCCCAAGAGCTATCTTGAGCAATTACTCTCGATATGCTACAATTTTTTCAAGAATCCCGACTTTGCAAAATTTTTGGACGAAGATGCTCAGAGAGGCAAACTCCAGTGCAGGTGAATTTCGAAGGATGGGTATTATTTACCCTTCCTGAGAAATTGATTTAGCTGGAGAAAGCCTCTCTGTGCAGGTGAGTTCAAAAATTTTGCAAAGTCGAGAGAATCTGTCTAAACATTCTGAAAAGCGTAAAAAGCACCCTTTCAGAGTATTTAAATCGGTTCTAACACTTTTATGGAGAGATCATGCAAAAAGGTCATTTTTTAGAATTTGAATGCATTGAATGCAAACAGGCTGTTATTTTTTCCATTTTTGATCTGGACAAACCGGACTCTTCCATCATATGCTCCTCCTGTAAGAAACAATACCTTTTAGAAGACGAAACCTTAAAACGCCAACTGCGAAAATTTGAAGCGCTTTGTAAACAGATTATTGACTGCGAGGAAATTTTAGGAAATACATCTGTCGGTGTTAGAGTAAAAGATGAAGAAGTGAAGATACCTTATAAGCTTCTTTTAACGCGTTTTAATTCTAGTTTAGAGTTGACAATTGGTGATCAAAAGGTAGCAATTTTATTCCGTTTGGAACCAAATTCAGACCTATGCCGATCGTAATTCAAAATTTGGTTTTTGGCAAAAAGAAATCTCTCTTTGTCAAAATCCCGAATTTTGAAACACGATTGGTATAGAACCAAATTTTGAAAATGCGATCAGTATAAATAAAGGAAGATGCAATGAATAAACTGGCTCAGTTAAGAAATGTGACAACTATTGTTGCTGATACAGGCGACATCAATGCAGTTAAAACCCACGCTCCTACAGATGCTACAACAAACCCGTCACTAATTTTGCTCGCTGCGGATCAATATACCCAATTAATTGAAGATGCGGCGGCCTATGCAAAAAATAAAGCGATTTCGTCTGAAGCTGAACAAAAGCTGATGATGGAAAAAGTTTTTGTAAATTTCGGAATAGAGATTTTAAAGCTAATCCCGGGGAGGGTTTCTACCGAAGTTGATGCCAGATACTCTTTTGATGTCAATAAGAGCATTCAAACAGCAAAAGACCTTATCGCTCTTTACGAAGAGGCAGGAATTCCAAGAGAAAGAATCCTTATCAAACTTGCTTCTACCTGGGAAGGCGTACAAGCCTGCAAAGCACTTGAACAAGAGGGCATCCACTGTAATATGACACTTCTATTCAGCATGGCGCAAGCAATTGCATGCGCAGAAGCAAAAGCCACACTTATCTCGCCTTTTGTTGGACGCATTTTAGATTGGTTCAAAAAATCGGAGGGAGTTGAAGGATATCCTCCTGAAGAAGACCCCGGTGTGATATCCGTTTCGCAAATTTTTAATTACTTGAAAAAGTTTGATTATCAAACACAAGTGATGGGAGCCAGCTTCCGAAATAAAGAAGAAATACTCGAACTTGCCGGATGCGATTTACTTACAATTTCTCCTAAATTACTAGAAGAAATCAGTAAAGAAAAAGGTGAACTTCAAGTCAAGCTTTCTGTCCAACACGCAAAAAAACTCCCTCTTGAAAAAATTGAAATCGATGAAAAAATGTTTCGATGGCTTTTAAATGAAAATGCAATGGCGACTGAAAAGCTCTCCGAAGGAATACGTAAATTTGCAGCAGATAGCATTAAACTCGAAAAAATGATCCAAGAAAAGTTTTCCAAGAAAAGTTTTCCTAGGAAATCTTAAGAACCTGACCGGGATCTCTGGAAATTGTGATTTTTAGCGAATTTTGCTTTGTTTTTGCAACCTTTAAAATTTGCGCAAACTTGGAAAAGTAGAGGAGTTTTAAAGGTTGCAAAACAAAGTAAAAGACGTAAAAAGCACTTTTTCATAGATTCTGAACAGATTCTGAATAACTATTAGGAACAGATACAAAGAAATCTACAGCTTTTTCAGAGAGACCATAAGCCAATTCGCTGTTTCGCATGAAATGCCGCACCTCAATGCATAGATTATGAACACCGTCCTTCACCTCATTAATCAAGTTTTGATGATGCTTCCTTGTCATATTATTTGAGTTCTCACCGTGATACTGCCTGAGATTTTCGTGTTTATCTTTTTGGCGGCTATAACCAACAAATGCTTGTAAAATTTGGAAAATCTCGTCGTTGACAGGTCTTTTATTTCCTGTAATAATTTTACTTTTGTTTTGTGTAATTTTAATGTTAAACTTATTTTTAAATTCGTTTGCCAAGTAGCTTAATTTCTCACTCTTTTTATAGAGTCGACCTCTGAATTTTTGGTCGTATTCTCGAAAAATGATTTTAAGCTCATTCTCTAACTCTTCCTTCTTAAATTCGACCGATTTTCCCAATTCATTTAAAAGCAAACTTCGCGCGACATAATCATTGATTGCAAATTTTCTCTTGCACTTTTCAAGGCGGGTTGCCAGTCTATTTAATTTATTTACTTTTCTTAAAAGAGACTCTTCAATTTCGACATTATTTTTCTTTGCTATTTCAAGAGCTTCATTCAGACCTTCAGCGATACGCAACAAATACTTGCTTGCTTCAATAATATCATCGTTTTTTTCTAATACGTGTTGATATTGAGCTAATTGTTCAGCTATTGCGACCAGCAACTGACTGGCATTTAATTCTGGAGCTTCTTTTAACATTTCTTGAATTGTTTCTTCTAGTTGGTCTCGAAATACATTTACTTTATCCTCTGACAGCGGCCCGTTTTCATCTTTACAACTCTTGCCAAATTCTTTGACTTTCTGTTCAAGAATGCGTTGGTATTTTTGTCCCCGTTTTCCGAATAATGTCGAATTGATGCCGCTGTGTGAATACATCGACTCGGGTTGGGAAGCATTGACTAGTGAAAAAAGAATGTCGTGTTCTAGACGCAAGTTGTCTAATTTAACATTATCCGGATCCTCATTTAATGAGATTTCATGAATTGTTTTTTCAATAAGAGAGCACTGTTTTGCTAAATCTAATAAATAAGAATAATTTGATAAAAGCTGCCCATTATATTTCTTTTCACCATTGTCATCTTGGATGTTCTCAAACACTTCTCGAAGTTTAATTGTGTTTTTCTTCTTAAGAAATCTACCAATCGAATTCTTCCGCAATTTCAAAGTATTTCTTCCGGCTCCATTAGTAATACATTTGGTAAGTTGTTCTTCTGAAATTGTTTGTTTTTGGGCGGCTTTTTTTCTTTCTTTAGAAATTAATTCAATAAAATCAAAAATCTTTGTCAATAATTCACGTTCAGTTTCGTTTTTTGCTAAAAGTAGTTCTCTCTCACAATAGTTGGCCCAGGCACCTTCACTCAAACTTTTGAATGCTTGAACTACTGACATAATAAAATCAATTGTATAAAAATCTCTTTTAGCTTCATCTGTTTGCAAATTGTCTGCAAGAAAGTTCAAATCCACATACCACTCAGTATCTAATCCGGGTCCAGGAAATTTACCGAGTATTTGCATCGTGGCGAGCTCGCAAAGAATTTTTGCCATCACCATTTCTTCTGTTGTAAGAGAATGCTTGTTATTCTGTGAACGAAATCCAATATCTACATCAGAATTCCAACCCGGAGTACCTAAAATTATCATCGAAACTTTTCCTATTCCCATCAAAGAAAGAATGTCATTCACTTGCTTTACAACAAATTGATTGACTTCATCACGAAAATCTTTAAATGAAATACTATCATTATACGGCTCTCCCATTTCAAGATTAAGCTTGCTTTTTAATAGTTCCCAGCCGCCTTCATCATTAATTTTTTGTATATGTTTTTCGTATTTATTAGAAAAGTCCTCAAAAGCTTTACTAATATTAGAAGCTTCATTTTCAATTAATTCAAAAATATCATCGACAAAATTCTCAGCTAAATGGGAATCTGCTTTGAGCAAGTTGATGATTCTGCTTTTTAAATTACTTTGAGTATTCGTCTGTGTTTCTACATCAGTGGATTTATTTGCAGTCTGTAATGTGTTAGGATTTATTACTTGCTTTTCAAAAACTTCTTTTACCCCATTAGATTCTTTTTGATCTTGATGAGTTAAATCAACAAATTTTTTACTGTAAAATATTGCCAATATTGCAGGGATGATTCCTGCAGAAAATATCGCCGCTGCGATTACTCCTACTAATCTCAAAATTCTTGTTTTTTCTGGCAAATCTTGATGAAAGGGATTAAAGTAATAGTAACTTATCTTAGGTATATTTATCTTCATATTTTATTATTTAATTTTTTGTTTATCGAATGTCGCATAATCACATATAATCTTAAAGTTCTCATTAAGATTATGAGTATAAATTATTAATTTAACATATAAAAATCTCATTTAAAAAAAATGAAAATAATATTAGTTTTATAAAAATCAGGTCCATCACAAAAACGCATACCTTAATCTATGAAGATGAAATCGATCAATATACCGGTCGTGTTTCAAAATTTAGAATTTCTCTTTGCCAAAAACCAAATTTTGAAACACGAGCGGTATACAATTGAACAGTTCGCACAAGAAATTGAAATTTAATAGATTAGTTGATAATCTTTTTGCATGACAAAAGCACATCAGAAGGCCCTTCCACTCGTTATTGTTTCCTTTTTTTTAGCATTTAACTACTTTATTCTAAAAGCATTAAAAGAAACATTATTAGTCACAGCTCCCGATGCCGGCGCGGAAGCCATCCCATTTGTAAAAATGTGGTTTCTCTTCCCCGCCAGCCTCTTTTTTTTAGGTGCTTTTACCTGGGCGGCGACTCGCATTTCTTTTCGGTTTGCTATTGCTTCAATTATTGCATTATTCCTTTTAAGCTATGCTCTCTTTACCTATGTGTGCTATCCTTTCCGCGAAAGTTTGCATTTGCACAGATTAGCTGACGATTTACAACGAATTCTTCCCGATGGGTGGAAGGGTTTTTCGGCAGTCGTTCGTTATTGGAGTTATTCGCTTTTTTACGTGGCTTCTGAATGCTGGTGCACAATGATCTATTCTGTTGTGTTTTGGGGATATGCAAATGCGGTAACAAAGTTGCATGATGCAAAGGAAGTTTATCCATTTTTAACTTTAGCAGGAACCCTCGCAGCACTAGCAGCGGGTCCTTTGGCAATTTTTCTCACAAGCGAACGTTTTGCTGAAGTGTTTGCGAGCCCTTTTGATTTTTCCCTTTACAGCCTTACCGCATTGGTGCTGCTTTGCGGTATTTCTGCATTATGGATATTTTTACAATACTGTCCGGCAGTCCCTTCCTTAGAAACAAATCAACATAAAAAAGAGCCTTTTTTGAAAACATTTGCCTCCGTATTCAAGTCTAGATATTTAATGCTTTTAGCATTAATTGGGCTAACATATAATTTGGTCATTAACTTATCCGATGTAATATGGAAGAATGAGGTGTTGAAACTTTACCCCGACCCAAAAGATTTCACGGGATATCTGAGCTATTTTACAATTTCTGTTGGATTAGTTTCGACAGCATTTACTCTTTTTGTATCCCGCCCCCTATTAAAGAAATACGGCTGGACTAAAACAGCTCTATTAACTCCTATTATTACCCTTGTCACAGGGGCTTTCTTTTTTGCTGCTCTATTTTTATCAACCAATCAAGCAGCATTAATTACAGCTCCAGCGGTCACTTTTTTAGGATCGCTGCACATTTGTTTAAGCTCTGGAGGAAAATACACCTTGTTCGAACCCGCCAAAGAAATGGCTTTTATTCCACTTTCACCTAGCGAAAAGATTCATGGCAAAGCAGCGATTGACGGGGTAGGAACAAGACTTGGCAAAACAGCTAGCTCGCTTGTCTACCAGACATTATTTACAGTTTTGCCAACTGTTTCAGCATGCATTCCTTTTGTCGCTGTATTAGTATTTATTGGAATCTGCATCTGCATTCAGTCTGTATTAGCTCTTGGAAAAAGAATTGAACCGCTTCAAAGCTCCTCTCCCGTTTAAGCATCTGTTCAAAATCTCCGAAAATTGTGATTTTTAGCAAATTTAAACAGGTTTTAATATTTTGCCTATTGGAAACGGATTCTTTGTATAAGGTGAATTATACCAATCCTCGAATGAAAATTCATCAATTCACCGCATCTTCCACTGTATCTTTGAAAGATCCTTTCTCGCTTGCATTCAATAATACAGTCGACCCTGAAAAAGCAAGGCCGCCGAGAGAAAAATTTGCACCAACTCCGGGAAGAGAATTTGGTAAAATTTGCAAGCTTTTGACAGGTATTATTCAAATACTTGCAAATTTTTCTCGAGACGTCCGTACCTTCGAGTGAAAAAATAAGCATTTTTGAAACAGAAAATGGGATCGACGACGCGTTCGACCTCTTGAGGGTAGGACAAGGAGTCGATCCCATTTTCTGTAAAAAGGCTATTTTTTCGCCGAAGGGACTTTTTCAGGGTCGACTAATATAAGCATCGAAACGATCTTCCGAATCTACAGCACAATCTCCAGTTAATTAATGAATTTTCATTCGAGGATTGGTATTACAAAGAAAATTTGATATTTTAGCCAAACTACATAATAGCAAAAAGCGGCGAAAGAGAGCTCTTTCGCCGCTAAATTCTATTGAATATCCGTTCAATTAATAAGGAATGGACTCAAAGTCAAAAACAAGTTCTTCTGTCAATTCACGATCTACAAATTTCTTAACTTTTTTATGTCTTTCGAATCCTGTTCCGCCGGGAATGATGTGACCCATAATCACATTTTCTTTAAAGCCGAGCAGATAATCTGTTTTTCCTGCGCAAGCAGCTTCTGTTAACACTCGTGTTGTATCTTGGAAAGATGCAGCCGAAATAAAGGAATCTGTACTTAGAGATGACTTTGTGATTCCCAAAAGGACCGGCGCTGCTTGTGCTGCTTTACCTCCATCGGCAATCGTCTTCATATTCTCAAGTTCAAACTCTTTCTTATCAACTTCCTCTCCAAATAAGAGACGTGTATCACCCGGATCAATGACGCGAACTTTCTTAAGCATTTGCCTGACAATAATTTCAATATGTTTATCGTTGATATCCACACCCTGTAAACGGTAAACTTCTTGAACTTGATTAACAAGATATTTTTGAAGTTCGCGAACACCGCAAATATCAAGAATTTCATGAGGAATGACAACGCCGTCTGTTAATTGCTGTCCTTTGACAACATGGTCTCCCTTTTGAACAATCAGGTGTTTGTTATGAGGAATTAAATGCTCCTCTTCCATACCCGTTATTTCATCACGGACTACAACAATACGTTTGTTCTTTTGAACGCCGCGGAAATCAACAACGCCATCAATTTTAGCAATTTCAGCAGAGTCTTTTGGTTTGCGAGCTTCAAAAAGCTCGGCAACTCTTGGAAGACCTCCGGTAATATCCTTTGGTTTTCATGGCTCCTCGAGGCAGCCTGGCAAGCAGGGTACCGGCTTTCGCATAGTCTCCTTCTTCAACGGAGATGATAGCGCCGGAGGGAATCGGATAAGTCCCGAGCAGTTCTTTAAAGTCTTGATCGGCATAAATAGTGATCTGAGGATGCAATTCTCCCCTATGCTGTTTAACAATAAGCTCAACTTGGCCTGTTTGCTTGTTGACTTCCTTCTCTGTTGAAATCCCTTCAACAAGATCTTCATACTTCACGTACCCGGGACGATCGCAGATAATCGGAATGTTATGCTGTTCCCATTGAGCAATGGAGTTGGCCTTTAACAACTTTACTGCCCTCTTCGACAAGAATTTTTGTCCCCAGCTCTACTGTAAATGTCTGTAGCGGTTCAATAGAGTTTGTTGAAAGAAGTTTTTTGTATTCCTCAAGAGAGCGGCCTTCATCACGGACAATCTTTAAACATCCGTTTTTGTTTAAGAACAATCCATTGCCCATCTTCGTTTAGAACTGTTCTAAGATCCGTGATAGACCAGGATCCCTTCTTGTTCTGCTTCGAACTCCGGGCTGGAAGATGCAGAAGCAATACCCCCCAAGGTGGAATGTTCTCATCGTCAGCTGAGTTCCCGGTTCTCCAATGGACTGAGCGGCAATAATTCCGACAGCTTCGCCTTGACTGACGAGTTTACCATTAGCCAAGGTTAATCCCGTAACATTTCTGGCAACGCCGCGTCTTGTTTCACAAGTGAGCACAGACCGTATTTTTATTGATTCAATACCTGAATCATCAATAGCTTCCGCTTGAGCCAATGACAATACGTCTCCGGCATGCGCTAGAATCTTTGTAGAATCTCCGGGAAGTAGAATATCTTCGCAAACTGTGCGCCCGAGAATACGGTCTTTTAGTGGAAGCAGCTCTTCTTGACCTTGTTTAATTGCTGAAACTTCAATTCCATTCAAAGTTCCGCAATCTTCTTCAGTAATGATCACATCTTGAGAAACATCAACAAGACGACGCGTTAAGTATCCTGAGTCAGCTGTTTTTAACGCTGTATCCGCAAGACCTTTACGAGCGCCGTGAGAGGAAATCGAGTACTCAAGAACTGTCAAACCTTCTCTGAAGTTAGAGGTAATCGGAGACTCAATAATCTCGCCCGAAGGTTTTGCCATCAAGCCTCGAAGAGCCCCCAAGCTGTCTAACCTGAGACTTATTACCTCGAGCTCCGGAATCCATCATCAGATAAAGAGGATTTCGAGTCACCGTCATGAATTTCCGTTAATTCATTTGAAAAGCTCTTCCGAAAGATTCATCAGAAACTTCAGTCCAAATACTAATCGTTTTAGACTTTCGCTCGCCGTCAGTGATGATCCCGTCTTCATATTGCTTCTTAACTACAGCAACCTTTTTATGTGCTTCATCAATAATTTGCTGCTTGTTCTTCGGAACGCAAACATCGCAAACTCCCATGGAGAGCGCAGCTCTAGTCGCTTCCTAAAACCAAGATTTTTTAAATCATCGAAAAATTGAACAGTTCTTTCAAGACCTACTTTTTTATAGCAAGCTAAGAATCAACTCACCCATTTTCTTTTTGGGAAGGCTGTAGTTTTGGAAACCAAGCTGCTTCGGGACAATGGTATTAAAAATCACTCGTCCCGGTGTTGTTTCAATAATACCTGTCGTCTGTTCTAAGTTTAATTTTTTCATGAATGCGAATGCCTCTGTCGAAATATTCGCGGCCATTCTTCGACTTATCATTATACCATGTATAGCTGAACCGCTTGCATGCAAAGCCATTAAAACTTCGTCTGCAGTGCTGAATATGCGGATTTTCTTTCCATGTTCTTCAGGAAAGTACATAGGATCGCACATCAAGTAGTACAGACCCAAAGTCATATCTTGAGAAGGAATCGCAACAGGTTTTCCTGAAGAAGGCAAGAAGATATTATCCGGCGCCATCATCAGGAGCTTAGCTTCAAACTGCGCTTCAACAGAAAGCGGAACGTGAACAGCCATTTGGTCGCCGTCGAAGTCAGCGTTAAACGCTGCGCAAACAAGAGGATGAATCCGAATCGCTTTTCCTTCGATAAGAACAGGCTCAAATGCCTGAATCCCAAGTCTGTGCAAGGTTGGCGCACGGTTTAGAAGAACCGGATGGCCTTTAATGATCTCTTCAAGAACATCCCAAACTTCAGGCGCTTGCCGTTGAATCATCTTTTTCGCAGAACGAATCGTATAAACATAACCAAGATCTTTCAAACGTTTTACAATAAACGGCTCAAACAGCTCAAGAGCCATTAATTTAGGAAGACCGCATTGATTAAATTTCAACTCAGGACCGACAATAATGACAGAACGTCCGGAATAGTCAACACGTTTTCCAAGAAGGTTTTGACGGAAACGTCCTTGTTTTCCTTTCAGCATTTCAGAAAGAGATTTCAGAGGACGGTTTCCGGCTCCCATGACAGGATGTCCATGACGCCCATTATCAAAGAGAGCATCAACAGCTTCTTGAAGCATCCGTTTTTCATTGCGAACGATGACTTCAGGAGTTTTTAGCTTAAGAATCGCTTTTAAGACGATTATTTCGGTTGATGACACGTCGATAAAGATCGTTCAAATCAGAAGTGGCAAATCGTCCGCCATCAAGAGGCACCAGAGGTCGTAAGTTCCGGAGGAATCACAGGAACGCAAGACATCACCATCCAATTCAGGTTTATTAGCTGAAGTGGCAAAACTTTCGACAATTTTCAAGTCGTTTCGCAAGCTTCATTCGCGCTTGCATGAGATTTTGTTTTCGAAGCTTTTCTTTTAGATCGACAAGCAGCAGCTGAAGATCTTCTGTTTCAAGAAGATCTCGCAACGGCTTCTCCACCCATCTTGGCGACAAAAGCATCTCTGCCCCATTTTTCTTGAGCTTCTCGATATTCAGCATCATTAAGAAGCTGTTTTTTCTCAAGATCTGTATGACCCGGATCGATAACAACATACTCTTCATAGTAAATCACTCGTTCGAGATCTGTTGTAGACATTCCCAGAACATTTCCAATACGTGAAGGCATCGTTTTGAAAAACCAGATATGAACAACAGGAACAGCAAGATCAATATGAGCCATTCGTTCACGTCGAACTTTAGAAAGAGTAACTTCAACACCGCAGCGATCGCAAACAATGCCTTTATGTTTGATTTTTTTATATTTTCCGCAAGCACATTCCCAATCTCTGGTAGGACCAAAGATCTTTTCGCAAAACAGTCCGCCTTTTTCCGGTTTAAATGTCCGGTAGTTGATCGTTTCAGGTTTTTTAATTTCCCCGCGAGACCAATCATTGCGAATCACATCATCAGAGGCAATCTGAATCGTCAAGCTTATCAAATTCCGTCTCTTGTTCACTTATATCTGCCATTTAATCTAACATACTCCTATAAATATCTAAAATTCTGATTCCTCAACTGCTTCTGTGCGAACATCAAGACACAAGTCCTTGCATTTCTTTAATCAATACGTTAAACGATTCAGGTGTTCCTGCTTGCAGGATGTTTTCTCCTTTAACAATCGATTCATAAATGCGTGTACGTCCTGCTACATCATCTGATTTAACAGTCAACAATCTCTTGAAGAAGTGAGCTGCGCCATAAGCTTCAGCAGCCCACACTTCCATCTCCCCGAACCGCTGTCCTCCCATTTGGGCTTTACCGCCAAGAGGCTGCTGCGTAACAAGAGAGTATGGTCCAACTGCTCGGGCGTGGATTTTATCGGCAACAAGTGGCTTAATTTCAACATATAGATGTAGCCAACAACAACACGGTTATCAAAACGCTCTCCTGTTCATCCATCATAGAAGATAGAATTTACCATCTTCAGGAAGTCCTTGCTCTTTCATCATTTTCCAAATTTCGTCTTCAGGGAATCCTTCAAAAACAGGAGCTCTTAATCATAAATTCCTGCTTTACTTGGCAGCAAATCCTAAGATGAGTTTCGAAAAGCTGTCCCATGTTCATACGAGAAGGAACCCCAAGAGGATTAAGAATAATCTCAATCGTTTGACCGTCTGTCAAGATATGGCATATCGGCTTCAGGAACAATATTAGAAACAACCCCTTTGTTTCCGTGACGTCCAGCCATTTTATCCCCGACTTGCAAGCTTTCGCTTAGAAGCGAATAGACTTTTACTTGGCGATGACGCCGGCTTCAAGATCAGTATCTCCTTTTCGTAAGTATTCAACTCGGTTTTATATTGCGTTTCAAGTGTTTGAAGCTCAACATCAAATTCATGAAGAATCTTCTTAAACGTTTGATAAACTTCATTCTCTGGCATGATCAGATCTTCAACATTTTCATTCTTCAAGATTTCAATCATATCTTGAGTGATTAACTTCCCTTCTTCAAGAATAACTTCAGCTGTTTTGCGATGCACGATCGGTCCAGGAGCCTGATCATTGAGAAGCAAAGCTCCCAAATTTCTCATGCCGCTCAATTTTCAGTTCAGCTGCTTTTTTGCTTATACTCTCTGTTGAATATCTTTAAGCTTAGATGCTTCTTCAACAAGTTCTTCATCAGTTTTTGAAAGGCGGTCGCGTCTGCTAAAGACTTTAACATCCATGACAACACCTTCTGTTCCCGGAGGAACAACTAAAGAAGCATCTTTAACATCAGCAGCTTTTTCTCCAAAAATCGCTCTAAGAAGTCGTTCTTCCGGAGCAAGTTCCGTTTCAGATTTTGGAGTGATCTTACCGACAAGAATATCTCCTGGCTTAACTTCAGCACCGATGCGGATAATTCCATCATCGCCAAGATTGACCAAGAGCCTCTTCAGAAACATTTGGAATATCTCGAGTAATCTCTTCTTTACCAAGCTTTGTATCGCGGGCTGTTAATCTCAAATTCTTCGAAATAAATCGATGTATAGGCATC
Organism: Waddliaceae bacterium; assembly: GCA_963749725.1. Taxonomy (GTDB): domain Bacteria; phylum Chlamydiota; class Chlamydiia; order Chlamydiales; family Waddliaceae; genus Waddlia. Next base: position 65,758 of record CAVVNU010000016.1, read on the forward strand.
TTCTCTAAAAAGTTTTTCGGAAATAATGATCGCATCCTCGTAGTTATAACCCATACCAAGGCATAAAGGCGACAAGGACGTTTCTTCCCAGAGCATTTCCCCTTTATCTGTCGCCGGACCATCGGCAATAACATCTCCGGCTTTAACTTTCATCTCCTACACTGCAAAGAGGCGTTCTGATTGATGCAAGTGCCGGCATTTGATCGCATGAACTTCTTCAAGAAATAGGTCTTTTTCTCCATGGGATTATTCTTTAGGAGCAATAACAATTTTAAAACCATCGACATATTCGACAGTCCCGTCTTCTTCAGCGATGACTACAGCTCCTGAGTCGCGAGCAGCTCTCGCTTCAAGACCTGTTCCCACAATCGGTGCTTCCGGCTTCAGAAATGGCACAGCCTTGACGTTGCATGTTTGATCCCATCAAGGCACGGTTCGCATCATCATGCTCAAGGAATGGAATCAGACCTGTCACAATCGAAACAAGCTGCTTTGGAGAAACATCCATATGCGTGACTTTTTCAGACTCAATTTCAAGCGGTTCGCCTCGATAACTTGCCCAGCAAATTTCATTCTTCAAACATGTTGATATTCATCAAGAGGGGCAGATGCCTGAGCAATGACACAGCTTTCTTCTTGGTCGGCAGTCATGTATTCGATTTCATCGGTCACAACACCATCGCGAACGATGCGATAAGGAGTTTCAATAAAACCAAACTCATTGATTTTCGCAAAGGAAGAAAGAGAAGTGATCAGACCAATGTTGGGTCCTTCAGGTGTTTCAATCGGACAGATTCTTCCATAGTGGCTTGGATGAACGTCACGCACCTCAAATCCGGCTCGATCTCTGTTCAAACCGCCGGGTCCAAGAGAGGAAAGACGTCGTTTATGCGTCAATTCCGCAACAGGGTTTGTCTGATCCATAAACTGAGAAAGCTGGGAACGTCCAAAGAAGTCTTTTAAAACGCCGGCAAGACCTTTTGCGGAAACAATTTTTCCAGGTGTAAGCGTATCGGAAGAAAAATCGAAAAGGTTCATTCTTTCGCGAATGATTTTTTCCATTCGAGCCAAGTCCGATTCGGCATTGGTTTTGAATCAATTCGCCAACAGAACGAACGCGTCGATTTCCCAAGATGATCGATATCATCGACTATTGACATTCTCATCTCCTTCTTTCAGTCGGATCAGATATTTAAGGGCATCCAATGACATCTTCTTTTGATAAGGTACAATTTCTAAGCTCTTCATCATTGATTTCAAAGCCAAGTTTTGAATTGAGCTTGTAACGTCCCACACGTCCCAAGATTGTAGCGTTTCGGATCGAAGAAAAGACGCATGATTGCAGAACGAGCATTCGAAAGTGTTGCTGGCTCGCCCGGGCGAATTTTTCGATAGAAATCTTTCAAAGCTGATTCATAAGAATCGGTCGGATCTTTTGCAAGCATTTTGATGATCGGACTCGTTTCATCTGCATCTTCAGCAATCCGTACCATCGTCAATGCCTGCATCCACCATGCGCTTGAGCATGGCTGTAGTGAGTTTTTCAGCAGCTTTACCGAAAAACAAACCGCTTTCTTCATCTACAACATCTTCTGCAAGAATTTTCCCGACAAGCTTCGCGAAGTCTTTTTCAGATTTAATTTTTAACTTTGCGCGTGCTGAAAAATTCTTCAATAATATCGGCATTAGTTGAATAACCAAGCGTCGAATAAATGTGGTCGCGAGAATTTTGCGGCGACGTTTCTTGCGATCAATATAGATATGAATCAGATCATTGATATCAAATGCTCCCTCAAGCCAGCTTCCTCGGTAAGGAATAACGCGAAAAGAGTAGAGGATATTTCCTCGTGGATGACGTTCTTGTTCAAAGCAAATACCAGGAGATCGATGGAGCTGAGAAACGACGACCCGTTCTGCACCATTGATAATAAAAGTTCCCTTATCGGTCATCACAGGAATGGTTCCCATGTAGACTTCTTCTTCTTTAATTCCGGTTTCATCTGTTAGACGGAATTTAACTTTCAATGTAACATTATAGGTGATTCCGCGGCGGATACACTCATCCGGCTGAGTATTTAGGAACACCTAGACTGTAAGAGAGAAATTCGAGAATCGTTTTTTCATCATAGGATTTGATAGGAAAGATTTCGTTGAAATACTTCTTGCAAACCAATATTTTCCCTGTTCATCGGGAAACTTATCGATTTGGAGAAATTGATTGAAGGATTTAATTTGAATTTCAATAAGATTTGGAAGATCAATAATCTCTTCACTTTCTTTGAAACTGACACGTTTTGGTGGCCGATGCGTCATAAATGGATGGACTCCCTGATGTAAAACTAAAAAAACACAAATAAACGATTCCAGGCAATTAAGAAATATTTAATATATTTCTTAAAGCCTGGAAAATTAGCACTGAATTAATTCGCAAAAAAATTGCGGTGCTTGTCAAAAATTAAACTCCTTTTAGGGTACACTTTAGCACCTGCGTCTTCGAGTTTTTTCTTGATCTCTTCTGCTTCCGCTTTAGGTGAAGACTCTTTTAAGACTTTAGGAGCAGACTCAGATAATTCTTTGGCTTCCTTCAGACCAAGCCCAGTTACTTCGCGTACGATTTTAATAACTGCGATCTTTTTGTCTGCAGGAACTTCTGCCAAGGTAACTTCAAAGTCAGTAGCTTCTTCAGCAGCTTCTTCACCGCCGGCAGCCGGCGCACCTGCAACAGCCATTACAGCCGGTGCTGAAGCTTCAACACCCCAGTGCTCTTCCAACGCTTTTTTCAACTCAGACATTTCAAGTACTGTCAACTTGCTGAGTTCTTCTACGAGTTCTTCTGTTTTCTTACTCACTTTTAATTCCTCTCAAAAATGTTTAACTTTAGTTAGATCTTTCTTCTTTTTTAGACTTATTTTCCAAACAATACAATACGCTGCACAAGATTGCATTCACTGCTCCAACAGTCTGCTGCAGAGGCGCAACCAACGTAGCGATAAGCTGAGCCCGCATCTCGTCTTTGCTTGGTAAATTTGATAATATTTCAACGTCTTGAGCCTTTAGCAGAGAGCCGTCAAAACGCCCGCCCAAAACATCAACGGAGTTTTTCGTCTCTTTTCTCAGCTGAAAGACTGCTTTTGTCGTTTGTACTGAATCTTCACCAGCAAAAACGATCCCGATATGTCCCGGCAGTTGAGTCAAATTTAATTCAATGCCTAGTTCATTGGCGGCTTTAACCAAGACTCTCTTTTTGACAATCTCAATGTTTCCTCCAAGCTCGGCAATTTGACGTCGAAAATCATTTGTCCGATTCGCGTCCAGACCTGCATATTGCATAATGACAAAATTGTCATGTTTTTCAATCTGTTCCTTAATTTCGTCAAGGAGAAGTTGCTTTTCAGATCTCATTTCACATTTCTCCTATGTTGTCTCTACAGTTCTCAGTTCAATTTTAAGGCCTGGACCCATCGTTGAAGAAATTACCAACGATTTCATATATTGACCTTTTGCGCCTGATGGTTTAGCTTTTTGGATCGCTTCGATCAGAGCTTTTATATTTTCAACAAGATTCTCATTGGAAAATGAGATCTTGCCTACAGCACTGTTCACAACTCCATGCCGGTCTACCTTGAATTCTATCTTTACCGCCTTTTAATTCATTGACAGCTTTTGCAACTTCATTGGTTACCGTTCCAGCTTTTGGTGTCGGCATTAATCCACGGGGACCAAGCACCTTTCCCAGTTTACCTACATCTCGCATCAGGTCAGGCGTGGCAATGACAGCATCAAAATCTGTCCACCCCTTACCCACTTTTTCAAAGTATTCGTCAGCTCCAGAAAAATCAGCTCCTGCAGCAATGGCTTCTTGCATTTTTTCTCCCTGAGCAAAAACTAAGATGCGCATCGTTTTTCCTGTTCCATTCGGTAATGTAACAGTTCCACGCACGTTCTGATCTGACTTACGGGGGTCCACACCCAATTTCAACGCAATTTCAACCGATTGATCGAATTTAACCGGAGGAAACTGTTTTAATAACTCGACAGCTTCTTCTATTGAATGCATTTTTTGCTTATCAACAGATTCTTCTATCTCCCGAATACGTTTACTAAGGCGTCCCATATTTTCCTTTATTTTACGAGTTCAATTCCCATTGATCTTGCTGTTCCAAGCACAATATTTACAGCTGATTCTAGATCCGTGCAGTTTAAATCTTGCATTTTATCTTGTGCGATTTTTTCCGCTTGTTCTCTAGTAATTTTACCAACTTTATCTCTATTTGGAACCGCAGATCCCTTATCAAGGCCTAATGACTTTTTTAACATTTGAGCCATTGGCGGTTTTTTACAAATAAAAGTGAATGACTTATCTCCATAGACAGTAATCACCACAGGAAGAATATCTCCTGCCATTTGTTGAGTTTTAGCATTAAATTCTTTGCAAAAAGCCATAATGTTAACACCGGCCGCACCTAAGGCCGGACCAATAGGAGGCGCCGGATTGGCTTTACCTGCTGGAATTTGCAGCTTGATAAATTTTTCTGGTTTTTTTGCCATTTTACAAGATTTCCTCTTTTACTTAGATCTCTTCAGTAACTTCTTCTACTTGCACAAATTCGAGATCATCAACTTGTGTTTCTCTTCCAAATATCGAAACTAAGACACTAAGTCTTCCTTTTTCAGGCTGTACATCTGTAACAGTTCCCACAAAGTTTACAAAAACACCATCGATAATTTTAACCGTATCGCCGATTTCGAATTGATGTTTCTGAACAACTTTCTCTTTTTTTTCTTCAATATCTTGTAGAATTTCATCCACTTCATCAGGGGTAAGAGGCGTTGGATTATCCCCGCCAAGAAATCCGATAACTCCCGGAACTTCGCTTATATAGCTCCATGATTCGTCATTGAAAGCCATTCTTACCAGAAGGTATCCCGGCCACATCCTTTTTTCTACAATTTTTTGCTGCCCCTTTTTAACTTCCGAGACATTTTCCACTGGCAGCAAAACAGTATCTATTAAATCCGTCATTCCCTTTAATTCCGCTGCTCTTCGATAGCTTTTTTACTTTTTTTTCTTGAGCCGATAAACGTGTACGACATACCAATTATGCATTCGATGACATCCTTTTTTACAATTAGTTAGCCCGTAATCAACCTAATCAACCCATTAAATCCTGCAAGCGTTTGCTGAATGATCACATCCACAAAAAGCGCCAAAATTCCAAAGAGAAACGTGAAAGCGACTACAACTTTGGTATAAGTTTTCAACTCTTCTTTATCGGTCCATGAGATTTTTTTAAATTCAGATTTAACATCTCCGATAAAACTGAAAACTTCTTTTCCAGAAACAGCACTTTGTTGACTTTGGGATCTTTTATCATCCATAATTTTAGCACTCACAATTGCTTTCTCCATTTTGATGAATGTTGCTTTCAACTATGAAATCTTTTATAGCACTAATAACATTTCTATCCTGACCATAGGAATTTACAATCGAGTGCGGAGGGATTCGAACCCCCGACCGGCGGCTTTGGAGACCGCTGCTCTACCAACTGAGCTACACACCCATCTACAGCTAATGCTTTACACGAATGCGCAGCTAAATGATACAGTAATCTGACTTACTCGATAATTTCAGAAACAGTTCCTGCACCAATTGTGCGTCCACCTTCACGAATCGCAAAGCGCATCCCTTCTTCCATCGCAACAGGAGTAATCAGTTCTACAGTCAATTTCAACGTTATCACCTGGCATAACCATTTCAACTCCTTCAGGAAGCTTAACTGTTCCTGTTACGTCTGTTGTTCTGAAGTAAAACTGAGGACGGTATCCGGTGAAGAAAGGCTTATGACGTCCACCTTCTTCTTTTGTCAGAACGTAAACAGGTCCTTTAAACTTCTGTATGAGGAGTGCAAGTTCCAGGAGCAGCAAGAACCATTCCGCGTTCAATATCATTTTTATCGATACCGCGAAGAAGAACACCAACGTTTTCACCAGCACGTGCTTCATCAAGAAGTTTGTTGAACATTTCAAGACCTGTTGCAACTGTATCTCTCGTGTTCACCCAAGACCAACAATTTCAATTTTATCGTTGATCTTGACAACACCACGCTCAACACGTCCGGTTGCAACTGTTCCACGTCCAGAGATAGAGAAGACATCTTCAATCGGCATCAAGAAAGGCTTATCAACTTCACGCTGCAGGTGTCGGGATATTTTCATCGACAGCTTTCATCAATTCTTTGATTGCTTTCAACATACTTCGCATCTCCTTCAAGAGCTTTCAGAGCAGATCCACGAATGATCGGAGCATCTTTATAGCCTTTTGCTTCGAGAAGTTCTTGCAAGTTCCATTTCAACAAGCTCAAGAAGTTCTTGATCGCCTTCGCCAATCATATCCACTTTGTTAAGGAATACAACGATTGAAGGAACCTGCATTTGGTGAGCAAGAAGAATGTGCTCACGAGTTTGAGGCATCGCTCCATCAGTTGCAGCAACGACGAGAATCGCTCCGTCCATCTGAGCAGCACCTGTAATCATGTTTTTAACATAGTCGGCGTGTCCAGGGCAGTCGACGTGTGCATAGTGACGATTATCTGTTTCGTACTCAACGTGAGATGAGTTAATTGTGATCCCACGCGCTTTTTCTTCAGGAGTGTTATCGATCGATGCGTAATCACGAAACTTTGCTCCCCCTGCTTCAGCTAGAACTTTTGTAATCGCAGCGGTTAGGGTTGTTTTACCGTGGTCAACGTGACCGATGGTCCCAATATTGACGTGTGGCTTATTTCGTTGAAATGTTTCTTTAGCCATTTATACTTCCTCCGTTAGGCTCTAGTATCTTTAGTTTGTTTTACTTTTCTTTGCCCAGAATAGGAATTGAACCTACGACCGCTTGCTTACCATGCAAGTGCTCTACCCCTGAGCTATCTGGGCAAGACCTAATAAAATAATAGATATTCTTCAACTCGAAAGGTTGTAATTGTAGTGTGTTACATAAAAAAAATCAACAGCTAAATATAAATTTCTTGGCAATTTATTTTTGCCGATAAATAATTCGCGCTTTTGACAGGTCATAAGGCGACATTTCAACCGTCACTGTATCTCCTGCAAAAACCCGAATATTCCGCATTCTCATTTTTCCGCACAAATGTGCAATAACAACCATGCCATTTTCAAGTTTTACTCTAAAATTCATATTGGGCAGCAGCTCTTCTACCGTTCCATCTAATTTAATTGTATCTTCTTTTGCCATAAACCACTTATGTTAACTTCCAAACTCACCCTAATGGATTTGCTTTGCATTTTTTTCTCGAATTCTATAATCTAATTTTAAGTGAGGAAATATCTTATTTTTAAGGTATAATGACTTAGATCCAAAAAATGAGATTTTGGATCTAGAATCGGTATAAATAATTAAGGGTATTTAATATCATATTTGCTTTGTTGTCAACAACGTACTCAAAATAAACACTTAAAACGATAAATTTCCATCCAGAGCATGTAATTTAGAATTTTGAATATCAGAAGCATGCATATATACTGCTTCTGTTTCAAAACTACATTAACATCAAGCAATTTATGACGGCAAAATCCCTAAGAACCTGTCTAAAAACTCTGAAAATTATGATTTTTAGCGAATTTTGCCTTGTTTTTGCAACCTTTAAAACTTGCGCATACTTGGAAAAGTAGAGAAGTTTTAAAGGTTGCAAAAACAAAAGGAAAGGCGCAAAAAGCACTTTTTCAGAGATTTTGAAACACGAGCGGTATAAATTTGAACCGGGATTCGGTATCATAAGGAAGTTTACATTATGTTTGAATCATGTTTGCAAAAACAAGAAATGATTAAAAAAAAGTTTTTAGATTGCGTCGATGAAGAACAAATCTACCAAAAAATTATTCAACTTGGACAAAAATTATCGCCTCTTTCTTCTGAATATAAAATTGCTGAAAATAAAGTTTCAGGATGCCAAAGCGTTATGTATCTGCATGCAGTTCAGGAGCAAGGAAAAATCATTTTTTTTGCAGAGTCGGAATCCTTGATGTCGAGAGGATTGGCAGCCTTGTTAATCAATGTTTACAGCGGAGAAACGGCTGAAGCGATTCTTAAGTGCCCCCCTAAGTTTTTAGAAGAGATCGGTATTTCTTCAAACTTAACGCCTAACAGAGCAAATGGACTTTATAGCATCCACTTAAAAATGAAACAGTTCGCACTTGATAGCCTATACAAACAAAAATAACTTGCACAGGTTCTAAGAAATTTCGATAATTTCACCCGGATTATGAATTTCTAATATATCATAAGCTTCATAAACTGAAGGCAGCAGACCTGCGATTCCAAGCAACTCTATTGAAAGCGCAATTATAAAAAAGCAGCCGACTCCAACTAATAAAATTTTCCCTCCCGGTACGCGAAAATCTCCTTTATATCCAAGTAAATATCTTCCTCTCCACACCATCAATACAGGAATAATTCCATTCAAGATAGAGTCTCCAATTCCTCCGGATGCATCCATGGCGGTCATAAAAACGCGCTCGAATCGTGTTGCTATGATTATTGTTGGAAGCACGATGATCAGACCGATGATTGCTTTGCCTAGAAAATCCTTTTTAATTTTTAGTCCATCGGATAAAAAATCAAACAATCCCAATGCAATTCCCAAAAAAGATGTAGCAATAGCGAAATAGGCAAAAAACTCTGCAATGATCGACACCCATTTTCCGGATACATGCAAACGAAGAAACTCTGTTGCAGGAAGATCCCCTCGCGCAAGAGCCTCGGCCAATCCCTTTTCCCCTTCAACAGGCACAATGCCCAAAATAATCCATTGCCAAACAAGATAGATTACCATAGCTAAAAATGTACCTGCAATAATGGCAATTCTTAAACTTTTAATATTTCTTTTCAAATAGGGAGTCAAGCTTGGAACCATTGTTTGAAAACTAAATGCAGTTAATAAAAGAGGGACTGCTATCATTGATGTCGACCAATTTTGATGGATTAATAAAGCAGGCTTAACTTCGGAAAATCCTGTTGCTACGAGAGCGAAATAGGCCAATATCATTGCACCGAATAGAAGAGTATTCACTCTTCCTACAAACCAGTTTCCAATAAAGGTTGCAGCAGAAAACAGCAGTGTAAACAGAACCGCCCCCCAATCCTTAGAAATAAGAAAATGGCAATAATGGCCGCAAGCAGAAGCCATCTGCGCTCCGCCTCCGGCCGCATAAGCCACTAAGGAAGCATAGCAAATAAATACATACAGAACCCAGGACAGACGTCTCCCCAACGGCCTAAAATCGTTGAAGTCATTGTGATGATATGAGCCCCTTCCTCCATCCATAAGCTCGCTTCTAATAAAAGAAGCGCAGTAGCTGTCATGCTAAACCAGCAAATTGCCATAACAAGCAATGAAGGAAGAAAACCGCTTATGCCCGTTGCGATCGGCAGGGCTAGCATTCCCCCTCCAATGCAAGTTCCTGCAACAAGCAATACAGCCGACAAAGTACTTTTTTTATGCTCCACTCCAATCTCCAATTTTTTTTAGCATAAATATAACGCTCGCGTCCTCAAAATTTGGGATTTTGGCTTTAAGAAATCCCAAATTTTGAGACTGCGAGCAATATAACCCGTGCATCATAACAAATATCTCGTTTACATTAAACACTGAATTTCAGTCTGCATCCCTCCATTTACCTCCACTCTGCCGTCAAAATCAACGTATACATCATACTCTAAACGCACCCCAAATTCGCCGGGCAAATATATTCCCGGCTCAATCGTGAAACAAGTTCCTGCAAGAACTTCTCTAGTATCATGCGTTTCATAATGATCGAGATTAGCACCCTGACCATGAAGCCGGGCATCTAAGTTATGCCCCGTTCTATGAATAAAATATTCTCCATACCCATGAGACTCGATCACCCGGCGGCACACTTGATCGACTTCCCAGCCTTGGATACTCCTCCCTTTTGAAAAGCTTTCTTTCACATAATTTAAAGCGCCTTCCTTGGGCCTTTTTTACGATTCCAAATATTTTTTCCTGCTTTTCGCTTGGCTTTGATGCAGCGACTGCGACTCGAGTAATATCGGCAAACGGCGCTTGCGAGATGTTCTTTTTACAAGACAGATCGATAAGCAAAAAATCATTTTCCTTAATCATCGAGAAATGCTCCGAATCCGGAAGATAATGCGGATCTGCAGAATTCGCATTAACGGCTACTATCGGGGCCTCTTCCACAATACATCCTTTGGATATGATCGCTTGCAGAATACGTTGTTGAACTTGATACTCATTAAGGCTTTCGCGAGACGCCAACCTGCTTGAAATCCACTGCCAAATCTCATCGACGGTATCTGAAAGAACATTTGCAGCCTCTACATGCGCAAGATATTTAGCTTTATCCCAAACACTTGCATACCTTTGGATCAAATTTCCCGAACTGATCACCTCCACCCCTAAAGAACGAATAAATTCCAATGTGCCCCCATCAACTTTTGAAAGATAGGGAATTGCGTTATTGGGCGAATACTCCATTAAGATTTTTCTTTGATTTTGCAGCAAGCCGCACAATGTTTTTTCCAATTCCTGCCAAGTGCGATAAACTCTTTTGCCGCCAGGAAGATGATCAAGGTTTTTTTCTTCAATCGCGTGCACGACCTTAATTGGTTCTCCCTTTTGAGGAATCCAATAATAAAACCGTCTTGTCAGAATGATAGAATCGGGAATTTCCAAGAAATCAATAGCCAAAGAATTTTGTTTTCTGAAATCATATAGCAACCAGCCATCCCAACGCTTTTGGGAAAGTCGGGTTTGTATATCGTTAAGTTTTTCTGGAAAGTTCATCAATTTTCCTTTATTTTATTTGCTTATCATGGCTTTACGAATTGACAATTTATCATTTTCTTATGACGCAATCAATGTAATTGACAACATTTCGCTTTCGCTTCAAAAAGGGTCGACAACAGCCTTAATCGGATCTTCCGGTACCGGGAAAACCACCCTTCTTCGCCTGATTATGGGGTTGTTAACGCCTCAGGCAGGTTCAATGCATTGCGAGGGGTCCATTTCCTATTTGATGCAAAAAGACACTTTGCTCCCCTGGCGGACAGTTTGGGATCATTTAACGCTGATCTTTGAGCTCGAAAAAAGAAAGCATCACCCTGATATTTTATACCGACTTATTGATCTAATCGGATTAAAAGGTGCAGAAAATAAATATCCGCATGAACTGTCAGGCGGAATGAAAAGACGCGTTTCGCTCGCACAAGCTGTTTTAAAAGAACACGCATTGCTGCTTTTGGACGAGCCTTTTTCTTCATTGGATATTCATACTCGCGAACGTTTATTTGATTTGTTAAATATCATTCAAGAAGATAGAGGTTCCACCATATTATTAGTCACTCACGACTATCGCGATGCGGTTTCCGTTTCCAATCAAATCATGTGGTTATCCAAGGGTTCCATCGCCAAAAAGTGGCAGGTTCCATCGAATATCGGAATCGATCCTGAGGAAGAAGGAAAGTTTATCCATGAAATTCGCCAGACAACCAGTGTCTAATTATCCCGCTCGCGCCGTCAAAATTCGGGATTTAGGCTTTGAGAAAACCTCGTGATTGAACGATCGCAAGCCGAAATCCCGAATTTTGACGGCGCGAGCGGGATATAAAAGCCCATGTTGCTTCATCCAGCTTTTAAAGGCATTCCACTTATCCCAATCAAAAGATTGAGACTTAGGCAGAGCAGATAAAGTCAGCAGCCAAGCCTCCCTTTCCCACTCTTTCGTTGTGTCCGTTTTGTCCGGATTTGCCTCAAAATAATACTCCAAAGCATCCATGGGATGATCTAAACAGTACAAAATACTTTCTTGAAGCGCTTGACTAAAGGCATCCGTTGAAAATTTACGGTCACCGCTCCTTGCCGCAACGATCAGCTCATAAATCGATGGAAATCCAAGTTCTGGCAATGAAAAATAGCCGGCATCTATCCCCATCTTATCAAGCTGTGGAACTTCTATATTCCAGTACCCTCCATAAAATCCATCCACCCTTCCAACCGCTAAACTTCCAACTAAATCAAATTGCAAGTTTTTCAATTCTGCCGGCTTCACATCATTTTTTTTCAGCAACAAGGTTAAAAGACGGGTTTCCGAGCCATCAAGGCAGTAACCTAGAGCTTTTCCATCCAGATCTGCAATCGATTGAATTCCCCTATCCTTGCGATAGATTAAGGATACCAACGGCTCTTGTATTAAAATTGCTATCGGCTCAATATTTGCCCCTTTTTCCTGAGCGCGCAAGACATAACTCGAATAGGAGATGGCAAGATCTGTTTGTCTCGAAATCAATAAAGGCAGAGGATCGCTTGGATCGTGAATTTTTTTTATCTCTAAGTCAATTCCCCTCTTCTTAAAAAAACCTTTTGCAACTCCTGCGTACAAAGGGACATGATTGGGATTCGGAAGCCAATCCAACACAATGCGGGTTTTCTGATCGTCGGATGTATGGCAGCTTGATAACATAATTAAAAGAACAACAGAGGCGGATTGTTTAAGAAGAGGGCGCCTCCTCTCTATCATTAAAATGAACCAATAAAAAGATAAGCTCATCAAAGTTAAGCAAAATAAAGCTCCAAACATCATATCAATCTCCGCCGCCCTACGGCTTTCTAACATTAATACTCCTAAACCAACTTGTGCACCAGCCCATTCGCCTGCTACAGCTCCAATTCCTGCAATTGCGGATGAAATACGCAAACCCGCCCATAAATAAGGAATTGCCCAAGGAAATCGAAGCTTCCAAAAGGTTTGAAATGTGGAAGCCCGGTGTATTCTAAAAAAATCTAAAAGATGTTCCGGAGTGGATACAAGCCATCGATAGAGGTTCATTGTCAATGGAAAAAAAATCATCAATGCAGTTGGAACCACTACTGCAAAAAATGACCAATCAAACCAAAGCACCATCAAAGGAGCTAATGCAAACATCGGAATACATTGAACAACAACAAAAAAAGGTTGCAAGACAGCTCGCGTCATTTTCCATTGAGCCATCATAAAAGCTGCCGGAAACGACCCAAAAAATGCTAAAGCAAACCCTCCAAGCATTTCATAAAGCGTGGAACAGGTATGCAGAAAAAAGCGATGTTTTTGAATCCAAAGGCACTTTGCCATCCTACTTGGTGGTGGAAGGGAAAAATGAAGAATATCCGAGGCGCGGCACACCCATTCCCACCCTGTCCAAAAGATCAATGCAGAATAAAGATATATAAAAGTTAATTTTAATGATAAAGACATTGTAGTAAAGCCGCTGCTGCAATCATTCTCAGTGTTGGTTGAGGTTCGCCCAACCTTTGTGTTAAAAAAGGAATTGAATGCTTAGAACCCACATTTCCCAGACCTTCAAGTATCCGCTCTTTCAGCTCTCGCCCGGCTTTATGATAAGAATTTTGCAACTCTCGCACAGATCTTCTCATCCCTGCCCCACATTGCAAGGATAAGAGCTGCTTGTACGCGAACGCGCGGTTCTGAATCATCTAATAAAGATTTGACAACATCAATTGCGCTTTCATCGCCTTCTTGCAATAATAGCAGCAAAGCCATCCCCGAAATCCCCCATTGCCTTCTCGACATAAAATGCTTAACTGCGTCAATTGCAGACGGCGCTCCTTTTATTGCTAAGATATTGAGTATTTCTAATCGAGTGATTTGATTAACAACTTCAGGATAATTTGGCTGCCATGAAACGTGCTTGACATCGCTTGGAGCCAAATAACGAAAAAGGCCTTCTTGCTTCCACATCCACTGATCCTGACTTTGAACAAAATGGTTAACTAGCGCCTCGCAAGAACTCGCGACATTGACCCCGTTTGACTACCGAACCAAGAGCTAAATTGGATTGCAAATAAGGATCGTTTTTAAAAGAGGAAAAATGACCCCAATAATGGGTTCCAAATTGTCCCGTCGATGACATAGCTGATGCTGCAAGCAAACGATTATCGAGATTTCTGCTATGCATCCACTTCTCTAAAAGATCAAATCCGGCATCCGGCATTGCCAAACTCAAGGCCCAAGAAGCTGTAATGGCAACTCGAGGATGAGAGTGTTCGGATAATGACTTAAACTTTGCAGCTACAAGTTCTTGATAGGGCAGCCTAAAAAAACCAAATGTCTCTAATGCAGCACATTTAACATTTACTGATACATCATCAAGTAGAGGAATAAGCAAGGAAACCGCCTCCTTCATTTCCAAATGCAATATCACTCTGCATGCGAGCTCTCTCAAAGAAGCTCTATTACTCAGAGGTAAGATTTTTGACCTGTTCAAGAGAAAGTTTGTCGAAAATCAAAACGAGAGCCTGTATCGCCGCCTGTTTCTCTTCCGAACGTGATCGAGCGCTTTCTAAAATTTGAAAAAGGCAGGATTTTGCCTCAAGCATCTTCATCCGGCCCGCTGTCGATATCGCTTCTAAACGCACTTGAAAGTTGCGGTCATTTTTAAGCACCTTCAAAATTTCTCTTTTCAATAGATCATCTCGAAAATAACCGCATAATTTAATAGACTAAAAATTTTGTCGCTATGTGCGAATCTTTAAGTCCGTTATAAAGAATTTCAACTCCTTTGGCATCCTGGCCCAAATAAGCTCCTATAAGAGCATAAGAACGAATAATCGGGGATCGGGCCCGGCTTCCTTTTTGAATCACTCCCCAAGCCATATTCTCTAATAAAACTCTATTTTCGGATTGATCGGGAAAACGCTTAATCAACTCTTCCCAAGCTTGCAAAGCAAGTAGTTGATTCTCCGCTTGCAGCTAAAGCTTGAATGTAATCCTGCCAATATTTTTGAGAATCCGGATTGACAATAACCTGTTGTTTTCCTTCAGCTAGAGCTGAACGAAAATCATTTAAAATTAAATAGTTTATCACCTTGCTTCCCTTTGTCTCTGCCGTTATGCAAAACCAGGAAAAAAAGATCATGAGCATGAGCAATGAGCGCATTGAACCAACTTGCTAATCTCTTTAAACTCTGCCGCTTTTGAATCTTGAACTAATTCAAATAAAACGGTTTCTGCAGAACTTACTCGAGCTCCCATATCTCTTAACTCTGCAATTGCGGAAGAAAAATCGTAAATTGAACGCGATCCGATCGCATCATTAATGCCAACAACTTCCTTGCCTGCATGCAATAGATCCCTTGCTGTCTGAAGCACGCAAACATGCGCTTCAATTCCAATTAAAACCCACTGATTAACCGGATATGAAAGGATTTTCTCACGGCATTTCTTATCGGCCATGCATGAAAACCTTGTTTTACGAAGGCAAGGAATTTCATTTCCAACAAGATTTTTAAGCTGCATCAATGTTGAACCTAATCCTTCCGGATACTGTTCAGATATAATCATTGGAATTTTTAGAACTTTAAAACCTGATATGACTCTCCATAGCCCTTGGAATAAATCTTCAAAACGGTCGATTTTGGGGTACAAGCTTTTCCTGTACGTCAATAATTAACAAACCTGTTGTCCGGGGATTCAATGCAAATGACGGCATTAGGCCATCCCTCCCAATCGACTTCCTCCGATTAAATGAAAATGAAGATGGGATACAGACTGCCCGGCTTCTACGCCATTATTAACGATAAGGCGATACCCTTCTTCAATTTGAAACTCTACCGCTAATTTCTGAACAACTTCAATCATTTCAGAAAGAAGAGGCAAGTCTTCGGAAGAAACAGATTGGAGATTGGGTATCTCTTTTTTGGGCATGATGAGTAAATGGACAGGCGCTTTTGGATATAAATCCTTAATTGCCAAAATTCTTTCATTTTCAAACACTTTATCCGCAGGCATCTCGCCTGCAATGATTTTTGCAAAAACAGTGGTCATGATTTCTCCTCAGCGTGACTTAATACATATTCAAGAGCCTTAAGCGCTGCTTCTTTTGTCTCCCAAACAGAGATAAAACGTCCCTTATGACAAAATATTCCTCCCGGCACTGAACAGACCTTTTTGAAATCGCCTTCCAACAATCCTGCCCACTCTTCCGGCATCGGAATTCTAACACTCATACGATCTTCATAACTTGGAGGGATGCAGCGCAGGTTCCAATGAAGACCTGAAGGCATGATCACAAATTTAGCAGGATGACTTTCACCGCCCATATCAAAAAACAACTGCAGCCAAGGAATTCCCTTGTCAAAAATTAACGCCTTTTGATTCTTTTTCATCTCTGCTTCCATAATTGACCGGCAGGATTGAATATATTGATAACGATTAAAAAGCCTTTGCAAATGTCCTTTTGCAAAGTGGAGAGCTTCTGTAAAAGCACGATTCTGCTCTTCGTTCGTCGGATCATATGGAATCGGCGCAAAGTTGGAAACCACATAAGAATAAGAACTATGCCCTTTTGGCTGCATATCTTTTCCATTATCATGATCATCAACGCCGATGATCAAGGTATTATTCAAAAACTCATACAGTTTTTCTGAAATCTTTCCCGAATCCTTCAAGTGCAGCAAAATCATCCCTGCGCTGCTTAAAGGTCCTTGATAATCTGCCTGATGATGATCAAAAAGTTTTTTGGAAGGATCGTATATTCCTCCCACATCACACACATATTCGCATTTTTGCAGTGCATCTATGCTGCGAGTACGGTGAATTTTATCTTCATCGATCAAATCAAATAATAATAACAGCGCACACGCAGTTACTTCATCTGCGTGAAACGACCCGTCGTGGGTTCCAAAGCTCCTTAAAATTTTTTCATTTCTCATATGCGAAACCAAATCATGCAATGGTAAATTGAAAGGGTTGATTATGGCAAAAGTTGACTTTCTGGAAAAGCACTAAGCAACTTTTCTCGTCAACGATTATGCCAATCCCGAAAAAAGAGACGACGAATGCAAGAAAGAAATGCGTGCAGACTGCCGGGTGATCATCGCCGATCATATTTGCAACCAAACCTCTATACTGCTTGCGCTCTCTCAAAATTTAGGATTTTAGCAAAGTTTGAGGTTGAACGATCCGAATGATCGCCTTTTAATTGAATCGCTGCACAATATCTTTTATTACAAATATTCATACCGGCCGCGGCCGGTATATAACAAAAAATTACATACATAGCTTCCATTCATTACCGTAAAAGTCAGTTCCAACGCCTTCGCCTTTAAACAGCTTCTGAAATTCCGGAATTATATCTTCTAAATAATCACACACACTTCCATCATCATGTGTCAGTTGCTCAACATACCCCGGAAGAGATCGTTTAAAAAACGTTGGAAAACTCTCACCAACACCATCATTCTTTGGCACCCATATAGATGAAGAAGGATCATTCCAATACTTTTTTCGCAATACAAGAACGAAAGGTTTCTTGGCAATATTCAAGGTTCTTTTTTCTTTTAATTTATTTAAAGTTTCGTCTTTTTCATCTTCACGAATTCTGTTGTTTTTAATCGCCGCCTCAACCCCTTTTAAATCCTTTTCAGCAAAGCCGCGGTCATCATAGTATTTTTCCGGATTGCTGATCAAAAGTTTAATGATCACGCAAGGCGCCCCGTTCCTATCAATTGCTTTCATGACGGGGTACGGAACATCCTCAATTTTAAAATCATCACTATTAACCTGCCCGTAAACAGGCATTTTATCGACGACATCATCAATTCCAAAAATTTGATCTAAACTCTTTTTCACTTTTTCCGGGATTTCTACTTGAATTTGCACTTCTTCCTTATTTTCCGGAAATATTTGACTAAGGTCAATAGATGCCATTTTTTTCAAGTCTGTTGGAACCTCTGATTCTCCATTTCCGCCTTCTCCATCCATTACACGTTGAGCAACATTTTTGACATCGGCAGTTCCTTCAGGTAAATTTTCCTGACTAAATTTCCATTTCTTTAGAGCAGAATTATCTAAGCGATTCACAATCCAAAAAATAACTTGCCAAATACCGCCGGAGAAAATTGAAAGAGCAGCATTTACTATACCTCTCTTGATTCAAGAGCCGGGATTTCCACTGGCAGGATAGAGATGTTTTTCTGAAAATCCTTTTCCAAAATTCATTCATACGTAATAATTCTTTTCATGAGAAATTTCCTTACTGTTTACGAACGAAGCGATTTGGTGGCCCAACATAAAAAAGAGAGGGATAAACGAATTTGTGATCGCATCAAAGCTGTTCTGCTTTACGACAAGGAGTGGACTCTTATGCAAATCGCAGAAGCCCTTTTACTTTCTGATGACGCTATTCGCCAACACATTCGAGATTATAAAGAGTCAAAAAAGTTGAAACCGGAAAATGGTGGCTCTGTAGAAAAGCTCTCTTTAGATCAATCAGAACAGCTTGAAAAGCATTTACAAGAGCATACCTATCTCTATATTAAAGATATTTTGTTGTATGTAAAAACAGTGTTCAAAATTGATTATACCGTGCCAGGACTGTGCAATTGGATGCATCGACATGGATTTTCCTATAAAAAACCAGCCCTCGTTCCAGGTAAAGCAGATAAGGAGCGTCAAGAGAAATGGATTGAGGAATACGAACAACTAAAAAGGTCTTTGACAGATGGAGAAACGATTTGTTTTATGGATGGAGTGCATCCTACTCACAATACTCAAGTGACCTATGGCTGGATCAAGACAGGATTACGCAAGGAAATTGCTGCAAATAGCGGAAGATCTCGACTAAATCTTTCTGGTGCTGTTGATTTACTTTCATCGAAATTGCATGTTCAGGAAGATAAGACGCTGAATGCCGAATCTACTATCTCTTTCCTTAAGAAGATTGAGGACGCCTATCCAACTAAGGATAAAATACATGTGTTTTGTGATAATGCTCGCTATTACCGAAATAAGAGTGTAACTTCACATCTCCAAAATTCTAAAATCAACTTACATTTTCTTCCTCCTTACAGTCCAAATTTAAACCCGATTGAGCGGGTTTGGAAATGGATGAAAGAACGAGTGCTGTACAACACGTATTACGAAGATTTTCACGAATTTAAACAGGCTATAATGAGCTTTTTGGAAAATATATCGGGGCTGGATCCAACGTCTGTTTTTGGGCAAGAGTTTGCTGGCAGAATACGTGATAGATTCAGAGCCATCGGCGCTCCAACTTAGGCAGCTTTTTTGATTTTTACCACAGAGCTCACCGAGATCACAGAGAGAATTCAATTTCTCATTCTTCGAATACCATCCTTCAGCATTTTCACATTGAAGTTGATTAGCAAGCCCTTATGGTAATCAGACATTTTGATATAGGAAAGCAATTGGGCCTCATATAAGGGCGTCAATGCCTTAACAGACTTAACCTCTATAATTACTTGATCATCCACGACTAAATCTAACCGGTATCCACAATCGAGCATAACGTCCTTATAGAAAATTGGTAATGGTACTTCTTGTTCCACTTTTAATTTTCTTAAACGGAGCTCATAGGCTAGACATGCAACATATGCAGACTCAAGAAGTCCAGGCCCTAAACTTCGATGAACTTCTATGGCTGCACCTATAATTTCACCAGTTAAAGTGTCATTCTCTCTTCTCTCTGTGGGCTCGGTGAGCTCTGTGGTAAAAAAATCCATCGTAGCAAGCATAAATTGAAAGGAGACATTGTAGCCTACTGGGTCTTTTAGGTACACAGCCAAGCAGCCTGTTATTTGGGAGGAAACAGCTTATTTTTTACAGGATTATTTGAATTTTTCTCTCTTGTTACCGATTCTTCAATTTGAAGAGGTATATTATTGATAGAACTGTCGTTTCTTTGTTGTGTTTAGGATGAATAAAAAAATTATATAGTTTAGAATTACTATCGTAAGGATGCTGTATTGCCATTATTAAATACCTGGAAAAAATTTTTTATTTTATGAAAAAAATAACCAAAAACCAAAATAAAAAGCAATATAAACTTATTATTATTTAGGGCCAAAGCTTCAAAATTCATTTTCTCCAGGCCAAAATCCCGAATTTTGAAACACGATCGGCACAATTTGCAAGCATCCAGTATCCCCCTTCACCATAAAGCCTTACGATAGAATTGAGTTATCAACAACGATCCGACTCAAGCAATAAAACTCTCTAGGGAAAACCCTTTTAAAGGCAATACGAGCCAGATTGATAAACATATACAACTAATTATAAATTATTTATGTCATTTTTTAAAAAATTCTGTATTGATAAGGATTTTGAGATAAAATCAAAATTTTCAGCATACTTTTCGTAAAACGGAATTTTTATCTTCAAAGAATCCACAATCTCTCCCCATTCATTACCAGCAACTTATCATTTTTAGACGAACAAATAACAAACAAACATATTCGAATAACCCGTTTCAGGACTGCGAAAAAATTTCAGAACGGATTTGTCAATAAAATTTTGATATCAAATTGTTTTTTATGGTGTCAATTAACGTGCGAGCTCAACCCTCATTTTTAGGCCGTGTCAATTCTCGATTTTAATATACGAAATACACGCGATTCAAAATTCGAGATTTTGGCTAAGAAGTAAAGCCTCGCGATTTAGCAGTTGCTTAATCACGAAAGCTTTCTCTTTGCCAAAAACCAAATTTTGAAACACGAGCGGTATATCTTAATTACGCTTCCAGCTATATTTTAATGCAAAGGGATCTCTCCACTCAAACCCAATCAAATGGAGAACTTATTCATACCAATCGTTGTTCAAAATAAAACACTTTTCATAATCTGTATAATTGTTGTAGAAGATTATTTATGGAATCCTATCTAGGCTCAAATCATTACGACCTTGCCACACCTGACGGAATCATCACAAACATCAACTCTGTAAACGAGAGTGTTTCAGAAGCGATTGTATTTATAGAAAATATTTCTCCCTCATTTGTAGGATATGAAATCGATCCTGAACACGTTTTTTTAACGGCAAAAGTACGTTGGCTCAAGTTGGAATTAATATTGTAGGAAAAGAGTACGAACTCGACCCGATAAGACAGTGCGCTCAAATTAGTGTTACTCTTGAAGCTATCGGCACAATTGGTAAAAAAATGCTTCCATTGCTTACAACAGGAGTGCGAGCAGGAAAGCTTTTTGCTGCAGATGAAAGGCGATGCGTGCGCAACCCTCATTATTTAACTCGCATGTTTGGCCGCTCGGACAGATGGGGAAGACCTCTATTGTCTTTAGGAGGAATGCATGGAAGCCGCGACCTGATTCTGGATAAGGTAGATGGACGCGCTATCGCCTATTTATCCCTGCAAAACGGTAAAATTGAGTATGATTCATCGATCGTGGGTTTTTTACCTACTATAGGAAAAGGTTTAGCTGCAGATCAACCATTTCGAGAACTGCTCAAACTACACCAGGAATGGAAACCTCTTGTTCCCCATAATATTGAACCAAATGAACTTTTATTAGTAAAAACCTTGCCTTTACATATTCGAACCGTATTTGCGCATGTCGTCTCCGATCTTCTATCTGAAGGGTATACGCATACTTCGGCTTCGATACTGCAACCTGATACAGAAGCTTCAGGAGATATCTATGAACTCTTTGGTGAAAGTAAAAGAGAACTGACTGATATTCCATTAGAATTTTATACATTAGAACCTCACAGAGAATATGTTTTCTTTGAAGATCGCGATCAACTACAAACCTGTCTTGAAGACCACAAAGTTCTATTCAACGCATTTGATCACGCTCCCGAACCTATTGAAAAACGCGTTGCAATATTTATCGTAAAAGGCGAGCAGCTACTCAAACTGGAAGAAAAAGATTGGATCGCCCGCGAACCTCGTTTCCACGATTTTCCGGGACTTGCGCATGGTGAACGGCAAGCTTTAATGGTTGAGCGTTATATTGAGCAGCAACCTTCCACGCCGTTTTTAAAAGCAATTGTCGAAGAGCGCATAACTAGCCAGGGAGTACTTCTTGCACGTTATTTTCCAAGTCCTATGATGAAGCGGCTTCTTCTAAGCGATCAGGTGCAAATATGTTTAAAAGGAATTTATTTTCAATATCCTTCCAGGTCCCATGCATCGTTCTTTTCTGCTGAAGATCGAGCGCTGCTTCAAGATCTTTACAAATTTGCCATTCCTGTTTATTGGGTTGACAATATCTCGCAAAACATTCTCCAATACATTCAAAAATCCGATAGCGATCATGGTTTATTTGTTCCTTTGAACCAGGTAGAAAAATTTATTCGATCAACATTATTTGGAATTTACGGTTCGAACTTATTAGAAGGTGATTTTGAGATAGAATTGCGTCATTTGTTATTAGGTATTGAACAATTGAAACATGAGGTTTCCCATCCCCTGCTCAACTCTAATACTCCTTTAGCCTTAGTGACTGGAGGGGGACCGGGAGCCATGGAAGTAGGCAATCGCGTGGCAAAAGAGCTGAATATCCTCTCTTGCGCCAACGTCGTCGATTTCAAGCATTCAGGAGACGAGGTTGTGCTCAATGAACAAAAACAAAACTCCTATATTGAAGCGAAAATGACTTACCGCCTTGACAAGCTTGTGGAAAGACAGGCGGAATTCAACCTCGATTTTCCGATTTTTTTAAAGGGGGGAATCGGAACTGATTTTGAATATTGCTTAGAAGAAGTCAGGCGCAAAGTAGGCGCTGTAAAACCCACGCCGATATTACTTTTTGGAGAAGAAGAATATTGGCGTGCAAAAATCACTCCACGTTACGAAATGAATATGAAAAGCGGAACTATCAAAGGATCCGAGTGGTTGAGCAATTGCTTTTATTGCATTCAAAATGCTGAGCAAGGTCTTCAAGTCTATCGAAAATATTTTAATGGACAGCTGGAAGTAGGAAAAAATGGCCCCGTTTATTCTAAAGGCTACGTTTCCCATTCCGATGGAATTTATTAACACATAATTTATTAAAAAAAATATTAATAATTTAATCTAGTTTCTATTTTTTTCTTGCCCATAATTATATAAAATGTTATCACTTAACGTACATATTAAAAAAAGGAGATTCCAATATGAATAATATCGAAATCAATACGATTAATCCTTGTGGGAAGTATACTTATGAAGAGTGTAGACAAACAATTTATGATGCATATACCACAGCCGATAGCAGTGCAGTTGAAGAGGCTATCAACAACTTTTCAAAGCAAATTACTATAGATGGTAATCCTACCGAAACAGAGCATAGAGGGCTCATCCTTAGTAAATGTGAAATAATAAGCAAAGGATTTAACTGCACTGAGGACGCTACTGACAAAATTACAACTTTTTTTTGGTTTAAAATTGGAGTCGGTAAATATGAGACAGAAAATGATTTCATAGAGGGAGGGCCTGACATAACTACCATAAGAAATTGTTTAGATAAAACGCTTTCTAAGCTTTGTAAAGGGAGTTTCCTGAGTCAAAAAGAAAAAGATCTGAAGCACGCTATCGTTGGACAGAAAGATGAACAAGAAGAATCAAGCAATGATATCCAGGAAGTAGATGAACAAATCGTTAAACCGGAAGAAGAATCAAACGATGATATCCAGGAAGTAGATGAACAAGAAGAATCAAGCAATGATATCCAGGAAGTAGATGAACAAATCGTTAAACCGGAAGAAGAATCAAACGATGATATCCAGGAGGTAGATGAACAAATCGTTGATATCCAGGAGGTAGATGAACAAATCGATATCGTGGAAACGGAAGAGAACACTGACAAACCAATTGAAGAAGATGAAATCGTTGATGAAGTCGCCCCCTCAAAACAATGGCCCCTGCCTATTAGATTTCTTCTATCAATCGGCAGAGGAATCGGCAATTTCTTTAGCACGATTTTCGGCTGGATTGGAAAGCTCTTTTCTAGAGGGTAGTTTGTCTAGAAAATAACATATTAGATACCAGGTTCGCTATCGAACCTGGTTTTCATTGTATAGTCCAACTTTTAAAAAAAGAAGGTATTTCATTAGATGGAATCTCTCGATTTGATGACTCAGATAAAGACTTCAAGTAATTGGGATAAATTCCTTTCCAGTAATTAGGAGAATAATTATGGTGACTTCGAATGAAATTTTGAATATCTTCTGACCGATAAACCACTGCATTTATTCGACTCCCTTCGTAAAAATAATTTTTCCAACCAATAAAAGCTCGCTTCACCTCGCGAGGCAGTTTATTTGCCACATCAACTTTTTCCAATGCCGGCAATTTAAATACAAGTTCCCGATATCCCTCGGGAGCCTCCAGCCAATATTCAGGCAGCCATTCCCGGTCATAATCTAAAAAATCCAATAGCTCGCTACTCATTATTTTTCGATTCCATTCCTCAGAACTCAAGAGTCTGTCCCACGCATGATACAAAAATAAGATATCCGGAGGAGCTTGTACAAAGTGATCAGCTAATTCCGGTTTCGGCGTCACTTTAGGAAAAGGATGAAAACCTGATAAATACCCCGACATCTTTTTTTGATTAGATCGCATAAATTCCGGATGCTGCCAAAGAAATAATGAAAATTCTCGATTTGTGATTTGCAAAAAAGGTTGGCTCTCGATTTCATTTATCGTAAGCTTGGCAATCCACTTTGCAGAAAATACAAGTGCACCAAACCCTATAGCAACTGCAAGCAATCCTAACCAAATACGCCAACCGCCTACAGATTTTGTCTCGCTAATAAAATTTTCCTCTAATAATTCGTTACTCTTACCCATATAGTTTACTCTCCATA
Organism: Waddliaceae bacterium; assembly: GCA_963749725.1. Taxonomy (GTDB): domain Bacteria; phylum Chlamydiota; class Chlamydiia; order Chlamydiales; family Waddliaceae; genus Waddlia. Next base: position 90,415 of record CAVVNU010000016.1, read on the forward strand.
GAATCAGTTTATCGAGGGAATTGCAAAAAAACAAGCTGTTTGCTAAAACCTTTTCATGTTTTACATTGAAACACCGCGGCTAGTTATTCATCCTATAAAAAAAAATGATTTCCCATTTTTTCTAGAACTTGTGCAAAACCCAAAAGTAATGGAGTTTATCGGGTCCGGAATTAAATCAGAAAAAGAAGCTATTCAGTTATTTCAACGTTTCCTCGATCATCAATACCGAAAAGGTTTCTCTCTAGGAACTGTCCGAAATCGACAAACTCAGGACTATCTTGGAATCGGAGGAGTTATCCACTACGAACTCAATACCGGACGCCCTGACATTGAGGTCGGATATTGGCTGCATCCCCAATTCTGGAACAGGGGATATGCAACAGAAATCACTATAGCGTGTGTTAACTGGGCTTTTTCTCATCTCTCCATCCAACATATCTTCGGAGCGGCTCACCCAAACAACCACGCCTCGCAAAGGGTTTTGCAAAAAGCAGGCTTCATCCCTTGCGGAACCTCAACTTATAATCAACGAAACGTTTGTTTATTCAAACGATTGGCTCCCGAACCTGTTATGTTATATCTTGATCCTCCAAAAGATTTTCGACCTGTCGTTGAAGTTTCCGCCTGTTATCTCATGGTCAATACAGAACTTTTACTGCTAAAACGTGCATACGACAGAGAAGGAGGCCTGTTCGGCGTGCCTGCCGGTAAAATTAATCCCGGAGAATCCCCTCTCAACTGCGTCATCCGTGAACTCTTTGAAGAAACAGGACTCCTCTTTCCTTCAGATTATTTTCGATGTCTCGGGAAGCGATTCATACGTAAACCCTCTATCGACTACGTTTATCATATGTTTACTCTAGAGATAAGGTCAAAACCGGAATTAATTATTAACGACGAACATCTGGAATATGTTTGGTCAACTCCGCAAAATGCGCTTAACCTGCCTCTAATGGCCGGTGCCAAACAAGCTTTATCCGCAGCAGGTATTTGCCATGAAGATCACTAATTCCGTTTTTTATCATCCCTTGCAACGCAATTTAAGCGCATAGAGCTGATACAAGAGAGTCATGATGCATTCATTTTCTATCGCTTTCGATATTGTTGTTCCTTATTCAGAAACCCCTTTAACTCTATCTTGCAATTCTCAACGAAATCCTAAACTTCATCCCCTAAAATGGAAAGTCGGGCTTGCAGGTATTATCGAGCCTTCTATTAACTTCTTGAACGACACAGGAAAATTCAAACAGCTCACACAAGATACTCCAAAACTTGATGATGGCCTTACTGAACCGCTGCCACTCCCCTTTTAAGTCCCGGATGCTTCATCTCATTGAAAATGCAGAAAATCCATGGTCTGTTTCCTTTCTGTCTCCATTTGATGAGATTGAACATATTGCAGACATCGCATTTATCGTAAGGGGAGAGACGCTCTTAGAACTTCATTATCATGCTTTTATTGCTCTGTCCTTTTACGACCCCGAGCTACTCAAGTACAAACACAAACTATTAAAGACTAAATCTTTAGACGAAATCATCATCAATCTTAATTCTTTAGTATCTGTAGTTGATGCAAAGCAGGGTTGCACATTTAAAGCGATTAGTTATCATGGTGAAATCAGCGAAAATAATGGTATATTGACTTGGGAAATGATCATTGATGTATAATCTCAATAAAGTAAAGCCTGCTTGCTATAAGCTGGCTCAAGAAGAAGGGATGCGGGTTCCCGGCCTTATCATCGCCACCGAGCGGCTTCTTCAGGATCCGGCTCTTGAGCAACCCCTTCAACAAGTGCGCAATGTCGCCCATCTTCCGGGAATCACCGGTTACAGCATCGCAATGCCCGATATCCATTGGGGGTATGGATTTCCGATAGGGGGAGTTGCGGCAATGGACTCGGAATCAGGCGTTATCAGTCCAGGAGGAGTGGGTTATGATATTAATTGCGGTGTTCGTCTTGCTGTAGTTCCCATTGCCTTTAAAAATCTCAAAGCTAAAGAGAAAGATTTATTGCTGCAAACTATTTTCAAGCACATTCCATCCGGTGTCGGCAGGGGAACAAAAAAGGAAAAAGGCTTATCAGATGTTGACTACCGTCAAATTGTTGCAAAAGGATCTCGTTGGTCGGTTGAAAATGGATATGGGTTTCCGGAAGACTTAGAACACACAGAAAGTTACGGCTGTATTGAGGGCGGAAATTTGGATTCAGTTTCCCATCTTGCTAAAGAAAGAGGCCGGCATCAACTGGGCTCTGTTGGTTCGGGCAATCATTTTGTCGAAATTGGAGAAATCCATCATCTTTATCTAAAAGATATTGCCGCGCAATGGGGCGTTGCCGAAGAGATGACATATATCCTGATCCATTCGGGCTCCCGCGGCTTTGGGCACCAAATTTGCCAAGACACGCTGGATGTCTTTATTAAGAATAACCTGGCTGAGGGCCTTCCCGACAAACAATTGATTGCAGCTCCCATTCAAAGTCCTCTTGGAAAGCAATATTTTCAAGCAATGGCTGCTGCTGCAAACTTTGCCTTTAACAATCGGCAGCGCATTCTGCATCAAGTGCGGCGCAGTCTGCATGAGGTCCTTGGCACAGATCCTAAAAGTATCCGTCTCATTTATGATGTATGCCACAATATTGCAAAATTTGAAACATATGAAATTAACGGGGTCAAAAAGAAGTTGTGCGTGCATCGAAAAGGGGCTACTCGAGCATTCGGCCCCGGAGAAAGTGAACTTCCCGCTATTTTTCAAGCGACCGGACAACCTGTTCTCGTTCCCGGCGATATGGGACGGGCAAGCCATCTTATGGCAGGACTTGGCAATACCATGACCTTTTGCAGCTCTTGCCATGGTGCAGGAAGAGCTCGCAGCCGCATCAAGTCGTTAAAGGCTTGGAAAGGACGCGATCCCGTAGCCTATATGCAAAACCAGGGAGTGAAAGTCGTTGCTCGTTCATATCGCACAATAGCAGAAGAGATGCCGGATGCGTATAAAGACGTCGACGCTGTTGTCGAAGCTGTTCAAGAAGCTGAACTTGCTCAAATGGTTGCCAAATTACGCCCTCAACTTGTTCTAAAAGGATAAATAATGAATACTCCTCAGGTAATCGACCTTACGCATGCCATTCACCCGAATATTCCCACCTGGGACGGCAAATGCGGATTCCGCTCTCATATTGAAGCAGATTATGATGAAGGATGCCGCGTCATGCACTATGATTGCAGAGCCGGTATCGGCACTCATATGGATGCACCCTCCCACTTTGATCCCCATGGAGAACATATTGCTGACATTGAAGTAGAAAAACTTGTTGCGCCTCTTTGTGTGATCCGAGTCGATTCCGAGACTTTTACCGATATTTTCATTACCCCGCAAAATATTCATAATTTTGAGCAAGAGCATGGTAAAATTCCCTCCGGAAGTCTGGTTGCCGCTGATACCGGATGGGCAAAACATTGGAACAATCCTGCTAAATATCGCAACAAGATGCATTTTCCAGGATTTTCTCCCGAATCTGCTGAGCTGCTGCTCAAAAGAAAAGTCGCAGGGATCGCGATTGACACCCTTTCCCCCGACGGAAGGAATCTCGAATTCCCGGTCCATCATCTCCTTTTAAAAAAAGGAAAATACATCATTGAAAATGCCGCAAATTTAAATAAAGTGCCTGATTCAGGAGCATGGGCAGTGGCGCTTCCTGCGAAAATTCAAAATGGCACCGAAGCTCCCTGCCGCCTCATTGCTTTGATTTATTAAGCAAATACTGCCACCGATCATAGAGAGCGTCCAATGTTTTTTGCGCTTCTCCCAACAATTCATAATGCTTGAGCGATTTAGCTGAATCGGTTGTGATTTCCGGATTATCCGCCTCCTGCTGCAAAAGCTCCAAGCGCTCTTCAGCGCGCAGGATAGTTTCCTCCATCATTTCGAGCTCTTTCTTTTCTTTGTAAGACATTTTTACAAAAGGCTTGGCCGCTCTCTCTTGTTTTTCGATTTTAACTGTGCCTGGCTGCCGTCTCGTTGCATTTTCCCATTGAGAAAAATCTGCAAAAAGTTCTCGTTCTTTTCCCTCTCCGAGGCCGATAATTTGAGAACAGACTCGATCCATTAAACAACGATCGTGAGTAATTAAAACAACTGCGCCGTTAAACCCAAGCAAACTTTCCTCAATCACTTCCAATGTCGGAATATCTAAATCATTGGTCGGTTCATCTAGAAAAAGCACATCTGCCGGCTGCAGCATCAATTGAGCAATTAAAATTCGCGCACGTTCTCCTCCGGAAAGGCGTGAAACAGGAAGTTCCATGCGATCCGTATCGAATAAAAATTTTTGCGCCCATCCATTGACATGAATTTGCTGTCCGCGATAATCAACGTAATCACCTGAAGGAGATAAGGCAGCTCTTAGTGAAATATCCATCGGAATTTTTTCTCGATGCTGATCAAAATAAACCAATTTAAGATCATCGGCCATTTTAATTGTGCCCATGTCCGGCAATACCATGCCGGCTAAGACCTTAAGGAGAGTTGATTTGCCTGTCCCATTTTTGCCAACGATTCCAAGGCGTGTTCCGGGAGACAGCGTAAGATCTATCCCTTTAAAAAGAGTTTTCCCTCCTAAAGATTTAGTCAGATTGTTTACAACTAGCAGTTTCCGAGTAGCACGCTCCGAGGCAGTAAAATTAATTCCTGCCGTTTTAAACCGGTTGCGCTGTTGGACTGCTGAAAGCTCATCCATCAACTGATAAGCCCTTTGAATCCTGGACTGCGATTTGGTTGTCCGTGCTTTCGGAGAGCGGCGAAGCCATTCAGCTTCTTCGCGAACGGTGGAGGCAAGCCCTTTCTCCCTTTTTTCCTGAGCCGCTAAAAATGCATTTTTGCGCTCCATAAAAACGCTCATATTCCCTTCGCTTTCAAAAAGGCCTTGAGGGTAGCAGCGATTAAGCTCGATCATTTTATTAGTCGCCGCTTCTAAAAAGTACCGGTCATGGCTCACAATGACGTAGGTAAATTTTTCACGCATAAGGAAATTTTCCAACCAGACAATCCCTTCCAAATCCAAGTGGTTTGTCGGTTCATCCATTAGCAAAAGATCAGGATCGTTCATAAGCGCCCGAACAATGTCGAGCCGTTTTTTCCATCCTCCTGATAATGTAGATGCCTGCTTTGTGAAATCGGAAAACTGCGCTTTTCCCAATAAAATGCGCGCACGCGTTAGCGATGTGTGCGGATCTTTATTTGGTAAAGAGCTTACAAGAACATTTTCAACAGATTCGTCGGGAAAATCAGGAGCCTGGCTTGCATAACCTATACGTAAATCTTTACGCTTGGCAATTTTTCCCTTATCAGGCAATTCCAAGCCGATAAGCACTTTAAGCAAAGTTGATTTGCCCGCGCCATTCGGTCCCAGAAGACCGATCCGAGCTCCTTTTGTTATTGTAAATGAGATATTTTCAAAAAGGAGGCGGGATCCATAAGATTTCGAAATAGATTGTATTCCAAGCAAAACTGACATGTTATCGAAGCTGATAAGTTTATCGATCGTAATTAGAGAGGGAATTGTGCAATTCTCTCTAGAGTTTATGGAAGCATTATCATGTTAATGCTTGTTTTTTGGCAAATGATACTATACCGCTCGTATTTCAAAATTTGAGATTTTGGCTTTGAGAAAACTTTCGTGGTTGAACGATCGCAAGTTGCTTAATATTAATCAATATTAAACGGCTTGCGATCGTTCAACCACGAAGTTTTCTCTTTGCCAAAAACCAAATTTTGAGGGCGCGAGCGGTATAAATATCCCAAAGCTCCTTCAACTTTTCCAAAATCCTAAATCATAAATAAACCACGAGCAATATATTTTACTTTTTTTTTATGATGATCTCTCGTAAAATGCATCTTATTAGATAGAAAACCACCAAATCCCAACTTCCGTTTATTCGTTTCAAAAGATGCAGGTTTTTCTCCATTTTCTCTTCTTTCTCTCCTACGCTGTGCGTCGGGGCATCTATTTAATATTCCCATATTTAATTATCATTTATTTTTTTAAAGGAATATACGTTATGTCTATACAACCAACAAACTCTTTTAGTCAATCCAATATATATAAATATATTAAAAATTATGTAATTCCACCTTTTGCAGCCGGGGCATCAATTATCCCTCTTTTTCGTCTGTTTGTATATAAAAGTGCGGAACAAGCCGGAAAAATTAAACCCAATATGCCAACGATAAAATGGATGCAGGAAGGAGTTAAAGCTTCTCCAACTATTGGATTTATCGTGGGGTCACAGATAATTATTCAAAGAATTGTGGAGCAAATTTTATTTAATAAAGAAGAACAACAAAAAGATACTTTTTCTAAAATATTCTTAAGTTCAATGATCGTTGGAGCCTTATCAGCTCCAAGCTTGGCAGCTTTTAATGCCCAAACGATGAAAAAACCAATTATTCAATCAATAAAAGAACTTTCCAAAAAGCAATTAGGGGCGATCATGGCCAGAGAAGCCGGCTTTTTGTTTTCTATTCGAGTAAGCGATCCCGTCAGCGATACCGTAAGAGAAAAACTAGGAAACAATCCAGCAGCCATCTATACAGCGGTATTCATTGGCGGAGTCATTGGCGCCTTATGCAGCCACCCTGCGGATACATACCTAACAGCTTTACAAGCAAATGTTAAGGTGAAATCCTTAAAAGATTACATGAAAGGCTCCTTTCATCGATCTGTTGCTGTTGGTCTTTACTCTGTTTTGTATAAAATCTTCAAAGAATGTCTAGAGAACAGAGTCTAAAAAACAGTTGATTAACGAATTGGCAGATGAGGCGGGCACTGCGCCTGCCGGCCCTTCTTAGAACCTGTTTAAAATCTCTGAAAAAGTGATTTTCAGAGATTAAAAAACAGCTCCTGAATCAGGGCAATTTTATACTCAAAACTTGATAACGCCTAGGGAAATTTCACCTCATTGACTCGCAACTGTCAGAAAAACCTAGAATTGGAGGGCATGCAAGCACATTTGAAAGTAAAATCTCTAAGAAAAATGACATCTGTCCCTAGAAACACTATCAAATTTTGAGTATAAAATCGCCCTACTCCTGAATACATTCTTTTTGTTCCTGTGTTCCCAATTTATCGATAAAATCCATCAAGCCTTTCTTGTGCGCCTCCGGAATAGACCCAATCCAGTCACGAAGGTAATCCATCTCGACATGAGAGTAGTCGGAAACTCCCAGGAAAAATTTAGCCTGAACAATAAGCCTCATCTCCTCTTCTATAGGCTCGTTGTTTTCTTGATTCGAGGCAACAACAAATTTTCCTTTTTCATTACTTGAAATTTCCCTATTCAACAATACCCCTTGAGAAATAGGAGTATAAACTTTCCCTCTTGGATACCCTTCATTATTATTGCCAAAATTATTTATTTGCTCCATAAGATTATCCACAAATTCTTGATCTTCTTGATCTTCTTGATCTTCTTGAGGTTGAATAAACGCTTTTGCACCCTCATGATCTTTCGAAAATTTAGAGTATTCTTGGTGAGTGATTAGAGTTAAGGTTGGTTCGCTATTGGCGGCATCATATCGGATGAGGAATTTAGCAAAGCCGGGCCTTCCCGCAGCTCCCCCTGCTTCAAAAAAACAATTTAAAAAGTTTTGACTTACATTAATCTTAAAGGCCTCGGACTTGAATAGTAGGATAATTTCAGAATCCACCAATAAGGGTAAAGCCGCCTCAGCATAGGGATAATTAGAATAATTATACTCCAATTCACTCTCAATTTCCTCGGCAATTTTATTCAATCCGCGGTGATAATTTTGAGAATACCCATATCGACGCTGATCCGGATTGATAGGGGCTGTTTCCGCCTGCAATTGTTGCTGTTGCAATTGTTGCTGCCCTAATTGCAGCTGTTGTACCTGTTGCGATTGTTGAGTTACCTGATGCTCTTGCACTTGTACATTGAATGAAAGCTCATCTCTGTTTGATCGAAATAATTCTCCTTCCGGCAACTTTTTCTGAAGTGTCCTAATTTCTTTGCAAAGTGCTTCTTTTTTTTGGGAAAAATAATCTTCCCCTTCTTCTTTTTCAATATCTAAATGTTCAATATCTAAATGTTCAATATCTAAATTTTCAATAAAATCTACAAGATTATTAAACTTCTCATTTTCAGAGGAAATGATATCTTGCTCCTCATCATAACCGGAGCTTTTATCGTGAATGAACCCCATTCCCTCTTCCCGGCAATGTTTATCAATTTCAGCAATTAACCTCTCATAGATTGTCTTTTCTTTCGAATTTTCAACTGAATTTTTTACCTGTATAGCTCGATCCAAAATATCTCGGATTCCGCGACTAAATATCCGCTCTACTTCTTGGACATCACGCTCGGATCCCATAGCCTTAAGAGTTCCGGCATTTTCTTCAAAAATATCTTTTACAACGTCTGCATAATTAATCTCTTTTACAACGTCTGCATAATTAATCTCTTCTTTTTCGGTCTTCGCCAGAATTCTTTTTTCTATCCCTTTACTTACTACAAAATCCATCCGGTGGATGTTGCCGGCTCCCCTCATTCTACCGCAAAGTTGTACAAAATCCTGCTCTGAGCATTTGGCAGAAATAAAACCTACACCTTTACCTGGAGGGATGCGAAAATCCGTTCCTCGTGTATCAGGAGGCGCAAAATAAAAAACCGCTTGTTTGTTAAAATTCTCATCCTTTGCTTGAAGGCGATTGAGCTCTGCTTTTGAAATTTGTTGAGGCCGGTTTTCTCCACTCTTCCACATATAAAATTTTCGCGTCTCCGTATCCACATAGACAAAGTCCCTATCTGTTCCTTTTCGCAGTTCTTCCACAACACGGCTCGAAGACATTTTTAGATCAAAACCTTGGTTAATCAGAGATTTGACTTCGGAATCATTTACAAGCTCTTTCATTTTTTGCAAAATTTCCTCCGCCCCTTCAGAAACTGTACTCACACTAGGAACCCCTAAAATTCCGGCTTCTAATAAAACTTCGCCAATGACATCTTTGGAAGGATCACTCGACTCGCCATCTCTAGTTTTTGGAAGAATTTTTTTATCAAGGGTTCCTGTCACTCCTCCAACTTCCCTGCCGTAAACAAGATGTTGCACATTGTAAACAATTTGCCGATCTGACTTTTGAATAAGTTTGGGGGTGATCACTGTTTTTTCTAAAAAATCCACACGCTCTTCCCAATTTCTTTCGTCGTTTAAAAAGTCAAAAATAGACTTTTTATCCTGTATTCGCGCTCCTTCCAGCCACTGATTATATTTCTTGGGGTAGGTTACCGCTATCTTCTTGAGCTCATTTTCGGTAAATTCATTAACAGGAATTTCAACAGCAAAACTCATGTATTGGCTGAAAATTATATCATCCTCATCCCCTAGATTATACCCCTCCTTTTCTCGACCGGCAACTCTTGGCCCCACCTTAAACCCATTTTTTTCTTGAATTCCCAAATCAATTCCCGGATTCTGAGCACAATTTTTAGGAAGAGTAGTTAAAATAATTTTTTTAAATCGTTCTAGTTTTTTACACAATGAAGGGGATAGCCCGTCCGGAAGGTCTTTATTTGACTTTTCGTAAAGGTATCTATAAATAGAATCTTTTGTACTTTTATCAATTTCTTTGTTCTCACCAAACTCTTCTAAGAATTTTGAAAGTGTTAAGTTCACTAGTTGCGGAATAATTTTTGTCCGCAGTTCCTCTTTGTCCAAAGAAATTTGTTGTCCTTTTAGGTAAGCTTGCTGCAATTTATAAACTTCTTCGCTACCTTTACTGTTTTCGACCTGAGAAAAGATTGCCTTTATCACCATTTTAGATATCCGGCAGCCGTCCGTATTCAGATGTGTCGGATTCCCTATTGCTACGTTATTTTCCGCGATAACGCTTTGGATTTCATCAGCTTCATCTATGAGTAAAAATTTCAACTTATCCTTAATTTTTACTAAATAATCAATCTGTTGGGAAAGCTCCTCTATTTTTCCGTCTGATTCGCCTCGACGGAGGAGTTGACTCATTTCTCCCCGTAATCGATCCAGAACATGATCCACAGCAATGATAGAATTGGATGAAGTGATGATATACCCTTTATCTTTTTCTACTTCTAAAAGGCGCAAATACTCTTCTTGTAAAGAAGCTAGAGAGAGATCGTGATTGTAAGAAAACGTAAATTCCACACCCGCATGTTCGAGAAGAGCTCGTGTTGCGCGATCAAGGGAATCCAGGTTTTGCTGCAAAAGCTCTTCCTTGACGACAGCAACAGGAAATTCTCCCTTTTCAATTTGCATAAGCAAGACAATAGGCAATACGACAGAAGTTTTACCCATTCCCACTTTCATTTCATACCAATCGCAAGGTTTTTCGATCATCTCCTTAATCAAATCAATTTGCTCATTGCGCAAAACAAAACCCATTTCTGATTCAGTAGCTAAAATTTTGCGATAAAGACTGGGGTTTTCTTTAAGACCTTCCGCATATCGATCAAAATTGAGCGCATTTTCGAGTAAACTTTTGAGCTCGCTCGCTGTTTGAATTCCTCTGTTGCTCCTCAATTCCTCATCACTCATATCTTTTAGATTAGCAAGATGAGTTTGCACGCGCCCCTCTAGTACTTGTTGAGAAATTTGATAGTAAAGAAATTCCGTAATCTTATTTTCAATTTCCAGGTTATCGATTTTTCCTGTTTTATAAGCACTTATCGCCAGGGCAAAAATCTCCCCATCGCTTATTTTGTCACGATTTGCCAAAGCTCTTGCAAGGTTGCCAGGCAAACCATTTAAACCTGGACCTTTAAGAAATTCGAGCACACTATCTCTTGCTTCTGAAGCCTTATCTTTATAAGTTTTCAAGGAACTGTTTACAAAACTTTCAACATCTTCAATTTTTGCTTTTTGAAGAATTCTTTTTTTACCGATTTCACCAAGTTTTTTTTGTTCTGCATTTTTTATTCCCGCATGAACAGGATCACCCTCCTCAAAAACCTCTCCAAACTGTTTTACCAAGGACTTGAGGTTGGTTTTTTGTTCTTCCGGGATAGTTGAAAAACAACTGTTTACTACACTTAAAACATCTGGTTTTTCTATTTCAATTGTGAATTTCGAGTAAATGGGCTCCGCATCGGACTGCTCTTTAAGCAAAGACTCCAATTCTTGAATTCTTTTTTCTGTTTCCCCTTTTTGTAATTCTTCGATAAGATTGATCTCCAGTGCACTATTCATACAACTCTCGAAATCTCTCAAAGGAATAATTGATTCGGATGATCGCTGTTTTAGCTCCCCCAACTTCGATCTTATACCTTCTTGAACACTCTCGTTGAACAACTCCAGTTTATTTTCAAATTCGTCTAAGTTTATCATTTCCTTCCCTTCTGAAAAGGGGCGGGAAAGAGGTTGCTCTCCCTTTTCAGCTTTTGTTCCAAATATCAATTTTTCCTCTTTGAGCACTTCTTTTAACTGATCCTGGATCGTTTTTAAGGAGACGGAGTCTGCCAGAAGCTTGTTTTTCGTTGAGAAAAGTCCCGATTTCAGAACAATACCTAATGCACTTTTTGGAAGACGTTTGCGCAGTTTATTACAAGTTGAGTCGGAAATCTTTTTTCTTTTTTCTCCTTCACTGGCTGCTAGAGAAAGAAGAGCTTTTGATAAAAGGGACACACCCATTGTTCCCATTGCCGCCTCTCCTAAATTTTCGTCTATTGCGCCTAAACCCAAATTTTCGCCTATTACGCCAAAATCCAAACTTTCCATTAGTTCTTTATCCGCAAGAGAACCGATCAAAGGCAAAAGATCTATGCTCGTCAATCCTTCATCCACAATATAGTTCCAGATTTCAAAAAAGTGTTCCGATATGAATTTCGGTGAAAAATCTTGATTTTCTACCCTTTTTCGGATTTCTTTCTGAGAAAGAGGTTTTTTCATACTTGCCAGAGCAAAATTAATGGCCATATTTACTTCTTCTTCATTGAATGCATGAGTTTTTAAGCGATAATCACCTGTTTCCAAATCTTGAGCTTTTTCATATTCGACACGCATATAATCTAAACTTTTAATGTTGGCTCTTTTTAATTCCTGGATTTCTGTAGAATTTAGAGTCAGTTCTTTGGCATTTTTTTGTAATCTTTGCTGATATTGCACTTTATCCGAATCCAATGGAGAGTTTTCCAGGAAGCGTTGATAGCGTGAAAAAACACGAGAAAGTACTTTTGAGCTCTTCATTTGCCCCTCTGCATCAATTGCCTTCTGCTTATGAAAAGTCGTTTGTTCTCTCTTTATTGTTTTCAAAGATAAAAGTCCTTTTAATTTAATTGCATTTTCCCGTACAGAATTTTCCGGAAGTTCTTGAAAAGCCTCTTCGATAATGAATAATTTCTCAAAATCCTCTTCTCCCGCTTCGAGTTTTGCCGTTTTTGCCAGGTCCAAAAAATGGGCGGCTTTTATAAATTCATGTTTTGCTGCAAAAAGATAAGCCATATACATCAAAGAGCAGCAAGAGCCTTTTACTTCGCCATCGGCTGAAATATTTATGCAAAGAGGACCTCCGGAAAAAGTGTTTTTTTCGAATTTTAATAGACGGTGGCCCGGTATTTTATGAGGAGAATCACTGGCAATTTTATGAGGCCAAATTAAAAGCTGCTCTGAATCGCCTTTGCGCAATGTTAAACCAAACTGTTCCACATTAGGCCCCAATGATTTGAAAAGATTTTGCGTTGTATCAAGACGTTGTTCCCCTAAAGTCCACTGAGATTTCGGATCCTGAGCGCTCATCCAATTTTCTCCCTCTTTCTTTAGGGATATAGATTGATTAAGGAAATGAATTTGTTGAACTCCCTTTTTTTTAGGGTTTTTCAAAAATAGAATCTCTTCCTTGGGAAGGCTCCCCAAAACAGATTCCAATTCTCCATTTTTTTGATGAATAACTTCCATTCCATCTTCTGTCATCACCTTTTTCAGCTTCCCTTTATTTTCAAAATGCAAGATCAGACGTCTCTCATTATCCCCATCCTTAATATTTGCTATCCCGCGTTTACGGTTATCGAGATCGATCCAAACTCCTGTTTTCTCCAGTAACTTTTCCACCCCTTCCCGCTCTTCCTTTTGAGAGGAAAGAAGCTGAAAACGCATGCGGCCTCTTTTTCCCTTTTTTTCTGTTTCCAGAATGAATTTTCCTGCGTGGGATAAATGGGTCAATTGATATTTTTGTCCTTCGCTGTCTGAAAATGTGTAAAGAAACTCGCCGGCAGTTCCTCCGGGGCAAACAAATACCGAGCGTATATCTTTTCCTTCTATAGCCTTTTGATACTCCTCTGTGCGCAGAAAAGCTTTTGGTAAAGCGCAAGGAACACCCGGCGGAACTTTTCCGTCAATTTTTAAAATGACGGCATTTCCCAAATCCACTACCGTGCCACCTTTTTGGAAAATTACGCTATTTTCATCAATTCTATTCCAGGAACCTGTTAAGTCTCCGGAAATCCAATTATTCAAAAGAGTATTGCATAACTCATTATTTCCCAATATTTTAGGAAGAATACTTTCTCTAACCCACTCAAGGGCATGTTGAGAAATTTCGGGAATAGGAACTTCATTTCCTAGCAATTCCAGTTGAGAGGTCATTTTTAAAATGGTGGTTAGGGCAGCGACATCACCGATGAGCGCCTCTAAAGAATCCGGGTTGCAGGATAAGTACGACAACAGATACCCGGCGTATTCCGCCTGCTGACTCGCATCAAGGCCGCCGTTGCTGTAGAAAGAAAATCTGTTTTTATCTTCTAAAAAAGAGAGATCACCAATGATAATTTGCAATTTTTCCTGTTTTTGATCATCAGGTTCACCCGAAACACAAGAAGCGCTGACTGCGATCATAGAACATGCATAGCGCAAGAAGATAACCCTTTCATGATTGTTTTGCTTTTCTGCCTCTTCGATCAAGATTTTTAATTGTTCCAGGCGGTCTGTAAAAAATTGAGGATTTTGCAAAAGGGATTCTTGCAAAATACCTTGAGAAAAAAGAACATCATGAAAATCTTTTCTTCCTTCAGCACTATCCAACAAATCAGGGCGCTGTATCCAAAGGTCCACCACTTCTTCTGCATTGGCGATAGAATAGCTTGTATAATGCCTATGCCCCGATTCTACCGGATAAATGTGGCTAAAGTTGGATTCGACATGATTAATGACTTGCTTGTTCCAAGCATCATGGGGATTTGTAGACTCCTTCTGCCTTAACTTGACATAAGCATCAGCATCAGAATCTGAAAAGTTCTCATTTAAGGAATAGCTTCCTCTTCCAAAAGGATTTGCACTTGCAGTTTCATTGATGTGGCGTTCAAGTCTTCGTAGACCTTTATTATCAATACGATTTTTTATTCCAGACTTTATCTCATTGTCATCACGATAAAAGAGGAGATTATAATCATAACTATTTTCATGTGTTGGGAAAGGAGCTAAACATCTTAAATATTGACAAAACCCTTCCGCTTCCACCTCAAACCCTGTAGGCGAACCATTTCGAAAGATTTGAATTTCGGTCGAATTTTTTGTTACCTCTAAATTCAAACGGCCAGATCCTTTCAGCACTTTTCTGTAACTTTTGTAATTCGTATTACACTGTCTATAAAAATTTTCATCCCGCTTCTTTGGGGGCGAACCCCAATTACTCAGTGACTTAAGCAGCAATTTGTTTTCATTTTGGGAAACAATGGGTCCAACTGCTGTTTTGGGGTGCATCAAAGAGCGTATCATGGCATTTTGGGAATTCATTCGGTGAAAAAACGCAATTGCTTGCTTTTTCGAATCTTCAGGAGGTTCTTTCCATTTGCCTTCTGAAACAGCGACCATGGATTCGATGCTTATTTTATCCTTTTCTACCCTTTTTTCAATGGTATCGTTGATTTGTTCTTTGATGATGACTTTTTTTAATTCTTCAATCAAATTTCCTTCTTCCTCCATATCAACGTTAGTTAAGAGACGGCTACGGTCTTGCGTAAAAACTTTCTCTCCATAATCCTTCTCATCGATATATTTCTTGACTTGACGAAATTTTTTGCCAAGACGAGGATTTTGAGCAAGTTTAAGAGAGGAAACGCTTTGAACCAATTGATCGAGAAGCTGATTTTCACGAACTCCTTTATACATGATGTGGATATAGTCTTCAAAATCGAGCCCGGCATTTTTACAACCTCTAGCGCTTAACTTAATATCTCCATTCCCTTCCTGAATAAGTCCTTTTTCAATGCAGATATCTATTAAAATTTCTCTTTTTCCATCTCTGCATTGGGATAAAAAGGCTTGCGAATTAACCATATCGACCCATTCTCTAGGAGAAAGGGAATCTTCCCCAATCTTCATCTTTGCTTCCCAAAAACACTTGTTTATATCGTGAATAGATCTCGAGAGAGTTTCCGGAAGATTTTTATCTCCTGTTAATTTGATTTGTTCTATTAATCCCATCCCCGGTGGAGGCAGATGCTCCATTAACAAGTGATAAAAACGGATAGCTTTGCCAAATTCTCCGTTTTCCACTAATGCATCAATGGCGTTGTGCGCTTCTTCAAGATTTTCGCTGATTTCACTCAGATTATAACTGGAGGCAGTTTTTAATAATTGCCCTAAATTATCCAGAAGAATCTGGTTTTCATTTGTAAGATGTACTTGGTTAGTAACTTTTTGTCGTGCCGACTGGGTTTTAGTTTTTTTAAAATTCGTCAAGCACTTTATTGAAAAGGAATCTTTTTTTGCAGATTTGAGTTTTTTTAACCGATTTTCAGCAGAAGCGCTCTCCTTTTCTTTGAGTTGTTTGATTTCATTCTTGAGTGTATCCAAACAAGTTTCATAATCACTTAAGATCTTTCCATCATCCACAACATCTTCCAAATTTTCTATTCCTGCTTTATCCAGCTTGCGGTACAACTGCACTCTTTCACTTTCCAGGCGGTGGACCCATTCTTTTCTTTTCTCTAATGGTATGTCATGAAGCGCCGGGAGCATCTTTTTTAAATGGGAGTGGAGCAAATTAAACGAGATCGCAACATATTCGTTAGACTGAACGCCTTCTGACTTTATGAAATGTTTTACTAGCTGCATGGGATTTTCTTTGATGAAGCTTAAATTTCCGGTTTTCTTGGAAATAGAAGGGTCCTCATCATCGGTTTTTGAAGAAATAGGAGATCCACCATGAGCTAAAATTAAATTTTGCTTTAAATCTGAAATATCGAGTGATTTGGCCGGCACCGGTTTTACATCGGCTTCCTCTTGAAGCGACTGTTCCTCTTCTGTGCTTGCTTCAGATGTCGTTTCATCAATAGATTTTTGCTGTTCCTCTTCTGTGCTAGCTTCAGATGTCGTTTCATCAATAGATTTTTGCTCTTCTTCCTCTTTTATATTCATTATAGAACTCAAATAAACTTGGCTATAGGCCGCGCCTTTTTTAGTTTTCAAATCAGGCGATGGTTCATTTGTTAAGTTCATAAGCGAACCTATGAGGTTCTCTAGTTGATCTGTTGAGTCAAATGAAAACTCCTTGATCTCCTCTCCCCTATTTTCCCCGTAAGATATTTCCGTTAGGAATAATTTTCCATTATTGACAGAAAAACTCAATAGTGTAGGTTGAAAGGTTTTAGAATCCTTCCAATATCCCGCAGGAATCAAGGCAATTGTTTTTTCATCATTGTCACCATTTATCCTTGCCTTCATTGTGGTGCAGAAATTTTTTACCAGTTCTTTCCTCTCGGGACCTGTTTTTCCTCTCCATAATTTTGAAAAATCAAGCCCTTCATCTATTTGCTGCTTAACATCATTATTAGTATCGCCCAAAATATCACTCACTTCTTCCAGAACCGATGTCAACCCTTCCCTGTGAAAAGGATCCTCCCGCATTTCATTGGAGCTAATATCAAAAATTTTTTTCGGATGCAGCATGCGGCGGATGCATGCCATAGAAAAAAGAACAGCTCCCCATAAACATCTTGTTCGTTTTCGAGTTGGAGGCCATTTTTCTAGGTATTTAGCAAATATTTCCTTTACAGAGGGAATTTTTTTGGGAAAAATCTTCTGTGTGACGTAAGAAATTTCATGTGTATTTGTTTTGTCATTTTCAGCAACTATGATGGAAGTGAATTTCTTTTTCTTACCTAATTTATAGGATATATTATCCTCTTCATATTTGATGTAAATTGTTTGATTTTGTTTTATTCCTTGGTTTTCTTCTAAAATTTTTTGGGCAACTTCTAAAATTTCACTTCTTTTGATAGTTTTATCTGAATCAATGTTGATGTTTACTTTTTTTTCTTGTGCTTTTATTGTTAAATTAATCATTTTATCACAAAAATTATAGATTTATTAATACCTATCACCATTATAAAATAATAATAATTTATTTTAAAACAACTATTTTTATACTGTAAAACTAAGAAAGTTCCTGTAATCTCGACTTTATACCGCTCGTATTTCAAAATTTAAAATTTTGGCTTTGAGAAAACCTCTTGATTGGAAGATCGCAAGCCGCTTAATATTCATCAATATTGAACGGCTTGCAATCGCTTAATCACGAGAGTTTCTCTTTGCCAAAAACCAAATTTTGAAATACAATAGGTATACTTCTCAAAAAGTTGATTGATTAAGATGAGTATCAGAGACATCACAATTCTTGGCTGCTCAAGCCAACAACCTACCAGATTTAGAAATCAGGGCGGCTATCTGGTCAGATGGAATGATGAAGGACTTCTATTCGATCCGGGGGAAGGAACCCAGAGGCAGTTTATTTTTGCCAATGTTTCTCCAACTTGCGTCACGCGCATCTTTATTTCCCACTTTCACGGCGATCATTGCTTAGGGCTTCCTTCAATGCTAATGCGCCTAAACTTGGACAAGGTGAATCATACGATTCATTGCTACTACCCTGCAAGCGGTCAAAAATACTTTAATCGCCTTCGTCGAGGAACTATCTATCATGAAACGATTGAAGTTCAAGAACACCCCATTTCAGAGCCCGGTATTGTTGCAGATGATGAGCACTTTAAAATTGAAGCTGCCTTTCTCGAACACGGCATCGATAATATCGGATGGCGGATCACAGAACCCGATATGAGAAAATTTGATCCGGATAAGCTCCAAACCGCAGGCATTCAAGGACGAATGGTTCGAGAACTGAAAGAGAAGGGAGAAATCGTAATTAACGGGCATAAAACGTTGCTGGAAGATGTAAGCTGGATCCGTAAAGGAGATGCGCTGGCTGTAGTCTTGGATACCCGTATGTGTCCGCAAGCTGTCGAACTGGCAAGAAATGCCAGGGTTTTTATTTGTGAAAGCACTTATCTGGATGAACATCTGAATCTTGCACATAACCATTATCACTTGACCGCAAAACAAGCTGCAGAAATCGCTAAAGAGGCAGGAGCAGAGCACTTAATTCTTACACATTTTTCCGCGCGTTATTTGGATCACGAGGCTTTTGAAAAAGAAGCGCGGGTTATATTTCCCCGCGTTTGTGCAGCAGAAGACCTCAAACAATTTCCTTTTCCCAGATAAATGACCTATGCCAATTGTAGTGAACTATATTAAAGCCTGCTATCAATTTATTCATGAACTCAAGGTGATTAAAAATGCGTCGGCACACACCATCCGCAACTATGCCATCGACTTGGACGCTTTCAGAATTTTTCTTCAAAATGAATGGCTCGATGAAAAGGAGCTTAAGCTGCCGCCCGATAAAATTCGACATGACCAACCCTACGCAAACAACTGCTGCAGCGCTGACAAGAAAATTTTATTAGAAAATATCACACGAAAAGAGATACGCAGGTTTCTTGCCATGCAAAATACCGGCAACAAAAGCAAGCGCACAATTCTTAGACAGCTGTCTGCGCTTCGCACTTTCTTTAAGTGGGCTTTTTCAAATCACCTGATTTCAACAAATCCGCTTGAAGAGATTGAAAGTCCGAAATTAGAAAAAACAATCCCTCCCTCATTGACATATGAACAAGTGCAGCGATTGATTCAAATTCCGGATACCGAAACGCTGCTCGGATTTAGAGATCGATGCATCATGGAACTCTTCTACAGTTCCGGTCTGCGAATAAGCGAACTTACAGGTCTTAATCGAGAGGATATCAACTTTGCCAACCGCCTTATGCGCATTAAAGGAAAAGGAAAAAAGGAAAGAGTGGTTCCCATTACTCAATGCGCTGCAAAATGGATACAAAATTACCTTTCTCACCCGGAAAGATTTCATGATGGCGATGGACATAAGAGCGAAAATGATCACAATGCCGTCTTTTTAAACAAATGGGGCAACAGACTGACAGCCCGTTCTGTCGATCGTCATTTCGACCGCTACTTCAAAGCTTCCGGAATCAGCGGAAAAGCCACCCCACACACAATCAGACACACAATTGCAACTCATTGGCTGGAAAACGGCATGGATCTTAAAACTATTCAAACTCTTCTTGGCCATGAATCGCTTTCCACAACAACAATTTACACTCACGTTGACACTACATTAAAGAAAAAAGTTTATAAAAAAGCACACCCGAGAGCTTAGAACCTGTTTAAAATCTCTGAAAAAGTGCTTTTTGCGCTTTTCCCTTTGTTTTTGCAACCTTTAAAACTCCTCTACTTTTCCAAGTATGCGCAAGTTTTAAAGGTTGCAAAAACAAGGCAAAATTCGTTAAAAATCACAATTTTCAGAGATTTTAAACAGGTTCTTAGGAAGGCGGGATTTCTTCCCGAAGAAGAATAGAAGGTTCTATCGAATGAGTAGACCATTCGTTTATTGCATGAGATTTGGATTCAAACGATACTGAGAAGGAAGTGTGCTGAAATTACACTTAGCAGCGAGTTTGTCAAGCAAATGATTGCAAGTATCGCAAAGCCGTTTCAACTCTTCTTGATTGTATGGCACTCCCTCAGCTTCTTATCCCGGGGCTGTAAATATTGCTGCATAATTCGCTTGCGTACGATGCAGGACCGCCTCTCTTTTGATTACCCAGGAATAAGCGGCATAGATCAACAACAAATTGGTAAAACCTTCAATACCCCAGCCAAACAAATGGCCGCTGGCATCGGGACTGATTTTTGAAATATAAGACTCGTTTATAACAACGCTAAATCCCCAAACAAGAAACACAGAACACGCTAAAACGCCAATCTGGAAAACAGACATCGCAATGCTTTTTATTACAGCCTGGCCGGTTCCCCGCCTACCTAACAATCCTATTCCATCGCTTAAAAACTTGCAGATATTGGAAAGACTCAAAGATTGACTTTCCTTAATTCTATTAAGAATTTCCCGATAATCTTCGCATAAAATGCGATCTAATTCCAAAGATGGACAAGAAAAAACATTCATATCAATGCCCTCAAATAATTCAACAAGAAATAAACGTATCTCAAGCAAATCCGTATTGGAAAAACTTCGATTCGCTAAATAAAGAATGTCGTCTTCCAACTGCTGGTAAAAATCACTAATGTCGAGTTCTTGCTCTTGATTTACCAAATATTCAATCACATTTCGATAAATTCCTTTCACTTTTTCCAAACACCCGCGATTCGAAAATGCATGTAAAAAGTACGCATAAATCGCAAGACCGTAATCAAAAATTTGCAGCGGCCACTCCCCGACATGACCGATATCCGAATGACTGCCGCTTCTGTTTGAAAATAATTTTTCACTCATTTCCCTTGCGCCGTTAATTGTTAAAAAGGCGCCGGCTCCATAATAAAGTGCGCCAAATACTGCGGCTGCATAAACTGCGATTCTATGAACAGCTCCGCCATCTCCGGAATAGGCATGAATACCTGTAAATATTTCTCTTCCATACAAACTCGGCTTTAGAGCCCTTTGAAGCTGTTCTGTATATTCTTCAGGAATGACAAATCTATTAATTTGAGTATCAGGCTGCATTTTTTACCTCATAATTTTTACATAAAATGTAGCCTACACTACATTTTAAATTTCTGACAACAATTGACTTTTGCCTGCCATCTATGGTTTGATTTTTCCATGAAACAAAAATTGAAACGCTCGCACCCTTTCATCGCAACCAGACAGCATCACTTAAAAGAGTCTGCGGAAGATTATACGGAATTGATCGCAGACCTGATTGAATCAAAAGGGGAGGCGCGCACTTGCGAGGTAGCAAGACACTTGGGAATTTCTCATGTGACCGCATTAAAGACTTTGCAAAGGCTTGAAAAAGAAGGCTACCTTACCACGGCGCGGCACAAGCCGATTTATTTAACAGCAAAAGGAAAAAAACTTGCAGCCGATTCGAAAAAACGTCATGAAATTCTTTTACAATTTTTATTATCGATCGGTGTTTCCGAGGAGACCGCACGCATTGATGCAGAAGGAATGGAGCATCACATCAGCTCTCAAACATTGAAAGCGATAGAAAAATTACTGTACTCAGAATCTGCTTGATAATAGGAAATCCTCCTTCCTGAAAAGTAAATTATCTCTCCTGTTGAGTTCGAATCGCTTTGATTAAATTAGAGAACGAAACAGCCTCCTTGCTATACCACGCGGTTTTTCTACTGTTAGAAGCTCATCATTATGCATGCGATTTCCGATCAAACACACAATTGAATATAAGAACCTGTTTAAATTCGCTAAAAATCACAATTTTCAGAGATTTTAAACAGGTTTTAAAGGGATGTAAAACCAGAGTGGATTTATAAGTGAATTATACTAAATAGCTTAATACGAGCGTTATATATCAAAACATTATTTTTCTAACAAACCTATTTTCAACAAAAAAAAACACAAAATTAAAAATATTTATACAAGTTTTATAAAACGTTAACATTTATATATTAGAATTACATAAAAGATTAAAGAAGAAATAAACCTAATCTACAATCTTTGGACTTATCAGAAAAATAAAACACAACTAATAAAAAACAGAAACTGCCTCAACTAACTTTTTTTGATAAAAACATAATTTTTTTTAAAATTCATAACATTTTAAGGATAAAAAATGATTAATAACAATAATTACAATAATTTGATTCCCAAAGAATTGTGGGTCAATAACATTCTACCTAAAATAAATGATTTTAATAGTCTAAAAAATTTTTTTACAACATGTATAGATTTCAATAATTTGCTTAGAGAGAAAGATGTAAACAATGATACCATTTTAGCTAACCGTGTAAAAAATTTAAATAATGAAGCAAAAAAAATTGCAAATAAAATTCAAAAACCATCCCACAAAGTTCAAACTCTGGTCGTGGTAGCAGAAGCTCAAGCCGAATCAGGAGATATTGCTGGAGCGATTGCAACCCTTAATCAGGCAGAAAAGAAAGCGGATGAAATTCAAAAGAAATCCCACAAAGCTCTAATTCTGACTAAGATAGCAAAAGCTCGGAAGAAAGCAGGAGATATTGCTGGAGCGATTGCAACCCTTAATCAGGCAAAAGAGGAAGTGAATGAAGTTCAAAAGAAATCCCACAAAGCGATGACTCTAGCTGCTTTAGCTGAAGCTCAAGCCAAGATTGAAAATATTAATGAAGCGATTGCAACCCTTAATCAGGCAAAAGAGGAAGTGAATGAAGTTCAACATGTAGATGTTCAACTTACGATAATAGA
Organism: Waddliaceae bacterium; assembly: GCA_963749725.1. Taxonomy (GTDB): domain Bacteria; phylum Chlamydiota; class Chlamydiia; order Chlamydiales; family Waddliaceae; genus Waddlia. Next base: position 113,016 of record CAVVNU010000016.1, read on the forward strand.
AACTCAAGCCAAGATTGAAGGTATTAATAAAGCGTCTGAAACCATTGATCAAGTAAAAGTGAAAGCGAATAATATTCAAGATCCATATTGGAAAGCTTTTGATCTAATTAATATAGCTACGACTCAAACTCTATTAGGAGATATTGATGGAGCGTTTGAAACTCTTAATCAGGCAAAAACGGAAGCGAATGAAATTCGGCATCGGGGTACACTTCGCAAAGATGAAACTCTAACTACTATAGCTGAGGCTCAAGCTCTACTATTAGGAAATATTGATGGAGCAAGAGAGACAGCGCGTGAAGTTGAAGATAAACATCACAATGTTGAAATTCTGATTGCGATAGCAAAAGCTCAAGCCAGGAAAGGAGATATTGATGGAGCGTTTGAAACTCTTAATCAGGCAAAAACGGAAGTGAATGAAATTCAAAATAGAAATGAATTTTGCGTCCGAATGCTGATTAATATATCTAAGGCTCAAGCCAAATTAGAAGATATTGATGGAGCGATTGCAACCCTTAATCAGGTAAAAGAGACAGCGAGTGAATCTAAAGAGATAGCGTTTATACTTCAAACTGAACATAGTGAGACTTTGGTTGCGATAGCAAAAGCTCAAGCCAAAGCAAAAAATATTGATGGAGCGATTGCAACCCTTGATGAAGCAAAATCAGAGGCAAAAAAAATTCAAGATGGACGCGACAGGGATGAGGCTCTAGTGATTATTGCATCAAATCTTTCGTCAAAAATTAGTACTGCTTGCACAATGTATTTTAAGTCTTTTACATACTAGCCAAGACTTTATCGGACAATGCAGCTTATCAGAACTGACGCATTAAAACAAGCTATTTGGTTTCTCCTGGCGGTGTTCGTTCAATTTGGCTGCGGCATGACCTAGAGACGTTTAAAAAGAGGCTAAAAGCTCTTGAAGCCAAAGTGGCTCAGGAGGGGCTAATTCTAACAGAAGATCAAGTGAAGGCGCTTGAAAAAGCTAAAGAAGAAAAAGAAGCTCATGGTGAAATCGATACAGCTCATCCTGGGTATCTTCCGGGACAAGACACCTACTACTTCGGAACAATAAAAGGCGTTGGTAGAATTTACCAGCAGACTGTTATCGATACCTATTCTCGAGTAGCCTTTGTTAAGCTGTATGACAGGAAAAATGCTTTGGTTGCCGCAGAGATGCTTAATGATCAAGTACTGCCATGGTTTGATGAGCAAGGTGTTCGAGTGCTGCGAATTTTAACAGATCGCGGAACGGAGTATTGTGGAAATATTGAGCGTCATGAATTCTAACTTTACTTAGCTGTGGAGGACGTTGATCACACTAAGACAAAAGCTAAATCGCCTCAGACTAATGGAATTTGCGAAAGGTTTCATCAAACTATCCAAACGGAATCAATAAGAAAACCCAAACTTAATCCTACTAAGGCAGCTCCGAAAACCACTTTTCTTGCGATTGTAGAGTCTTCGTCTCTCCATTTACCAATTTTATCCATTACTTTCATTATTGGATGAAATCCTTTTTCAGTTTCGTTTTTATCAAAGCCTGCTATCTTCTCATAAACTTTATCCATGAATGTTTGACTATTTGTTATACCTGTACTCATATCATTCATATCATCATCCTTTTTTTTTATAATTTTGAAACACGAGCGGTATATACCGCTCGTGTTTCAAAATTTGGTTTTTGGAAGCTCTGATGACGGGAAAGCCGGCGCTATTCTTTTTTCTCTTGTGCAAACATGTAGAGAACTTGAAATTAATCCCTGAGAATATCTGGAAGATGTTGTGCGCAGAACCATGAGTCGCAATAGTCAAAGACTCCACAAACTGTTGCCGGATAACTGGATAACAGCTCGTCGAAATTAATCCTATCAAAAAATATCCTTCAAGGTGGCTAGATTAGTCGTTACCTCTTTGCAAAAAACCAAATTTTGAATTACGATCTGAGGGGATATCCCTTTCGGATCAAAACCTGCAATATAGGTAAAGAGCAAGAAACCATGAACCTTGAATGCCAACCAAGAGACCCTGCGCAAGATTACCTTCAAAAAATTGCGCAGCCTTTAGACGCTCTGTTTTCCCCTCAAAATGCCGCCTTGATCGGCGCAAAAGATGACAAGGGAAGCGTTGCAAGAACGATTCTCAAAAATCTTCTCCAAGGAGACCTGACTGTATACCCTGTAAATCCAAAACGCAAAGAAGTTCTTGGCATTAAAGCCTATCCAACAGTCAAGGATATCCCTGCTCCCATAGATTTAGCTGTCATTGCAACGCCGGCAAAAACGGTCCCCGGAATTATTGCCGAGTGCATCGAGAGCAGCGTAAAGTCAGCAATTGTCATTTCTGCCGGTTTCAAAGAACTGGGCGAGTCGGGAGAAAAGCTTGAGCAAGAAATTCTCCGGCACTTAAAAAACGCAGCGATGCCGATTGTAGGACCAAACTGCCTGGGCGTTATGAACCCGTTCTCAGGACTCAACGCAACTTTTTCAAAACAAATGGCTAAAAAGGGAAACGTCGCTTTCCTCAGCCAATCAGGCGCTCTTTGTACAGCAGTTCTCGACTGGAGCTTTGAAGTCAATCTCGGATTCAGCGCTTTTGTTTCTGTTGGCTCTATGATCGACGTCGATTGGGGAGACCTCATTGCCTATTTCGGCGACGACCCTAATACCCACAGCATTCTCCTTTACATGGAAACTGTCGGAGATCCCCGTTCGTTCCTCTCCGCTTCAAGAGAAGTGGCGCTGCAAAAACCTATCGTCGTGATAAAACCCGGGCGCACAACCGCTGCTGCAAAAGCCGCAGCCTCTCATACCGGCTCTCTTGTCGGAAATGATGCTGTTTTTGAAGCAGCTCTGGAAAGAGCGGGTGTTATTCGAGTAGAAAATATTTCAGAACTTTTTGAATTTGCCGAAGTACTGGCTAAACAGCCTCTGCCGAAAGGGCCAAGGCTTGGAATCATCACTAATGCCGGCGGGCCGGCGGTTCTTGCTACTGATGCTGCCATACAAAACGGGGCGCAAGTCCCTCCATTATCTGCGGAAACCAAAACAAAACTTGATACTTTTCTCCCTGAAGCCTGGAGCCATAACAACCCTGTCGATATTCTTGGCGACGCCTCGGCAAAAACCTATGATCAAACAATCAAGGCAATGATTGAATCAGCAGAATTTGACGGCATCCTCACGATCCTCACTCCTCAAGACATGACCGAACCCTTGGAAAGCGCTAAGTCTTTAGCTAAGCACTCATCCGATAAACCGCTTCTTGCCAGTTGGATGGGGGCGGAAGCTGTTGCAAAAAGCAGGAAAATATTAAGCGGCAAAGGAATCTGCTCTTTCGAGTTTCCCGATGAAGCCGCTGCAGCTTTTGCTAAAATGTGGCGCCGCCATCAAAACCTTCTTGCGCTTTATCAATTTCCTTCGCAAAGAGAAACCATCGATTCCGGTTCGTATGATAAACAGCAAAATAGAATAGCAAAAGCTGGCAAATTTTTGTCGGAGGAGAGAAAAATTCTCACCGAAGAGGAATCAAAGTCGCTGCTGGCAATCTATGACATCCCTATTGTCGAGACCCATCAAGCTAAGAGGGTCGAAGAGGCTGTGAAAAAAGCAAAACAGATCGGTTTTCCCGTTGTTCTCAAACTTCTCTCATCAACGATTACTCACAAAAGCGATGTAGGAGGCGTTCGGCTTAACCTTAATTCCGAACAAGAAGTTAAAAAAGCGTTTGCTTTAATTAGAGAAAATGTCGAAAGAAAGGATTTCGACGGCGTCACCATACAAAAAATGATTGACTTTGAAGGTTATGAACTGATCCTCGGAAGTTCCCAGGACCCGCAGTTCGGCCCCGTCATCCTCTTTGGAGCAGGCGGAGAAATGGTGGAGATTTATCAAGATACAGCATTAGCCCTTCCTCCCCTAGAACCTGTCAATGCCTTGCGATTAATGGAAAAAACCAAAATTTTTAAAGCATTTAAGGGATATCGAGGAAGGAAAGCTATCGATCAAAACAAACTCATTGCAATCATCGTCAATTTTTCCAAAATGATCAGCGATAATCCTTGGATTGTAGAATGCGATATCAATCCTCTGTTGGCAGGGTTTGAGGGCATTGTTTCCCTGGACGCGCGCATCGTAGCAGACAAAAAGAAAACAGTTCGCACAGCCCTTAGAGCTTATCCCTATGAATACTGTTCCGAAACTCTATTGAAAAACGGAAAGCCTGTGATCATCCGCCCCATTACAGGAGATGACAATAAACTTCTTAAAGCTTTTCACAAGGAACTGTCCGAACATACGGTCCATCAGAGATATTTAAAATTTCTCGCCTTATCAGAAAGAGTTGCCGAGGAAAGACTAATCAGAATTTGCTTGAACGACTACACGCATGAATATGTTCTGGTGGCTGAATTAAGCAATGAGGAGAAAATCATTGGAGTGACCCGGTTGAGCAGAATTCCTTCAACATCAAATGCAAAGCTTTTTATGGTCATCTCCGACGCCTGCCAAAAACAAGGACTCGGTACGGCATTCATGAATCAAATCATTCCCATTGCAAAAAAAGAAGGGGTGAAAAAAATCATTGCCGAGATTCTTTTCAAAAATTCCGGAATGATCAAACTGTGTAAAAAATATGGCTTTTCTATAACTGAAGAGAATATATTAGTCATCATGGAGAAACTATTGTAAAAAACTAGTTAATGAATACCCCCGATAACCGATCAGCCAACTAATCGCATCCTCCACCAAAGCAATTTTATAGTCAAAACTTGATACCCATCTTGTGCAAACATGTAGAGGACTTGGGATTAATCCCAGAGAATACCTGGAAGATGTTATGCGCAGAATCATGCGTCATAATAGGCAGTGTACTCAAAAGATTTTTTCACGTATATAGTTCTTCTGACAGCGGAAGAACTATATACGTGAAAAAATCTTTTGAGTACACTGCCTGGATAAATGATCGATTATTATTGATATTTTTTAAAGATTTCCAAATACTTATTGGATGATTTCTAATTTGCTAAGTACAGATTGGATCCAATCAATCCAACTCTATCGAACGTCTTCTCTCGATCGCTTCTTTGTCATTTGCAATTTTTTTGATACCGTCTATTTTTCTGCTATTCTCATCTTATTTATTTGGTCGATGAAAAATCCAAAACTTGCATTTCGCATTGCCCTTTTTTTATTGATCAACACCTTTATAAACAAAATATTTAAACTTTCATTCGGCATGCCGCGCCCTCATCAACTTGATCCAAGCCTTGGCATTCTGACAGCTTCTTCAAACGGATTCCCAAGCGGAGCTGCTCAAAGCAGCATTCTCCTCTCCGGAATTTTAATTAAAGAATGGTCCTGCCCATTGAAATGGATAATCGCCCCTATTTACGTCGTCATTATTTGCATTTCAAGAATGTATTTGGGGCTCCATTTTCCCCTCGACATTATTGGCGGTCTAGGCATAGGCGCTCTCTTGCTGATGCTTTATTTGTATTCGCCCTCTCTGCAAAGATTGAATATTCAAACCCTTAAAAAAGGATTATTTATATTTATGAGTTCATCCAATATCGCTCTTCTAGCAATAGATCCTACTGTTTTTTCAAATGAATATATCGAAGTCTCTGTTCCTGAACAACAGCCGCTTCATGATTCTTTAATAATTCAATCTTCTAAAGATAAAAATTACACAGATTGGACAGATAAAGAGGACCGTTCCCTCTACAAAATCATACGGATTGCGACTGGCATTTTAGAAGATCCTCCATTCCTTGTATATGGAAAAGAATCCTTTGAAAATGAGACCCCGTATACATGGTTGGTGGTTCCTTTTGAAAAAAAATCCAACATATTCTCCCGTTACTTTCAACAGCTTAAAGCTGCCTGGCGCCTTATTGTTCAACCACATAAAACTTCCGAAGATGCACTCACACGCCAAGTTGATTTTTTTCAAAACAGGTTTTATGAGTTCCAAAAAATTGAACCCGAACCCTCGATTGAAAAAAGCGATGATCCTTTTTGCAATGATAAAGTGATCGAAAACCAACTCCTCTATGAAGGAAAAACGGTCAACGTACTTTACGACTACCGGCCTATAGGACCCACACACATTCTTATTGTTCCAAAAGCGCATCGCGACAACTTCAGGCAGCTTACAGAAGAAGAATACCTGGAGGCTGCAAAACTGTCCCGGTTTGTGGTTCAAAAACTGCGGGAGACAAATGAGATACACGCTGTTTATCATCTTCACAAAACAGGCAGCGATGCCGGTCAATCCGTTAAACACTTTCATTGGCACTTGATTATTGCAGACAACTCCCGGGACGATCTTTTTAACCGCTTAAAGTTTTTATGGAGAATGACCTTCGGTTCATCCCCGCTTTCTCAAAACGAATTACAAAACAGAGTTGAGTATTATCGAAATATCTTCAACTCATAGAATTTATGATCTACCGGCCGCGTCTTCAAAATTTAGTTTTCTCAAAGCCAAATTTTTGGGCTGCAAGCGGTATAAAATTTTCCCAAAGCAAAAGGTTTATGATGACGACAGAAACAAAAACGACTCCCATGATGACTCAATGGCAAACTTGCAAACAAAAAGCAGGATCTGCTGTTTTATTCTTTCGCATGGGAGATTTTTATGAAGCATTTTATGACGATGCCGTACTGATTGCCAAAGAGCTTGATTTAACTTTGACCATGCGGCAAGAAATTCCAATGGCAGGAGTCCCTCACCACACTTGCGACACTTATATTGACCGGCTGATCGCCAAAGGGTTTCGCGTCGCCGTTGCTGAACAAACAAGCGGTCCTAAAGCCGGAAAAGGGCTTGTCAAAAGAGAAGTTGTTCGAGTCGTCACACCCGGCACGCTAGTAAACTCTTCTTTATTGTCTGACACATCAAACAATTACTTTGCATCCATTGCCCGAGTAGGATCTGTCTTTGGGCTTGCCTTCCTCGACTTGACAACTGCAGATTTTCGCGTCGCAGAATTCCATAGCGAACAAGAGCTGCACAATGAGCTGTTTCGTTTGTGTCCCTCAGAGTGTTTAACCTCTAATCATTTTGCAAATAAACACGCCTCACTGTTCAAAGAGCTCAAACACGCCTTTAACTTTCTGCTCAATACTGAAGAAGATTGGCGTTTTGAGCATCAACTGACAACAAACACGCTCGTTTCCCATTTTAAAGTTCATTCTCTCGATGGATTTGGCTTGAAGGGCATGGTTGCCGGAATCAATGCAGCCGGATCTCTTTTGCATTATCTAAAAGATACCCTCAATTTATCCGTTGACCACATTCGCAACGTGGGCATCTATTCAACCGACGAATGCATGACTCTTGACCGCATGACACAATCCAATTTAGAGCTTACGCGGTCTCTGCAAGATGGCAGCCGAAAAAATACGCTGCTATCCATCCTTGACCAAACATGCACGCCAATGGGCGGAAGACTCATCCAACAGTGGATCAAGCGTCCTTTGCTTTCTGTTGAGGCCATTCAAGCAAGACAAGATGCCGTTCAATCTTTCTTAGAACGGCCATGGAGCCTTGACCACTTTAAATCTTTGCTTAATAATGTTCGCGATATCGAACGATTAATGATGAAAATCAGCACAAACTTCGCAACTCCAAGAGATATTGCAGCGCTCCGATCTTCAATAGAGCCATTAACTGCTATCAAATCCCATCTTAAAGAGCCTGCATCTGCTTCAGGATTGATCAAAGAACATGCAGAGCGCCTGAATACAGTTCCTGAACTAACAAAACTTATCGCAAGCGCTCTAGTTGACGACCCCCCATTAAAGATCACAGAAGGAAATATTTTTCGAGAAGGCTTTCATCATGAATTGGATGAATTAAGAGAAATTAGCCGCAACAGTAAAGCCTGGCTTGCACAGTACCAAATAGAGCTAAGAGAAACCTACGATATCCGAAACCTAAAAGTAGGCTTCAACCGCATGTTTGGCTATTATATTGAAGTCAGCAAAGGACAAGCTGACAAAGTCCCCGAGTTTTTTGAAAGGCGTCAAACTCTCGTTAATGCAGAGCGTTTTGTTACTAAAGATCTAAAAGAGTATGAACAAAAAGTCATGACAGCTCATGAAAAAATCAGCTCTATTGAGCATGAGCTTTTTAACCAGCTGCGGCAAGAAGCGGCTAAATTTTCTCATGAAGTGTTGGAAACTGCTCAAAGTTTAGCTGTCATTGACTGCCTGCAAGCTCTTGCCGAAGCAGCGCGCTTATATGAGTATCAACGCCCTCTTGTCGACAATTCCGAGCTATTCGAGATCCACCAAGGGCGCCATCCGATAATCGAAGCTGTAAATTTAAACGAAAAATTTATTCCGAACGACACAGAAATGGATAACGATCAAAACCGCCTAATTCTTATTACCGGACCAAATATGGCAGGCAAATCAACTTATATCCGTCAAGCGGCTTTAATCGCAATCATGGCCCAGATTGGATCGTTTATTCCCGCACAGTCCGCTCGCATCGGCATCATTGACAAAGTCTTTACCCGAATAGGCGCAAGCGATGATTTATCCAGAGGCCAATCCACATTTATGGTGGAAATGACAGAAACTGCCAACATACTAAATAATGCAACCGAGCGCTCTCTTGTTGTCTTGGATGAAATCGGAAGAGGCACGAGCACATACGACGGCATTTCTATTGCCTGGTCCGTAGCAGAATACCTCTTAACTGAAGAAAAGCGCACAGCAAAAACTCTTTTTGCAACTCATTATTGCGAACTCACAAAATTAGAAGAAAAAATACCCGGAGCAGTTAATTATCATGTAGCTGTTCATGAAAGCGATGATCACATTGTATTTTTACGCAAAATTGTAAAAGGAGGTACGGATAAAAGTTACGGAATCCACGTTGCCCGTCTGGCCGGCCTGCCTTTGCAGGTAATCGAAAGAGCTAAAGAAATTCTTATTCACTTAGAAGAAAGCGCAAACAGCAAAAACTCTTTTAAGCCTTCCAAACCCAAGAGGCGCTCTAGAGCAAAGCAGCAAAACAACTATCAACTATCGTTTTTTGAATAATTATACCGGCCGCGTCCTCAAAATTTGGTTTTTGGCAAAGAGAAATCCCTCTGGACGATCTCAAGCCGCTTAATGTTAATCACACAATATTGAGCGGCTTGAGACCGTCCGCAAGCGAGTTTTTTCAAAGCCAAAATCCCAAATTTTGAGGGCGCGATCGGTATATACTTTCTTTTAACTTCATGATTTGCTAATTTAACCTTTGATAATAGGTTTTTGAGGTTATCTGAAATGACAAATCAAACACGACTTAACCACCCCCATTCCCGCCATCTTGCAAATAACAGCCTAATCGTCCAATTTTTGCTGCACGAACTTTACCATGCGGCAAAAACTCTTTTAAGATATCAAAGTTTATTGTCAAAAATCCATTTAACGCCGCACAAAAAATATACAAAACCGGGAAGAGAACACCTCTATGAGGCTTTCGATTCCATCGCCCTTCTTGCAGGCGGAACAAATCAACATATGAGGATATTTACATGGAACCTTAATGAAGGGATCATTGCCAAACTCAAACAATATGCAACACTGTTTGCCAATAACCTAGATCCTAAAGACACTCATGCTGTCCAGCTTGAAAAGCATGCCGAAAGAGCTTGGACCGATTGTTTAGAATGTCTTGATCAAACACGCGAGCAAATAAAACTTCCATCAAAAGAGCCTGCAAATTTAAATATCCTTGTTTCCAATGCAACAAAACTGCATATCCGAATTAAAAAAATTTCTCAAATTCTTGCCGGCATTCTTCCTCAATTTCGCGATGACGAAACGGTGCTTTACTACCTCCTTAGAAATCAAAATGATCTTTCAAAACTTTGGGGCAATAGCTTTCTTCCCGATTTATTTCTACAGCTCTTTCCAAACGGAAAAGAAGAGGTAGAATGTTTTCTCCATTCCAGATACAATAAAAGACATTTTACCCACGTCATCCAAAATTTAACGCAAACAATCTATCAACTTTTTACTCATGTCTGAACTGCATAACGTCCTTTCACTCGCAAAACTGCATATTACCCAGCATTATGACAATTCCGAGTGGATCTTCACCGACCAGGAAACGTTTAAATATTTTCAGGCTTCCGCAAAAAAAAACAAACACTTCCCCTCTACTCATCTACCTGCTCAAGCGCCAAAAGCCTCCCCTCAGAAAAAAAAGCCGGTCAACCGAACCTCTCCAACTAAACAAAACACCAGCCTGGAAGAGAAAAAAATCCCCTCTTCTCCAATCGACCCTCTCCCCATTCAAAGAGAAAAACTAAAACCCGCTAACCCCATTGAATTTTCCGATTTTCGAAAAATTTTACAAAAACACTTTCCGGCTTTTAAGCTGCTCGATTCCCAGCCTGATGACACTAAAGCAAAAGAGAAGGCGCTGCTCTGGCAAAAAGAAAACGCCCGGCCGCAAATCGTTATCATACACGAAGAAGCCTCCCCCTCGGAACAGCTTTTTTTACAGAATCTTGCTCGAGCAATTGATACTGTTTTCTTTCCAACAACGCTTGCTCCATTCAATGAACTGGATAAAAACAACTCATACCGACTGCTTATTGGATCAGCCTCTCATATCAAAGACTGCAATTGTTCTTACTTTGCAATAGACCCTGTTGATCATTATCTGCAAAACCCTCTTTCTAAAGCGAAACTATGGCAAAATCTGAAAAATACGCTTCTGTCATCTTAGATGCCGCCATTAATAAACCTCTTCAATATGAAATTCCTCCGGAGATGCAAGGCTTGCTTAAACAAGGAATGCGCGTTAAAGTCCCTCTAAACGGTCGTCTGCAAGGAGGATACGTCTATACAGTCGATACGACAAAAAATTTTCCAAAGCTTCAAAAAATTCAAGGCATTGTCTCCGATCAAGAATTTTTAACCAAAGATCTGTTTGACTTAGCCGTTTGGATTTCAAAATATTATTTTTCACCTCTTTCGAAAGTTCTTAAAGTGATCCTTCCTGCAAGTATGCGTAAAGAAATTAAGCCCAAGCAGCAGTTATTCGTCATGCGCAAAAAAAACAGAGAAGAATTAAAACATTTTTGCACTGAGAACCGTAATAAATATTCCGCACAATGCGGCGTACTTGATGTCATGCTGAAAGTTTCCAAAGGGATTTTGTTAACAGAGCTAATAGAGAAAACGGGAGGAACTCGCAGCCCGGTGGACACTCTTGTAAAAAAAGGTTTTTTAGCGATCGATATCGTGCGTATCGATCGTTCGCCTTTAATAGGAGAAGAGTATTTTTTTACGAAGCCTAAACCCTTGAATCAAGATCAGAAAAATGCTTTAAACGCAATTGCTCAAGACGTGGTTAACCATCATTTTAAAACACATCTTTTATATGGAGTGACAGGAAGCGGAAAAACAGAGGTTTACCTTCAATCTATTCAACAAGCTCTAGATATCGGCAAAGGAGTCATTGTCCTGGTTCCGGAAATATCGCTTACTCAGCAAACAATTGACCGCTTTCGTTCACGATTTCATGAGAAAATAGCTGTTTTGCATCACAGGCTAAGCCACGGAGAGCGGTATGATGCCTGGCTTGATATTGCGCAAGGAAAAGCCAACATTGTTATTGGAGCGCGCTCTGCGGTCTTCAGCCCTGTTAAAAACTTGGGGTTGATTGTTGTGGACGAGGAGCATGAAAATTCATATAAACAAACCGATGAATCCCCTGCATATCATGCACGCGATGTCGCTGTTATGAGAGGTAAATTTACCCGATCAACAGTGATTTTAGGAAGCGCTACTCCTTCTTTAGAAAGCTATACAAACGCTCTGAATGGAAAGTACCATCTAAGCAAACTTCACAATCGGGCAGAAGCCAGCGCTAAACCGAAAGTTTCCATCATCGATATGAAAAAAGAGTATGAAAAAGCCAAAGGATTTACAAATTTTTCAGATCCGCTGCTCAATGCTCTTAAAAAACGTCATCAAACGGGAGAACAAGCAATTTTATTTTTGAACAGGCGAGGGTATCACACAACGCTATTTTGCCAAAAATGCCGAAAAGGAATCTCTTGTAAACACTGCGACCAATCGTTGACCTTCCACTATAAGCACAACTTTCTTTGCTGTCATTTATGCGGGTATACATTAACACCCCCTCCCGTAGAATGCCCCTCCTGCAAAGAACCTAATTTATTAAAATTCAAAGGAGTCGGCACAGAATTATTAGAAAGGTCCTTAAATGCCATTCTTCCCGATCTTCGCACAATTCGTGTCGATGCAGATACAACACGCCACAAAGGGAGCCATCAAAGGCTTTTAAAAGAATTCGGTACAGGAAAAGCCGATGTTTTAATTGGAACTCAAATGGTAGCTAAAGGACTCCATTTTCCCGAAGTTACACTGGTTGGGGTCATTAATTGCGACAGCGCCTTAAATATTCCGGATTTTCGATCTTCGGAAACCGTTTTTCAGCTGGTCACTCAAGTGGCCGGACGAGCCGGAAGGGGGGTTCTTCACGGAGAAGTGATCATTCAAACCTGTATGCCGGATAACAACACGATCCAACATGCAGCAAAACAAGACTATTTCTCTTTTTATGAGGATGAAATTGAAGTGCGGAAGTTTTTTCAGTTTCCCCCATTTGCTCAACTTGTCAAATTTACGCTTTCAGGACCGGATGAAAATAAAACCCGGTCGCTTTCAGAGTCATTGCGATCTCAACTAATTAGAAAGCTGCCCGATTCATTCCACTTCCATCCTGTTAACGCTTGCGGCCACGCTAAAGTTAAAGACCAATGGCGGTTTCAATTTTTAATCCGCGGCAAGAGCACGATGCCTATCACCGAAGCTATGCGGGAGTTGAATTTTTTCACTCCTTCGAGATATCGCCTTCTTGTCAATGTCAACCCTCTTTCTTCATTTTTTTAATTTATACCGCTCGCGTCCTCAAAGATTGGGATTTTGAAACACGACCGGTATAATCTCGACTTTGTACAAACCTGAAGGTTAAGCAAATTTAGGCAGCTGCCAAATACCCTATTAAAAATTCTTCCCAAGAAGGTTCCGACCGGTTTTTTATCTCCTCCCTCTGTTTCTGCCTCATCCGGCTCGCAATTATTTTTATAAAAGCCCCAGGAAAAGGCCTTCCTGAATAGGTCAGAGAAAACTTATCAATTAATTTTTATATCATGCGCCCCACATCAAGCAGAATTGCTCATAAACTTTTGATCAAAAGCATTGCTGTGTTGAAAAGTAGAGACACAGAATAAGGTGAACGCTCCATAGGCAAAAGATCTTTCAGCAAAATTTCTTGCTAACTCAATTCCAAATAACTCAAGCGGCAAAGTGATGATCGCCAATGCCAGGCTGGTAATGGAATCAATAAGAAAAACCAAACTCGATACTAATAAGGCTGCTCCAAAAACCACTTTTCTTACAGTTCCGGGGTCTTCATCTCTCCACTCTCTAATATTCGACATTACTTCGAGTAGTGGATGAAATCCTTCGTCATCAGGGCTTGCTATCTTCCTATAAACTTCATCCATAAATGTTTGTCTATTTGTCATACCTGTACTTGTATCATTCATATCATGATCCTTTTTTTGTTCTTTATAAGAGTAGTTATATAATAATAACTAATTTTTTTCATATTTTTATTAAATTTTTCAAAATTGATTATTAATATTTACTTTATTAAAATAAACCTTAATTTATCAAAAAGAGGGACTGCAATTATTTTTATAAAAGCCTCTGAAAAAAGCCTTCCTGAATAGGTCAGAGAAAACTTATCAATTAATTTTTATATCATGCGCCCCACATCAAGCAAAATTGCTCAGAAACTTTTGATCAAAAGCATTGCTGTATTGACAAATAGACAAACTGCCTAGAGCGAGCAGTCCATTATTAGAAAATCTTTCAGCAAAATTTCTTGCTAACTCAATTCCAAATAACTCAAGCGGCAAAGTGATGATCGCCAATGCCAGGCTGGTAATGGAATCAATAAGAAAAACCAAACTCGATACTAATAAGGCTGCTCCAAAAACCACTTTTTTTACAATTCCGGGGTCTTTGTCTCTCCACTTACCAGTTTTCTTCAATGCTCTGTTTACTGGATAAAATCCTTCTTTAAGGTCTCCTATCTTGATATAAACTTCATCCATAAATGTTTGTCTATTTGCCATACCTGTACTTGTATCATTCATATCATCACCCTTTTTTGTTGTTTATAATAGCAACTCTATTATAATAACTGTTTTTTTTCAATATTTTTATTAAATTTTTCAAAATTGATTATTAATATTTATTTAATTCAAATAAAACTTAATTCATCAAAAAGAGGGATTGCAAAACTCCTTAAGTTACTCCGTTATACCGCTCGTGTTTCAAAATTTGGGATTTTGGCTTTGAAAAAGCTCTCGTGATTGAACGATCGCAAGCCGCTTAATATTGATTAATATTAAGCGGCTTGCGATCGTTCAATCACGAGGCTTTTTCTTTGCCAAAAACCAAATTTTGAAACACGAGCGGTATAATCTCGACTTTGTACATTTTTTAGGCTCATCTTCCGAGAGATGCCGCCTCCGGTTAAAGGAATTTCTCAAGACAAGGCAAATTATACCCATCTTTCGGAATTCATTACACTAAAGTTTGCCTCTCTCCGGAATATTCTCCTAAAAAATGTATTTCAGCGGATCGATTTTTAATTGCAGTTGACAATGCTTATAGAAATTTTTATGATCTGTATAAAACCATTGCCTACAACAAGTTAATCATTTACAATGACCAACATTGGAAGAGAATACCCCAAAATGGACAAGCATATGCTGAAGTGGATCGATCGATTTAAAAAATCTTCTTCATTTACTAAAAATGCAATCATTGCCCTTGTCATTTGGGCAGCTCCTGTTATTTTAATAACCATCTTCTGCTTTGCACGACTTGATTTTGTAAGAAGTTACGCTAAACCACAAATTGCAGAAAAATCAATCTCAAAATAATTTTATGACAACAAAACCTGATTTTGAAAACCTGGAAGAATACCGGAACCGCTCGCGCAAGATTGAAGAAATTCAATCCCTCGGAATTAATCCATATCCTCATACTTTTTTACCATCGCACAACACCGCGCAACTGCAAAAAAAAATTACCGACCGGGAACTCGGACACAGCGAAGATGCTGCAGCCGGCGAAACTCCTCTTGTTTCCGTTTCCGGAAGATTGGTTCTTTTTCGGGCCATGGGAAAAAACGCATTCGCCCATATGCAAGACCATACAGGACGCATCCAAGTCATGTTCAATCGGGACAAACCGAAATGGCAGGCTACAATCCGCAAAATCCAAACTGATGCCAAACCTATGAAGAGTTATCGAAAAAAAATTTGACATTGGCGATATCATCGGCATCGAAGGAAATTTATTTTATACCCAAAAAGGAGAGTTGACAATCTACGCTAAAAAAGTCACCCTTCTTTGCAAAACGCTTCTTCCCCTTGCCGAAAACATGCCGGACTCCAGGAAAAAGAGATGCGTTACAGAAAAAGATGGCTGGATCTGATCTCAAACGAAGATGTAAGAGAAACATTTCGCAAAGAAGCCAAATTTTAAGCATGATCCGCAAGACGATATTTTGAAGAACAAAATTTTATCGAAGTGGAAACCCCGGTTTTTCAAAGCATATATGGCGGAGCGGAGGCACGTCCCATTTATTACAAAACTTAACGCTTTAAATCAGCAAATGTTTATGCGCATCAGCCTTGAGATTCCCTTAAAAAAATTGATCGTTGGAGGAATGCATAAAGTCTTTGAAATCGGACACGTTTTTAGAAACGAGGGAATCGACCGATCCCATAATCCCGAGTTCACCCTTTTGGAAGCTTATGCCTCCTACTGGGATTATAATGACATGATGCATGCATGGAAAATCTGGTTGAAACCCTTGCGTTAAAACTCTACGGCACGACCGATCAAAATGACAAACCCCGAGACCGAAGAAGAGGCGTGATCAATCTCAAAGCTCCCTGGACCCGACTTTCAATGAGAGAAAGCCTGATCAAATACGCAAATATCGATGTCGACAAGTTAAGAGACCAAGAACTTTATAAACGAGTGTTCGACTGCGGCCATCTGGAAACGAAAAAAGTCAAAACATTTCCAAGAGGGTTGATGATTACTGCCTTTTTTGAGCACAAAGTGGAGCCCCATCTTATTCAACCCCACCACATCACAGATTTTCCAATCGAAACAACGCCTCTTTGCAAACCTCATAGAGACCCGGAAGAAAGAGAAAAAGGAATTGTAGAAAGATTTGAAAGTTTTATTTTAGGCGGCGAGTTCTGCAATGCCTATTCCGAGCTGAATGATCCTGTCATCCAAATAGCTTGCTTGCTGAAGAGCAGGCAAGAAAAGAGACAGGAGATGAAGAAGCCAACCCTTTCGACCATGAATTTGTCGAAGCTATCTGCCAAGGAATGCCGCCTACCGGAGGAATTGGCATAGGAATGGATCGACTTGTCATGCTTTTAACACATTCTCCTTCGATCCGCGATGTCCTTTACTTTCCTTGGATGAAGCCTCATTAACGATTAAATGGCTTGAGAGCGCTTGCATGCAAGCGCATCTCTTTGTCAAAATCCAAAATCTTGAGGACGCTAGCGGCATATGGTTAAATTATCAATGCGAACCTGGATAACATTTTTTGGGCTATCCATTTTAATGGCGCTGAATAATATCTATTCCACTTTGCTTACAGGCTGGGGAAACGGCGGATCGATTGTTGCAGTCATCCTCTGCCTTCTATTTTTAGGCAATAATGAACGAGACGCCATACGTTGCAATCTCGGACAAACAATGGCATCTGCGGGCGGTTCGGTTGGATTTTCAGTTGCTATGTTGGCATCCATCTATTATCTCAATCCCGATTGGAACCCCCCGCTACTAACACTTGCATTTTTTATATTAGGATTAAGCACGATGGGAGTGGCATTAGCTGTTCCTTTAAGATCGGTCATTATCCACTGGTTTTTTCCATCGGCTGTGGCCTGTGCAACCATTATCAAATCCACAACTTCGAAAAATGACGGGGAACGCTTTCGTGTACAAAAAATCATGGGAATATTTGGCTCTTTATCCTTTCTTTTAACAATTCCCACAAAAGCTGCGCTTAAAAGTGGAGAAAGTGTTCTATGGAGCCATATTTCTCTAGTCAATGGACTGAACTTAAGTTTAGATCCTCTTCTCTATGGGATTGGAATCGTTGTCGGGACTCGAATAGGTTTTAGCATGCTGCTGGGAGCTGTATTCCACCATTTTTTTCTCATTCCTCATCTGGGGAAATCTGCTGCCGAATTTAGTCGATGGTCTGCAGTGGGTTTAATGACTCTTCCGGCCCTTACATCTACAATGTTTACCTTTATTTTTAAAAGGCATAAACCCCTGCCCCCGGGTTTTGCTCCGCGAGAAAGCTCTCTCCGGATGACAAAATTTCAAAGCTTGGTTGTGATTTCATTATTTCTTTGCGGATTCATAGCAGCAGCATTCTCCATAGAAACAATTTTTCACATTAGATGGCAATACATCACTCTTGCCTCTATAGTTGCTGTTCCCCTTTGTTTTGCCTTAGGAAAAATTGCAAGTGAAACTGATATCAACCCTGTTCGTTTAATTGCAATTGTGCTGCTTGTTCTATTTAGCCTCCTAGGCAATTTTTTGGAAGCTGCTTTGTTAAGCGTCGGAATCGCCGGCGCTTCTCTTGCCTCGATTGCTGTCGACCTATTTTATGATTTACGAACTGGCTATCTCATTAATGCAAAACCTAAACAACAGATTATTGTACAATTTTTAGCTATCATTCCTGTTTCGTTTATCAGCATTTATTTCCTTCATGCCTTATCACAGCAATTTGGCTTTGGAAAGGGAAAGTATTTTCCTGCCCCGGCAGCAATCGTCTGGGCATCAATGGCTGAGGTATTAGTTGAGAACCCTCAACAAACTACTCCCTTTATCTGGAATATCCTTCTCTACTCAAGCATTATCGGAATTTTCCTTACATTTACTGAAAATCTTATGCAATTCGGAAAGTGGTCTCCTTCTCCTTTTGCAATTGGAATTTCTTTACTTCTTCCTAGCGATCTATCTCTTGGAATTTTTGCCGGCTCCGTATTAGGACTATTCTATATGGCAGTTTCTAAAGACAAGCAGCAAGCACAAAACACTATTTTTCAAGCAGGCTCGGCCGTATTTGCCGCCTCGGCCCTAGCCGGGGTCGTCACGGTTATATTGATTTCATTGGGAATATTGCATCTGCCAAGCAAGTAATTATTTATACCAATCCTCGAATGAAAATTTATTAATTAGCTGGAGATTGTGCTGTAGATTTGGAAGATCGTTTAGATACTTATATTATTGAATATAAGCGAGAAAGAATCTTTCAAAGATACAGTGGAAGATGCGGTTAATTGATGAATTTTCATTCGAGGATTGGTATTATCTCGACTTTGCAAAATTTTTGGACGAAGATATTTGGAGAGGCAAACTCCAGTGCAGGTGAATTTCGAAGGATGGGTATATTTACCCGACCCTAAAAATAGTGAAATTTTGAACAGGTTCTCAGGATTTTGAATGACTTGGAACATCTCTTAAATATCTTCCAAACTTTTTATCCAATGCACCTGTCGGACAAACAGATATACATGGCGTGCCCGGACAAAGTATGCAGGGATTTTCTTCTTGCTGCAAAAACGGTTCTCTGCGCTCAGGATTGTCAATAGTAATTGCATTTACAGGACAAGCTTCCATACAAGCATCGCATCCTGTACAAAGCGATAAAAATACATTCTCTTGCGGATGTGCTCCAGGAGGCCTTACACATGAAGGATTTTTTGAATCTTTTACCGTATTTGAGTCTCTTGTTGGAAATTCTACTAAATCAATAGCGCAAGCCGTCAGTTTTTTAAAAAATTGTATTCGATCCACTTCTGAATGCCTTTGAACAGGTTCTTAGCTTGTCAGCTTCTTTAAACGTGAACCTTTTGGAGAATCTTCAATGATATATCCCCTCTCTTGAATATAGTCTCTAAGTTGATCTGCCCTCGCCCAATCTTTATTCTTTCTGGCTTCAAGCCTATCTGCTAATGCCTGCTCTAACTCTTTAGGAATAAGCACCCTCTTTGCATTAAAATCAATAATTCCCAACACTTCATTAAACTTTCCAAGCAAATTGAGAACTGCATCGGCATCCCCGCCGCCAATCCTTCCATGATCAGCCAAGCTATTAACTTCTCTAATAAACTCATATAAAGAAGCAAGAGTTACAGAAATATTCAAATCATCTGCCAACCCTTGAGCAAACCCCATGGAAGCTTTCTCAAGACATGAGTCCGCATCATGATAAAATTGACCGCCGCCTTGCAACTCTTGCATACGCCGAACAAAATCCTGCAGCCTCCGCAATGTATGTTTAACAGACTCCATTCCTTCAAATGTAAAGTTTAGCTGTGTTTTATAATGGGTCTGAAGAAGCATGTAACGCACATGCACCCCTGAGTATCCTTTTTCAATAAGATCCCGCAAAGTAAAAAAATTTCCCAGACTCTTCGACATTTTTTTATTTTCTACAATCAAATGTTCAGAATGCAGCCACATTCGCACAAATTGGTTTCCTGTACATGCTTCCGATTGCGCGATTTCATTTTCGTGATGAGGGAACATATTATCCACTCCACCGCAATGAATATCGATTGTTTTGCCAAGAATTTGCATAGCCATAGTTGAACATTCCAAGTGCCAGCCGGGTCGTCCCCTGCCGAACGGACTATCCCAATATATCGCTCCATCGCGATCAGGATCATATCCTTTCCATAGAACAAAATCTGCAGCATTATCTTTATCATACTCATCCGAGGCAATTCTATCCGATGCGCCGGATTTTAATTCATCCATCCTTAAGTGTGATAAACAGCCATAATGAGAAAATTTTTCAATTGCATAATATACACTTCCGTCTGCCCCCAAATAAGCAAACCCTTTATCCATCAACTGTTGAATTATCTCTATCATGGGTTCAATATAATCTGTTGCAGCAGGGTAGTGTTCAACCGGTTCAATATTCAGTGTTTTTAAATCTTCAAAAAAGGCTTCTTTGAAAGGTCTTGTATAGACATCCAAAGAAACTTGCTGCTCGTTTGCTCCTTTAATTGTTTTATCATCTACATCGGTTAAATTCATGACCTGCTCTACATCATAGCCAAAAAATTTTAACGTCCTTCTGAGAAGGTCTTCAAAAACATAAGTGCGATAATTGCCTATGTGAGCATAATTATAGACGGTCGGACCACAGGTATATAAGGTAACGCTGCTGTCTTTTATCGGCTTAAAAATCTCTTTTTTTCTGTTTAGAGTGTTATAAAATTTTAACGGTATCGAATGAATATCAATTTTTGAAGCCATAACCTAGTCGATTTTTTCCTAATTTAATTATACCGTTCGTGTCCTCAAAATTTGGTTTTCTCAAAGCCAAATCCTGAAGTTAATCGGGCATATACTACACGAAATTTTCTTTGTTCGCAAAGTAGAGTTCTTCCAATTTTCGATAAAAAATCTTACCTGTTCCCATAGTAGGGATTTCATTAACATGATGGATGTTCGAGAATCGAATAAGATTGCTGAACCCTTCTTCGCGAAGAACTTGATTAGCCTCTTCAAGCGATAATTCAAAAGTTGCCGCCAAATTAATCACCGGTTTTCCTCCTGATTCTTCACTTGCAATGACAGCTAAAGAAGGCCCTTCCTTTAGAATGTGCCACCCCTTTTTTGCTGCTGCATGTAAAAGCGCTGTTTCGATAGCAAGAAGCGAAATCATTTCTCCGCCAACCTTAATAAATCTCTTCAACCTTCCGGAAAGAGTCAGCCGACCCTCTTCATCTAAATTTCCAATATCGCCTGTATTGTACCACTCTTTTCCTTCAATTGTCAGGAACGGCGAAGCAATTCCGGGATTCAGGTATTCTTTAAAGATATTCGGCCCCCTGGCTAATACAAGGCCGTCTTCACCGGATTTCAACTTTTCATATGTTTCAGGGTGAACCACTATAAGTTCAACGCCCGGAATAGGCGCCCCTACGCCTTTACGAGGTTTACCGGACCTATTTGCTGTTAAAACAGGAGAACATTCAGTTACACCATACCCTTCGAGAAGACATTGTTCTTTTCCAATATTTGCCATAAGCTCAAATAGTTCCGGAGGAGCCTTTTCAGCGCCGGTAACGCAAAGGCGAAGCGTTTTCAACTGATCTTTCCCGGCAGCTTTTAACATCCCTTTAATAAATAAAGGAGCTCCGCTCATTACTGTTATCCCCCAACGGCTAAATTCTCTGGCCAGCGCTTTGCTATCTGTCGGATTCGGATAAAATGCCGATCGAATCCCGGAAAGCAGCCCCATTAAACCGCTGGTGCTAAATCCATAAGCATGAAAAGGAGGCAGAATCCCAAACATAACATCATCCGAGTATAGATCTATCGCCTCAAACGCAGCCCTTTCATTGGACAAAATGTTTTCATGAGAGAGAGGCACTCCTTTAGGTTCACTTTCCGTACCGCTTGTAAAAAGCAATACAGCCTGATCATCTTTTGATTGTTTATGAATATTGAAAATCTTTAATATTTTTTTTGCGCTTAATTTTGAACGATAAAATGCAGTTAATTTTTCTTTTAACGTAAACCCTTTCCTGACACTCTCAAGCATAATAGCAATATCATCTACCCCTTCTAAGTCCTTTGAATCAAACTGCTCCAGAAATGCCCAAGAGGTCAAAACCGTTTCTATTTTTGAAATTTTTCTTACAGAACGCAAATGTTTAGAACCTAGCGTCCAATTAATCATCACAGGAATTTTTCCTGCAAGCTGCGCCGCCAAAACTACGAGGTATGCGCCAACGCTTGCCGGCAGCAAAACACCAATATATTTTCCCGGAAGCTGACGAATATACTCCGCCATAATAATCACACTTAGTTTTAAGCGGGAATAAGTTAAAACTCCTGTACGAATATCTGCACATGCAGGCTGGCTTCCCATACGCTCGCAGTTATGTAAAAAAACTTCCGGAATCGTATCTCCATGAGCAATTTGAGCTTTATATCTGGGAACTTTTACAAACCAGTGGCTAAGATCGCTATCTTCCTCTTTTTTATCTTCCTCGATTACAATTTCTTTAGAAGCAATTCCCATGACACGTTTTACTGTTGTCAACTCTGTAACAGGAATCGGTCCTGTGTCAAACTCATCTTGTAAAAAAGTTGCAAGCTCTGAAGTATCCAGTGAATCGAGTCCTAAATCAGATGAAAGATTCATTTCCGGTTTAATATTGCCTTGGTTTATCTCAGTTAGTTCATTTAATTTATTCAAAATCTTGTCTTGGATCTCCTCGTCAATATCTTTTAAATGAACAATTTCTTCTTTTTCTTCCTTTGACGGAGTGTAAACTTCAGGAAGTTCTTTACGCCACATACTGTAAGATACAAGTTTGAGAGATTCTCCGGGATATTCTCCTTCCTGCTCAGATAGCCCGTCCGGTCGATTATAGTAATTTTCCAACCATTTATTCAGCTCCAACCGCGATGCTTGATATGGAAAGTCTTCGGGAGCCGGTTCAAACTCAATGATTACTTCTCTGCGCGGTGTAAAAAACAATAAATTTTTCAAACAAATCCAAAATCCCTCTTTTACCTTTTCAAACATGTCGATCGGCTTTCCGGTTAGCGCTCTTGAAAACATGCTTCCCCAAAGCCCTTTAATTCTTACCAAAATAATATTGGCGTCAGGCGATTTGCCTATCAGTTCATGAGTTGCAGACGCTCCGCCGATATTTTCTATATTTGTTAGTTTTACTCTTCCCGAGGGATAGATGAGAAAATTTTCCCCTTTTTCCAACCCTTTTACAATCTCTTCCATCACTTTCTCATGACGTTTTCTTTTTAAGCTATTTGTTGACTTTTCAAAATCCGGCACCGGCAATGCATCCGCAATTTTCATGGCTGCATGCACAAAGGGAAGAAAATAGTACGTTTCTGCAATAGTTGGGCGAATAGCTATCTTCTCCCATGCGGAAAGAGTGACAATAAGAGGATCAACAACCATAGCAACATGATTGGGAAGAAGTAAAACCCCTCCCGGTTTTTGCAGTGATTTTCTATCTAAATGCTCAAGTCCTTTTATTTTGACACGATAACGAAACCACAATGCCAGCCTAAACATCCAGACTAATAGAAATTCAATTGTTTTTTTCACTAAAACTCTCCTAATTTTTTCAAGTCTAAGACAGCCGGCAAAGTCGAGTTATACCGATCGCGCCCTCAAAATTTGGTTTTTAGCAAAGAGAAATCCCAAATTTTGAGGGCGCGATCGGTATAGCACATCAACTGCCTTGAAATGCTTTCGCTTTATATATTTAGAACATATACCGGTCGTGTTTCAAAATTTCCGGAGATTTTGAGCAGGTTCTAAGAAAAGCAAACTATGTCCACTATAAATATTATTATACACATTGTGTAAAAATTCTCTATTAAAGGTCAAGCTCATCTCCTTTTTATCAAGCGTACCCGTGAAACATCCCCCCTTCCGGTTCAAAATTTAACAGCTGATTCTCTATTTTTTTTGATAACTAGTAGCATTTTTTCTAGGTTGTTGCTACAATTGAGCCGGTATTTCCCACAATCAGAAGGAATAAACTCACAAAGCGTTTTGATGAGATCTTCGAAAGCCGAGAAAAGTTGATAGATGAATACATCTCTCTTGTTTCAAAATTTGGGATTTTTCTTTGCCAAAACCAAATTTTGAAACACGGCCGGTATAAATGTAAAATTTGAAATAAAATAAAGATGTTTTTTTATGAAATTCAAAGCTCCCCCAGGCGTATTCGACATTCTGCCTTGCTGCGCCAAGGATGAATGGAAACAATCTCATATATGGAGCTTTGTTGAAGGAGTCATGCGGGAAACTGCCGCTGAGTACGGGTTTGAGGAGATTCGCACGCCTATTTTAGAAAAAACCGAGCTTTTTCAACGAGGTGTAGGAGAAACATCGGATATCGTTTCAAAAGAAATGTATACATTTTTTGACCGTGGAGGCAGAAGCCTCTCTCTTCGGCCTGAAGGCACTGCGCCGACCATACGCAGCTACCTTGAAAACAACCTGGCTCACCGCTCGAATCTGCAAAAACTTTACTATATCGGCCCGATGTTTCGCTATGAAAGGTCTCAAGCCGGCAGATACCGGCAGCATCATCAATTCGGCGCTGAAGCGATTGGAACGCACGCTCCCGAGCAAGATGCTGAAATAATCGACCTCCTCTATACAACTTATCAGCGGCTGGGATTAAAAAACCTCCAGGTGATGATCAACTCTCTGGGAACCAAGGAATGCAGGCACCGTTTTCGCAGTGCGCTCAAAGAATACTTTCAACGGTATTCCAACGAAATTTCTGAAGACAGCAAAATACGATTGGAAAAAAACCCTCTGCGCATCCTTGACTCTAAACATCCTAAAGATCAGGAATTTATCGCAAATGCCCCCTCAATTTTAGATTATTTATCTAAAGAAAGTTATCAACACTTCGAACACGTACAGAAATTTCTGGCCCTTCTTGACATTCCGTTCGTAATCAACCCCCGCCTTGTTCGCGGCCTTGATTATTACAATCAAACAGTATTTGAAGTCTCAGCAAGCGAACTTGGAGCGCAAAACAGCATCGGCGGCGGGGGACGTTATGATCATTTGATCAAAGAACTAGGGGGCAGCGACCGGCCGGCTCTTGGGTTTGGAACAGGAATCGAAAGAATCATCCAAACAATGATTCGACAAAAAGCCCCTCTTCCAAATTCCTTGCAAACGATGCTTTTTATGATTCCTCTTGGAGAGCGTGCAAAAGATACGTGTTTCAAAATCCTTCATGATCTTCGGCGGAATCATATTGTTTCTCAAATGGATATAACAGGACGCAAACTCAATAAGTCAATGAGCTATGCCAATCAAATTGGCGCCAAGTTTGTTGTAGTTATCGGAGATCAAGAACTTGACCAAGGATATGCAGATCTAAAAAATATGGCAAAAGGCCGGGCCGTAAAAGTCCCTCTCAACTACCTAGCTCGAATCTTGCAAATTGAATTGGAGGAAGACAACCTAATCAAGGTGTGGACTGAGCTATCCAAGCCATTTGAGGATCCACTGGAAGCCCAATTCTTTCACGAAAAAATTAAATCATCAATAACACATACGCAACAGCTCACAAATGAACTGCAAAAAGCGATGAAAAAAATGGAAACTTTTCTTTAAACATGTTTGATTATAGACGCTCGCACGATTGTGGAAAACTACGAATAAACGACATAAATAAATCTGTTACGCTTTCAGGCTGGGTTCATAGAAGGCGAGACCATGGGGGTCTCATTTTCATTGATTTGCGGGACCGATTTGGTATCGCACAGCTTGTTTTCAACCCGGTAAAACATGCAGAAATATTTTCTTCTGCCGAAAAACTGCGTTCGGAATGGGTGATCTCTATAAAAGGAGTCGTCATCCCAAGAGCTGAAGGGATGACAAACGCCAAATTAGCAACAGGAGAAGTTGAAGTAGAAGTTCATGAAATGGAAGTGCTGTCAAAGGCCAAAACACCTCCGTTTTCCATATGCGACGAATTGATTGAGGCAAATGAAGAACTTCGGCTTAAATATCGCTACCTGGATATCCGCAGGGGTAAAATTCAAAACCATCTCATTCTTCGGCATCAAGCGATGCATTCAACTCGCAATTACATGAATGAGAACGAATTTATTGAGATTTCCACCCCTATTCTAGGAAAATCTACTCCGGAAGGCGCAAGAGATTATTTAGTCCCTTCTCGTATTCACCCGGGCACATTTTATGCTCTTCCTCAATCGCCGCAGCTTTATAAGCAGTTATTAATGATTTCAGGAATGGATCGCTACTATCAGATTGCTCCTTGCTTTCGTGATGAAGATTTACGCGCTGACCGCCAGCCGGAATTTACGCAAATTGATATAGAAATGAGCTTTGGCACTCCCGAAGACCTTCTTAATATCATAGAAGGGTTAATAAAGAAAATTTTTAATGATTGTTTAGGTTTAAACATCCCTTCATCTTTTCGACGAATTCCTTATCAGGATTGCATTAATCGATTTGGAACTGACCGCCCGGATACTCGTTTTGGAATGGAGCTTGTAACAATTGATGATATTGCCGGGCAATCCGATTTTTCTGTATTTAAATCACAGCTGCAAAATGGCGGAACTGTCAAAGCTATCTGCATCAAAGGCGGCGCTGATATCTCAAGAAAAGAAATTGATCAATACACAGCATTCGTCGGAAGATTGGGAATTAAAGGCTTGGCATGGATGAAACATCAATCTGCGGGATTAACATCAAATATTGTCAAATTCTTTTCTGAAACGCTTCTAAAAGAGCTCGTCAATCGAATGAAAAGCGATGAAGGCGACCTGATTTTTATGATTGCCGATCAATTGAACCTCGCCAACCAAGGGCTTGACCACTTAAGAAGAAAAATCGCTTCCGATCGTGATTTTATTCCTGAAAATTCATTAGAATTTCTTTGGGTAACAGATTTCCCTCTTTTTGGTTGGGATGCCGAAGCCGAGCGCCTAGAAAGTTTGCACCATCCCTTTACTTCACCTCATATCGAAGACCTTCATCTTTTAGATTCAGATCCTCTTAAAGTACGCTCATATGGATATGATCTTGTTCTAAACGGATACGAAATCGGCGGCGGGTCGCAGCGCATTCATGATCCAAGCTTGCAGCAAAAAGTTTTTAACTTACTCAAAATTTCTTCAACAGAGCAGCAAGAAAAATTTGGTTTTTTTATCGAAGCACTTCAATATGGAACTCCTCCCCACTTAGGGATAGCTCTAGGACTCGACCGTATCATCATGTTGATGGCGCAAACAGATAATATACGAGAAGTCATTGCTTTTCCCAAAACACAAAGAGCAAACGATTTGATGAACGAGTGTCCAAGTCCTGTTGCAAATGATCAATTAAGAGATCTTTATCTTTCAATCGATCACCGCAAATTTTCTAAAGAATGATTCTCAAAAATAAACCCTTTTGAATGTGAAATTGACAAAGATCCGAAGTTTCTTTCAATCTTAAATATCGAATCATGTCAGTTAGTCCAAATATTGGAGGCAATTACTACTATGAAACTGAAAATACTTTGTTACGCAGTTGGAATCTTGTGCTCGGCAACACTGTCAGCAGAAGACGTCAAACCCGATTTATCCGTGCAAGCGATTAGCGCAACTGAAAATAACCAAGAAGAAATCCGGCAATTATCCAAAGCATTTGGCCATTTTATTGGAAGAAACCTTAAGAATCCCGGGTTTAGCTTTGACCTTCACATGGTTATCGAAGGAATACGAGATGGCGCTCAAGGCGCACCTGCTCCAATGTCGGATAAAGAGTATGAACAATTACTGCAGGTGTATCAAGCAAAAGCATTTATGGCTCTTTCAGAAAACAATTTGCGCGAGGCATCCGATTTTTTAGCAGGAAACAAACTAAAAAACACTGTTATAGAAATAGAACCAAGTAAACTGCAATATGAAATTGTAAAAGAAGGCGCCGGAGAAATTGTTTCTAAAGGGAATTCTCCAATGCTTCATTATACAGGCACATTTATTAATGGAGAAACATTCGGTTCAACTAAAGATTTGGACAACCCGGTTACTCTTTCTTTAGATCAAACTATTCCCGGTTTTAAACAGGGGATTATTGGAATGAAAGAAGGTGAAGTTCGACGGCTCTTTATACACCCTGATTTAGGTTATGGTGTTAATGGCCCTTTCCCCCCTAATTCACTATTAATTTTTGAAATTGAGTTAATTAAAGCCAATTCTCAGGAAGCTTCTCAAACAGAATCGCAAGAAAACCGCAAGCAGTCGTAATGGTAAAAGTCGTTCTTTATCAGCCGCAGATTCCACAAAATACAGGAAATATTGTTCGAACATGTTCTGTTACCGGGAGTGACTTATATTTAGTCGCTCCCCTAGGTTTTCAAATATCTGATCGCTTCTTGAAAAGAGCCGGATTAGATTACTGGGAAGGTGTAAACCTTCAAGTTATTGATGATTTAGAGGAAACTTTGAATAGAACAAATCATTCTTTTTATTTTTTTTCAAGCCATGCAAAAAAAAGCTACTCGGAAATTCGCTATCATTATGCTGATTGGTTGATTTTCGGATCGGAAACAAAAGGACTGCCGGAACGCTTTTTGACAAAATGGCCGGATCAATTTGTCACTTTGCCTATGCTGCCCGATAAAAGGTGTTTAAATTTGGCAACATCTGCCGGCATCGCCATTTATGAGGCATACCGGCAAATGGAATTTCGTTTTTAGATTTCACTCAAAATTATTTCTTTAAGAGAATCTTTATCTTTTACCCCTACTATTCTTTTAACTTCAACGCTGTCTTTAAAAAGGATCATAGTAGGTATAGATGTCACATTATAAGAGGATGTTGTCTTCTGAGAAGTTTCAATATCCAATTTTCCAATTTTGGCTTTTCCTGATAGTTCTTCTGCTAGCTCATCAATAACAGGCTCCATCATCCTGCATGGTCCGCACCAATCTGCATAAAAGTCCACAAGTGTTACACCCTGAGCGATTTCAGATTCAAAATTGTTGTCATTAAAACTGCATAAATTTTCAGACATAATGATGGTATCTCCTTTTAAACATCTCATGATTATGCTATAATGTTCTCACAATCGGAGAGTTTTTTTCTATGAATAAATCATTTATTTTTATAATTTTATTTTTTGTACTGTTTTTTACATATCTTTATCCTTTATTTACAAAAAAATATTCTTATCTTTTGATCTTAAATAGTCGTAATCAGCACGCAATTCCAAAAAATTTCCATATGACTCCATTTAACACATCAGGAAGCGGACAGTTCAGCAAGGAAGGGCTGGAAAAAATGATCGCTCAAATTCCATCTGATCGTATTATGATTGTCGACCTTCGGCAAGAACCTCACGCCTTTCTAAATTACAATGCCATTACCTGGTATCGCGACCACAACTGGGGAGATATAGAAAAAAATACCGAGCAAGCAATTCAACATGAAAAAGAACTTATTCATGACTTAAGTCAACGCAATATAACTTTTTTATTTTATGATCGCCAATACCCGGTGCCATTCCTTGTGAAAGAAGTAAGCGAAGAGAAAAAGATTGTGGCCGGCACAGGATTGCAGTATAAGCGGTTTGCCGTTACAGATCACCGCAGGCCTAAAGATAAAGTAGTAGACGATTTCATTGCATGGTATCGGCAGCAGCCTAAAGACCTATGGATTCATTTCCACTGCTCTGCAGGAAGAGGTCGTACCACGACATTTTTAACAATGCACGATATCATGCAAAATGCCTCAACAGATAGTTTAGAAACAATTATCAAAAGACAGCACAAATTAGGCGGTTCGAATTTATTTAGAGTATCAAAGGCTAAAACAGACAACTGGAAAAAGGACACTATCATAAAGCGCACCCATTTTATTCGATATTTTTATGAGTATTGTAAAGAGGTCCCGGATTTTAGCATCAGTTGGTCTGAATGGATTGAACAAAAAGGAATTTCCACCTATAATTAGCGCCATGAACAGATATCATGTACTTGCATTTTACCTAATCACCCGCTTAGATGAACCTCGTCAAGAGGTTATTCAGCACAAAAAGTTCTTTAAAAATAGAGACATTACTTCTCGAATTTACATTTCAGAACAAGGAATCAATGGTCAAATGTGCGCTTCCGAGGCGGATGCGCAAGATTATATTCAATGGATGCGCACAAAGACTGTATTTAAAGATATCCGTTATAAAGTAGATTTATGGCATGAACAAGTCTTTCCAAGACAAACTGTAAAATATCGAAAAAATTTGGTAGGCTGCGAGCAGCACATCGACTTTACGAAAAGGGGCGACCATATTGCACCGGAAAAATGGAAAGAGATGCTTGAAGATGGAAATAAATATCTTTTAATTGATGTACGCAATGATTATGAAACTCAAGTCGGTCATTTTAACGGCGCTGAACTGCCTCCATGTAAAAATTTCCGCGAATTTGAAAAATATGCGGATCAGCTGGAGGAAAGGCACGGGGATGCAAAACCCCCTGTCATGATGTACTGTACGGGAGGAATTCGGTGCGAGCTCTATTCTTCTATTTTAAAGAATAAAGGCTATGATAAAGTTTATCAACTCGAGGGCGGAGTCATTAATTATGGTCATGAAGTGGGATCCAAACATTGGTTAGGAAAGTTATTTGTTTTTGACGACAGATTGACTGTTCCAATAAGCGAAGAAGAAACCCCTGTTATTTCCACATGCCATTTTTGCAAAACATTAACCGATGACTATTACAATTGCGCCAACATGGATTGCAATACACTTTTTATCAGCTGCAAAGATTGTATTAAGCAACATAAAGGCTGCTGTCAAACAAGTTGTGAAGAAAATGGGAAATTAAGATCTATAGAGCTTCAGCACGCACACAAACCTTTTCGGCGCAAACACCATTACCAAAAAGATTAGCCTGAATTTTTCATAAAATAACAAAGTTGATTTTGCATAAACCTGCATTGCACCTCCAAAATTCAGGATTTTGGAAATGAGAAAATTCCCTTGATTGAACGATCGCAGCCGCTCGATGAATATAAACAGCTTGCGATCGTTCAATTACGAGCAGTATAGTCTGCGAGCTTTTATCAAATCTAAGATGCGCTCTTTAGTCGTTTTTGCAACAACTGTCAAACCCGGCTTAATTCCTTCTTCAGACAACTCAAAAGCACGCATTGTATTACAAATACGTCCGTCTAATCGGACACCAATTCCTTGAATTCCAATCATATTTCCAAAGTCGCCAAACATCTTTAGAGTCATTTCGCAAGCTGTAATGACAAAAATTACTTTTTTATCCGGATATTGATGAACAATATCGAATATTTTACCGCCAACATAATGAACTGTGGGGATAATCAATGGAATTGCATGATGTTCAGGAAGAGCATTGATCGCCTTTCCTATAAAACATTGGCGGCAAACAGGATGTTCAGGATCATGAATACATTCGTCGGTAAATCTTTTAGAAGGACACTCAAACGGTTTATGGCAATAGGAAAACCCCAAAACAAATAGCGTGTCGTCTTCTCTAAGAAGAGTTTTAAATTGATCAACAGAATCAATACCATAGAGGAAAAAATCATCATCCCTTCTGTATGATTGATCTTTTATTAGAGATTTTAAATATCTTGAACCATATTTAATAGGATGTTTTAAAAACCCCTTCTTTATTTCATTCTTGCGGTCTTTTGTCAACATCCACTTAAAGCTTTTCCACTTAAGATTTTTTTGTGTATCCTCAGTAATTCCCGGCATGTTTGGCAGGCTTCTCAACCTTTTGACAGGAAAATCATTCTCAACCTTTTTTGCTCCGTCATCCCATTCTTTTTCTGCATCCATCCAATTTGAATGTGCATCCCACATTTTTAACTTTTGTCCCATTTATTACACCCTGTCAGAATAAAATAAGATTTACCTTCTATTATACCGGTCGTGTTCCAAAATTTGGGATTTTGGCTTTGAAAAAACCTGATTTTGAAACACGACCGGTATAAGAACCTGTTCAAAATCTCTGGAAAAGTGCTTTTTGCACTTTTCAGAGGTTTTGAACAGGTTCTAAGTAAAACAACAATCATTATATAGAGAATTTCTCGATCTTTCAACTATGCATCAGATCTATCTGTATCAAACAGATTTTCATAGAGATTCCAAGCAGTTTCTTTTACCGTTTCCAAGCCATATGTAAAACCCAACACTTTCATCATTTCATCGATCTCTTCGATCTCTGAGGCAATTTGATCATTGGCAAATTCAAGGTAGGCAATTTTTCTTCGTATTTCCAATTCATTCATTTTAAACCTCCAACCTTTTAATTTTTTAAGTAATGAAAAAGCAACTCTGTTTCCTGTTCAATCATGAGGGATGATGCAATCACGATGCCACAATTGAATATATCGATTTAAAAAAATTAAAATTTACCTGGATTTCCTCTGAAAGCCCTAATGCCGGCAATATTGGTCTCTGTCGACCTCCTCCCCTTCTTAAAGGAAGAGGACTCCTGAACTTATAGTGCACAGATTAGTACTTCCTTGCAGTTTCCTACAGGTGTTTCCTGCCGCCGTCTCCCCTCTTTGGGGTTCGCATAAAAAAAACCCCTCAAAAAAAACAACTAATGTCAATTTTGAGGGACCTTCTACGGGAATAGAATGTTTTTTGAAAATAATCTTTAAATTTAGAAAGGTATTAAATATTAAAGATAAATCTACTGAATCATTTAACAGCTCAAAAATTGCTGATTCATTAAGCCGCTATTTAAACATCGAAACATTAATGTAAGATTAAGATTCGATAAATCTTAAATAAAGAAGAAAATTTCCTAGTAAAATTTACTTTAATTCATTTCTCAGAATTTATACTCTGATCGTTTTTCAATAGTTCTTTTGCCACTTCCTTCAACGAAACCATTCCTCCAGAGAATCCTATTGCTCTCAATATTTGATCTATAGACACATATTCACTTATCAACACTTGGTGAATAACCTCTAGTTCGTCTAACTTCTTTTTTAAGTTTTCTTTTCTCATTTCTCCCCCTCCCTTTTTACATTATTTGTGACTGACTATGCTATTTTCATGCCAGCTAACTTATACCGCTCGTGTTCAAAAACAAAATTGTAGCAAGTCCATTCCATGAAGCCCAGATTTGTAGAACAACTAAAATGGGTAGTATTTTCATACGGTACCTTGTACCCTCAAAAAAAAATTGAAGAGCATGAAATGATATAGCAGAATGAACTCAAATTATTATTTCACACGAACACACCTGTACGATATTGAATCCAATTGACGCCTACATTTTTTATGTGTTAAAATTTTAGTATGCCTCAATTTTACAAAGATTATTTCTGGAAAAAAGGAATTCCTTTTGGAACCTCTTTTTGTCATAACCCTCAAGGCTCTTCAACATATAAAGTTATTGCAGATCCATACAAAAAATGGATTTCGATTGAGAAATACAATAACGAAAAACTCGATTCTATTATCTATGACTCTCAATTATTTGATTTTCGATCTTTATCAACAATCAATCAAACTGCATGGCAAAAAGAAAAAATAAAAGAATCAGAAAACACCCTGCATTGCGTAATCCGCAATCAAGATGATAGAATCATATTATTCGAAAATTACACTTTTAAAAACGGTATTTGCCGCGAATGCACCACGACATCCGCTCATGGAATTTTAGTGTCATTTCAAAAAATCTATCATCAAGACCTGGGAGACTCATATAACGGCGTTATACTGTTTGATGCAAACCAACATCCAGTTGTCAAAAAACAGTATCAATTAGATAGCGAAAGTAAAACCTTCACACAACTCCTAAATGAAGAATGGAATGGCCACAAAATCTCTTTTTGAAACATTGAAATACGATCGGTATAAATAGATCTTTTATATCTATTCTGGATTTCTCAGAACCTGTTTAAAATCTCTAAAAATTCTGACTTTAAAACAGGTTCTCACAGTAATAAGGGTTGTTTTTTCAGATGGTTCTGCTATTTTTCTTCAATTTTATCCCGCATTCTTCTCAAAATAAGTTATTTGATAAGATGATTCATCTGACGATCGTACTCAACCCTGGGTACTTTTCTTCCATTAATAAAATATTCAATAATTGTAGTTTCGCCAACTGTACGATAACAGGGGCCATGCTTCCGGCCATTTCTCCATGTGAGCTCTTCAACGATAAATTGACCATCTCGATACCTTTGCTCAATTCCATTCTTTTGCCCATTAATATAAGGAACTTCGGCTATTTTTTCTCCATTCTGGAATACTAACGTTATCCCCTGGCGGTGATCATTTTCCCATTCTTCTACAGTACTTGGTTCACCGCCCGGCAAAAAGGTTTTTTTCCGACCGCTGACTACGCCATTGGAGTAAGGTATCACTTCTTTTGGCGCTCCGTTTGGATAAAAAATTGTTCTCATAACTAAATCACCATGCATAATCTTATCTTCTGACTGCATAACACCAAATTCATCACGGTTGATTCGCTTTCCATTTCCCTGGTCAACACGAGCTTCTGCTTGATGATGAGTTGTGTAATACTCGCCTTCAATAAGATGGCTATCGTTATATTCTTCATAATAATGGGGAGATGCGTTGTCATACCAAACTGTCACTTTTTTTCTTTTTGGGGAAGCATACTCAATTTGTTTTTTCTTAATTCCCGTTGGATAATTTTCTGTTTCCAGTGTCAAACGCCCTGCACTATACAATTCTACTTTCTGAATTGCACCGCTGTGAGGAAATGAATAGGTTGTTTCACCTTCTAAAAACCCGTCTTTATAATTTTTAGATACAACGACTCCGGACTTCAAAGTTGAAACAACCTGGCCATTTTGCCCTCGATTCTTCCACTCGTTTTTAGGTACTTGAAGACCATATTTGTGAATGTACGCTTGGCTTAATGTTTCAGTTTCTTGAGAACACCACTGCTGAGAAGCATGCCTTGCACAACTTGTGACACTTAATGCTATTCCCAGCGACAATCCAATAATGACCACCTGACGCAT
Organism: Waddliaceae bacterium; assembly: GCA_963749725.1. Lineage (GTDB taxonomy): Bacteria > Chlamydiota > Chlamydiia > Chlamydiales > Waddliaceae > Waddlia. The sequence goes on from CAVVNU010000016.1 coordinate 147,743, forward strand.
AATTACCTCCTAATGCATGACTCAATTTGCGATGTGATGCGTGCATGTTCCGCATCAACAGCTTCTTGAGAAACTGTTTTTTTTAAATTTCGATAGACAAATCTCAATGTAATATTTTTGTTTCCTTCTCCGACTTGCTTACCTTGGTAGATATCGATCAATGAAACTTTTTCTAAAAGTCTTGATTTTACAGAATCAATGCAATCGAACACACTTTGAAGAGATTGAGACTCTTTAATCGTCATTGTAAGGTCTCTATCAGATGCAGGATAGAACGGAATGTCTCGCATAACAAATTCCGTTTTTCTAACACGATAAAGCAAATGCAGATCAATTTCTGCATAATAAATTTTCTTGGGCACATCTAATTGACGAATGATCGACGGATGCAGCTCTCCCATTGTTCCTACTTCCAAATCTTCTACAAACACAGTCCCCTGACGCCCCGGATGAAAATGTGAAACAGACCGATTTCTCATTGTAAACGACTGTATGCCGGTTTCGTGAAACAACGCTTCAATGATTCCCTTTAAATCAAAAAAATCAATTTCATTCTCTTTTCTTTCCCAGTGGCTTGGATTTCGATTTCCCATTAATAGTATCGCAGCCATCGACTGTTCACGAAACTGACCCTCTTCTTTAAAATGAACACGGCCAATTTCAAAACCGCTTACGTGATGGCACTCGCGGTCATAGTTGTGTTTAGCTACATGCAGCAACCCCGGCAAAAGAGATGTGCGCAAAACGGATTGTTCAACCGATGTCGGATTGAGCACCTTTACTACATTTTCTTCAGGCATTACCGGGTTATTAATCGTTTCAATTAGCTTGGGCCCAATAAGATCGCATGTTAAAAACTCTTGCAATCCGGCGGAAATAAGCCTGGAACGAATCTCGCGTTCAAATAAAAAGATGGGAGCATGAGGTAGATCCGAAGATCGATAACTAGGAAGCGGCTTAGGAATGTTTTCGAATCCATAAATCCTGGCAATTTCTTCTATAAGATCAATTTCCTCTTCGATATCAACCCGATAAGTTGGAATTGACAAAGTAAAAACATCTTTTCCATCCCACCGCACACTAAATCCCAATCGCAAAAAAATGCTTTCTACTTCGCTCATTCCAATATGCGTGCCAAGAACAGCATTTGCCCTTGAAAGACGGCAAACAACCTCTTTTTCAGAAAAATCTTTTTCTTTTTGATCGATGATCCCGCTGCAAATACTTCCGCCGCAAATTTCTTGAATAAGTACGGCGGCTCGATCTAATGACTCCAAGACTTGATTAGGGTCTGCCCCTCTCTCAAACCGGCGGGAAGCCTCTGTTTGCAAATTCAATCTTTTCGATGTTCGCCTTATTCCCGCGGGTTCAAAGTAGGCGGACTCAAGCAGTACATTCTGCGTTTCACTATTTACTTCTGAATTAAGCCCGCCGATTACACCCGCTATCGCTACAGGTTTTTCGCTGTCGCATATCATTAAGTCATCATCAGAGAGCAAGCGTTCTTTTTCATCAAGAGAGACAAATTTTTCTCCATTCTCGGCTCTGCGCACAATAACTCGCCGGCCTGCCAATGAGTCAAAGTCGAACGCATGCAAAGGGTGGCCTTGTTCAAGCAAAACTAAATTCGTTGCGTCAACGACATTATTGACCGGGCGTTGATCGCAAGCAATTAACTTTCTTTGCAGCCATTCCGGAGAAGGTCCAACCTTTACACCCTTTATCAATCGACAAGCATATCTTGGGCATTTTTCAACATTTTTAATTTCTACAGACACCATGGAGTCGATCAATTGGCTTTCATCACAAAGAACTTGCACAACAGGTTTGGAAATTGTTTTTTCAATTGCGGCAGCCAACTCTCTTGCCACTCCCATTACGCTTGCGCAATGGTTGAGATTCGGCGTTAACGAAATATCGAAAATGATATCGCCATAAATTTCCGAAATATCCGCACCTACGTTAATATGATCGGCAAACTCCATAATTCCGCTTGATTTTTCACCTAGACCAAGCTCATCTTCAGCACAGAGCATGCCAAAAGACTCTACCCCTCGCAGCTTAGTCTTTTTTATCTTAAGCGGCTTTCCGTTTTCGTCCTTTAAAACTGAACCTATTTTGGCAAATGCCGTTTTTAAACCGGGCCGGCAATTAGAGGCGCCGCACACAACCTGATAAGTCTGCTCTCCATCTGAAACTGTTGCAACGCATAATTTTTCAGCGTCGGGGTGTTGTTCAACTTCTATCACCTCTCCTACAACAACGTTTTCAAAAGGCAAGGGAAATGGTGCATAACTGTCAACTTCCAGGCCGGCCAACGTTAACATCTCTGCAATTTTATGGGGAGGAAGGCTTAATTCAATAAATTCTTGAATCCAAGATAATGGGAGTTTCATAAGATTTCACTGTATTATTTTTCAAACTTTTTTCTTATTGCAATCACGAAGCATTTAAAATACACAATCGTGATAAATTTAGCAATCACCGGCTCGTTTTTCCGGGTGTTTCAGTGAAACAATTCATTTATACCGCTCGCATTTCAAAATTTAGGGTTTTGGCTTTGAGAAAACCTCTTGATCGGGCGATCGCAAGCCGCTCAATATTGATTAATATTAAGCGGCTTGCGATCGTTCAATCACGAAAGTTTTCTCAAAGCCAAAATCCCGAATTTTGAAATGCGAGCGGTATATTTTTGATTTTGACATTCTCACCCACCTAAAGGAAGGTGATTCCTATGATTAATAGGGTAGTACTACCTTGCGGATTTCTACAGATTCCTCCGACCAGTGAACATTTTAATCGTTTCACTTACACTGGGTCCGCTTTACAGAGAAGGTCTTCCCGACCTCGAACGATAGGAAAAGTATAGCATGAAAAGCGAATTTAACACAAACGCCTTACATCCCCCCCTAAAGGAAATGGTTTTCGGCAGAGAAGATAAAATCACGATATTTTATTTTACATATAGATAATTTTTTTAATATAATTAAAAAAACCAGGGTAAGTTTAATGGTAAACAACATTTGGTCAAAAGTATCATTTATTACAGCAATTCCCACTGAGTGATTTTTTAGAGGTAATTTAAAATTAGCTCGACTTTGCAAAACTTTCTAACCCCACATCCCTATAGGCATCAAGCGCTAATTCAATTTATCAGGAAGGGCTAAAACACCTCTTCCTGATAAATTTAAATAATTGAAACACAGAGACTCAAAGGCACAGAATATTTTTGTTTCACTTTGCGTCTTTGTGTTCTGTGTTTCAAATTATTTTTTAGAGCGCTCTGGTTAGCCAAGAGTATCACGAAATTTTGCAAAGTCGAGATTAGGTTTCGTAAACTTGTGAGGCATTAAAAACCTTTACCTTCTCTATCTCGCGATGACGTTATCTTTCCGCAAACACCTCAGTGCCCCAGGTCTTATCAATACAATTTACAAAGAGTTTGTTAAAATCCCAGACTT